>JAUNPU010000039.1 GCA_030536555.1 Eubacteriales bacterium | reverse complement strand
GATGCCGGGACAGCCGAACCGCCCGGGAATGCCGGGACAGTCGAATCGCCCCGGCATGCAGGAGGACAGCGAGGAGGTGGTGCGCCGGGCGCACCGGAGAGTGAGCAGGCGGCGGATGACGATTCTGCTGGCGCTGCTTCTGCTGGCCGGCGTGGGCGCAGGGGGATGGCATTATTATCAGCAGCAGTACCGCTACAGCACCTATGAGACGGCATGGCAGGTTCCGATCAATGAGGGCAGTCTGGTGGGGTATGAGAGCTTCGGCTCCAATGTGTTGAAGTACACCAAGGACGGCGCTTCCTACGCGGACAACAAGGGGAAGAATATCTGGACGGAGAGCTATGAGATGAAGACGCCGATCGTGTCGGTAAATGGCGAGTATGCGGCGATTGCGGACCGGCAGGGCAACAGTATCTACATCTGCAGCACGGACGGGAAGCAGGGGCAGGCGACGACGGTGCTGCCCATCAGCAAGGTTGCCGTGTCCGGGACTGGTATCGTGGCGGCAGTGCTGGAGGACTCCAGTGCCAGCTATATCACATTTTTCAAGAAGGACGGCAGTTCACTGGATATTACGGTGAAGACCAAGATGGCGGGGGACGGGTATCCGCTGGACATTTCCCTGTCCGATGACGGGACGCAGCTTTTGTGCTCCTACGTCTATCTGCAGAATGGCGAGATGAAGAACCGGGTGGTGTTCTATGACTTCTCGGAGATTGGCAAGAACGTGCCCAACCGTCTGGTGGGCGGATTTGACGATCAGTTTGCGGACAGTATGGTGCCGCGGGTGACCTATATGGCGCCGCCTTATTCCTGTGCATTCTCGGGGAACGGGCTGACATTTTTCTCGTCGAAGAACCTGGCGTCGCCGGAGCTGGTGAAGCAGGTGGTCATCGAGGAGGAGATTCAGAGTATTTTCTATTCTGATGAATATGCAGCGGTCATTGTGAGAAATACTACCGGTGAGCATGCAAGCCGCCTGGAAGTATACCGAAATGACGGAACTCATGTGCTGAGCAAGGAATTTACTTACGAGTATACGCAGGCAGATATTGACGGCGATTTGATATTTTTGTATAATGAAGATTCGTGTAAGGTATTTAACATGGCAGGCACGGAGAAATTGTATGCCGCCTTCGATTTTCCGATCTCCAGGATCCGGAAGGGAAGATTCCCGAATACACTGGTGCTGACCGGCCCGCTTGAGATGCGGGAGATCAAGCTACATTGATGTATAGATGCAAACTACCTAACCATTTCATACAACACAGGAGGTTTTACCAATGAATAACATTGACAAGATGTCAGTAAATGCAATCCGGGTTTTATCTGCCGATGCGATTCAGAAGGCCAATTCCGGACATCCGGGACTGCCGCTGGGATGCGCACCGATGGCTTACGAGCTGTGGATGAACCACATGAACCACAATCCGGCTGATCCGGACTGGGCGAACCGCGACCGGTTTATCTTATCCGGCGGACATGGTTCCATGCTTCTCTACTCCCTGCTTCACCTGTTTGGCTACGGCGATCTGTCCAAGGAGGATCTGATGCAGTTCCGTCAGCTGGGCGCAAAGACCCCGGGACATCCGGAGTATGGTCACACCGTAGGCGTAGAGGCGACCACCGGTCCCCTGGGCGCAGGCATGGGCATGGCTGTCGGCATGGCGATTGCCGAGGCACACCTGGCTGAGGTATTTAACAAGGAGAATTACCCGGTGGTGGATCACTACACCTACGCATTGGGCGGTGACGGATGTATGATGGAGGGTATTTCCTCTGAGGCATTTTCTCTGGCCGGTACTCTGGGACTGAGCAAGCTGATCGTGCTGTATGATTCCAATAAGATTTCCATCGAGGGAAGCACCGACATCGCATTTACCGAGGATGTGGCAAAGCGCATGGAGGCATTTGGCTTCCAGACCCTGACTGTTGAGGATGGCACGGACTTAGAGGCAATCGGCAGGGCTATCGAGGAAGCGAAGGCAGATACAGAGCGCCCGTCCTTCATTACCATCAAGACTGAGATCGGTTACGGCTGCCCGGCAAAGCAGGGCAAGGCAAGCGCACACGGCGAGCCGCTGGGTGTGGACAATGTAGAGGCACTGAAGGAGAATCTGGGATGGCCGTCTAAGGAGCCGTTCTACGTTCCTCAGGAGGTATATGAGCATTTCAGCAGAGCTGCCGAGGAGAAGGCTGAGGCAGAGGCTGCATGGAATGTGATGTTCGCAGCGTACTGCGAGGAGTTCCCGGAGATGGAGTCTCTGTGGAATCAGTATTTTGAGGGCAATCAGGCAGTGGCTGAGAAGCTGCTGGCAGATGAGAGCTTCTGGGTACATGGCGAGAAGGCTGAGGCTACCAGAAGTCTGTCCGGCAAGGTGATCAATCGTCTGAAGGACCTGATGCCGAACCTGATGGGCGGTTCTGCGGACTTGGGTCCGTCCAACAAGACCACCATGAACGGGGAAGGCGAGTTCTCCAAGGAGAACCGTGCAGGCAGAAATATGCACTTTGGCGTCCGTGAGCTGGCGATGACGGCAATCGGCAACGGCATGATGCTTCACGGCGGCGTGAAGGCATTTGTGGCTACCTTCTTCGTGTTCAGTGACTATACGAAGCCGATGGCGCGTCTGTCTGCGCTGATGGGAGTGCCGCTGACCTTTGTATTTACCCATGACAGCATCGGTGTGGGCGAGGATGGACCGACCCACGAGCCGATCGAGCAGCTGGCAATGTTCCGCGCCATGCCGAACTTCCACGTATTCCGTCCCTGTGACGCAGTGGAGACGGCGGCAGCATGGTACAGTGCGGTTGCATCTGAGAAGACCCCGACGGCTCTGGTGCTGACCAGACAGAACCTGGCGCCGATGGCAGGCAGCAGCAAAGAGGCTCTGAAGGGCGGCTATGTGATCGATGACTGCGAGGGTACCCCGGAGTACATCCTGATTGCTACCGGTTCCGAGGTGGAGCTGGCTGTGAAGGCGAAGGCACTGCTGGCAGCAGAGGGCAGGAGCGTCCGCGTGGTTTCCATGCCGTGTATGGAAGTATTTGAGGAGCAGAGTGCAGAGTATAAGGAGTCCGTTCTTCCGAAGGCAGTGCGTAAGCGTGTGGCTGTGGAAGCGCTGGGCGACTTCGGCTGGGGCAGATATGTCGGTCTGGATGGCGCAACCGTGACCATGCAGGGCTTCGGCGCAAGTGCACCGGCAGCAAAGCTGTTTGAGCATTTTGGATTTACTGCAGAGCATGTGGCTGAGGTCGCACGTTCTCTGTAATATATAAAAAAGGAGTGGAGAGCAATGGGGAAGAAGTGTATTGGTGTTGACATTGGCGGCACGACAGTGAAGCTGGGACTGTTTGAGACGGACGGTACCCTGCTTCACAAGTGGGAGGTAACCACCCGCAAGGAGGACGGCGGCAAGTACATCCTGCCGGATGTGGCAGCATCCATCAGGGAGGTACTGAGCCAGCGGGGAATCGGGCTGGAGGATGTAGTCGGAGCCGGAATGGGAGTTCCGGGACCGGTGATGCCGGACGGACAGGTGGAGCTGTGTGTGAACCTGGGCTGGCGCAACATGAATCCGCAGAATGAGCTGAGCGCTCTCCTGGACGGAATCCCGGTTAAGAGCGGCAACGATGCCAATGTGGCTGCACTCGGTGAGATGTGGCAGGGCGGCGGCAAGGGATTTTCCGATATCGTGATGGTAACCCTGGGAACCGGCGTTGGCGGCGGTGTGATCCTGAATCAGAAGATCGTGGCTGGCAGGCATGGTCTGGGCGGCGAGATTGGACATATTCATGTCCGTGACGAGGAGACGGAGCACTGCAACTGCGGCGGCGTAGGCTGCGTGGAGCAGATCGCCAGTGCCACCGGTATCGCAAGAGAGGCAAGAAGAAAGATGGCAGCCAGCGATGCTCCTTCCGCTATGCGCAAGTACGGCGATGATATTACCGCCAAGGATGTGCTGGATGAGGCAAAGGCAGGCGATCAGATGGCGCTGGAGGTGGTGGAGATCGTAGGCCGCTACCTGGGACTTCTGCTGGCACAGCTGGCGCTGACAGTGGATCCGGAGATGTTCGTCATCGGCGGCGGCGTGTCCAGAGCCGGTCAGTTCCTGATCGATGTCATCGAGAAGCATTATCAGTTCTTTACCCCGATTTCCAAGAATAAGGCGAAGATCGGTCTGGCACAGCTGGGCAATGACGCCGGAATCTACGGGGCGGCTCGTCAGGTACTTGACTGATCCTACATAGAAGCTGCGCTCTGATGCAGAAAATCCGCCCGGATTTCCCCAGAAGCTTGAGGGGGAGTCTATGGGCGGATTTTTAAGTTGAAGTTGAAGTGGAATTCATGGGCGGATTTTCAGTTGAGATTTAAGTAGAATCTACGGGCAGTTTTTAAGTTCGGGACCGGCTGCCCCCGGACATGAGGAGACCCCGGAGGATTGACATCCTGCCGGGGCAATTATGAAAAATCTATGTGCAATTTGACTGTTCATCAAGTTACATCCCTTTTCTATGATTACAGTATAGAAATGAATTATGAATAAAATATGAACAAACAGTGAACATATTGTGAAAGATAGACAAAAGAAATGAAATATCCGACAGATAAACATACACTTTAACCAATAAAAGTGAGGCGATTCGGAAGAGCATCCGCATATGGGAAATTATTGGAAATAATACAGGTGTAAGGTTGTTCTGATTTGCGGAAATATGATATACTGGTCAAAAGACAGTTATGAATGATAACGACAGGATGAAAAAGCAGGAGGAGAATATGTCAGAAGATAGAAGAGATAAGACAATCGTCATCGGCCACAAGAACCCGGATACGGATTCCATCTGTTCCGCTATCTGCTATGCGAATCTGAAGTCCCAGGTGACTGGCAAGAATTATGTGCCGGGAAGAGCAGGCCATATCAATGAGGAGACCCAGTATGTGCTGAATTATTTCAACGTGGAGGCACCGGAGCTGGTCAGCAATGTGAAGACCCAGGTCAAGGATATTGAGATTCGGGAGATGCCGGGTGTGGACCGTTACATTTCCCTGAAGAAAGCATGGAATCTGATGCAGGAGGCGAATGCGGTGACTCTGCCGGCGGTCAGCTCCGGCGATGTGCTGGAGGGACTGATCACGGTCGGCGATATTACCAAGTCCTACATGAATGTGCTGGACAGCAGCATTTTATCCAAGGCCCATACCCGCTACAGCAATATTATCGAGACCCTGGAGGGGCAGCTGGTAATCGGCGACGAGGGGGGATTCTTTGCGGAGGGCAAGGTGCTGATTGCAGCGGCGAATCCGGATCTGATGGAGTATTATATTTCTCCCCATGATCTGGTCATCCTGGGCAACCGGTATGAGTCCCAGCTGTGCGCCATCGAGATGGAGGCGGACTGCATCATCGTCTGCGAGGGCGCGGCGGTGTCCATGACCATCCGCAAGCTGGCGCAGGAGCGGGGCTGCACGGTGATTACCACCCCGTATGACACCTACACGGCGGCGCGTCTGATCAACCAGAGCATGCCGATCAGCTACTTCATGCGGACCGAGGGGCTGATTACCTTTGAGGATACGGACCACATCGACGAGATCAAGGAGGTGATGGCGAGCAAGCGCCATCGTGACTTCCCGATTCTGGACAAGGAAGGCAAGTACAAGGGCATGATCTCCCGCCGGAACCTGCTGGGCGCCAAGGGCAAGAAGCTGATTCTGGTGGACCACAATGAGCGTGCCCAGGCGGTGGACGGCATTGAAAATGCGGATATTCTGGAGATTGTGGATCACCACAAGCTGGGTACGGTGGAGACCATCGCACCGGTATTTTTCCGCAATCAGCCTCTGGGCTGCACGGCGACCATCGTGTACCAGATGTACAATGAAAATAATGTGCCCATCGACCAGAAGACCGCGGGACTTCTGTGCAGCGCGATCATATCCGATACGCTGCTGTTCCGTTCACCCACCTGTACGGAGACGGACCGGGTGGCGGCGCTGGCGCTGGCGGGAGCGGCGAAGATTGACATTGACAAGTATGCAGCCGACATGTTTGCGGCGGGCAGCAACTTAAAGAGCAAGAGCGACGAGGAAATCTTCTATCAGGATTTCAAGCGGTTCAGCGCGGGCAAGGTATCCTTCGGCGTGGCGCAGATCAGCTCTCTCAATGCGGACGAGTTGAAGCAGCTGAAGACGCGGATGCTGCCGTATCTGAAGAAGGCTCACGCAGAGCATGGGGTGGACATGATGTTCTTCATGCTGACCAACATTCTGACCGAGTCCACGGAGCTGCTTTGCGAGGGCGCAGGGGCGGAGAACCTGATCATCAATGCCTTCCACGTGGACGTGGCGGAGGAAAATGTGGAGTCCAGGGACTGCGTGGTAGAGCTTCCGGGCGTGGTATCCCGAAAGAAGCAGCTGATTCCGGCGATCATGATCGCCTGCGAGGAGTAGCGTATGGGTAAGCAGTTCTGGCGCGGAGGCAATATGTTGTACCCGGTTCCGGCAGTTATGGTCAGCTGCGCACGGCCGGGGGAGAAGCCCAATATCATCACGGTGGCGTGGGCGGGAACCGTCTGCTCGTCACCGGCGATGCTGTCCATATCCGTGCGCCCGGAGCGGTATTCCTATGATATCATCAAGGAGACCGGAAGCTTCGTGGTCAATCTGGTGAACCGGGACCTGGTGTACGCCACGGATTACTGCGGCGTAAAGTCCGGCCGTGATGTGGACAAATTTCAGGAAATGAAGCTGACGCCGCTTCCATCTCAGCATGTGGAGGCGCCGGGCATCGCAGAGAGTCCGGTGAATCTGGAGTGCAGGGTGACCCAGATCATTCCGCTGGGGACTCATTCCATGTTTCTGGCGGAGATCGTCGGGGTGACGGTGGATGAGAAGTATATGGATGATAAGGGGAAGTTCCGGCTCAATGAGACGGGACTGGTGTCGTATTCTCATGGGGAGTATTTTGAACTGGGCAGAAAGCTGGGGAGCTTTGGGTATTCGGTGAAGAAGAAAGATACTGCACGCAGGAGACGAAAAAAATGAAATCAAATATTACCTTGATTGGAATGCCGGCATCCGGCAAAAGTACCGTGGGAGTTCTGCTGGCGAAGCGCCTGGGCTACTCCTTTGTGGATGTGGATATCGTGATCCAGGAAAAGACCGGAAAGCTTCTGAAGGAGATCATCGCAGAGGTGGGAACGGAGGGCTTCCTGGATGTGGAGGAGCAGATCAACAGTGAGCTGGATGTGAAGCGCTCGATCATAGCGCCGGGCGGAAGCGTGATCTACGGCGAGAAGGCCATGGAGCACTTAAAGGAAATCAGCACGGTGGTGTACCTGAAGCTGGAATACCGGGATGTGAAGCGGCGCTTAGGAGACCTGACAGACCGGGGCGTGGCGCTGAAAAATGGCATGACCCTCCGGGATCTGTACGAGGAGCGGGTGCCGATCTATGAGAAGTACGCAGACATTACCATCGACGAGACCGGGAAGACACCGGGACAGACCGTGGATGAGCTGCGGGCGGTGATGGAAGCGCGGATCCGGGACGGGCTGCAGGCGAAGTGAGATAGAGACAGATTTGGCAGGGGCCTGGCGCCAGGATTGTGCGGGATTTGGGCGATGTGAGGTGACAGGCACCGACATCGTATATTGTGAAATGGAAAGGGGAATGTGAGATGAAGTACATTGTGATGCTTGGAGATGGAATGGCAGACTATCCGGTAGAGGCACTGGGCGGTAAGACTCCGCTGGAAGTGGCTGAGAAGCCAAATATTGACCGGCTTGCGCGAGGCGGCGAGCTGGGGATGGTGAAGACAGTGCCGGCAGGCATGAAGCCGGGAAGTGACGTGGCAAATCTGTCTGTAATGGGATACAACCCGCAGACCTGCTATACCGGCCGCTCTCCGCTGGAGGCGGTCAGCATCGGTATTCAGATGTCTGATACAGATGTGGCATTTCGCTGCAATCTGGTGACCCTGTCCGATGAGCCGGACTATGCGGATAAGACGATGGTGGACTACAGCTCCGGTGAGATCACCACGGCTGAGGCTGCGGAACTGATTCATGCAGTCGACCAGGTATTCCGCGATGAAGAGCGGCTGTTCTACCCGGGCATCAGCTATCGCCACTGCATGATCTGGCATGGCGGTCCGATTGGACTTGAGCTGACTCCGCCCCATGATATTTCTGACCGGAAGGTAGGGGAATACCTGCCGAAGAATCCGGTAATCCTGAACTTGATGAAGCGCAGCTATGAGGTGCTGAAGGATCATCCGGTCAATAAGTCCCGCGTGGAGCGTGGACTGAATCCGGCCAATTCCATCTGGCTGTGGGGCGAAGGCACCAGACCGGCAGTGTCCCTGTTTGAGGAGACCTACGGCGTGAAGGCATCCGTCATTTCTGCAGTGGACCTGATCAAGGGCATTGGTCTCTGTGCAGGAATGAAGGTCATCGAGGTAGAGGGCGCCACCGGAAATATTGACACCAACTTTAAGGGAAAAGGCGAGGCGGCTCTGAAGACGCTGCTGGACGGTCAGGATCTGGTCTACATCCATGTGGAAGCTCCGGACGAGTGCGGACACCACGGAGATCTGGAAGGGAAGATCCGCTCCATCGAGCTGATCGACCAGGAGATCGTGGGACCGGTGCTGGCAGGACTGGAAGCAGCCGGCGAGGAATATTCCATCCTGGTGATGCCGGACCATCCGACCCCGATCGCCATCAAGACCCACATCTCCGACCCGATTCCCTATCTGCTGTACCGCAGCAACGCAGTGGTGGATTCCGGCGCCGATTCCTACAATGAGAAGAGCGGCGCAGCCACCGGTCGCTTCCGCGAGCAGGGATATGAGATGATGGCCTGCCTGCTGGGGCGGTAGGATGTGAGAGATTGTTGGATGCGAGAGGTGGGCTGGTGAGAGGGGCTGTTTGAATTGCTGCTTTGGCGAATAGAAGGCAGGTTACTGGAAGTGGTTGCTTTGGCGGCTGGGAGGCAGATTGCCGGAAGTACTTGGTATAAGGGGGCGTTTGGACAATTTTTGGCAAAAACACCTTATAATTGTCCAAACCCCCTCATTTTTTCGACGAATAGAGGCTGAAATGCTTGATTTTGGATAATTAACAGGCAAAAGAGGCAATAATTGTCCAAAAATCTTGGAATTTTGGACAATTAATGGCTGAAATGCGGATTTATTATCCAAAAACATTGAAACAAGAGGCTAAAACCCATGTTTCTGATGAAAAATGGTTTGCGATTGGACAATTAATGCCCGAAATGCCACTTTATTGTCCAAAAGAGCCCGCCTGTTCCCGAATCCAGTTGAGAAATAATCTCTGATGCCAGTCAGGGAGGTTTCTTCGAAGCCAGCCAGAAGAAATTATCCAAAGCCAGCCAGGGAAAATTACCCAAAGCCAGCCGAGAAAAAATCCTCTCGATTGACAAACCAGCAGAATCCGGCTATGATAGAAGTCATCTGGTACCCTGTTACAGGAAATTTGTAACCAGAGGACCGGACCACGGTGAGACGACTGAGCCACGAGCAGGTGCTTAGGGCAAAGTGAGAGAGCAACAATGACAACACAATATCAGGTACTGACACGAGAAGACACAGATTCTGACGTGAAAGAGAAAACCAATCAGTCAGGTAAATGACAAACAGTGGCCGCAGGGGATAGTGCAGCTGCTGATCAGGATAATGTTCCTGCGACAGGAAATGAGGAAGATGTTGCGGACATGATCTTTGGCTTTTTGTGCCAGTACGTGCAGAAAGAGGCAGAGAATCATGTCTGGAACATCTTTTTTGTTGGAAAAACCTATGGAACTTCTGGACCGGCTGGAAGCTGGAAAGCGGCTGACGGAGCAGGAATTTGAGGAGCTTTTAGCCGGATGGGAAGCCAACGGGCTGGGTACGGGAAGCCTTGGAATCCCCCAGTGGCAGGCGGAATTTTCGGAAGCCCTGCGGGCAAAAGCGGACCGGGTGCGGCGCAGAGAATACGGCAATGCGGTCTACATTCGCGGGCTGATCGAGTGCAGCAATTACTGCAAAAATGACTGCTATTACTGCGGGATTCGAAGGAGCAACCGGAATGCGCAGCGGTATCGGCTGACGGAAAAAGAGATTCTTTCCTGCTGTCAGGAAGGGTACGAGCTGGGGTTTCGGACCTTCGTGCTGCAGGGCGGCGAGGACGGATACTTTACGGATGAGCGGGTGACGGAGCTGGCACGCATGATCAAGAGCAGGTGGCCGGAATGTGCGCTGACGCTCTCCATCGGCGAGAAGAGTCGGGAGGCTTATGAGGCGTATTTTCAGGCGGGAGTGGATCGGTATCTGCTTCGCCATGAGACGGCGGACGGATGCCATTACCGTCATCTGCACCCGGCGGAAATGAGTATGGAAAACCGGATGCGGTGTCTGTGGGACCTGAAAGAAATCGGGTTCCAGACTGGCGCGGGCATGATGGTCGGAGCGCCGGGGCAGACCATATCCTGCCTGGCAAAAGACCTGGTATTTTTGCAGGAGCTGCGCCCGGAAATGGTGGGAATCGGACCATTTCTGCCCCACCACGACACCCCGTTTGCGGGGGAAATGGCGGGCAGTGTGGAGCTGACACTGGACCTTCTGGCAATCGTCCGCCTGATGCTTCCGAAGGTGCTTCTTCCGGCAACCACGGCGCTGGGAACGGCGAAGGCAGACGGCAGAGAGCGGGGAATGCGCTGCGGCGCCAATGTGGTGATGCCCAATCTGTCGCCGTCTTCGGTCCGCAGCAAGTACAGTTTGTATGACAATAAGCTTGCGTCCGGAAGCGAGGCGGCGGAAGGTTTGCAGATGCTGAAGGAGAGCATGGCAGCCGCCGGATTCCAGGTGGTAGTGGACCGCGGGGACTGCAAGGGATTTGGAACAGGACACGGGCAGTGATAAAAAGATAAGGAGGCAGCAGGATGGGAATGAATCAGACTCCCTCATCGGAGCGGGTACATATTGGATTCTTCGGCAGGCGAAATGCCGGGAAATCCAGCGTGATGAATGCAGTGACAGGGCAGCAGCTGGCGGTGGTGTCGGATGTGAAGGGGACTACCACGGACCCGGTTTACAAGGCAATGGAACTTCTGCCGCTGGGACCGGTGGTGATGATCGACACCCCGGGGATCGACGATGAAGGGGAGCTAGGAACCCTTCGGGTGAAAAAGAGCAGCCAGGTGCTGAACAAAAGTGATGTGGCAGTGCTGGTGGTGGATGTACGGGAAGGAATCGGGGCAGAGGAAAAGCAACTGATTGAGCAGTTTGAGAGAAAGAAGATTCCATATCTGATCGCGTATAACAAGGCAGACCTGGCGGACGGCAGGCAGGCGAGAGAGACGGAAACAGAGCAGTCGATGCTGTCAAATGTGCAGGCGGGAGAAGCCGGGCAGTCGAGGCTGCCAAATGTGCAGGCGGGAGAAGCCGGGCAGCCGACGCCGGCGGGCAAGCTGCCTGAAACAGAGCAAACCGGGCAAACTCACCTTTCATCCCAGCCAACTCTCTACGTCAGCGCCTCCACCGGCCAGGGAATCCGGGAGCTGAAGGAAGCGCTCGCCCGCCTTGCCAGAGTGGAGGAAAGCCAGAAGCGCATCGTCGGTCACCTGCTTTCTCCGGGGGATCTGGTGGTGCTGGTGGTGCCGGTGGACAAGGCAGCGCCGAAGGGACGTCTGATTCTGCCGCAGCAGCAGACCATCCGGGATATTCTGGATGCTGGTGCAATCTCTGTGGTGGCGGGAGAGAAGAATCTGCCGGATACTTACCGGAAGCTGGGGGAGGCGCCGGCACTGGTCATCACAGACAGCCAGGCATTTGCGCAGGTGGCAAAGGATACGCCGCGGGAGCTGCCTCTGACCTCATTTTCCATCTTATTTGCCAACTATAAGGGTAATCTGGCGCAGGCGGTGGAAGGTGTCAGCGCCCTGAAGGGGCTTTTGGAGGGCAGCCGGATTCTGATCTCTGAGGGCTGTACCCATCACCGGCAGTGCGGCGATATCGGCACGGTGAAGCTTCCGGCGTGGATTCGGGAGTACACGGGAAAGGACTTCCGGTTTGAATTTACATCCGGCACGGAGTTCCCGGATGACCTGAGCGGATATGGGTTGATCATCCACTGCGGCGGCTGCATGTTGAATGAGCGGGAAATGAAATATCGCCTGCAGTGTGCGGCGGATCAGAATGTGCCGATGACCAATTACGGTATTGCAATCGCCTGCATGAAGGGGATTCTGAAGCGGAGCCTGGAGATATTTCCGGAGATTGCGGCGCTGCTCCCGGAAGATGCCTGAGAAGATGTGGAGCAAGAAGATGCAGCATAAGGAAATGGAGTGCAAAAAGCCATGAAGAGAACATACAGCCGTCTCTTAAAGACGGCAATCGTGCTGGCGGCGCTGCTGCTTTTGTGGCAGCTGGCATGTGCATCGGGGCGGTGGAGTACCTACGTGCTTCCGACGCCGGGAAAGGTGTGGAAATCCTTCTGGAAAATGACACAGACCGGTGTGCTGGCGGAGCATATTCTGGTCAGCATGGGGCGCGTGCTGACGGGATTTGTGATTGCATTTGCCCTGGCATTTGTGCTGGCGGTGGCGGCGTCTGTGAAGGAAGGGTTTGAGGAATACTATGGAACCGTACTGGAATTTATGCGGAATGTGCCGCCTCTCAGCCTGATCGCGCTGCTGATTTTGTGGTTTGGAATCGGGGAGACATCGAAGATCATCATCATCGTGCTGGCGTCATTTTTCCCGATGTTTTTGAACATCCGGAAGGGGCTGAGTGCTTGTGACAGGAAGCTTTTGGAGGTGGGACAGGCTTACGGGTTCTCCCGGATGCGAAGTTTTTTCCGGATCGTACTTCCCTATGCGGCGCCGGATATTCTGGTGGGAATGCGGATTGGTCTGGGGTACAGCTGGCGCGCTATTATTGGTGCGGAAATGATTGCGGCGGGCAGCGGACTGGGGTATCTGATTCTGGATGCGCAGCAGATGTCCCGGTCGGATAAGGTCATCGCAGGTATATTTGTGATTGGAATTGTGGGCGTGCTTTGTGACAAGGCATTTTCATTTCTGATGAAAAAAGTGACGCGTGGAGGTGTGGAAGATAGCTGGAGTTAGTGTAAGACAGTTGACAAAGACCTACCGGGTGGCGGACAGCGAGAAACGGGTGCTCTGCGGCATGGATCTGGACCTGGATGCCGGCGGGATTACGGTGATTCTGGGGCGGAGCGGCTGCGGCAAGACCACGTTTCTGCGGATTGTGGCGGGGCTGGAATCCTATGACAGCGGCACTGTAAGGCTGGACGGGGATATCCGGACGGGAATCGTGTTCCAGGAGCCAAGGCTGATGCCGTGGCTGAATGTCCGGAAAAATATCCTGTTCGGGCTGCGGAAAACTCAGGTGGATGAGGCGCATTTTGCGGAGCTGATCCGGATGACGGGACTGGAGGGATATGAGAAAGCCCGGCCGTCCCAGCTCTCCGGCGGCATGCAGCAGCGGGTGGCACTGGCGCGGGCGCTGGCCTACCGGGCGTCTTATCTGCTGATGGACGAGCCATTTGCGGCGCTGGATTATTTTACCAGGCAGACCATGCAGCAGGAGCTGCTTCGAATCCACCGGGAAACGTCCATGGGGGTGCTGTTCGTCACCCACAGCATCGAGGAGGCGCTGATCCTGGGGGACCGGATTGTGATTCTGGACCAGGGAAGGGTCGCAGAGATATTTGAAATCAGAAATCAGCCATATCCGAGGGATCTGCTATCCGGGGATATGATTGAGATACAAAGAAATATAATCAAAAGGATCAAAGGAGACAGCAAATTATGAAAAAGTGGAAAATCAGTGTAATGGCGGCATGTCTGGCAGCAGGAGTTCTTGCGGGATGCGGTTCGGCGCAGGACAAGGGCGGAGCGCAGGAGACGGGCGCAGCGGCGGAGACGACCGTAGAGGCAGAGAAGGTCGCAGAGGCTGAAAAAGGTGCAGAGGCTGGTGAGAAGGGTACCATTTCCGTCACCTACGTCAAGTCTCCGCTTAACGTACCTTCAATCGTGGAGAAAGATCAGGAGATTTTTCAGAGTGTGTTCGGCGAGCTGGGCTATGATGTAGCGTATTCTGACCTGACTACCGGTCCGGAGCAGACTCAGGCGCTGGCGTCCGGCGATATTCAGTTCTTAAATGCAGTGGGCGCGACCTCGGTGATTCTCTCTGCATCCAATGGGGCGGATATCAAGATTATCAGCATGTACAGCCGCTCTCCGGAGGCATTCAAGCTGTTTGCGGCGGATGATTCCATCCAGTCTCCGGAGGATCTGCGGGGCAAGAAGATCGCAGGACCCAAGGGGACCATTCTCCATGAGCTGCTGATCGCTTATCTGGCAACGGCGGACATGACGGAGGCGGATATTGAGTTCATGGCGATGGGCATTCCGGATTCCCAGGCGGCACTGGTGGGCGGCAGCGTTGACGCGGCGCTCCTTGCAGGTCCGGCAGCTTACAATATGGAGAAGGAGGGCTTTCCGGTGGTGACCAGCGGCGTGGGGCTGACAGATGCATCCATCGTGACTGCCACCAGCCAGAAGTTCTACGACGAGCACCCGGAGCTGGTGCAGGCATTTCTGGATGGTCAGAAGAAGGTGCTGGATACCATGGAAGCCGACTATGACGGTGCTGTGGCGGCGACTGCGAAGGAGACGGAGCTGACGGAGGATGCGGTGAAGGAAATGTACGGCATGTATGATTTTGCCATGGAAATCACCGACAAGGATATTGAGGCGATGAAGAACACGGAGCTGTTCATGGAAAATACCGGGATGATCGAGGAACCGGTAGACGTGGAGAGCCTGATTCTGAAAATGGAATAGCAGGGAATTGACAACAGAAAAGAATTCCAGCCGGTATGGCAATATGTCTTGACAGAAATCTCACCGGGTTTCTATAATGTACTTATCGGGGAACAATGGGGCAGGTCTTCGGACCTGCCCCATGATCGTGAAAAGCAAAAAGGAGGAATCGGGATGATTGATGCAGGAAAGATTTCGGCAGAGAGCGCACTGTTGGACGAGGCAACGAAGGCGACAATCCAGAATGTATTTGGCAGACTGACGAAGGATGTGGTATTGAAGGCGGTGGTCGCTCTGCAGCAGGAGAAGTCGGCGGAGATGGCTTCATTTCTGAAGGGAGTGGCGGCGCTGAGCCCACACATTCAGGTGGAGTTCTACGGACCGGAGGAAGCGGACGGGCTTGAGATGGACACGGAGCATCTTCCGGCTACGGGATTTTATCTGGATGGCGTGTACCAGCGGGTGGCATTTCACGGCGTGCCGGGGGGCAAGGAGATCAATTCCTTTGTGATCGGCATATACAATCTGGCTGGTCCGGGACAGGAGATCGCCGCCGGAACCCTGAAGAAGATCGGGAAGCTGAAGAAGCCGGTGCATGCGAAGATCTGTGTATCCCTTGCCTGCCATCACTGTCCGGGAGTGGTGATTGCCTGCCAGCAGATCGCCATGAAGAGCGACTGCATTTCTGCGGAGATGTATGATGCCAACCTGTACCCGGATCTGGTGGAACGCTACAAGATCGAGCGGGTACCGCTGGTTGCGCTCAATGACCGGGATGTGTTCATGGGACCGCGTACCATCGAGGACCTGGTGCAGCTGTTCAAGGACGCAAAGTGAGGGCGTCCGGAGCCGGGATGCGGCTGCGAGGAGACGCAAAGCGGGAGTGCCGCAGCGCGTCTGCAAAGAGACACAAAACACAGAAAGTGTCTGAAAATAAACACATCGTTAAATAAATGTTCAAACTGTCAAAAATATAACGATAAATTTGTGAGAACTGCATAAAAATATGGCAGAAAAACAGCCTGGAAACTGTGAACAATATGAGAAATTATGAAATGTTGTTGAAATTATATGTGCAGTATGCTATATTGAATACAAGAAGAAAATACGAAATATGCTGAGAGGAGAGAGCAGGGCATTCACAACAGAAATGTTGTTTCGATGTCATGCTCTTTTTATTTTGACAATGGACCAATTATTTTATGACATGGTAGAATCCAATCCGGTGATCGCGGCGGTCAAGGATATGGACGGGCTGGCGAAGTGCTGCAGGGTTTCAGACATCAAGGTGGTATTTGTTTTATTTGGAGATATCTGCAATATAGACGATATTGTGAGGCAGATCAAGGCGGCAGGCAAGCTGTCCATCGTCCATGTGGACCTGATCACGGGGCTCAGTCCCAAGGAGATTGCGGTAGATTTTATCAGGCAGCATACGGGGGCGGACGGGATCATTTCCACCAAGCCCACCATGATCCGGCGGGCGAAGGAGCTGGGGATGTTCACGGTGATGAGGTTCTTTGTGCTGGATTCGTTGTCACTGGACAACATTCACAAGCAGCTTTCTCAGGTGAAGCCGGACTTTATCGAGGTGCTGCCGGGGGTGATGCCCAAGATCATCCGCAGGGTCTGCGGGCAGGTTCGGACCCACGTGATTGCAGGCGGTCTGATCACGGACCGTGAGGATATCATGACGGCACTGGATGCAGGAGCGATCGCAGTGTCATCCACCAACCAGCAGGTCTGGCTGATGTAGGCAGAGTTACAGAGGTTACACAAAGGTTTTAGCTTCAAGGGGTATACAATTTGCCGGATGGGGGTCCGGCAGTGGTATAGAAACTAACAACTTATTTTCTAAGGAGGAGGTATTTTCATGGCAAAATACGTAATGGCACTCGACGCAGGTACTACCAGCAATCGTTGTATCCTTTTCAATGAGAAAGGTGAGATGTGCAGCGTAGCTCAGAAGGAATTTACCCAGTATTTCCCGAAGCCGGGCTGGGTTGAGCATGACGCGAACGAGATCTGGTCTACCCAGCTGGGTGTGGCAGTGGAAGCGATGTCCAAGATCGGGGCTACAGCAGAGGACATTGCAGCAATCGGTATTACCAACCAGCGTGAGACCACCATCGTGTGGGACAAGGAAACCGGTGAACCGGTATACCATGCAATCGTATGGCAGTGCCGCCGTACTTCCGAGTACTGTGATTCTCTGAAGGAGAAGGGTCTGGTTGACACCTTCCGCTCCAAGACCGGTCTGGTTATCGACGCATACTTCTCAGGAACCAAGCTGAAATGGATCCTGGACAATGTAGAGGGCGTTCGTGAGCGTGCAGAGAAGGGCGAGCTGTTATTCGGTACCGTTGAGACCTGGCTGATCTGGAAGCTGACCAAGGGTGCAGTTCATGTAACGGACTACTCCAACGCATCCAGAACCTTGCTGTTCAACATCAACACCCTGGAGTGGGATGATGAGATTCTGGCAGAGCTGAACATTCCGAAGTGCATGCTTCCGGAAGCAAAGCCGTCCAGCTGTGTATACGGCAAGTCAGATCCGCAGTTCTTCGGCGGCGAGATCGCCATCGGCGGCGCAGCAGGCGACCAGCAGGCCGCTCTGTTCGGACAGACCTGCTTCAATCCTGGTGAGGCAAAGAACACCTACGGAACCGGCTGCTTCATGCTGATGAACACCGGCGAGAAACCGGTATTCTCCAAGAACGGTCTGGTTACCACCATCGCGTGGGGCTTAGACGGCAAAGTAAACTATGCACTTGAGGGTTCCATCTTCGTGGCAGGCGCTGCAATCCAGTGGCTCCGTGATGAACTGAGAATCATTGATTCTTCACCGGATTCCGAGTATATGGCAAAGAAGGTAAAAGACACCAACGGCTGTTACGTGGTTCCGGCATTTACCGGTCTTGGCGCACCGCACTGGGATCAGTATGCGAGAGGTACTATCGTAGGCATCACCCGCGGCGTGAACAAATATCACATTATCCGTGCAACCCTGGAGTCTCTGGCTTATCAGACCAATGACGTACTGCAGGCGATGAAGGCAGATTCCGGTATCGAGCTGGCAGCACTGAAGGTAGACGGCGGCGCAAGTGCCAACAACTTCCTGATGCAGACCCAGGCTGATATCATCAATGCACCGGTTCAGAGACCGTGCTGCGTAGAGACCACCGCTATGGGCGCTGCTTATCTGGCAGGTCTGGCAGTCGGCTACTGGTCCAGCAAGGAAGACGTTATCAAGAACTGGGCAATCGACCGTGTATTTGAGCCGGAGATCAGCGAGGAAGTAAGAGCTGAGAAGGTTGGCGGCTGGAACAAGGCTGTCAAGTACTCCTTCGGATGGGCGAAAGAGAACTAAATCCTATGGGGAATGTTATACAACTGGAAGATAATCACTACGGGCGGCTGCGAGTAAGCTCCCGCGGCCGCCTGTCCACTAAGAACAGGGGGATTTCAATATGTTACCATATATAGCAGAATTTCTTGGAACCATGATGCTGATTCTTTTAGGTGACGGCGTAGTAGCAAACGTAACTTTGAACAAGTCCGGTATGAAGGGTGCAGGATCCATCCAGATTACCTTTGCATGGGGCCTTGCGGTTATGATTCCCGCATTTATCTTCGGTGCAGCCTCCGGCGCTTCTTTTAACCCGGCGCTGACCATTGCACTGGCAGTAGAGGGCAGCTTCGCATGGGGCATGGTTCCCGGATATATCATCGCTCAGTTCGCAGGCGCATTTGTAGGTGCATGCCTGGTATACATTCTGTTCAAGGATCAGTTTGATGCAACCGAGAGCGCAGGAACCAAGCTTGGCGTATTCTCCACCGGACCGTCCGTTCCGAATATGCCGCTGAACATTTTAAGTGAAGCAATCGGTACGTTCGTACTGGTATTTGCAATCAAGGGTCTGGCTCAGGTTGACGGACTTGCAGCAGGCGTTGATAAATTCCTGGTAAATGCAATCATCGTATCCATCGGTATGTCTCTTGGCGGTCTGACCGGTTATGCGATCAACCCGGCACGTGACCTTGGTCCTCGTCTGGCACATGCAATCCTGCCGATCAAGGGCAAAGGCGACTCCAACTGGGGCTATGCACCGGTTGTTATTGTAGGCCCGATCATCGGTGCTATCGTAGCTGTGCTGCTGTACGGAGCGATTCCGTGGTAGGAAGCGGTATATTTACCTGATTAACATGCAGGGATTGTCAGGTGACTGACTCAACTAAATAAATGAAGTGCGTGAGAGAAGAGCCTGACATTCCCGTATCGAAAGATGCGTTTATTTGTCAGGCTTTTCTGACCTGAGTGGAGCATATCCTGTCAGGCAGAACAGGATATTCAATCAGGCACAGGAAGAAAGGAAGAGCGTTATGTATGATGTAATTATCATTGGCGCAGGTGTTGCAGGAGCGGCTTCCGCAAGAGAACTTTCCCGCTACAAAGTAAATGCCTGCGTGCTGGAGAAGGAAGAGGATGTGTGCTGCGGGACCTCCAAGGCCAACAGCGCTATCGTCCATGCCGGCTATGATGCGGCAGAAGGCTCCCTGATGGCGAAGCTGAATGTGCAGGGCAACAAGATGATGCCGCAACTGGCGAAGGATCTGGATTTTCCGTTCCTTCAGAATGGTTCGCTGGTAGTCTGCACCGATCCGGAGACCCGTCCGGGACTGGAAGCGCTGTATGAGCGCGGAATCAAGAATGGTGTGGAGGGACTTCGCATCATCGAGCGGGACGAGCTAGTGGAGATGGAACCCAATATTTCCGATATTGCGGTGGCAGCGCTGTATGCACCGACCGCCGGAATCGTATGTCCGTTCAACTTGAATATTGCACTGGCAGAGAATGCCAATACCAACGGCGTGGAATTCCGCTTTAACACACAGGTGGAGGGCATTGAGAAGATCGAGGGCGGCTATCGCTTACAGACCAGCACCGGCACCTATGAGGCAAAGTGCGTGGTCAACGCAGCCGGTGTCTATGCGGATCAGATTCACAACATGGTAAGCGAGAAGAAGCTGACCATCGTGCCGAGACGGGGCGACTACTGCCTGCTTGACAAGTCCGCAGGAAAGCATGTGTCCAAGACTATTTTTGCACTGCCGACCAAGTTCGGTAAGGGCATTCTGGTGGCGCCGACCGTACACGGCAACCTGATCGTGGGGCCGACTGCCATCGACATTGAGGATAAGGAAGGCACCAACACCACCCGGGACGGACTGGATCAGGTCATCACCAAGTGTGCGCTGACCGTGAAAAATGTGCCTCTGAGACAGGTCATCACCTCCTTTGCAGGGCTGCGTGCCCATGAGGCAGGTCACGAGTTCATCATCGGAGAGCTTCCGGAAGCACCGGGATTTGTGGACTGTGCAGGCATCGAGTCTCCGGGACTGACCAGCTGTCCTGCCATTGGATGTATGGTAGCTGACATTGTAAAAGATATTCTGAAGCTGGAAGATAATCCGGACTTTGTGGGAACCCGCAAGGGCATCCTGGATCCGGAGGAGCTTTCCATGGAGGAGCGCAACGAGCTGATTAAGAAGAACCCGGCATACGGCAATATTATCTGCCGCTGTGAGATGGTAACGGAGGGCGAGATTCTGGATGCCATTCACCGTCCGCTGGGCGCAAAGTCCTTAGACGGCGTAAAGCGCAGAACCCGTGCAGGTATGGGACGCTGCCAGGCTGGCTTCTGTTCCCCGCGTACCATGGAGATTCTGTCCCGCGAGCTGAATCTGCCTATGGGTGAGATCACCAAGAGCGGCGGCGAATCCAGGTTCGTCGTGGGAACCAACAAAGACCGGATATAGAAAGGAGCGTCCAGAATGAAAGCATATGATATCGTAATCATCGGCGGCGGTCCGGCCGGGCTTGCAGCCGCAGTTGCAGCAAAGAAGAGCGGAGTAGACAGCATCCTGATTCTCGAGAGAGATAAGGAGCTGGGTGGTATTTTGAATCAGTGTATTCACAACGGTTTCGGACTTCACACCTTCAAGGAGGAGCTGACCGGACCGGAGTATGCAGCAAGATTTATCGACCAGGTGAAGGAGCTGGGTATTGAGTACAGGCTTCACACCATGGTTATGGACATCAGCCATGATAAGGTTGTGACGGCTATGAACCGGGAAGACGGCATGTTCACGATTCCGGCGAAGGCAGTGATTCTGGCGATGGGATGCCGCGAGCGTTCCAGAGGCGCCCTGAACATTCCGGGCTATCGTCCGGCAGGTATCTACTCAGCAGGTACGGCGCAGCGCCTGGTGAACCGGGAAGGCTTTATGCCGGGCCGCGAGGTGGTGATTCTGGGTTCCGGTGATATCGGCCTGATCATGGCGAGACGTATGACATTTGAAGGCGCCAAAGTGAAGGTGGTGGCAGAGCTGATGCCTTACTCCGGCGGCTTAAAGAGAAATATCGTGCAGTGTTTAAATGACTATGACATTCCGCTGAAGCTGAGCCACACGGTGGTGGATATCCGCGGCAAGGAGCGTCTGACCGGCGTGACCATCGCTCAGGTGGACGGAAAGGGCAAGCCGATTCCGGGCACGGAGGAGGACTACGACTGTGATACCCTGCTGCTTTCCTGCGGACTGATTCCGGAAAATGAGCTGTCCCGGGATGCAGGCGTGGAGATGAGTCCGGTTACCTCCGGACCGATTGTCAATGAGAGCCTGGAGACCAGTATCGATGGCGTATTTGCCTGTGGCAATGTGCTTCACGTGCATGACCTGGTTGACTTCGTATCAGAGGAGGCAGGTGCGGCAGGAAGAAATGCGGCAGCCTTTGTGAAGGGCGAGCGCAGTGCAGATGCCGGCAGAGTGATTCAGATGAATCCCATCGAGGGCGTGCGCTATACGGTGCCGTCCAAGATCCATCCGGATCAGATGGATGACAGTCTGACGGTTCGTTTCCGTGTGGGCGGCGTCTATAAGAACTGCTATATCAGCGTATACTTTGATGATGAGAGAGTCATTCACCGGAAGCGTCCGGTTGTTGCACCGGGTGAGATGGAAGAGATCAGGCTGGAGAAGGCGAAGCTGCAGTCCTGTCCGGATCTGAAGACCATAACCGTGAAGATTGAGGAGGCATAAGCGATGGATAAAAGAGAACTGATCTGCATTGGCTGTCCTCTGGGCTGCCCGCTTGTGGTAACCATGGAAGCCGGTGAAGTAGTGAGCGTAGAGGGAAATACCTGCAAGCGGGGCGACACCTACGCGAGAAAGGAAGTAACCAACCCGACCCGTATCGTCACCAGCACGGTGATGGTGGAAGGCGGAAGCGATGTGACCGTAGCGGTGAAGACCCAGACCGACGTGCCGAAGGCGAAGATCTTCGAGTGCATGAAGGCGCTGAAGGGCGTGACCGTGAAGGCACCGGTTCATATCGGTGATGTGATTGTGGCAAATGTGGCTGACACGGGGGTAGACT
Source organism: Eubacteriales bacterium (assembly GCA_030536555.1). Lineage (GTDB taxonomy): Bacteria > Bacillota > Clostridia > Lachnospirales > Lachnospiraceae > Brotaphodocola. The sequence continues at coordinate 5,530 of JAUNPU010000039.1, read as the reverse complement.
TTGTGGCAACCAGCAATGTAGAATAGGGGATCGCAAGGTGAGCTTCCGGACCTTTTGCAGATGACGTGAAGGAGGACGGAGAGCGGCAGACGATCCTTGATGGGAACAGGTATCCTGGCGGTGAGGCTGACCGGGATGCCTTGTTCTGGTTAAGCGAAACAGTGGGGTGAAGGGACCGGGGAACCGTCACTCCAGATGTGAAGACAAGGTGCGTATTGGACGCGGAAAGTGAGGACAGGATATGGAAGATAAGAAAAAAGCAGCAGGCTGGGGCAACTTAAACGGAATCAGTGAGGATGATAAAACCTGTGGTCTGAACGACATGAACTGCCTGGAAGGCGAGGACGACAAGAGCTGTGGTCTGAACGACATGAACTGTGTGGCGGACGAGGCGGATAAGACCTGCGCACTGGACGATATGAACTGTCTGGGAGACGAAAAGTAGGGGGAGCAGGAACAGGAGCTCAGGAAGCAGGGGAACGACAGGAACAGGGGAACGACGGAAACTGGGTTCTGTGGGGAACATCATGTTCGGAAAAGGAGGCTTACGAATGAAGAAGTTTATCAATGCGGTTGACCAGGTTGAGAATGAGATGATTCAGGGTATGGTGAAGGCGTATCCGAAGCATTTGAGAAAGCTGGACTGCGGAAATGTAGTTGTCCGTGCTGAGAAGAAAGAGGGCAAGGTTGCCCTGATCAGCGGCGGCGGCAGCGGACATGAGCCGGCACACGGCGGATTCGTCGGTGAAGGTATGCTGGATGCAGCTGTGGCAGGTGCGGTATTTACGTCCCCGACTCCGGATCAGGTGTATGAGGGCATCAAGGCAATCGCAACAGACAAGGGCGTGCTGATGGTGGTGAAGAACTACACCGGCGACGTGATGAACTTTGAGATGGCTGCTGAGATGGCAGAGATGGAAGGCATCACTGTGAAGCAGGTGGTGACCAACGACGATGTGGCAGTGGACGGAAGCCTTTATACGGTGGGACGCCGGGGCGTGGCAGGTACGGTATTTGTTCACAAGATTGCAGGCGCTCTGGCAGAGACCGGCGCGGATCTGGATGCGGTGCAGGCAGTGGCTCAGAAGGTCATCGACAACGTGCGCACCATGGGCGCAGCCATTGCTCCGTGTACGGTACCGGCGGCAGGCAAGCCCGGATTTGAGTTAAATGACAACGAGATGGAGGTCGGCATCGGTATCCACGGCGAGCCGGGCACCCACAAGGAAGCCATGAGACCGGCTGACGAGGTTGTGGACCTGCTGCTGGACAAGATTCTGGCTGATATTGACTATGCGGGAAGTGAAGTGGCTGTGCTGATCAACGGATCGGGAGCTACGCCGCTGATGGAGCTGTTTATTATCAATAATCATGTGGCGGATGTGCTGGCAGCGAAAGGAATCAAGGTGTACCGGACGCTGGTCGGGGAGTATATGACTTCCATTGAGATGCAGGGATTCTCAATCTCACTGCTGCGGCTGGATGAGGAGATGAAGGCACTGCTGGATGCGAAGGCGGATGCGCCGGCGTGGAAGGAGTGACGGATTTTCGCTTTTGTTTCGAGTTTGTTGGCGCGGGGCATGGGTTTGCTTATGCCCCATGCTCTCCCGCTTCGGGACTGGCTGTGCCAGGAAAGTGAAAATGTGAGTGTGTGGCAGGAGCAGATGGGTGACAGAACATCAGGAGGAGTGACGGAATATGGTTGATGGTAAAAAGGTGATTGAAGTTCTGAGGGCAATCGGGGTTAAGATCGAGGAGCAGAAGGAGTATCTGACGGAGCTGGATCAGCCGATTGGGGACAGTGATCATGGGATTAACCTGGCGCGTGGATTTCATGCGGTGGGGGAGAAACTGCCGACTGTGGAGGATAAGGATATCGGAACCATCTTAAAGACTGTGGGTATGGCTCTTGTTTCTACCGTAGGTGGTGCTTCGGGACCGCTTTACGGGTCGGCTTATATGAAGATGGGGATGGCTCTGGCTGGCAAGACGGAGCTTGACATGAACGATTTCCTGAAAGGCATGGATACGGCGGTGGAGGCTGTGATGCAGCGTGGCAAGGCTGTGGCAGAGGAAGCTACCATGCTGGATGCCATGATTCCGGCTGTGGCGGCGATGAAGGAGGCTGTGGCAGCAGGTGCGGAGGCGAAGGCAGTGCTGGATGCGGGATGTAAGGCTTCCTGGGCCGGAGCGGAGCACACGAAGGATCTGGTGGCGACCAAGGGACGGGCAAGCTATGTGGGCGAGCGCGGACTGGGACATCAGGACCCGGGGGCTACCTCATTCTCCTATATGCTGGAGTGCGTGAAGGATAGCCTGTAATATCGCAGGAGCGGAATGTCGGCTTTGGGCAGGATATTGGCTATGGACGTGACATTGGCTTTGAGTGTGAATTCGGCTATGGGCGGATGCCGGCTGCGGGCGGATGTCTGGCTGCAGAATGCAGAAGGAGGATTTCATGGTAGGACTGGTGATTGTATCCCACAGTGAGAATCTGGCAAAGAGCGTGGTGGAGCTGACGTCCATGATGGCAGCGGATGCGAAGATTGCACCGGCCGGCGGGCTGGAGGACGGCGGCTTTGGAACCAGCTTTGAGCGGATTCAGAATGCCATCGAGGAAGTGTACTCGGATGACGGCGTGATCGTGCTGATGGATCTTGGCAGTGCGGTGATGACCACGGAGATGGTGATTGAGATGATGGAAGACCGGAAGATTGCCATGGCAGACTGCCCGCTGGTGGAAGGAACTGTGGTGGCATCGGTGGATGCGGTCGGCGGCATGGGATTTGAGGAGATCATGGCGGATCTGGAGAAGGTCCGGGATATGAGGAAGCTGTAGCAGTGGTATCTGAGTAGAAATGATACACGGCTGCGGTGGAAGGATGTAGCAGAAATAATGCGGGGCGGTCTGAGTTTCAGACCGCCTCTTTTGCTGGGGTTGTCTGTTTTTTGAGTTGTCTATTTTTGCAGATTCTGGCTTGTGGAACAGGGGACCTTTGTGATATGATATAGATATCTTCCGGACGATAGCAGAATATGAGAAGCTATCGCCATTGCAGCAGAGAAACAGTCATTACTGCGCAATATCAGCATTAAGACGGCATGCACATCAGCATTGTACGAATATCAGTTTTATATCAATATTACATATCGGCAGGAGTTCATTCCTGTATGATCTGGATTTTCCGCCTGGAATCAGGCATGTTACCAAATCAGGAGATTTTATCTGCGGAAAGTATTGTCTGGGAGAGTAAATCAATTTATAATGGTGGTAGATTCTTATATAGTCGCGGGAAGGAGACTATATGAGTGATGAGAGCAACAAAAGAAAGCGTCTGGGGCAAGACAGCAGTCAACCGTTTGAGGACCGGGCACTGAAGGCTGCGATGCAACTTTTTGGCAATGAGCTGCTGCCTGTCATGGGAGTAAAGGAGGCGGTCAGGCGAATTGCGCCGACGGAGCAGATTCATTTGGAAGTGAAGAGTCTGATGGAGGACTTTAACTTTGAGATGGAAGACGGAACCTGGCGGCACTTTGAGTTTGAGAGCGATTCGATCACAGATGAGGACCTGCGCCGGTTTCGGGCGTATGAAGCAATGATTGGATTTTACTATGGAGTCGAAGTGGAGACCTATGTGATCTGTACGGCTCTGGCAAAGAAGCTCAAAAAGAAGTTGAAAACTGGAAGAAACGTATACCGGGTTAAGGTGATCCGGATGAAGGACCGTGATGCGGACCAGGTATGGGAGGAGTTGTGTCAGAAGAAAGAGCATGGAGGGCTGGAACGCTCGGATTTGATCCATTTACTGCTGACACCCCTGATGTCCGGGGAGACATCGATTGCGAATCGTATTGAGCAGGGAATCAGGATGCTCCAGAAAGAGCAGGAGCTGATTGGCAAAGAGGATTTGATGCGTATGGAGGCGATTCTCTATACGTTTGCAGTGAAGTTTGTAACAGGAACAGAGTTAAAGCATATACAGGAGGTAGTAAAGATGACATTGTTGGGACAGATGCTGGTAGACAGTGGGCGACAGGAGGGAATTCAGGCTTTGATTGAAACCTGTCAGGAGTTTGGAAATCCAAAGGATGAGGTGCGAGAGAAGCTGACCTTGAAATTTTCGCTGACAAAGGAGAAGGCGGAAGAGTATCTGAAGCAGTACTGGAAGTAAATAAGATGGGGTCATCTGTATAGCTCAGGGAGCCAGCCGATGGCGTGCCCCTCAAATGTCTCAGCAGGAGGTGTGATTCTCTCCTGCCGGGGCATTGGGGGCAATTATGGAGGTTTACTTAAAACCTGAATCGTGAATCTTCCTTAAAATCTTTCCTGCTGGGATTTCCTTCCGCTCTGTAAATCCGGTGTCCCTTTAAATCATAAACCACGGACCAGACAGTATCTTTACCGGTATTACGGTCATACTGACATAGGAAACCATGTTTTCCCGAGAGCAGTTCCTTTGCAAATATGAGTTCTGAAATATTATCGCTATCGGAAAGGGCAGAAGTTAACGTTTGAAATCGTGTTTCTGCAAACCAGTTATCGATTTCCGGATTGTTATAAATCTTCATGTCCGGATGGTGAAACGTATTCGTAGCACAGACAAAAGAGGATGGGTCTCCTGCAGGTCTTATAATCTCAAGTCTTTCTGAGTTATGTTCGATAACTGCCATGTCTCCGGTCAAATCCGCTAACGTGAGTGTCTGGGCAGATGCAACGGGCAGAGCTTTTACCATAAAGATAGCTTCTGATACACGTTTGCATTTTTCTAAAAGGTATCGGACAAGCAAGCCTGCGTTGAAGCCGGGCTGCTTCCGAAAAGGATACACGGATGTCAAGCCGATTGCCAATCCGTACTCATTGATGCCGTCCTCGATTTCAACAAAAGCAGTTGTATTACCGGTGAATGAATAAACTCCGTCTGTCAACTCATAAATTACATTCTGATTCAGCTTTTCCATCGCTGTTAAAAAATCGCTGTTTCTGCCTAAAAGAATCCCGTCTTTTGTCATTGAGGCAAAACAGGAGCAATTACATGTTGGCGGCATGGCATACATGCTGAATAATACAGCCTGCAAAACATGAACATCGACAGCCTGACCGTCTGCCAATCCCTGAATTTCATCTAAAATTTCCGGATAAAACCTTTTGTAAACTGGAATACAGGAAAGGGCATAGGCGATTCGTTCTTGCGTAATCTCAAATGGTATATGTTCCAAAATTATATTTTTGTGTCTTAACAGCAGAGAACCCCACCGAAAGCCTGCTTCGTAGTGTGTTCCCTTAAAATGTGCATGATACATTTTACACGCTCCTTATTGATAAAATAAAGAACTGCCGACAACTCTTGCTTAAAGCATAATTGAATAAAAATTTTAACAATATCCAGCAAGAATTCTCCGTCCTCTAAAGGTGGGAGATGAATTGCAAAAGAACACTTGTTCTGCGCACGAAAACATGCTATAATATAATCAGTAGATAAATGAAAGGGTGCTGATTATATGAGAAAATTAGATCATAATGCACATTCAG
>JAUNPU010000038.1 GCA_030536555.1 Eubacteriales bacterium | reverse complement strand
GTATGGTAAACTAAAGAAAAAGATATCGTTGATACAGGATGAAAATCGTATTGGAGATGAGAAACCAGATGGACAAGGAGGCAAGGAAACAGTGGCTACAGTATCTTTCAAGTTAGGCGGAATGGCTTTCGAATACGATGAAGAAAAAAACAAGATAAATATAAAGAAACATGGCATAGATTTTCGAAGTGCAGCACGTGTTTTTTTCGATTATGATCGAATTGAAATTTTTGATGATTCACATAGTGAAACAGAAGAACGTTATGACACAATAGGTGATACTTCAATAGGAAACCAATCCATAGACGGAACAATCATTGGAACACCGTTTATTGGAGATGATATAAGTGATATCCTATTTGTGGTCTATACGGATAGGGTCAAAATTGAAAAAGATGGGCAGAGGATTGATGTTACCAGACTGATTTCCGCAAGACTCGCAACTGAGTTTGAAAGGGGTGTATATTATGGTAAATGTTGAGAAGTTTACAATTGAGCAGCTCAAAGAGCTTGCATTTACGGAAGAAGAACGTAAACAGCTTGAAAAAGCTAGAAGTATGCCAATCACATTTGATGAGGATTGCCCACCGACTACTCCGGAAAAAGCACGGAAATTCCGCAGAGTAAACCCTCCCAGAAGAGAAGTAGAAATAAAACAGGCATAATGGGCATCAAGGTCGCATTAGTGTACTGTGGTAGGGGCTGTTCTTTCTCTTTTTTTAGTGTCAGAGATAACTATAACGGAAATCCGGCTGTCAGGCAAGCAAAAAGAAAGTGCCGCATGGAACGGCACAATCTGGCAGATGAAATATAGACGCTGTGATTTTAAAATGCTGCTTTTTTGCAGGAGGCAGGAAACTTAATTTGCTGGCTGACAATCTGTCTATTTGTCGTACCTGTAAGATTTTGGACACATCTGTCAGTAATTCCGAATCAATCCCACACTATTTTGATGTTAACTAAATGACATTGCTTCATCGATTGGAGGTGAAGAATAGTAAGTGTTTTGAGGTGGTTTATAAAGAAGATAAGCCGGTTGTGGTGAAGGCGATAAGGGAGTTGATTGAGAGGGAGTGTATGAGCACGGTTTGAAAAAATGGAATGAATTATGTAGTGATTGAAAAATAATTTCGCAAATGATAAAAATCCGATACTTTGATAAGTATCGGATTTTTGTCTGCTTGTAAGATTTTGAAAGAAATAAAATGACTTAACCATTCGCTTGAACGAATGTGACCAGGTAGAAGAATACGATAAAAAAAGCTGGCAATAAAGATGAATACAAAAAAACATTCGGAAATAAATAAAGAAACAATTTACAAATATCCGAAACATGTGTTACTATACAATAAAGACAGGAATTTGCTAGCAAATATCAATAATAACTGGAGTGAGAATTATGGAGATGTTAACAGCAGAGGAATATAACCGAATAGATAAGTTCTTAACTAAAAGAAAGGCAAGCATTGTTAATACATTAGCAGGCGGTGAAAAAGTATCACAAAAGAAGCTGGCACAGTTGGAAGGCTGCAGCCAGTCGACATTGAGTGCCGTACTCCAAACATTTGATAAATTTGAGCCGCAATTAGTTGCATGGGAAAATGAGGGGAAAAGTAAAGTGTATTTTCTGACTCCAGTGGGAGGAACCTATTGGGAAACCAGGAATATCTTAAAGTCTCCTGTTGAAGATGAAGTAGTCGAGGAATGTGTTGAAAATTCAGAAGAAAAGGCTGTAAAACTGATTAAGAAATTTGTTGATTTATATGGTACTGATTGGGAACAGAGGATGGATGATTTCCTTTTTTACTATGAGCAGGTGGATACAGTATTTAAGCGTAACAGCATTGATGTAAAAGATGAGCATGGCGAACTTATTATGGAAGAATTACTTGAAACGTTGAAGGATGTATTAAGTGAAGGTAAGATACAGGAATATGATAATTTTCTGAGTAAGAGTTTAAGAAATCGTATTTTACGAGGACGGATTAGAAGAAATTTATCATGTTTTTTTTGCATTCACAGACTGGAAAAAATATCAAATGATATTGCAAAAGGATGGCAGCTTCTTGAATTGCTGGATGAACTGTTAGGCAAAATGGAAGTTAAAGATAATTATTATATTGTTGGTATTGAGAAAGATGAATATGAACAGATTTGTTATGAATTGAGGCAGCTGGCTGAACGTGAAGTGGGGAAATCCAGACAGGAGATTTATGAGGATTTGAGAATGACATTTCGTATATCAAATAATTTTGCATATATTTTATCAGAAAAAATATCGCGATAAGAAGAATTAAAGGGGACAGAAGATGGAATATGGCTATTCGCAAGTGGATAAAGAAAATAAAAAGTGGTTTTGCTCGGATATTACTGCAAAAAGTTTATTGGAAATATGTATGGATAGCGGGAGCCTGAGAGGCTTAAATCCATTTACAATGGAGTTTGACTATCCGTTGTCTGTAATATCAGGAAAAAACGGCTCAGGAAAATCTACATTGTTGGCGCTGGCGTGTTGTGCATATCACAATACTAAGGTGGGTTATATACCAAGCGATAGAAATAAAAACTATTATACATTTAGTGATTTTTTCATCCAGACAGCGGATGAAATGAAAGTAGAGGGGCTTTCTATATATTATAAGAGTTTAAATACGTGGAGAAATCCAAAGACTAAAAAAATATCTGAAGGCCCAGGATATCAGCGAAGGTATAAAAAGAAAGGCGGTAAATGGAACAAATATGAGAAAAGAGCCGCAAGGAACGTTGTTTTTTTAGGTATTCAGCGAATCGTACCGCCAAGTGAAAGAAAAACAGAAAAAACGTATTCGGGTAAGTTTAAGTCAACTACATTTCCGGAAGAGACTAAAAATAAAATATTAGAAATTGCAAGTGCTATATTAGGAAGAAGGTATACGTCGTTAGATATAAGAACTGTAGATAGAAGAAGGCTATTTGTTGTAGACAGGCGAACAAAACACTATTCGGGATTTAATATGGGAGCAGGAGAAAATGCAATTTTCTCTTTACTGATAGAAATGTTTGCAGCTGGTAGAAATTCTTTGATTGTGGTTGACGAAATTGAATTGGGATTACATGAGGAAGCGCAGAAAAGACTGATTGAGGAATTAAAAAAGTTATGCAAAGATTTGCATTGCCAGATAATCTGTTCTACGCATTCTGGTATCATAATGGATTCAGTTCCTCCAGAGGGGAGATTTTTTATTGAGTCATTAGACAATAAAACTGAAATATACAAAGGAATTTCAACTGGTTTTGCGATGAACAGATTGAGTGGTGGAGCACGCAAGGAATTGTTGATTTATACGGAGGATGAAGTTGGAAAGGCTGTAATTGACGGGTGTTTGCCACAGGATCTTCGAGAGCGTGTAAGCGTTATTCCAATCGGTTCAGATCAGGCGGTATTAAAACAGTTGAGTTCGGCATATCGAGAGCGAGATAAAAAGTGTGTAGCGTTTTTGGACGGTGATAAACGATGCTTACGGGAACAGGCGAAAAGGCAGGTTAAGAAGCATCTGGAATTGAGGACGGAATTAGATTTTGAAGAGTGGATTGAACAGCGGTTATGCTATTTGCCGGGAGAGGTATGGCCAGAAAAATTCCTGTTAGAATTGGCTATAACAGAGATTGTGACAGAATTGAAAAGTATGTGGCGTGTATGTGATGAAAGCAAAGTAATTGAATTCTTAGAATGTGCTTTAACAGCGGGAAAGCATAAAGAGTTTTATGAATTGTCACAGAAATTATCTCAGGATGTCAATGTCCTGAGATTGGATATTATTCGTGGTTTGTGCAATGCGCGTTCAGATGTTTTTAAAGATGTTTCGGAATGTATATTAAAGGTATTAGGTGCATAAAATCTGAAATATAATGTTTGTTAGCTGATGCAATTGTCAACTTTATGGAGAGGAAGTTGAGCCAGGTGTGATATTCGCAGATTGGGTGTTCTCTGATGCAGGACAGGCCGGATATGATGAAAGACGTTTTATGATGGAGCTGACAGACTGTTTTTCAGAATATGAAACACAAAAAGGTGCTTGTATTCAGATATCTTTGGGGAGACAGCAGGATTGCGTTTGCGACGAAGCTGACTGACTACCGAGAAATTAGAAGAGGATTTTTAGCGACATTGCAAAGCCCCACAGATTTTTGTGATTTTATGGAGTCATGTTTTCTGGATAGTGTAGTTGTTGATGGAATCGAAGATGGTGGACGGCAGATAGAAGATTTTGCACAGCATACGAAGGAAATTGTCAGTAATCTTGCTTTGCTCAATGATGAAGCGTTGGAGATTTATAACCGATATGGTCGAAATGATAAAAGAAGGCATCTATAGGGGCAATCAAATACCGGAGAAACTTACAGACACAAAGCCACCGGGCAGGCGCATCAGCTATGCGCCTGTCCGGTGGCTTTCGCCATCTCTTCCATACACCGCCAGTAGTTTTTCTCATGCCTTTTTACTGCCAGGGACTGGCGGGTCCTGCATTCTGACGGGGAGAGGAGCCAGTCGGGGCGGATGAGACCTTCTTCCAGGCAGCGGCGGATCTCCGGCTCGCGTGCTGCTGCAGTGGCTGTGTCGGCGGCGCGCATACGGGAGAGAACCCCGGCGGCGGCAGCTTCGTAGGCCGGATGGGAAAAGGTGCTGCCGGGTCCAGAGTAGGACAGGTTGCAGATGGGGAAGGTGGCATCTGGTGTATCGGGGAGAAAGGCGCAGTCTTCCGTGGATTCGTTTAAGTACAGGTAATACATGCAGGCACTGGTCTTGCCTTCTGCGGGGCGGAGGATCCGCCCGAGCCGCTGGATGTGCTGGCGGCGGACGGCGGTGCCGGACAGGATGATTCCGATGGTTGCATCGGGGACATCTACGCCTTCGTCCAGACTCCGGCAGCAGATCAGGATCCGGCAGTGTCCGCTGTGAAACTGTTCCAGTGTTCGTCTGCGGCTGGCGGAGCCAAGCTGGGAGTGGTAGAGACCAAGCTGAGTGGAGTATCTGGGGCGCAGGCGGGTGTAGAGGGCTTCTGCCTGACTGATCCGTTCGCTGAATACCAGAATCTTCTCGGTGGGAGAGATGCGGTGAATCAGCGCTTCGACACAGGAGAGGCGGTTGGCAGCCAGGTAGCACAGCTGCTGTCGTGCCATGGTGCAGCGGAGAAACTGGGTGGCAGGCGCTTCGGGATCGTCATCTTCTGCTGTGGCAAGCTGACGGACGGCTTCGAAAAAATGGATCCCTTTCAGGTGCTTCAGGTGCGGATATTCTTTGCAGAGGCGCTTCTGCGCCTGAACGATGCGATAGCTGTAATCTTCGTAGCGTTCTAGCTCTTCGGCAGTAAAGGAGAGTTGTATCTGGAAGACGGAAAAGCTGCATACGGTTCCGGCGCTGGCGGCTTGTGAGAAGCCATACTGGTATATGACTGGTCCGAGCGCGGGCACCAGAACGGACCGGAAGGCATAGCCGTGCGGGGTGGCGGAAAGCCCAAGGGTGTAGCAGCGTTCTGACTTGGCAATACAGGGCAGAAAGTCGAAGATCTTGCGGTTTTCCGGGCTTGCAAAGTGGTGGCATTCGTCGGCAATCAGAAGCACGTCGTATCCGGACTTAAGGTCCTGAAGAATGTGGCGGGCAAGCTGATAGCGGGCGGAATTGATCACATAGATGGTGTAGTCCTGGTCGGGGCTGTCGGTTCTGCCGCCGCCGATGCGTCCGGGACGGATGGGGGACTCGCCGGGAAGCAGGCGCTGAAGTGCCAGAGACCACTGTGCGGCGAGGCTGCAGGTTGGAACGACGATCCGGACGCGAAGCGGGCGCGGGGGTGTGGTCCGGGAAAGCCTGTCCTTCAGCCGGAGGATGCCGTGCAGTGCCATGACGGTCTTTCCGGCTCCGGTTATTACGTGGGCGATGCCGCGGTATTGATGTTCTTCCCATGCATGCAGGCATTCTTCCTGCCAGTCATATAGCTTCATCGTGTATCTTCTGCCTTTCTGTCAGCGCAATCCATATTTGAACTGTTACTATCATAGCAGATTTGGAGCGAGAGAGAAACAGAAAAATGTGCTGCGGGCATGGAAACGATGTGAGGTAGGCACAGAAAAATGTGGAACAGACACAGAAAAATGTGGGACAGGCGCAGAAAGTGTAAAGTGGGCTCAAAAAATCCGGGAAATTGCGTTGAAAGTGGTTCGCATATTTTGTATAATAGGTGCAAGTGCCGGCTACGGAGTGAGACCGGCGGAATGTTGAACGAACATACGGAGGAGAACCATGGATTACGAGGAGTTATACGGTGGGCTGATGCCCCTTGAGAAGAGAATGAAGGATATGACTGCGGCGGCGCAGAGGGCGTATAAAGCTGTGGCAAAAGATACAGAAACCGGTGATTTGAAAGCGCTTGCCAGAGACATGGCTGTCTATGCGGATTCACTGAAAGAGCAGGCTGTAGTGGCAGAGGAGATTCGAGGTCTGGTAGAGGGGTTTGATGCCAGGGCTTATTTTGAAAGTGGTGATTTTGCACGCCAGATGTTGAAATATTGTCAGGAGGCTTCGGTGGATGTGCAGGGCGAGACACCTGTTTTTGAGATATTTCCTTATCGGCTTCGCATTGATGAGGAGAATCAGGATCTGTATCTGAACCGCAAGAAGGTTACCTGCATGCGCCCGCTGAGCTTTGTCAGCATGGTCAAGAGCAGTCAGGACCGTCTGATGAAGGCTCCGTTCAATGCGCAGGCATTTTTAAATGAGCTGTCGGAGGCCTATGATCTGGTGGTATTGAAACAGAAGAAGAGGGATGGGGCGGATCTTTACCTGGGTGATTTATACAGGATGCTTGTGCCTATGAGCCGGTTCCGCAGAGATTATGATCAGCAGAGCTTTGCCTATGATCTTGCAAGGTTGTATGCTTCTGATGTGGAGCAGACGAAGAGCGGACGCAGATATCAGTTCGGTCCCAGCCGGAATAATAATAAGGCAATCCGTATTCTGGATTCGGAGGGAAGGGAGCAGTATCTGGCGACGATTCGTTTCTTTCATGAGTAATGCGACGGAGGGAGAAGGCAGGGATGAATTTTCTTACAGAGTTCTGGGCGGAGAAGTACCTGAAAGAATATATTAAAGAGGGCGGGAGCAAGATTAAGTTCGTGACCGGCAGAAAGGGAAGCGGAAAGACCTTTTTTATGAAGGAGCTTCAGCAGATTGGCGAGGAACTGAACTACAAGACGGTGTATTTCTCAGCCAATGATATCTGGCTGCATGATTTCCGTGAGATTTATCTGGAGATTTTCAGACAGTGTGATATTCTGTCGGTGCTGGAGGGTTGTGGAAGGCAGATTGCCGCGCGGATGGGCTATGACAGCAGTGATATCGCGGAGGGACAGACCTTCATGGATTATCTTGCAGATCAGGGAATGGGAGATGCGATTACCAGACGAGAACTTCGTCTTCAGCTGAAGGAGATGTTTCTGGATGATCCGCTGCTGGACAATAACTTTGCGCTGGCGTGCAGTCTGCTGACAGGCGGGATATTGGGGCATCCGGCACTGGAGAATCAGAACCGGGAGCTGCTGCTGTCCTGGATGGGCGGAGATAAGAGTGTGAAGCTGGCGCTTCTTAAGGGGCTGGGGCTGTCGCCAGCCAGAATCACCAGATATAATGCCAGACATATGCTTCGGTCTCTGGCAGAAATCATTCATCAGAGCGGGTATGCGGGACTGCTTGTGATTGTGGATGATATGGAGGTGCTGATCAACCGTTCTTCTCTGGCACCTGTCAGATATACGAAGATGCGCAGGGAAGATACCTATGAGAGTCTGCGGCAGCTGATCGATGATATTGACACTCTGAAGCATATCATGTTTCTGTGTGGTTTCCGGAGAGAACTGCTGGATGATGATAATGCGGGAATCAAGTCATATCAGGCGCTTTGGATGCGGATTCAGAATGAGATTGTCAGCTCGAAATTTAACTGTTTTGCAGATATAGCGGATATGGACCGGATGGGAGAGCAGGCTTATACGGTGGAGACGCTGATTTCCATGGCAGGGGAAATTGCTGAGAAGAGAAGGGGGCAGGGGCTTCCTTTGGTAAGCGCTGCAGATGCCGGGGATATTCTGGAGCAGGCCAGATATGGCAATGTGGGAGTCCCGGGGCTGCTGTGTGAACGACTGTTTGGAGGTGAGTCTCATGTTTGATATGGAAGCAAGACAGGTGATTGAGGCGCTGCGTTCCGGTGTGCCTTCCCGGGCTGTGGGACAGTATTTTTCGGAGGCAAGGCCGGGATTGATGAAGGAGATTGTCAGCCGTATGGACCGGGTGACCGACACGGGAGTCTCGGATGGGATGGTGATATCCGGAAAGTACGGGGAAGGCAAGACCCATATCCTGAATACGGTATTTAATATGGCGCAGTCGAACCAGATGGTGGTATCCTGTATATCGCTCAGCAAGGAGACTCCCATGGATAAACTGCCGACCATTTATCAGAGAATCATCAGCAACACCTATCTTCCGGGGCGGCAGCAGCCGGGATTTATGCATGTGCTGGAAAAGCTGACACCCAACAGCAGCGTGTCCAGCGATCTGCTTCTCTATGCGGCGAAGGAGCTGGAGACGGATAAGCTTTACTATCTGCTTCGCTCCTACCTCAGTACAGAGGATCAGGATGAGAAGTTCCAGCTTCAGTCGGATCTGGAAGGGGATTTTATCGGCAACGCACTGCTTAAGAAAATCTATAAGCGCATATTCAACCAGACAGCGAAGTATAATGTTCCGTTCAGCAAGACGAAGTACTGTCAGGATTATTTTGCGTTTATGAGCTTCCTGTTTAGGAAGCTGGGATACAATGGCTGGGTGATTCTTGTGGATGAGGCGGAACTGATGGGACGTCTGGGGAAGAAAGCGCGTCTGAATGCCTACCGGAACATGGCCCGTTTTTTGAAACCGGGAGATCAGATGCAGGGGGTATTTACAATGTTCGCCCTGAGTGCTTCCTATGCGGAGGATGTGATTGACGGGAAGCATGAGTTTGAGAATCTTGCGGAGATTTATCCGGATGCCCAGGAACCGGCGAAGACGGTTCTGAATCTGCTGCTGAAGGCGCCGCAGCTGGCACCGCTTACAAAGGAGGAAATCAGTCAGATTCTGGAGCGGGTGCAGGAGTTCCACGGGCGTGCCTATAGTTGGACACCGAATGTTTCCGTGGAAACGGTTGCGCGGGCGACGCAGTCGGGTGGTTACCTGCTGCGGACGAAGATTCGTGCTGCCATTGAGTTCTTTGACCAGCTGTATCAGTATGGAGAAACTGGAGATACGAAGATCACAGAGCTGGGAAAGGAGTGTTTTGAAGAGGAGGATGTTCCGGAACTGTGATAAACTTCAGTGTTGAGTGGGAAATGCAAAGGCTACAAATAAAAATATTATAAATTTCGCAAATAGTGTATTATATGGTACTAATTTCTGTTAGAATTATTGTAAACTAGAAGTACTACCAAATACGGGAGGTGTTAAACATGACAGAACAGGAATTAGTATCAAATCGAATCAGGTATTTTTGTGAACTGCGGGGATTATCATTTTATCAGTTATCCTATCGCTCCACAGTGCCGTTGACGACGCTGATGCATATCATGAGCAACTCAACGAAGAATCCAGGGATCTTTACCATGATCAAAATATGTAATGGACTGGACATTACGATTTCAGAGTTCTTCAGCTCGAAGGAATTTGAGAACATTGAGTTTGAAGCTGAATAAAATTTTTCTTCCCACAGCCCTCGAAAGCAGGTATAATGGTATCAGAATATGATACAGATGAGGGTGGGCGGATGAAGAAGGAGAATCAGAAGAACCGCGGCCAGGTCCGCGGTTATCTTTTTGAGCAGATTGTGTGTCTGCTGTTGGAACAGAATCACTGTGCAATGGTGCAGCCGGACCGGTTTAACAAGTCACGGGTGCGCAGAGTACGGGAGAATTTTATTGAATTGAAGGGACGCGGCGGGTGGCATGCCATTGACTGTCCGTTTGACTATAACCGGACGCTGCCGTTTTTGTATCCGGTGCGGCTGATCGGGGAGGTGCGTTATCACCAGACGACGGTGACCAAGGACGCGATTCGGAATTTTATCGGAGTGCTGCGGGATATTCAGGAGAATTATTTTATTGATGATTCGCTGACGCCGGAGATGGTGCGGGAGCGGCGGATGGAGATTGGCGTGTTCTTCTCGGTGAATGGATTTCAGGCGGAGGCGGAGCGGCTGGCGTACAGCCATGGGATTCGGACCATATCTTACAAGAATAATCCGATTATTCAGGTGATCAGGGACGATATTGATGCGCTGGAGAGCGAGTATATCAGCTATGATCTGTTCGCGCAGAAGAATACCAGGTTCTTCCTGCGGGATTTTGATGCGATGATGAGCGGGGCGCTTGCGGTGCAGGAACTGGTGGAACGGTATGAGCTGGCGGTTGAGTCGAGGGAACTCTTTGAGCACCTGTATGGGGCTGTCTGTGCCATCAGAAGCAGTATTATGGCGACCACGAATACGGGGATGGTGTTCCATTTCCTGGGAAATGAGGAGTTCCCGGAGGAGTTGTTTGCCGGGACGGATGTGGCTGTGGGTCACATCTACTATCAGAATCTGAAAGAGGAGAACCAGATTGCCTATTATCTGGAGCTGGAGAAGGACCAGCGGCATCGCAGATTCTACTTCACTCCGCCGGAGGGACTGAGCGAACAGGCGGTGTATGGTCTGGGCGCGCCGGGGGACGAGAGCCAGCGGGATACAGGACGGGAGATTCACATGACGTTGACCCTTGGCGGGATTCAGCGGAATCTGACGGTGATGTTGGATACAGATCGGATCAGCAGTGAGAACGGTAATCTGCTGGCGGGGCTGTAAATATGGGGGGAATTGTGAAGTTTTTCTGACTTTTTTCGAAAATCCCTACCCAAACAGGCGGGTATCGTATATAATACTACCTGTTTGACTATAGTTTAGGAGGCGAATGAAATGATGATAAAAAAACTGATGTTACTTGCTGGCTGCGTGGTCATGCTGGCTGGATGTACGAAGAGCAATATCGTAAAGCCGAATGAGACAGAGGCGCCGGACTTTAATGTGTATATGGATATTGAACTGGATGAGGAGCAGCTGCAGACGGACGTGAATGATATTTATCTGGTTGAAGAGGATTATCCGATGGCGGCAGCAGTTGACGTTGATTTGAAGCTGGATGAGGAATGTGTGGATGTGACTGTCGTAGTAAAGGATGGTACATCGGCAGAGGATGCAGCTTATTTTGCTGATGTTGCAATCAAAGGCATCAACGATCAGGTGGCTGTGCAGGACTTTTCTTATGGGGAGTCATCTGCGGACACGTTTGGTGGTCTGTATCAGGATAACGTGATCAATCTGAAGATTTACGAAGAGTCTGCGTATGAGAGCGACGGTGAGCCGATGTATGAGACACAGGTGCCGAAGGATACTTATATGACATTTGAGATTGAGAAATAAAAGCATAAAAAATCGCCTGACCGGTTGCAATTGCGGTCAGGCGATTTTACATATGAGTCATGTGATGGGTTCAACGCTTCTTCTCAAACCTTCCGGTCTCATCCACGTAGTAGTTATCCACCCAGGTATTGGCAGCCATCACGCCATCCTCGTCCAGATAGTACCAGGCACCGTCGTCCTTCAGCCAGTAGTCGGACTTGCGGTTGCCGTTCTCATCCAGATAGTAGCGTTCGCCGTCCAGCTCCAGCCAGCCGGTTGCTGTTGTTCCGTCATCCTGAATGTATTGCCACTGATCTTCTTTGGTCTTGTGCCATTCTCCAGCCATGGCAGGGAACGCGCTGAGAAGAAGACAGGTAATGGTTAAAACCAAGGTTAATCCTAATCTGTGTTTCATCAGAGTTCACCTCATTTCCTTTCTGTGAGTATATTATAACAGTGCAGGAAAAGGATGGCAATACCTCTGGCGGGATTGTAAGTATTTCGAATAAATTGTAAGAAATTCGTAACGGTTCGGAGGCGGCGTGTCGAAATTTGCGATGTATTCTGCTTTTCAAAGGGCGAAAAAAGCATTATATTGGAGATGACAAAATGATTAACATGAAGGAGGACAACTAAGAATGACTATGGAAGGAAGAGACCAGCTGGTACAGGAAGTTGAGAAATTAAAAGAGGAAAAGGAGATGCTGCTGAAGACTGTGGAGCAGCTGAGCGGGACCGTGAACCGCCTGATCAGCCGTTACATAGTGGACGAGATGGAAGGGTGAGCGGAGAAGTTCAGCCGGTCAGCGGACCAGACGTTCAGTCTGGTTTCGCGGGCCTGGTCTCCGGGTCTGAGAGCTGGTGCTCCAGGGCTTTATTCTTCTTGAGAAGGTCCCAGATGGTCTGGTGCATCCAGTCGATGGTGCTGTTCAGCTCTTTATTTTCTGCCTCCAGCTCCTGGACGCGGGTGGAGAGGGCGGCGACGGTGGCGCGGTAATTGTGGGCGCGGTCGGCGGCAATCAGGCGTCCGGTGACGGAGTTGTGGATGGCGAGTACAGCCTTGATGATGAGGGAATCTCGTTCTTCCAGGCTGAGGTCCATGAATCGCTGGTAGGTGATATCGAGGCGGAGCATCTTGACGTCGCAGTTGGGGCAGATGGTGTTCTTGACCAGCTGGTAGTAGCCGTAGCGACCGCATTGGGGACAAAAATAGACTGATAGTTCTCTCATAATAAAACCTCCGTGTATGTAAATAGATTAGCGGATGCTTGACTGGAACAGTTGTCCGCTATCTATATATAACGCAGGAAGCGACATTTTATTACAGGTTTTTGAGAAATTATTTTAAATGTTTGAAAATATACAAAAAGTGGACCATTTTTGATGGATGGGCCACTTTTTGCGTGTTGAACGGATGAAATTTCAAAAACGGGTTGCAGGGTTAAATGCTGCTGGGTGCAGCGGCTGCCTGTTGTTACTGCTGGATCACGCCGCTTTCGTTGACGGTCCAGATCTTGTCGTTGGCGTCTTTTACGTCCTTGAAGCCATTGCCCAGCTCCGGTCTGGATGCGGACTTGGAGGAGGAAGATGCCTTCTGGATGGAGCCTGCGGTGTTGACTAAGTAGCGGGTGCCGTCTAAGTCAGCCGGTGCGTAGCGCAGGTCCCGCTCTGCGTCCAGGCGCAGACCGTAGCGGAATACGCTGTTGTCACGGATGCCGTGGAAGCCCTGACCCTTGTTGCCGCCGTCGGTCAGGAAGAACCAGGTCTGATTCTCATCTAAGTCCTCATCGTAAATGGTCTGCTTGCCGGTCTTCATGACACCGTCGGTGCCGAAGTAGTAGTTGGCGATGTCGCCATTTTCCAGAGTCACCACCTGAAGACCGGTCTGCATCTCGCCTCTGGTGTTGAAGCCGTGGCGCCTGGAGTCGATGGTGAAGGTCTGTACGCCGGTCTGAGCGTGGTACGGCTTACCGTTCTTAATATAGAAGGTAAATGTCTCGCCTTCCTCGCTGATCTCCGGTGCGCCTTCCATCTGATACCAGCCGCTGCCGCGCTTGCCGTCTGCCTCGTAGTACTGGTAGGAGGCGATTGCAGGGGTTGAAGTTGCGGAGTCAGTTGCAGATGCGGAATCAGCTGCTGCTGCGGAGTCGGCTGCTGCGTTGGAGGACGTGGCAGCGGCTACGGTCGCAGTGCCGGCACCAGTGTCTGCTGCGGCACCGGAAGTGGCATCAGCCCCTGCTGCGGCATCGGAAGTGGCAGTGGCGTCTGCGGTCTCCGGCAGCTTGTACCATCCGGTCTGCATGATGCCGTTTTCGAAGGTGTAGTAGTTTCCGTCAATCTTGCGGTCTACCTGGTTCATCACCATTTTGCCGTTGTTGTCGAAGTAGTGCCATGCCAGCTCTTCTTCCGGGTCCTCGGACTCGTGCTCCAGCTGAATCCAGCCGGTCTTCATGACGCCGTCATTTTCATCTCCTAAGTAGTAGGTAAAGCCATCCAGTTCCAGCCTGCCGGTCTGCATATGGCCGTCTTCATTGAAGTAATAGTAGTGACCGTCGATGGCTTGCCACTTGGAAACGACGGATTTGCCGTCTTTTCCGTAGTAGTACCAGTAGGTCTCCGGGGATTCGTCGTCCCATTCATCTTCATTTGGCACGCTGATCCACTGGTTGTAGATGCGCTTGCCGTCTTCGCTCACGTAGTACTCGTCTACCATGGCAGAGCGGGTCACGTAGCCTTCTTCATTTAAGTAATACCAGTCGCCGTCCTTCTTCTTCCAGGAATCGGTCAGGTAGTAGCCGTCGCTGTCGCGGTAGCGCAGCTCGCCGTCTTCCTCGGTCCAGCCGGCTTTGGAAGCGGCGTAGGCGTCGGTGGAAAGTCCCGGGATGGCAGATGCCAGCTCAGGGGTTACCGCAGTCATCACAGCTGCGGCGGATAATACAGCCAGTAATTTGAATGTTTTCTTCATATAAAAAATACGCTCCTTTTCGAATTGGCGGATCGGTGATCCGCGTTGGCCGAAGATCCATAGTTGCATTACTCTGCGATTATAACGTATCCGGGGACCCGTGGAAAGTGAGGGTTGCTGGAAGGGATGGCAGCGGGTGGAAGGGGTACCGGAATGGATGGAAAACGGGGACTGGAACGGGCAGGCTGAAATTGTTAAGGTACAATTAAGATGCATCGGCAGGAGAAGTGTGTTATACTGTAGCATATAGTGGCGGATATCCGAAAGGGGTTAGAGAGATGAAAGTAAAAGTTTCCAATTATATTGCGCAGAAGCTGGTGGAGTCTGGGATTAATCAGGCATTTACGGTGACCGGAGGCGGTGCCATGCATTTAAATGATGCGCTGGGGCATCAGGAGGGGCTTCGCTGCCTGTATCAGCATCATGAGCAGGCGTGTGCCATGGCGGCGGAGGCGTATGCCCGCATTCACAATAAGATCGGGCTGCTGTGTGTGACCACCGGACCTGGCGGAACCAATGCCATTACCGGTGTGGTCGGCGGCTGGGTGGATTCGATTCCTATGCTGATTCTGTCGGGACAGGTGCGCTACGACACGACGGCACGCTGGTCGGGGCTGGGCATTCGTGCCATGGGAGACCAGGAGTTCGAGATTACGAAGGCGATTGACTGTATGACCAAGTACAGTGAGATGGTGATTGATCCGCTGAGGATCCGGTACTGTCTGGAGAAGGCGCTGTATCTGGCGCAGTCCGGGCGTCCGGGACCGGTGTGGCTGGACATTCCGCTGAATGTGCAGGGAGCATTTGTGGATACGGAGCAGCTGGTGGGATTTGACGCGGCTGACTATGAGGCGGGCGGCACCGGCTGGGCGATTCATGCGGTGGGCGTGGACCACACCTCGGGGACTCCGGTGGTTGCCGGGGCAGCGGAGGAGAAGCTGAAGGTGGCAGTGCTGACCGGCAAGCGCCCGGAGGAGGGCGTGGAGATCGTGGAGCCGTCCCATGCGATTCCGGAGGACCATGCGGGCAAAGGCGAGAAGCGCCAGGTGCTTCCGCCGAAGGTGAGCGAGGAGCTGGCGCGGACGATCATTGAGAAGATTCGCGGGGCAAGGCGTCCGGTAATCAATGCGGGCAATGGCATCCGCATTGCCGGGGCGCATCAGGCATTTATGCAGGTGGTGGAGGCTCTTGGAATTCCGGTGGTGACCGGATGGAACAGCCAGGACTGCATCTGTGATGATCACCCGCTGTATGTGGGGCGGGGCGGCGGTATGGGCGACCGGCCGGGCAACTTTGCGATTCAGAACAGCGATCTGGTATTTTCCGTGGGAAGCCGTCTGAGCATCCGCCAGGTTGGGTACAATTACAGGACCTGGGCGCGGGAGGCGTATGTGATCGTCAATGATGTGGACGCGGAGGAGTTAAAGAAGCCCAGCGTGCATGTGGATATGGCGGTGCATGCGGACGCGAAGGACCTCTTAGAGACCATGGCGGAAGTGCTGCGAAAAGAGTATGTTGCGTCGGTGGCTGGTGCAGAGATAGCAGATGCCGGCGCGGACGCTGGTGCGGAGACGGCGGACGCCGGGGCAGCTGACCGGGGCGCAGCCGGGGTACCGGTCTTCGACGGCGGCGAGGGACTGCCGGGGATGACCTGGAATGAGACCTGCCGGATGTGGAAGGAGAGGTATCCGGTGGTGCTGCCGAAGCATCTGGTGGAGGATGACAGTAAGGAAGCCAATGTGTATGCGCTGGTGAAGGTGCTGAGCGAACGGCTGAAGGAGAATCAGATCACGGTGGTGGGCAATGGCTCTGCCTGCGTGGCGGGGGGACATGGCTGGCTGATCCGAAAGGGGCAGCGGTTCATATCCAATTCGGGTATGGCTTCCATGGGGTATGATCTGCCGGCGGCAATCGGTGCCTGTATGGCGGCTTATGATCCGGAGTATTTACAGAATGGCGAGAAGCCGGAGGACATTATTCTGCTGACCGGTGACGGAAGTATTCAGATGAATCTGCAGGAGCTGCAGACGATTATTCATCACCGGATGCCGATCAAGATCTTCCTGATCAATAACGGTGGTTACCATTCCATTCGCCAGACACAGAAGAACTTCTTCGGGGAGCCGCTGGTGGGAATCGGTGTGGACAGCCATGACCTGAGCTTCCCGGATATGGAGAAGCTGGCCGGAGCTTACGGGTATCCTTATGTGGCAGCTCATCACAACGGGGAGCTGGTAAAAGCGGTGGAGCAGACGCTGGCGATGGATGGTCCGGTGATCTGTGAGGTCTATGTGACCATGGACCAGAATTTCGAGCCGAAATCTTCTGCAAAGCGGCTGCCGGACGGCACGATGGTATCTCCGCCGCTGGAGGATCTGTCTCCGTTTTTGCCGGAGGAGGAGATGGACGCGATGATGATTATTAAAAGATGGAGTAATCAAAATTAATGAAGGTTATAGTGACAGGGGCGACCAGCTTTATCGGTGCGGTGACGGTGCGGCAGCTGCTGGAGCAGGGACACCGGGTCTGCGCGGTGGTGCGCCCCGGTTCGAGGAATTTGAAGCATTTGCAGGAGAGTGTGCCGGACGGCTGCGGCAGGCAGCTGCAGGTGGTGGCGCTGGATATGAAGGAGATTGAGACGCTGGGGGCGCGGATTTCGCAGGCAGTGTGCGGAGGCGCGGAAGGTGTGAATGGCGCCGGGACGGAGATGACTGCGCAGGCAGTGTGCGAGGACGATGCTGATGAGACTGGCAGTGCCGGAAGAGAGACACAGGTGGATTTTGATGCCTGGGTACACATCGGCTGGGACGGCGCGGGCAGCGACAACCGGACGAAGCGTGATGTGCAGCAGGAGAATGTGGTGAATTCGCTGGCGGCGGTCCGGGCGGCTGCGGGGCTTGGCTGCAGGAGCTTTCTCTTTACCGGGTCCCAGGCGGAGTATGGTGTGTATCACCGTGTCATTTCCGAGGATATGGAGTGCCATCCGGTGTCAGAATATGGCAAAGCGAAGGTGGATTTTGCAAATCAGGCAAAAAAACTTTGCAAAATCCTGAAAATGGAGTATATTCATACGAGGATATTCAGCGTATATGGCCCCGGGGACCATCCCTGGTCGCTGGTGCAGACCTGTCTTGCCACCTGGCGGCAGAGGGGGACCATGAAGCTGGGGGAGTGTACCCAGCAGTGGAATTTCCTGTATATTGAGGATGCGGCGGCTGCAATCATTTCCCTGTTGACAGCGGGGAAGGGCGGTGTCTATAATATTGCGGGAAATGATACCCGGTGTCTGCGGGATTATATAGAAGAAATGCATGCGTTGTGCGGCGGTCTGGGCGGCTTTGTCTATGGAGAGCGCCCGCAGAATGCAGAGGGGCCGGCGGATCTGATGCCGGATATCAGTAAGATTTGCGGGGAGACCGGCTGGCAGCCGGTGACTGCATTTTCGGAGGGAATCTATGAAACATTGCATAGCCTGCGGGAAGGAACTGCCTGAGAAGCCGATCTTTGTGCTGGAGAGCGCACCGGCTTCGGCTCAGGACATTCCGGACGCTGAGGAAGTGAAGACGGATCGGGGAGTGACATTGAATCTGTGCCAGTGTGAGCATTGCGGACTGGTGCAGTTTGACTGCATCCCCGTTTCCTATTATAAAGATGTGATCCGCGCGGGTGGATTTTCCACCACCATGACGGAGCTGCGCCGGAGGCAGTACCGGCATCTGATCGAGACCTATCATTTGGAAGGGAAGAAGTTCCTGGAGGTGGGCTGCGGCCGGGGAGAGTTTCTGCAGGTGCTGAGGGAGTTCCCGGTGGAAGTCTACGGTATGGAACACCGGGAGGATCTGGTGAAGATCGCTGTGGAGAGCGGGCTTTCTGTGTGGCGGGAATTTCCGGACACGGTGGAGCAGAGGTTTGGAGCATGTGTGGGTCAGATGGATGGCGAAGCGGCGGAAAAGTCAGGAGCGAAGGGGGTGCAGGGTCCTTTTGATGTGTTCCTGTCCTTTAATTTTCTGGAGCATCAGCCTCACCCGGATGTGATGCTGAAGGCAATCTACAACAATCTGGCGGAGGACGGCATGGGGCTTGTGACGGTGCCGAGTCTGGAGTATATTCTGGAACAGGGAAGCTATTATGAGCTGATTCGGGATCACATTGCGTACTATTCCTTTGGCACGTTGCGGAGCCTGCTGGAGCGCTGCGGATTCCGGGTGCTGGAAGAGGAGATGATCAACCGGGATACGATTGCGATGATCGTGAAGAAGGTGCCGGCTGCACGGGATGAGAAGCAGGCTGAAGAAAGAAACGATGCTGGTGTGACCGAACATGAGGTGGATGTAGCTGAAATGGCTGAGTCAGCGAACATGAAAACCGGATGCGAGAAGGCGATTTCGGTGGATTCCATGATTGAGGGTTACCATATCGTTACGGGAGATATTGCGGAGATTAAGGAACGGCTTTTGTCTCAGGGAAAGCGTCTGGCAATCTGGGGCGCCAGCCATCAGGGATTTACGCTGGCGGCAACCACGGAGCTGGGGGAACTTGCGGAGTATGTGATTGATTCGGCTCCGTTTAAGCAGGGGCGGTTCGCTCCGGCTTCTCATCTGCCGATTGTGGCGCCGGATGCGTATTTTGAGAATCCGGTGGACGCGATCCTGATCGTGGCGCCGGGATATACGGATGAGATTGCGGGAATTATCCGGCAGCGGTTCGGTGCAGGAGTGCAGATCATGATACTTCGCACCAATCACATTGAGCAGCTGGCAGGGAAACGGATCGTAATGACCGGGGCGACCGGATTTATAGGAAGAAATGTGGCGCGGCGGCTGCTTGACGAGGGCGCTGAGGTATATGCACTGGTGCGGGCGGAGTCGAAGCAGAGGGAGCTTCTGCCGGTTCATGAGAATCTGCACCTTGTCTCGGGAAGCCTTTCGGATCTGGAACCTCTCGTGGAGGCAGTGGGGAAGGCGGATGCCATGCTGCACTTTGCCTGGGGCGGCGTGAACCGGGAGGAGATCGACTCTCCGGCGGTGCAGGCTGCCAATGTGGAGGGTTCTCTTGCCTGCGTCCGGGCGGCGCACCGGCTGGGGTGTCAGGTATTTATGGATGCCGGTTCCCGTGTGGAGTACGGAATCCAGCCGGACGGGGTCATGGAGGAGCATGCAGAGTGCCATCCGGTCAACGAGTACGGCAAGGCGAAGCTGGAATTTTACAGACAGGCAAAGCCCTTGTGCGAGGAGCTGGGGATGACGTATTATCATCTGCGCTTTTTCAGCGTCTATGGGAAGGGGGACCATCCCTGGTCCATCATTTCCACCCTGGTGCGGGACCTGCCGCAGGGAAATACCGTGTCCTTAAGTGCCTGCCGCCATCGGTGGAACTTCATGGACATCGAGGATGCATCCCGGGCGGTGGTGGAGCTGTACCGCTGCAGCGACGCCCATGCGGGGGAGTGCCATATTGTCAATGTTGCCAGCGGGGACACGCGGGTGCTGCGGGAGTTTGTGGAGGAGATTCACGGGCTGTGCGGGCACAGAGGCAGCCTGGAGTTCGGTACATTTGTGCAGGCAAAGGAAGGAGCGCTGTCCATCTGTCCGGTGGTGAAGACGCTGTCGGAGCTGACCGGCGGGACGTGGCAGGAGCGGGTGACCTTTGCAGACGGAATCCGGGCGATGCTGGAGGCGTGAGAGACGGCAATGGGCAGAATCGCAGGAAGTGTCGTGGGGCGAAAGCAATCGAGGAAATTACATGCAGCGTCGGCTGGCGGCTGCAATGGAGGTAAGGATGAAGAAAATCAGTGTACTGATTCCCTGTTATAATGAAGAAGAAAATGTAGAACCGATCAGTCAGGCTGTGGTGGAGACCCTGGAGCGGGATCTGCCGCAGTATGACTATGAGCTGGTTTTTATTGATAATGATTCTACGGACAGCACGCGGCCGATTCTGCGCCGGCTGTGCAAACAGAATCCGAAGATCAAGGCGATATTCAATGCGAAGAATTTCGGGCAGTTCAATTCCCCGTACTATGGAATGCTGCAGGTGACCGGGGACTGTGTCATCGAGATGGTGGCGGACTTTCAGGATCCGGTGGAGCTGATTCCGCAGTATGTGAAGGCGTGGGAGGAAGGCTACAAGATCGTCATCGGCATCAAGACCAGCAGCAAGGAGAGCCGGATGATGTACTGGCTTCGAAGCTGCTACTATAAGACCATCAAGAAGCTGTCGGATGTGGAGCAGATTGAGCATTTTACCGGCTCGGGGCTGTATGACCGGGATTTTATCGAGGTGTTACGAGGGCTTGATGATCCGACGCCGTTTTTGCGGGGAATCGTGGCGGAGCTGGGCTACAAGCGGAAGGAGATTCCTTATGAGCAGCCGCAGCGTCGTGCGGGAAAGACCCACAACAATTTCTATCGTCTGTATGATGCGGCGATGCTGAGTATTACTTCCTATACAAAGGTGGGACTGCGGCTGGCGACCTTCGTGGGCGGTTTCAGTGCATTTGCCAGTATGGTGGTGGCGCTGGTCTATCTGATCATGAAGCTGATCTGGTGGGACCGTTTCCCGGCAGGCATGGCTCCGATGCTGCTTGGCATGCTGTTCCTGGGATCGGTGCAGATCTTCTTCATCGGTATGGTGGGCGAGTATGTGCTGTCCATCAATCAGCGGGTGATGAAGCGTCCGCTGGTGGTTGAGGAGGAGCGGCTGAACTTCGGGGAGACGGAGAAGAAAAAAGAGCCTGCAGACCTGGAACTTTCCGTGACTGCGGAGGTACCTAAGAAGGCAGACAAACCGAAAAAGAAAAAGAAGGATTAAGATTCGATGAAGTATAAGATTGATGTGGTAAGAATCCGGGAGAATTCCATCCAGTTAAATGGCTGGGTCATCGGAAAAACGCCGGATTCAAAAGCAGAATTTCAGGTTCTGGACGGCAGCAGGCAGCCGGTGGAGTTCCGGTGTGTGGCAACCAGACGGGATGATGTGAGTCAGATCTACTATAAGCAGGTGTATGACCGGGACTTTGGATTTGACATCCAGTTTCCCTATGAGCGTGGGGCGGACTACTGGCTGGTGATTCGCTGCGACGGAAAAACGGCTCGGGTGAAGTACAATGAGGAGCTGATTGCGAAGCGTTCCAGCGTGGCACACAAGCGGATGGAGAAGATTCGGGATCTGTGCAACATGGAGACGGTGCATGTGGCCATGGAATTTGGCAAAAAGCATGGCTTGAAGGCGCTGTTTCTCAAATCCCGGCATAAGCTGCAGGGACTGGACAATGATTATGATTACGGAGAGTGGTATAATCTGACGAAGCCTACGGAGGAGGAGCTGGCGAAGCAGCGGGAGACAGTATTTCCGGTGCAGCCGCGTCTCTCCATCGTGATTCCTGCCTACAAGACGCCGGAGAAGTATCTTCGGGAGCTGATGGATTCCATTCTGGCGCAGACCTACACCAACTGGGAGGTGTGCGTGGCCAACGGAAGCCCAAAGGGCGAGGGAAAGATCGTGGAGCGGGTCATGAAGCAGTATATGGAGCGGGACTGCCGGTTCCGGTATCAGGATATCGGCGAGAATCTGGGCATTTCCGGCAATACCAATGCGGCGCTTCAGATGGCGACGGGAGACTTTATCGTGCTGTCCGACCATGACGATACGCTGCCGGAGCATGCCCTCTATGAGGTGGCTGCGGCGATCAACGAGCATCCGGACTGCGATGTGATCTATTCTGACGAGGACAAGCTGGATATGGACGGCGGGGCGCTGTTTGATCCCCATTTTAAGCCGGATTTCAATCAGGATCTGCTGACCAGCGTCAACTACATCTGTCATCTGTTCGTGGTGAAGCGGGAGCTTCTGGACAAGGTGGGCGGATTCCGTCATGAGTTTGACGGGGCGCAGGACTATGATTTTATTTTCCGCTGCACGGAAGCGGCGGCGGGGATTCATCATATTCCCAAGGTGCTGTATCACTGGCGCTGCCATCAGGACTCCACCGCCAGCAATCCGGAGAGCAAGCTGTATGCCTTTGAGGCTGGTTCCCGGGCGATTATGGAGCACTATAAGCGGTGCGGCATTCCGGCGAAGAAGGTGGAAAAGGGTGTGGATTACGGCATTTACCACACCACCTTTGAGATTCCGGGAAATCCCCTGGTGTCTGTGGTGATCCCCAACAAGGACCATGCGCAGGATCTGGATCTGTGCATCCGCTCGATTCTGGAGCGGGCCACATATCAGAATCTGGAGTTCGTAGTGATTGAAAATAACAGCACGGACCAGGCGACCTTCGACTACTATGAGGCGATTCAGAAGGAATTTCCGCAGGTGCATGTGGTGCGCTGGGAGCGGGAGTTCAACTATTCTGCCATCAACAACTTCGGTGCGCAGTTTGCCAAGGGCGAGTATCTGCTGTTTTTAAACAATGACACGGAGATCATCAATCCACAGATGTTTGAGGAGATGCTGGGCTTCTGTCAGCGGAAGGAAGTGGGAATTGTCGGTGCAAGACTGCTGTATCAGGATGATACCATCCAGCATGCCGGTGTGGTAATCGGCTTCGGCGGCATAGCCGGACATACCTTTATCGGACTTCACGAGGCGGAGAACAGCTACTTCCACCGGGCGATGTGTGCGCAGGATTACAGCGCGGTGACGGCGGCCTGCATGATGACGAAGGCATCCGTGTTCCGGGAAGTGGGCGGATTTACGGAGGAGCTGGCGGTGGCATTCAATGACATTGACTTCTGCATGAAGGTGCGGGCGGCGAACTATCTGGTGGTCTATGCGCCTTATGCGACCATGCACCACTATGAATCCAAGTCCCGGGGACTGGAGGATACGCCTGAGAAGGTGGCGCGGTTCAACCGGGAGGTGGCGACCTTTGCACGTCGCTGGCCGGATATTCTGCGGGACGGGGATCCGTACTACAATCCGAACCTGACCCTGCGCAAATCCAACTTCGCGCTGCGGGATCTCTTAAAGGAGAAGATCGGGGAGCCGTATCCGCTGCCGGGGACGCCGGAGGCGGAAGCGCTGAAGTGAGACGGCATGCCGGGGACGCCGGAGGCGGAGGAACAATTATGAAAAAAGTGACAATTATCATCCCTAATTACAACGGGATGCAGTTTATGGAGCCGTGCATGGAGGCGCTTCGGCAGCAGACCTGCCAGGATTTTGACATTCTGGTGGTGGACAACGGATCTACGGACGGAAGCTGTGAGTGGCTGAAGGAGCATGACATTCCTGCCATCTACCTGGCGGACAACACGGGATTCTCCGGGGCGGTCAATGTGGGAATTCAGGCGGTGAAGACGCCTTACGTGATTCTGCTGAACAATGACACGGCGGCGGAGCCGGAGTATGTGGGGGCGCTGTTGCATGCAATCGAGAAGTCGAAGCGGATCTTCTCGGTCAGCCCCAAGATGATCCAGATGTATCACCGGGAGCTGATGGACGACGCGGGGGATATGTACAGCATTATGGGCTGGGCTTATCAGCGGGGCGTCGGTCAGGAGATCGAGCGGTATGACCGCCCGTGCCACATCTTTTCTGCCTGTGCCGGGGCGGCAATCTACCGGCGGGAGGTATTTGAGGAGATCGGTTACTTCGACGAGCTGCATTTTGCCTATCTGGAGGACATCGATGTGGGATATCGTGCCAAGATTGCGGGATACTATAATCGATACTGTCCGCAGGCGGTGGTGTACCATGTGGGCAGCGGCACCAGCGGTTCCAAATACAATTCCTTCAAGGTGAAGCTGGCTGCGCGCAACAATGTGTATCTCAACTACAAGAATATGCCGACGGTGCAGCTTGTGGTTAACAGCCTGCCTATTGCGGCGGGAATTGTGGGAAAGTACCTGTTTTTTAAGAAGCGGGGATTTGAAAAGGACTATGTGGAAGGGGTGCTGGAAGGCATCCGCACGGTGGGAAATGCCAACAGGGTGCCCTACCGGAAGCAGGATTTCTGGAACTACATGGCGATCGAGTGGGAGCTGGTCTACGGCGCAGTGCTGTATATTTATGAGTTTTCCAGACGTCAGGTAAGGAAAAAGTTGGAAAAGCCGCAGGATTTTTAAGAGAAATTTAATGGTACTTGGTGATTATTTCGTGTATAATCGTTACCATCGAATTACTGTGCATTTTGATAATGTATTCTGGAGCGAAATACTATGATTAAAGATAACCAAAAACGACTGAATCGTCTTCATGTTGCGCTGGATGCGCTGGTGATCATTGCGGCTTATGTGCTGTGCTGGTTCGTGCTGCTGGGAAGCGGCTGGTTCCGGTCCGGGGCAGAGGTGCTGCCGCCCAGGTTCTATCTGGGGGCGCTGGTGATCATTGTGCCGGTGTATCTGCTGCTGTACTGGATTTTTCATCTGTTTACGCCCAAGCGGGTGCAGGGGCGCAGGCTGGAATTTGCCAATATCTGCAAGGCGAATCTCATCGGACTGCTGCTGTTCACCATGGTGCTGTACTTAGGACGTAAGAATCCTTATCTGTACCACTTTTCCATCAAGCTGGTGGGCGCGTTCTTTGTGACCAATATCGTCGCAGAGACCCTGGAGCGGAATCTGATCCGCATGGTGCTGCGGTCCATCCGCTATCGGGGCTTTAACCAGAAGCATGTGCTGCTGGTGGGCTACAGCCGGGCGGCGGAGAGCTACATCGACCGTGTGCTGGCGAACCCGGAGTGGGGATATCAGGTGCGGGGCATTCTGGATGACCACAAGGAGCGCGGTTCAGAGTATCGCGGTGTCAAGATTATCGGCGCCACCACGAATCTGAAGAATATTCTGGATCTGAATGTGCTGGATGAGATTGCAATCACCCTGAGTATTCAGGAGTATGGCAATCTGGAACAGCTGGTGGCAGAGTGCGAGAAGTCCGGTGTGCATACAAAGTTCATCCCGGACTACAATAATATTATCCCGACGAAGCCCTACACGGAGGACCTGCAGGGACTTCCGGTCATCAATATCCGTCATGTGCCGCTCAATGATCTGCTGAACGCTGCCATGAAGCGGGCGGTGGATATTTTTGGCGCGCTTGTGGCTCTGGTCCTGTTTTCGCCGATCATGCTGGCAGCGGCGGTGGCAATCAAGCTGACCTCGCCGGGGCCGCTGATCTACAAGCAGGAGCGGGTGGGACTTCATAATCGACCATTTAATATGTTCAAATTCCGTTCCATGGAGGTCCAGTCTCCAGACAAGGAGAAGGGGCAGTGGACGACCCCTCATGATCCAAGGGTGACGCCGGTGGGACGGTTTATCCGCAAGACCAGTATTGACGAGATGCCGCAGCTGTTCAATGTGCTGATCGGCAATATGAGTCTGGTGGGACCGCGTCCGGAGCGGCCGTTCTTTGTGGAGCGGTTCAAGGAGGAGATTCCGCGGTATATGATCAAGCATCAGGTGCGTCCGGGCATGACCGGATGGGCGCAGGTCAACGGCTACCGGGGAGATACCTCCATTACCAAGCGGATAGAGCATGACCTGTATTACATTGAGAACTGGACTTTGGGATTTGACTTTAAGATACTCTTTCTGACATTTTTCAAAGGCTTTATTAATAAAAATGCATATTAGAGGTATTTGGAATGAACCATGATTACGAGGGAGTATTAGGAAGAAATACAGAGCGCAGAAGCCGACGGAACCCGAAGGTGCGCAGCGCGGACACCAGCCTGGCCGACCGGGAGAGCCTGCGTCGGGAGAAGGAGATCTGGGAGGAGCGAAAGCGTGCCGCAGCGGAGCGCCGGAAGGAACTGGATGTGATGGGGGATGCCACGGTGCGCCCTTTGCGGAAGGTGGAGCGCAGGAGCGAGGCGACACCGGCACTGGCTGGCGCCGGTGGAAACTACAGCACCCGGATGATGGCTGGCGAGAACGGCGAGGGCAGACCGCGGTTCCGCGGTGAGCAGGCGGATCAGAACGGCTCCGCAGGACGGGGACGTGCCCGTAGCGAGCAGACCGGGCAGCCGGGGCGCGTGCGGTTCCAGGGCGAGAAGCCGGAGACATCCGGTCGCGCACGGTTCCAGGGTGAGCAGTCGGAGACATCCGGTCGTGCACGGTTTCAGGGTGAGCAGTCTGGGGCAGCCGGTCGCAGCCGGTCCCGGGGCGAGCAGGGCAGACCGCGGTTTCAGGGTGAGGCCGGTGGTGAGGCAGGAAGCTCCCGGAAGAAGGCAGGAACCGGCGGCGCTGCAGTCAGCGGTGTCGGGAATCCGCTGGGCGGAGGCAAGCCGGACTGGCAGCAGGAGCTGGAGAACCGAAAGAAGAGACGCCGCCGCAGGATGATCACCATGATCGTGGCGGAGTGCTTCGCACTGATGTTCATTTTCGGATATGGATATATTGCCAGAAGACTCAGCAAGATTCAGGCGCCGGACTTTAAAATCGAAGAAATTCAGACCAACGATCTGAATCATGAGACGGTTGAGAAGATGAAGGGCTACTGGACCATTGCCATATTTGGCGTGGATGCCCGCAACAATGCAATCGGCAAGGGTACCAATGCGGATGTAAATATTATCTGCAACGTCAACCGGGATACCGGTGAGATTAAGCTGGTGTCCGTGTTCCGTGATACTTACCTGAATATTTCTGAAAAGGGTACTTACAATAAGGTCAATCAGGCGTATTTCCTGGGTGGACCGGAGCAGGCGATGCAGGCGATGAACAAGAACCTGGACTTGAATATCACCGACTACATGACTTTCAACTGGAAGGCGGTGGCAGATGCCATCAATGTGCTGGGAGGCGTGGACATCGAGCTGAGCAAGGCGGAGTTCTACTATATTAACTCCTTTATCACTGAGACCGTAAAGGCGACGGGTGTCGGCTCTCACCAGTTGACCCACGCGGGCATGAATCACCTGGACGGCGTGCAGGCGGTGGCTTATGGTCGTCTGCGTCTGATGGATACGGACTATGCCCGTACCGAGCGTCAGAGAAAGATTATCGCTCAGGCATTTGAGAAGGCAAAAAAGGCAGATTTTAAGACATTGAATGTGCTGATCGGTACGGTATTTCCGCAGGTTTCTACCAGTATCTGGGTGGACGATCTGGTGGCAAATGCCAAAAATATCAGCAAGTTCCATCTGGGTGAGACTTCCGGCTTCCCCCAGGCCCGCGGCGATGCCAACATGGGCAAGAAGGGTGCGGTGGTCGTGCCGCAGACACTGGAGAGCAACGTGATTAAGCTTCATGAATTCCTGTTTGGAGAGTCGGATTATACACCATCTCAGACCGTAAAGGATATCAGTGCGAAGATTGCCGCAGATACGGGCATGTATAAGGAAGGCAATTATGTGGATAAGGTGGGTACCGAGGGCGGTGTGATCCAGAAGCCGAAGCCTACCAAGCCAGCTGAAACGGAAAAGGACGAGACTGACGAGGACGGAGACAGCAAGAAGGAAAGCGGCGACAAGGAAGTGGAGACCGACGAGGACGGAAAGCCGATCAAGACGACGGAGGCTGAGACCGATGAGCATGGCAGACCGATTCGACCGACGGAGACTGAGACGGACGAACACGGCAGACCGGTTCGACCGACAGAGTCAGAAACCGACGAGCATGGCAGACCGATTCGACCGACAGAGCCGGAGACCGATGAAAATGGTGATCCGATTGAAGAGACGGATGAGCCTGAAACCGATGAGGACGGCAATCCGCTGGAGACCACTTCCAAGGGACATGGAACCAGACCGACTGCACCGGAGACCGATGAGGACGGCAATCTGCTGGAGACGACGGGACATGCACGTCCGGGCGAGACGGAGGAGAGCAGCACGGCTCACCGTCCAACCAGTCCGGGAAGTGAGACAACCACTCGTCCGGGCGGTACGGGAACCGGCGGCGTGACGGATCGCCCCGGTGGGAATACGGGAACCGGCGTGACGGATCGTCCCGGCGGAAGCACCGGAACCAACACGGGGACCGGCGGCGTGACTGACCGTCCGGGTGGAAGTACCGGAACCAATACGGGGACCGGCACCACCAGCCCGGGAAGCAATACAGGCACCAGCCAGACACCGGGCGGAAGTACCGGAAACGCGCCGGGCAGCGGGACCACCAGTCGCCCGGGCAGCACCACCAATGCACCGGGCAGTACCTCCGGCGGAACCACCAATGCGCCGGGGTCAACCAGTCCGGGCGGCACACAGAGTTCCATTCCGGCACCGCCGTCTGTAACCGGAGGTCCGGGACAGAATAACAGCACAGGAAGCGGCTCCGGGGCGGTGGCAGGACCGGGAATGTAAGATATTTACGGGATATCTGCCGTATACAGGTGATTCACAGGATTATTATAATTCCATCACAAATTTGTCACAAATCGTTGCTATCATGTAGCCATAACGATGATGAAGCTGATATTCCAGAAAGGGGATTATAATATGTACGACGATGACAAAAAGGAATTTGAACAGAATAACGACGGATTTGAGCAGAATCCGATGACAGATGAACATGCAGGGAGCTGGCAGCAGAACTCGCAGCCGGTGAACATGCAGGCAGAGCAGGGGCAGAACTCGCA
>JAUNPU010000012.1 GCA_030536555.1 Eubacteriales bacterium | reverse complement strand
AGATATGCTTGTTTTGGTGTAGGAGCTTTAAAAATCGGCATTAACCGACAGCCCCCTTTTGTTTTTCATAGTCACGGGGAGAAATCCCTGTGACTTTTTTAAATACCTTGCTGAAGTAGTAGGGGTTATCGAAGCCCAGCTTGTCGGAAATCTCGTACATCAGGTACTTGTGGGTGTCGATCAGTGCCTTGGCGTGCTCGATCTTCACATCTGCAATATAGTCGGACAGGTTGGTGCCGGTGAACTTCTTGAAGGTGATGCTCAAGTGTCCGGCGCTGATGTTCAGCACATCCGCAATCTCGGTGACGGAGATCTTCTCCATGTAGTGCTCGGCAATATACCGGGTGGCCTGTTCCACCAGCTTGTCGGACCGGTTCTCCTTCCGGTCGTCCAAAAGCTTGCAGAGCTTGTCCCGGAAGCTTTCCAGCCACTCCAGAATGTCCGCCAGAGATGTAAAGTGATTCAGATACTCTGCCACATTGATGGTGTAGGGGAAAATATCCCGGTAGCTGCTTCCCTCATTTTCGAAGAAGGAATACAGGTAGGTGTAAATGTTGATGCAGGCGCTGGCGGCATGCCGCTTGCCCGGCGTACACTGGGTGAACAGCTCGATGATCTGGTTGAAGATCGAGGACAGCTTCTCGCTGTCGTTCTGCTGGATGGAAGCGGACAGATCCTTCTTCAGGAAGTTGATGTTGAAGTTCTGGGCGCTGCTTTTGTGGAACTGCTGACCCTGGTAGAAGACTACCGGAGAGTCGGAGTGGTAGTAGTAGTATTCCAGCGCTGTCTGCGCCTGGGAGAACAGATCCGAAAGCCCGGTCAGATCGTCGGCAATGTGGCTTAAGCCGAACACCGCCGTCAGCTCAAAGTAGGTCTTGAGAGCAGAGTTTGCCTTGGTACAGAAGGAGGTGGCGGTCTTCTCGAAGACCTGCGGGTCATCCAGAGAGCCAATCAGGAAAAAGGTGGTGGTATTCTGGGAGAGAAAGGCATTTTTCTGGAAAAACCGGGATGCAATGCCCTTTAAAATATCCAGAATATGTCCGGCATTCTGCTTTAAGAGAGAGATCTCCTCCTCCGGCTGAAACTGGATGCTGTCCTGACGGATGGAAAACAGGATGATAAAGGGGTGATGCCAGGTATCGCGCACGCAGTCCGGCAGATCGGCGTCCGGATGTCCCGCAATCAGCACCTCCTGAAAATACTTCTGGGCGCAGGCGGCAGCGTCCGGCACTGCAGGCTGGCTGTCTGCATCCTGACTTCCGGCGACCGCTGCCAGATGTCTGCAGGTACTCTTGGCACGGTCTAAGGCACGGATTAACTCCTCCGGCTTTAAGTTCAGCTTCACCAGATACTCGGAAGCTCCCAGCACCAGCGCCTGTCTGGCAAGCTGGAAGTCCTCTAAGTTGGTCAGAACCAGAAAGGCGAAGCGGCAGCCCGCCTCCTGGCACTTCTCCACCAGCTCCAGTCCGTTTAAGATGGGCATGCGGATGTCGGTAATCACAATATCCGGCTTCAGTTCCATGATCATCTCATAAGCAGACGGTCCGTTGGTTGCTTTTCCCACAATGGTGCAGTCGTGATCCTCCCAGGTAATCAGAGATGCAATGCCTGCCAGAATCAGCGGTTCATCATCGACTAATACGATTCGATACATAATATTCCCCCAAGATGTCTTTATTGTATGTTTAAAATTCCAGTGGTAATGCAATGGTGATTTTCGTGTAGCTGTCCAGCTCACTTTCCACCGTAATACCGTATGCCTCGCCGTACACCAGCTTTAACCTGCGGTCCACATTAGGCAGACCGATTCCGCTCATGTTGCTTCTGGTGACCCGGGAGGTGTCGGACAGCAGCTTTTCGATATTCTCCGGTGATATGCCGATGCCGTTGTCTGTGACGGTGACGTACAGCACCTGATCCTTCGCGTAGGCGCGAATCTGAATCAGACCGAAGCGCCCGCTGGGCTCGATGCCGGAAAAGATGGCATTTTCCACGATGGGCTGCAGGGTCAGCTTGATGATCTTCGCATCGTAGAGGGAAGGGTCATCCAGCTCGGTCTCCACGTCAAACAGCTCAATATATCGTATCTTTTCTATAGTAACATAATTGTCAAGAAATTCCAACTCCTGGCGCAGGGTAACTTTCTCATTGAAGCCCTTTGCCATGTTCTTCAGCAGGGAGGACAGGGCGGTAACCACCTGGACAATGCCGGAATTCTTCTGCATGGTGGCAATCCACTTGATGGAATCCAGGGTGTTGTACAGGAAATGGGGATTGATCTGCGCCTGCAGCATCTTGATCTCCAGATCCTTCTTCTCCTTCTCGTTCTGGACACGGGATTCCATAAGCCCTGCGATGCGGACGGACATGGAGTTGATCTGCTTACCGATCACACCAATCTCATCGTTGGTCTCGATGCTGGCATCGTAGTCAAAGTTACCGGTGGAGATGGTCTCCAGCCGGTCGATCAGCCGCTTGATGGGAGCCGTCAGCTGCCGGGATACCAGCAGAGATAACGTCAGTCCGATCAGACAGCAGAACAGGAAGATGATCATCATGGTATTCAGAATCACATGGTGGTCGATGTTCAGCTCCGACACGGGAAGGACCTCGAACAGCAGAAGTCCGCTGTAGGGCTGCTTGTGGTAGGAAATGATGCAGGCTTCTCCGTTGACCGCCTGCCGGAAGCAGCCGGAGCTCTGACTGTCCGCCAGAAGCTGGGTGATCAGGTCGGAGACCGGAAGCTCTGCCTGGTCCTTGGAGGCAATGATCTCGCCCTCTCTGGTCACCGCGTAGATGTGACTGGAGGAGCTGGCATTGAGATTGTCCTCGTAGAGCTTCGGGGAGATGCCCAGGAAGACCCAGGCGTCCTGCATCGGAATGGTTCCGGAATGCCGCAGGGGCCGAAGCATGGGAAGCAGCTTTGGCACAGCACTTCTGTTATAGGTAAACGGGTTGTCCGTCAGCTTTAAGCTGTACTGGGAGGTGGTCTGGGTCAGATACTCCTCGAACCAGGGGGCAGCCATGATCTGGTCGATGTCATTCCGGTCTCCGGAGGCAATGCCTGCCTGTAAAGTAAAGTGATCTTTCTGGTAGATGGTCAGCTTATAGATGTAGCGACTGTATCCGGAGACAGCACACAGATCCCGCAGGGCATCAGAAGCGAACAGGTTGTACTTGGAGTCCTGCCTGGACGGAGAGTAGATGCTGCTGCTGGAGAAAAAGGTGGAGTTGCGCTCCGCACAGTTGATCAGGATGTTGACCATCTCGTCGTAGGCAATGTTGAACCGGTCCGACAGGGTGTTGATCCGGTTGGCGGAGTTCTCGGCTGCACTGTCGATGGTGCTCATCCGATAGGAATTGTAGTTGTACAGACAGACCGCCAGGGCGATGCAGATGACGATGGCCAGGTTATAGATGACCAGCCTGTATTGGAAGGTTTTCGGGGTGGAAGCTTCGGGCTTCGTGTCATTCATAGGTGATACCTCCGTAATGATTGAGTATAACTGTTACTATCATATCAGAAAACAGCAAAATTGTAAGCATAATATGTGAAAATTGCATTTACATGAAAATAATATATTTTTCTAATGTTATGACAAAATAACAGATGGAAAAAGTAATATAATTCTAAAAATTGTTGATTTCATACAAGAAAAAAACGTGGTATCCTTGATTTATCAAAAACAGGGAGGTAATAAACATGAAACTGAAACAGTTTGTAGCATTGTCTACAGCATCTGTAATGGTAGCTTCCATGACCGCATGCGGCGGAAGCAAACCGGCAGAGACCACCGCAGCTCCGGCAGCAGGAGAGAGCAAAGCAGAGGAGAAGGCTCCGGCAGCAGAGGGCGAGAAGGTAGAGTTATCCGTATCCACCTGGGATAACGATACTTCACCGCAGTTCCAGGCGATCGTTGATGCTTACATGGAGAAGAATCCGAACGTAACCATCAAGGTCATCGATACCGCAGCAGACGAGTACAACAACTCCTTAGGTATCAGCTTATCCGCAGCACAGCCGGATCCGGATATCATCTGGGTAAAGGATATGGGTTCCATGCTGCAGATGGCAGACAAGAAGCAGCTGCTTCCGATTGACGACTTCATTAAGAAAGACAGCTTTGACTTGTCCGTATACAACGGAGCAGCAGAGCAGTTACAGTACAACGGCGTGTCCTACGCACTTCCGTATCGTAACGACTGGTATGTACTGTACTACAACAAGGATCTGTTCGACGCAGCAGGCGTTGAGTATCCGAGCAACGACATGACCTGGCAGGAGTACTACGCACTGGCTGAGAAGATGACTTCCGGCGAGGGCAGCGCAAAGGTATACGGTTCCCACAACCACACCTGGCAGGCACTGGTTACCAACTGGGCTGTACAGGACGGCGAGCATACCGTAGTTGAGAAGGACTACTCCTTCATGAAACCGTGGTATGAGGACTTCGTTGCATTACAGGACAAGGGCATCATTCAGGACTATGCAACCTTAAAGACTGCCAACATCCACTACTCTTCCGTATTTAAGAATCAGCAGTGTGCAATGATGCCGATGGGTACCTGGTTCATCGCAACCATGATGCAGGCTCAGGCAGACGGCGAGACCGACTTTAACTGGGGCGTTGCAACCATTCCGCATCCGGAGAACACCGAGGCCGGCTACACCGTTGGTGCTCTGACTCCGGTAGCAATCAGCGCTTACACCGATCAGCCGGATGCTGCATGGGAGTTCGTGAAGTTCGCAGCATCTGAGGAAGCAGCAGAGATTCTGGCAGAGCAGGGCGTATTCACCGGTATCCAGACTGAGGCATCCTTAAATACCATCGCATCCGCAGAGTTCTTCCCGGAGGGCGACAGCAATATCGAGGCACTGAAATACACCCACTATTCCTTTGACCGTCCGCTGGATCCGCAGATCGAGGCAATCCGCACTCCTCTGAACGAGGTTCACGAGATGATCGCAATCGGCGAGTACACCATCGATCAGGGTATCGAGGAGCTGAACAAGCGTGTTGCAGAGATTAAAGGCTGGTAATCAGGTAAATTTGACAGAGCTGGAATGAGTTGACAGCACTGTCTTGACAGAAAAAGAGTACCTTTGACATCATGGGGAACAGAGGTACTCTTTTTTTACGGAAATTTTAACAGGAGGTATACACAATGAATTCAAAGAGCAAGAGAAAACTGCGTGATAACCTGATCGGGTATTCCTTTATTCTTCCAAACCTGATCGGCTACACCATGTTCGTTTTCATTCCGGTTATTTTCTCTTTCGTATTAAGCGTTATGAAGTGGGACGGTTCTCAGGCACCGATGGAATTTGTCGGACTGCAGAACTTCACACAGATTTTCGGCGATTCGCTGTTTCGGGGCGCATTTATGCATACGGTTTCCTACGCATTGATGACCGTACTGCCAACGTTGATTCTGTCCTTACTGCTTGCAGTATTATTAAATTCGAAAATTAAAGGCATTGCATTTTACCGTGCATCCTTCTTCTTCCCGTACATTGCTTCTACCGTAGCAGTAGGTGCTGTATGGAATATGCTGTTCCAGCCGGATTTCGGACCGATCAACGAATTCTTAAAATTCATCGGTATCGCAGAGCCGCCGAGATGGGTGGTATCTACCGATTGGGCGATGGTAGCCGTAGCAATCGTAACCGTATGGAAATACACCGGTTACTACATGATCGTATATCTGGCAGCCCTGCAGGGAATCTCCGGTTCTCTCTATGAGGCAGCAAGTATCGACGGCGCAAACGGATGGCAGAAGCTTCGCTACATCACCGTTCCGATGCTGACACCGACCACCTTCTTCGTACTGATCATGCTGACCATTCAGTGCTTCAAGGTATTCGATATGGTATACGTTATGACCGGCGGCGGTCCTGGTAACGCAACCAAGACTCTGGTTAACTACATCTACGAAAAAGCATTTACCACCTGGGAATTCGGCCCGGCAAGTGCAGGTGCGATCATTCTGTTCGCAGTGGTTCTGGTTATCACTCTGATCCAGTTCAACGGCGAGAAGAAGTGGTCCAAGGATATGTAAGGAAAGGGGGAAACGAAAA
Source organism: Eubacteriales bacterium (assembly GCA_030536555.1). Lineage (GTDB taxonomy): Bacteria > Bacillota > Clostridia > Lachnospirales > Lachnospiraceae > Brotaphodocola. The sequence continues at coordinate 107,949 of JAUNPU010000012.1, read as the reverse complement.
TGACTGCAAAACAGAAAACAACAAAAACCATACTTTATATTGCACTGATCGGTTTATCGATCTTCATGCTGGTTCCGTTCTACTGGATGATCATTTCCTCCTTGAAAATGAACAAGGACGTATTCTCCATCCCGATGAAATGGTGGCCGGATACCTTTGAGTGGAACAACTATAAGATTATCTGGAAGAAGATTCCGCTGCTGACCTTCTTCTTAAATACCGCGAAGCTGACGGTGATCACCACCTCCATTCAGCTGTTTACCAGCTGCTTCGCAGCATACGGATTTACCAAATCCAAATTCGTCGGCAGAGACCTGATCTTCTTAATGTATGTAACCACCATCGCAATTCCGTGGCAGGTATACATGGTACCGCAGTTTATCCTGGTATCCAAGATGGGTCTTAACGATACCCACTTAGGACTGATCCTGATGCAGGCGTTCTCCGCATTCGGCGTATTCCTGATTCGTCAGTTCTACATCAGTATTCCTGATGAGCTGTGTGAGGCAGCCCGCATCGACGGTCTGAACGAGTACGGCATCTTCGCAAAGGTTATTTTCCCGCTGGGCAAACCGGCGATGGCAACCCTGGTCATCTTCACCTTCACCAACGTGTGGAACGACTTCATGGGACCACTCATTTACTTAAAGACCAAAGAGTTAAAGACCATCCAGTTAGGTATCCGTATGTTCATTTCCCAGTACGGTGCTGACTACGCATGGATCATGGCAGCATCTGTATGCTCCCTGATTCCGGTTGTTATCATTTTCTTAAGCTGTCAGAAGTTCTTCGTAGAAGGTGTTGCTGCCAGCGGTATCAAGGGTTAATCGATTAGAGGAGAAGTGTAATGGCACAGACATTTGAAAGTATCAAACAGTATCCTGGCGTGGAGGACGGCATGGTGGCAAAGGCTCTTGACGGTGCCTGCCGCGTGGTAAAGTCCAACCTGCCGGAATTTACGGATAAGTTCCAGTCCTCCAACAGCTTTGACAACTTCTATGAGCCCACGGAGAATGTGGAGTGGACCACCGGCTTCTGGACCGGCGTCATCTGGCTGGCTTACGAGCATACCGGTGACGAGGCGTTCAAAGAGGCTGCGCTGGTTCAGGTGGACAGCTTCTTAAAGAGAATTGAAGAGAAGATTGACGTGAATCATCACGACATGGGCTTTCTCTACAGCTTATCCTGCGTGGCAGCCTACAAGCTGACCGGCAGTGAGACTGCAAAGAAGGCGGCACTTCTGGCTGCGGACCATCTGGCAGAGCGTTACCGTGAGGTAGGTAAGTTCCTGCAGGCATGGGGCAACCCGGGTGAGCCGAAGGAGTACCGCCTGATCATCGACTGTCTCTTGAATCTTCCGATCCTGTACTGGGCGACGGAGGTGACCGGAGATCAGTCCTACGCGGAGAAGGCAGAGAACCACATCAAAACTGCCATGAAGTGCGTGGTGAGACCGGACAATTCCACTTACCACACCCACTTTATCGACATGGTGACCGGTGAGCCGACTCACGGCGTGACCCACCAGGGCAACCGCAACAACTCAGCATGGGCGAGAGGTCAGTCCTGGGGCGTATATGGCATCGCACTGAGCTACCGCTATCTGAAGAAACCGGAGTACATCGATCTGTTCTGCCGGGTGACCGACTACTTCATCGAGCATCTGCCGGAAGATCTGGTTCCCTACTGGGATTTCGACTTCGATACGGGCAGTGACGAGCCGAGAGATTCCTCCGCATCCGCCATTACCATCTGCGGGATTCTGGAGATGGCAAAATACCTGGACAAGGAGAAGGCAGACAAGTATCTGGAAGCAGCCGACAAGATGCTGCGTGCCCTGATTGACCACTGCGCAAATACAGACAGCAAGGTGTCCAACGGCCTGCTGCTTCACGGAACCTACGCGAGAGATTCCAAAGAGAATACCTGTACAAACCGCGGCGTGGACGAGTGCAACACCTGGGGAGATTACTTCTACATGGAAGCGCTGATTCGTCTGAGCAAGGACTGGGAGCTGTACTGGTAATCACAGAAAAAGTTAAGATTGTATAAGAAAACAGCCGCATTGGAAGCCGGATACGGCGCGTATACCATGCGGCTGTTGATGCTTACGCATGCAGGAACGGGCGCCTGTGGCGTGCTTTCTGCATCGGAAATGGATAATGGAGAATGAAACGATGAGCAAGACAAATTTACTTTATATTTTTGCCGATCAGTGGCGTTATGAAGCACTGGGATGCCATCATGCCGATCAGGTCGTGACTCCGTGGTTTGACCGCTTTGCGCAGGAGAGTATGTGCTTTTCCCACGCATACAGCACCTTCCCTCTGTGTTCCCCGCACAGGGCATCCCTGTTTTCCGGGAAATACCCCTTTAACGTGGGCATGTGGACCAACTGCAAGATCGGTCTGGAAGAGAAAATCATGTTAAAACCACAGGAAACCTGTATCGGAAATGTGCTGAAGGACCATGACTATCAGACCGGCTACATCGGCAAATGGCATCTGGATGCATCGGAGCTGAACTTTATGAAGCATCCCAGGTCCGGGGCAAAGGACTGGGATGCCTACACACCGCCGGGAGAGCGGCGTCAGGGTTTTGACTACTGGCTGTCCTACGGCGCCTGCGACGAGCATCTGGATCCCCACTACTGGATGGACGATGAGACCCAGATCAAGCCGGGCAAATGGTCCGCAGAGTTCGAGACCGACAAGGCAATCGAGTTCATGGAAGCGCGGAAGGACAGCGACAGACCCTTTGCGCTGTTTGTTTCCTACAATCCGCCCCATCTGCCCTATGAGCTGGTGCCGGACCGCTACTATGACAAGTTTAAGAATCTGGAGATTCACTACCGGGACAATGTGCCCATGGAGAAGCGGGAGAAGGGTGGTCTCTTAGAGACACAGACCCGCCAGTATTTCGCGGCAGTCCACGGAATCGACGATCAGTTCTCCAGAATCTATCAGTATCTGAAGGACAATCATCTGGAGGAGAATACGCTGGTGGTGGTTTCTGCCGACCACGGGGATATGATGGGTTCCCAGGGACTGATGAGCAAGAACGTCTGGTACGAGGAGTCCATTCACATTCCGCTGATGATGCGCCAGAAGGGCGTGATCGAGGCAGGGGAGAATCAGGAAATCTTTGCAAGTCCGGATCATATGCCGACGCTGCTTGAGCTTCTTGATCTGCCGGTGCCGGATACCTGTCAGGGCTACAGCCACAAGAAGGGCATGTTCGGAGCAGATGCAGACTGCCCGCAGGATATGCTTCTGTGCTCCTATCCGGGCGGCGGCGACATGGTAAAGGCATTCAGCGACCGGGGACTGACCCACAAGGCATATGGCTGGAGAGGCATCAAGACCCGTAAATATACTTACGTAATCACCAACGGCTATCATCCGGATGATGTTCAGAAGGAATATCTCTACGATGATGAGAAGGACCCTTATCAGCTGTCACCGAGGGAGATTGAGGCAGACTGTAAAGAGTCGGAGATTCTGGCATTTAGAAAGAGACTGAGAGAGTATCTGGAGCTGACGGAGGATCCGTTCCTGTGGGGCGAGAGAGCTACGGAACAATAAGACGGACTTATCGTGGATATAGAAAGGAAATAAATCATGAGTAAAAAACCAGTTTTAGTCATTATGGCAGCAGGTATGGGAAGCCGGTTCGGAGGGCTTAAGCAGATTGCACCGGTAGACGAGTACGGCAATATCATCATTGACTTTTCAATTTTTGACGCAAAAGAGGCCGGATTTGAGAAGGTTGTGTTCATCATCAAGAAGGCCATCGAGAAGGAGTTCAAGGAGCACATCGGCAACCGCATCGCAGAGAAGATTCAGGTGGAGTATGTGTACCAGGAGACCGACCTCTTACCGGAAGGCTACACCGTTCCGGCAGACCGGGTAAAACCCTGGGGTACCGCTCACGCAATCCTGTGCTGCAAGCCGGTGATCGACAGCCCGTTCATGGTCATCAATGCAGATGACTACTACGGCAAGACCGCATTCAAGACCATGTATGACGCGCTTACCGAGCTTCAGGACGGGGAGAAATATCAGTACGCCATGGTTGGCTACCGCCTGTCCAACACCCTGACCGACTTCGGTTCCGTTGCGCGTGGCTGCTGCTCCGTGGACGAGAACGGCAAGCTGGCTGATATTGTGGAGCGCACCATGATCGAGCGCCGCGGCGAGGGCGCTGCATTCAGCGAGGACGGCGGCGAGACCTGGACCGACATCCCGGCTGACACCACCGTATCCATGAACATGTGGGGCTTCACCGAGAGCATTATGCCGGAGCTGGAGAACCGCTTCTGTGCATTCCTGGACAAGGCTATGGCAGAGAACCCGTTAAAGGGCGAATACTTCCTGCCGTTCGTGGTAGATGAGCTGTTGAAGGAAGACAAGGCAGAGGTGACCGTATTAAAGAGTGCGGACAAGTGGTACGGCGTTACCTACAAAGAGGATAAGCAGCAGGTGATGGATGCAATCCAGAGTCTGAAGGACAAGGGACTGTATCCGCAGAAGCTGTGGGAGAACTAGTAAACCGGCTGGTCTGCGCAGGATGCGCAGACCCTGAGAAAGAGGATTAGAGAATGGAAATCAGACAGGAAGAATTAAATGAGGTTCTGGCAGCCTTTACACTGGAAGGCGAGCCGGTAAGCTGTGAGCGTTACGGCAGCGGCCATATCAATGATACCTTCTGCGCAGTATGCAGGACACAGGAGGGGCAGCGCAGATACATCCTTCAGAGAATGAACCATGAGATTTTTAAGGATACAGCCGGACTGATGAAGAATATCACCGGTGTGACCCGTTTCCTGCGGGAGAGAATCGTGGAAAACGGCGGGGACCCCAACCGGGAGACCTTAAACACCGTTCCCACCAGAGACGGTCAGGACTACTATCAGAGCTCCGAGGGAAACTTCTGGAGAACCTACCTGTTCATCGAGGGCGCAACCTGCTATGATGTGGTAAAGGATCCGAAGGACTTCTACCAGAGCGGCAAGGCATTCGGTCACTTCCAGCAGCTGCTTGCGGACTATCCGGCAAAGGAGCTGACGGAGACCATTCCCCACTTCCATGACACCCCGTTCCGCCTGATTACCTTCAAGAAGGCAATCGAGGAGGATATCTGCGGTCGTGCAGCCTCCGTACAGGGCGAGATCCAGTTCATTCTGGACCGGGAGAAGGATATGCACGCAGCCATGGATATGCTGGCAGCAGGGGAGCTGCCGCTGCGTGTTACCCACAACGACACCAAGCTCAACAACATCATGATCGATGACAAGACCGGCGAGGCGCTGTGCATCATCGACTTAGACACCATCATGCCGGGACTTTCCATCTTCGACTTCGGTGATTCCATCCGCTTCGGCGCCAACATGGCAGCCGAGGACGAGCCGGACTACACTAAGGCAAAGCTGTCCCTGCCGTTGTTTGACATTTACGCAAAAGGCTTTCTGGAGGGCTGCGCAGGCAGACTGACCGAGAACGAGAAGCGGATGCTTCCCATGGGCGCGAAGCTGATGACCTTAGAGTGCGGCATGCGCTTCCTGACCGACTATCTGCAGGGGGATGTGTATTTCCACACCTCCCGCGAAGGTCACAATCTGGACCGCTGCAGAACCCAGCTGGGACTGGTGGCTGACATGGAGCAGCACTGGGACGAGATGGGCGAGGTGGTTGCGAAGTATTAAGAGTAATATCATAAAACGGACACACGCCGGTATTCGCAGTAATATGCGGTGCCGGCTGCGTTTGCATGGTACAAACTATATCCTGATAAAGGAGCACAACCTATATGAAATTCACATTAAATCAGCCTGATTACAAATTAAGCCCCTATACGGGCATGACCAGAGAGCACTGGCTGGAAGTGAGCCACTTCTATCTGGAAGGCATCTTTCAGCATGTAAAACAGATCGAGGATCCGATTCTGGTACCGCGGCATGAGTTTGACGTCAGCTATCCGCAGCCGGATGGTCCTAAGTGGCGACTGGCGGCGGAGCGGTTCGAGGGGCTGGCGAGAAGCTTCCTGATCGGAGCGCCGCTTCTGCACAATGAGCCGGACGCAACGGCAAATGGCTACTCGCTAAAGGAATACTATGCAAAGCAGATTCTGCTTTCTGTGACGCCGGGTACGCCCAACTATCTGCTCCGGGTGGAGGAAATCATGCCGGAAGGAAAGCCGGGAGAAAAGGCATTCCAGCACACCTGTGAGTGTGCGTCTCTGGTGATTGGCCTGACCATGTGCAAGGAGGTTATCTGGGATAACTATACACAGGAGGAGAAGGACAGGATTGCAGATTATCTGTCCAATTTTGGACATTCCTATACAGGGCATCATAACTGGCGGCTGTTTAATATGTTGATTCTGGCATTTCTTGACCGGGAAGGCTATGAGATTGACCATGATATGATGCGGGACCACGCTCAGGTCATCATATCCTACTATGCGGGAAATGGCTGGTATCGTGACGGACATCTGTTCGACTATTACTGCCCGTGGGCATTTCATGTGTACGGACCGCTGTGGAACCAGTGGTATGGTTATGAGAAGGAACCATACATTGCGGGAAAAATCGAGCAGTATTCCAATGAGCTGGTGAGCACCTATGCACATATGTTTGACAGGGACGGGCACGTGACCATGTGGGGACGAAGCGGAACCTACCGGAGCGCGGCATCTGCGCCGTTTGCGGCAAACTTCCTGTTGAACCATCCGACTGCCGACCCGGCGTGGGCAAGACGGATTACCTCCGGCGCGCTGCTGCAGTTTGCCACGAGAGAAGAGTGCTTCTACGAGGGGGTTCCCTGCCTTGGCTTCTACGGACCTTTCAAGCCGTTTGTGCAGACCTACAGCTGCGCGGCAAGTCCGTTCTGGCTTGCCAATGCATTTGTCTGCCTGATGCTTCCGGCGGACCATCCGTTCTGGACGGTGAGGGAGAGCAATGGAATCTGGCAGGGGACAGAGAACCGTGATGTTCGGGTGGTGGCGGAGACCGGAACTGCCGTGGAGAGCAGGACTGTGGCAGAGACCAGGACTACCGTGCTGGATGGTCCGGGCATCGTGCTGGACAACCATCTGGCAACCGGCATCACCGAATTCCGTACCGGAAAGGTGCTGATGAAGCAGCACTATGATTCCTTAAACGCCTACTCCAGACTGTCCTTCAACAGTCAGTTTCCATGGGATGATTTCGATTATCAGGGTGTGGAGACCATGCAGTACAGCTTAAAGCGCGGCGCGGATGTGAAGCGGGAAGCGGATGAAATCGCCCTGATTCCCAACATCCTGATGTATGCAGGAGAGAAGGACGGGGTGCTGTATCGGAAGGAATACTTTGGATTTGAGTTTACCTTCCAGGACAAGTGTTCCATCGACCTGGCAGACTTCCCGGTGGCAAACGGCATTGTCCGGGTGGACAAGGTGCGGATTCCGGATAAGCCCTATACCCTGACCCTTGGCTCCTATGGTATGGCGGACCGGGGCGACGTGATGATCGAGGAGAGAACCTGCAAGGAGAGCGGCGCGAAAGCAGTGATCATGAAGTCCGCGGAAGGTCAGATTGCATTTGTGACCTATGCAGGCTGGGATGAGGTGAAGGAGCTGACCCGCCACGGTAAGAATCCGGTATACGAGACCAGCCGTGTGCTTTACGGAACCAGCAGAAGAGAGAATTACTATGAGTATTGCCCATACACCATGATCTGTGCTATACTGACGAAGAAGGATCAGAGCGACTGGACAGAGGAAGAACTGTTCCCGATTGCAGACATCGCGTACACGGACCCGCAGAACTGCGGAGGATATGGTCCGGTGGTGCTGAACATGAAAGACGGAAGATGCGTGACCGTGGATTATGAGGGGATGGAAGGGAAGCTGACCGTCTGATCGAAAGGCAGAAAGAGCCGAACATAATACATATAAAATTGGAGGAAATCTTATGGTATCAATCAGCGTAAAAGATTTAAATAATGAGATCAAAGCGTCCGGACAGGGCGGGAATTTCTTAAACTTTGCATGGGAAGGAACCTACCAGGAGGGCGATCAGATTCTGCTTCATGTGGATGATGTGGACACGTTTTATGTGATCCGGATTGACGATACCATGGACGAGGCACTGGTATATGTGACGAAACAGGATATTGTATACACGGTTCCGTTTGAGGAGAAAAAGACCTCTTACAATCAGAAGTCCTTTACCGGCGAGCGTCATTATCTGACCATTCGCAAGGCTGAGGAATATGAGGTATATGCATACCGCAACCTGGCTAAGAACGTGATGGATCAGCACGGCGAGCCGGGCGTATATCCGCATGCATCTGCCAATGTAGAGACCCGCGGCGAGGCTGTTTTTGCGGCAAGAAATGCCATCGATGGTGTTCTTGCCAACGAGTCCCACGGCAACTGGCCCTATGAATCCTGGGGTATCAATCGTCAGGATGATGCAGAGATTACGCTGGAATTCGGCAAGCCGGTGGACGTTGACAGGATTGTTCTCTATACCAGAGCTGATTTCCCCCACGATAACTGGTGGGTAAAGGGAACCTTACGCTTCTCCGATGGAACCACCGAGGTGGTGGAGATGGAGAAGAGCTATGCACCGCATGTGTTTGAGATTGCGAAGAAGAACATTACCTGGGTGAAGCTGGGCGAGCTCATCAAGGCGGACGATCCGTCTCCGTTCCCGGCGCTGACTCAGATTGAGGTGTATGGAAACGTTGTGAAATAAATGTGAATAGTTGAGTTAAAGCGGAATTGAAAATGCCGGTGTGAAATGATATAATAAGAAACGTGACGCGTTGTTTCGTAATATTTGAAGAAGCGAAAAGGAACAATCAATGGAAAATGAAAAAAAGATTATATTATATCATGCCAGCAAAGAAACCGTCGAATTTCCAGAGGTAAGAAAGGCAAAATATACGAAGGATTTTTCGTGGGGATTTTACTGCACCAATAATCATGCTCAGGCAGTTCGGTGGGCAAACCGCGGAAGCGGCATTCCGATTGTCAATTATTATAACTATACAGAAAATCCTTCTTTATCAATCAGAAAATTCGATGGAATGTCGGATGAATGGCTGGATTTCATTGCAGATTGTCGGAGCGGCAAGACGCATCGCTATGATATTGTAGAAGGTCCTATGGCGGATGATACCGTTTGGAATTATGTGAATGATTTTCTCAATGGAGACATTTCGAGGAAACAGTTTTGGGCGCTTGCAGAATTTAAGCACCCCACTCATCAGATCAGCTTTCATACGCTGGCCGGGCTGGACTGCCTGCAATTTCAGAAAAGCGAGGTGGAGTATGACAAATCAAAGAAATGATTTATTTTACGTTTGTTCCATGATTGAATACACAGCAAGAAAAACAAACAATCACCGTGGTGCGATCATAGAGAAGATGAAAGAAACAGGAATCGAAAAGGAATTATATGATGCGGAGGTAAATCACTGCCTGTCCTACGAGCAGGTGTGCGATGAATGGATTGATAAGTATCAGATTCCGATGGGGAATTTTGATACAATCTCGGATTGTCCATACTCGATTCCGAGCGCAACAGCGATTGGAAAGTTATATGCTGACTTGATTGAATTGTGTGCAAAAAAGGGGGAGGAGATTCAGGAATTAATTAAGATATTCTCTTCATTTGTAAGCGATGCAATCTCCGATTTCAGGGCCGGATATTATTATATGAATCCAGATTATCTGCGGTGTTCGTATCAGGAAGGGTATTTGCTGGATTGACTGAGTCATTGCGGCTTTGGAATGTAGCTGACTCTTGAATTTCACGAATTCAACGAATTGTATCTACGAAAAAAACACTTGCCAAAGCCTGCCGCTTGTGCTACAATACTTTTGTTGCGTAAGTAAGCCGGCGTGGCGGAATGGCAGACGCATCAGACTCAAAATCTGACGGGGGCGACCTCGTGCCGGTTCGAGTCCGGCTGCCGGCATCCTTGGCAGGGGCAAAGAGCTTTCAGGAATCATGCGATGGTGTGATTTTTGGAGGCTTTTTCTTTTTCTGTGTTTCAGCAGATGAAAAAATGTCGTGAATAAATTGAAAATACCCGCAGATTATTGTATGATAGGGGGAGTGAAAGGAGGGATAGTATGCTGAGCTGTAAGGAAGCGGAGAAGATGGTGATTCCGTATATCAATTTTCAGCTGGGTGAAGAGGAGCTGGAAGCATTTTTGACGCACATTCAGGACTGTCCTTCCTGCAGGGAAGAGTTGGAGATCTACTATACGGTTTCGTTTGGTCTTCAGCAGCTGGATTCCGGTTCGGGCGGCTACGACATCGCCGGAGCGCTGGAGAACAGTCTGTATACAGCCTGGATGAAGGTGCGGGGTGTGCGGCTTCGCAAGGTGATCTGCTATGCAGTCAATACCCTGTGTGCGGTCGGGGTGCTGACAACGCTGCTTTTGCAGCTGCGCATCTGGGGACAGGGCGGAATCTGAGCGGGATAGAACAACAAGGAGACTTACTATATATGGGTAAACTGGTATTGATCGACGGGCACAGCATCCTGAACCGTGCGTTTTACGGGGTTCCGGAGCTGACCAATTCTGAGGGACTTCACACCAACGCGGTGTACGGGTTCCTCAATATTATGTTTAAGATTCTGGAGGAAGAGGAGGCAGACCATCTGGCGGTGGCATTTGACTTGAAGGAGCCGACCTTCCGCCATAAGCAGTTCGCGGATTACAAGGGGACGCGCAAGCCGATGCCCCAGGAGCTGCACGAGCAGGTGGGACTGATGAAGGAAGTGCTGGCATCCATGGGAGTTCCAATCATGACACTTCCGGGCTATGAGGCGGACGATATTCTGGGGACTGTGGCAAAGCGCAGTGCGGCGGACGGCGTGGAGGTCTCTGTGGTCTCCGGTGACCGGGATCTGCTGCAGCTTTCGGACACGCATATCAAGATCCGGATTCCCAAGACCTCTAAGGGCAAGACGGAAATCTACGACTACTACCCGGAGGATGTGAAGCGGGAATATCAGGTGACGCCGGTGGAATTCATCGATGTGAAGGCGCTGATGGGGGATTCTTCGGACAATATTCCGGGGGTTCCGTCTATCGGAGAGAAGACGGCAACCAGCCTGATTGTGGCTTACGGCAGCATTGAGAATGCCTACGCCCATCTGAATGAACTGAAGCCGCCCCGGGCGCAGAAGGCTCTGGCGGAGCACTACGACATGGCGGTGATGAGCAAGGAGCTGGCGACCATCTGCATCGACTGTCCGATTGAATTTTCCTACGAGGATGCGGAGATCGGCAATCTGTACACGCCGGAAGCTTACCAGTATATGAAGCGGCTGGAGTTCAAGTCCATCCTGGCGCGGTTTGATGTGGCGGATATGGGCGGTGCCTCTGTGGAAGAGAACTTCTGGAGTATCGATGACCTGGCAGGTGCGGAGCAGCTGTTTGAGCGGGCAGCCGGGGCGGAGCAGGTCGGATTCCAGCTGATCACGGAGCTGGGAACCGTCAAAGGTCTGGCACTGTGCTTTGGGGAAGAGGAGTGCTATGCGGTTCCGGCGACGGGATTTATCACGGGTGCGTATCTGTGCGACAAGGTAAATGACCTGGTGGCGAAGCGGAAAACGTCGGTTGAGAACGGTCATGCGAACCAGACGGACCACAGCCAGATGGACCACAGCCCGGCAGAGGGCAGACCGGAGGATTACAGCTTTGGCGTGCTGGATTTAAAATCCCAGCTTCCATACCTGAATCTGGACTATGGCAGTCCGGTGGTGGACCTGGGTGTGGCGGGATATCTCCTGAATCCTCTGAAAGACACCTACGCCTATGACGACCTGGCACGGGATTATCTGGGCATGACCGTGCCGTCAAAGGCTGACCTTCTCGGAAAACAGTCTCTGGCAGCAGCTCTGCTGGAGGGGGATCAGAAGGCTGTCAACTGCGTCTGCTATATGGGCTACATTGCCTGGAAGGCGATGGGGGCGCTGAAGGAGAAGCTGGAACAGGACGGCATGCTGGAGCTGTTTTTGACCATGGAAATGCCGCTGATCTACAGCCTGTATCACATGGAGCAGGCTGGCATCCGGGTGGACCGGGAGCAGCTTAAGGAGTACGGCGACCGCCTGAAGGTGAGGATTGCGAAGCTGGAGCAGGAGATCTACGACCTGGCAGGGGAGACATTTAATATCAATTCTCCGAAGCAGCTGGGGGAGATATTATTTGAGCGGATGGAGCTGCCTCATGGCAAGAAGACCAAGACCGGCTATTCCACGGCGGCGGATGTGCTGGAGAAGCTGGCACCGGAGTACCCCATCGTGCAGATGATTCTGGACTACCGCCAGCTGACCAAGCTGAATTCCACCTACGCGGAGGGACTTGCGGTCTATATCGGAGAGGACGAGCGAATTCACGGCAGATTCAACCAGACCATCACAGCCACCGGACGAATCAGCAGCACGGAGCCGAACCTGCAGAATATTCCGGTCCGCATGGAGCTGGGGCGGGAGATCCGCAAGGTATTTGTGCCGGAGGATGGCTGTGTGTTCGTGGATGCGGACTACTCCCAGATCGAGCTGCGCATTCTGGCACATATGTCAGAGGACGAGCGGCTGATCAGCGCTTACCGGGATGCACAGGATATCCACGCCATCACAGCATCGGAGGTATTTCACACGCCTCTGGACCAGGTGACTCCGCTGCAGCGGCGCAATGCCAAGGCGGTCAACTTCGGTATCGTATACGGCATCAGCGCATTTGGACTCAGCGAGGACTTGAGCATCAGCCGCAAGGAAGCGCTGGAGTATATCAATAAATATTTTGAGACCTATCCGGGAGTCAAGACATTTCTGGACAAGCAGGTGGAGGACGGCAAGAGTCAGGGCTATGTGACCAGTATGTTTGGACGGAGACGCCCGATTCCGGAGCTGAAATCCGGCAATTTCATGCAGCGCTCCTTTGGTGAGCGTGTGGCGATGAATTCCCCGATTCAGGGAACGGCGGCAGACATTATGAAGATTGCCATGATTGCAGTGGATCAGGAGCTGCGGGCGCGGGGGTTAAGGTCCAGAATCGTGCTGCAGGTCCACGATGAGCTTCTGGTGGAGACCCGGAAGGAGGAGCTGGAGGAAGTGACCGCACTTCTGACAGACAAGATGAAGCATGCGGCAAACCTTAAGGTGGCGCTGGAGGTGGAGGCACATTCCGGAGCCAGCTGGCTTGATGCAAAATAGAGGCAGAGTTCCCGGGACAATGACATGGGAAATCAACCGAAACAAAAGGAAAAGAGGAAAAAGAGAAAATGGAAAATCTGGCTTATTACAATGGCAGAATTGCGCCGATCGATGAGATGATGGTGCCGATGAATGACCGTGTGTGCTTCTTCGGCGACGGTGTGTATGAGGCGACTATGGTGAGCAATCACAAGATCTTTGCACTGGAGGACCATGTGGAGCGGTTCTACAACAGTGCAGGTCTGGTGAAGATTGAGATTCCGTATACCAAGCAGGAGCTGAAAGATATTCTGAATGATCTGGTGCAGAAGGTGGATTCCCCGGACCAGATGCTGTACTGGCAGGTTACCCGCGGCACTGCTCCGAGAAATCACATATATCCGGTGGGCGTGAAGGCGAATCTGTGGGTGACCATCAAGCCGATGAAGGTGAAGGACCAGAGCAGACAGCTTACGATGACGGATATGGAGGACACCCGCTTCCTCCACTGCAACATCAAGACCCTGAACCTGATGATCAACTGTATGGCTGCCACCCATGCCGAGGAGCAGGGCTGTGATGAGTGCGTGTTCCATCGGGGCGATGTGGTGACCGAATGTGCGCACAGCAACATCAGCATCATCAAGGACGGCGTGTTCATTACCCATCCTACGGATCATTACATTCTGCCGGGTATCACCAGAAAGCATATGATCGAGATCTGCAAGGAACATAATATTCCGGTGGACGAGACTCCATTTACCATGCAGCAGCTGATGGAGGCTGACGAGGTGCTGGTATCCAGCTCCACCCAGCTGTGCAGACGTGCCTGCAGCTTAAACGGCAGGTCGATCGGCGGCAGAAATCCGGAGATGGTGAAGCTGATCCAGGACGCTTATATGGAGAAGTACAACAACGAGACCAGATAGAATCATACACAGGATAAGGGCGGCAGTACCACCGGAACCGGCTGATCGACTGTCAGGGAATTCGGTGTGACCGTGCAGTCGTAAGCGAGAATCCGCACCCCGTGGGCAGCAGCATGTGCCAGCGCATCCGCAAATGCAGGATGTGCGGCACGGTTGGGCTCAAAGGTGCGGATTCCTTTCATTGCGATGACAAACAGGGCATAGGCGCGAAAGCCTTCACCGGCGGCATGCTCCAACTCCTGCAAATGTTTGATTCCCCGCTCTGTGGGTGCGTCCGGGAAGCGGGCAATGCCGTCATGCTCCAGGGTGACGCCCTTGACTTCAAGGAAGGCCGGAACCCCGTCCTCCTCAAATGCCAGGTCAAAGCGGGAACTGCCGTAGCGGACTTCCCGGCGGATGTTTGACAGGGAGAGAGCATCCGGCTGCCTGCACAGCCATTCTGCCGCTACCTGATTGGGCGCCTGGGAATCCATGTTGACAAGCTGGATTCCGTCAGCGGTCTCCTTGCAGACGCTGATCAGGGAATATTCGGTCTTGCGTCCGGAAGCAGCGGCGTCCGGGTGGTGCTGCAGCCAGATGTCAGCGCCGGGCACCAGCAGTTCCCGGCAGCGCCCGGTATTCTTCACATGGCAGGTCACCTGCTGTCCGTCAAGGTCCGCATAGGCGATAAATCGGTTGGGCCGGGACAGGAACTTTGCCTGTATCATATGCTCGTATTTCATGAGAAAATCTCCTTTTATTGTTCTGTAAACAGATTCATTTGCAAAAATCTTGCCAGTTTCCATTGTATTTGTCAAGGGAAATGTGTTATAGTGGTGGCTATATCATGGAGGCAGAGGTGAAATACATGATGAAATCAGAGGAATTGTTTACCATACGAAGAGCAGAAGCCGCGGATCTGGATTCTGTGATGACGCTGATGAATGAGACGAAAGCCGGGATGGAGCACCCGGACTGGTATGTGACAGATGAGCGCCCGTGGGTGGAGCGGCATCTGGAGCAGGAAGGCTTTATTATGGTGGCGGAAAGCCGAAAGAAGGAGCTGGCGGGATACTTTATCGTGGATTTCCCGGCCAGGCGCGGGACCGGCGGGGAAGCGTCCGGGGATTCCACAGGAGAGCAGCCGGGAAGCAATCTGGGCACAGAAATCCATCTGAATCCACAGCAGCTTAAGCTGGTTGCCCATATGGACTCGGCGGCGGTCAACCCTGAATTTCGCGGACATCACCTGCAGAGCATGCTGGTGGAGGCGTCGGAGCGGGAGCTGGAAACCCGCCCGGAGCAGTATCTGCTCTGTACCATTCACCCGGAGAATCACGCCAGCCTGCACACCATGCAGCGGCATGGCTATGTGATCGTGGCTACCAGGGAGAAATACGGCGGTCTGCGCCGCCATGTGTTGTATAAGAAGAAGGAGACGTGTCAGAACCAGGACAGCGGAAAGCATAAGCCCTGTGTGCTGGTCAGTGCCTGCCTTTTGGGGGTCAACTGCCGCTACAATGACAAGGGCGTGCTGGAGCCGGAGGTTCGCGGTCTGATGGACCGGTTTCAGCTGATTCCGGTGTGCCCGGAGATTCTGGGCGGCCTTGCCACTCCGCGGGACCCGGCAGAGCGGATCGGAGACCGGGTCATGACCAGAACCGGTATGGACGTGACAAAGCAGTACCGCCGCGGCGCTGAGGAGACCCTGAAGCTGGCAAAGCTTTACGGCTGCAGCTGCGCGGTCTTAAAGGAAAGAAGCCCGTCCTGTGGAAGCGGGATTATTTACGACGGCACCTTTACGGGAACACGGATTCCGGGTGACGGGGTGACGGCAGAGCTTCTAAAAGCCAATGGAATCGAAGTGTTTGGCGAGAGTCAGGCATCAGCGTTAGAAACATGTTCCGAAAAAGAAAATAAAGATTCAGTAGATGGCAGGGACATTTTATGATACAATGGGCGCAGAACCTATGGATATAAGAAAGGAATTATTAAAATATGAATCAGATGAATCAGTCAGCAGAAAATATCAGAAACCCGAAGTTAGTGGAAGCCATGCGCCAGGTGGCACGCCATGACAGCGACGAGACCCGCAGCAGACTGGCAGCAGCCCTGATGGATTCCCGCCTGCTTTCCCCGATTGAGCAGCAGACGGTCCTGACGGAGAAGAGCGGTCCGTCCAGAAGAATCCGTTTCATGGACATTCAGAATACCGAGGGTGAGAAGTACTATCTGGCATTTACGGATCTGGATGAGTATGCCAAGTGGAATGACGAGGAGAAGAACAATCAGGCGCTAATCATGACCCTGGAGGATTTCGGCAATATCCTGATCCGCAACATCAACGACTTAAAGGGCTTTGTGATCAATCCCTATGGTGAGAATATCAGCATCTCCAAGTCACTGCTGTTATCTCTGCTGAAGCAGAGAGAGGCGAAGATGAACGCCCGTCACGGGAACTGATCATGAAGGTGATCGGGATTACCGGGGGCGTGGGAGCCGGGAAGAGCCGGATTCTCTCCATTCTGAGGGAGACGTACCACGCCGAGATTATTCAGGCAGACGAGGTGGCGAAGGAGCTGGAGGAGCCGGGGCAGGAGGGATATCTGAGTCTGGTGGAGCAGTTCGGCACCGGGATTCTGGACGAGACGGGATCCATCGACCGGAGACGGTTCGCAGAGCTGATCTTCCGTGATGAGAATGCTCTTCGCATGGTCAATGAGATCATTCATCCTCTCACCTGGGAGGCGATTAGGCGTCGGGCCGGTGAGAGCAGGGCAGATCTTGTGGCTGTGGAGGCGGCGCTGTTTGACGAGCGCAGCCGAAGGCTGTGTGAGGAGCTGTGGTATGTGGACACCTCCGTGGAGAACCGCATTGAGCGCCTGATGGAGAATCGCGGCTACACCCGGGAGAAGTGCCTGGATATTATGAAGCATCAGCGGGACCGGCAGGAATTCCTGAAGCTGGCGGATGTGGTGATCGACAACAACGGCACCATCGAGGCAGTGAAGGAGCAGATTGCCGCCTGTCTGAAATGAAGGGAAATTTTTACCATGAGATTAGTTAGTATTGCCAGCGGAAGCAGTGGAAACTGTATCTATGTGGGGTCGGAGAACACCCACATTCTGGTGGATGCCGGAATCAGCAACAAGCGGATTGAGCAGGGGCTCAATGAGATCGGTCTGAAGGGAAGCGAGCTGCAGGGGGTGGTGATCACCCATGAGCACTCCGACCATATCAAGGGACTGGGTGTCCTTGCCCGCAAGCATGGCGTGCCCATTTATGCCACCAGGGAGACCCTGGAGGAGATCAGCGGTATGAAGAGTCTGGGCGAGTATCCGAAGGAGCTGCTTCGACCCATCAGCCCGGATGTGAATTTTACCATCGGAGATCTTAAGCTGCAGCCATTTTCCATCGACCACGATGCGGCGAATCCGGTGGCATACCGGGTGAAGCATGAGCGAAAGAGCGTGGCGGTTGCCACGGATATGGGACATTTTGACCAGTATGTGATCAATCATCTGCAGGGACTGGACGCCCTGCTGCTGGAGTCCAACCACGATGTCAATATGCTGCAGACAGGACCCTATCCCTACTATCTGAAGCGCCGGATTCTGGGAGATCACGGGCATCTGTCCAACGAGAATGCCGGCAGGCTGTTAAGCTACATCCTGCATGACAATATGAAACAGATCCTGCTGGGACATCTCAGCAAGGAAAATAACTACGAGAAGCTTGCCTACGAGACGGTGAAGCTGGAGATCGACCAGGGCGACTGCCCCTACCGGTCCTCGGACTTTCCCATCGAGGTGGCCAGCCGTGACGAGATGTCACAGATAGTCAATCTGTAAGAACGTGGAATACCACAGAAGCAGAGCAACCGGAAGCACGCGTAACCGGCGGAAAGCCCGGAATACCACAGAAAAGAAAGGCGGATAACATCATGAGCAAGATTATTATCACAGTAGTAGGAAAAGACACAGTAGGAATCATCGCAAAGGTATGCACATACCTGGCAGAGAAGCATGTCAACATTCTGGATATTTCCCAGACCATCGTACAGGAATTCTTCAACATGATGATGATTGCGGACATGGATCAAGCAAATGGATCCTTTGAGGAGATCGTGGATGATCTGGACAGGCTGGGCGAGGAAATCGGCGTGAAGATCCGCTGCCAGCGTGAGGAGATCTTTACCAAGATGCACCGCATCTGATGCGAGTCTGACAGGAACCTACAATACTTCTGAAAAGGTGGATACAGTTATGTTAAATATGTTTGAAGTAAATGAGACCAACAATATGATCGAGCATGAGAAGCTGGATGTTCGTACCATTACCATGGGAATCAGCCTGTTGGACTGCTGCGACAGCGACCTGGATGTGCTGAATGAGAAAATCTACAACAAGATCACCCGTTACGCGAAGGATCTGGTATCGACCGGCGAGGCGATTTCCAGAGATTTCGGTGTGCCGATCGTCAATAAGCGAATCTCCGTGACCCCGATCGCCCTGGTGGGCGGCTGTGCCTGCAAGACACCGGAAGACTTTGTGACCGTCGCAAAGACTCTGGACCGGGCAGCCAAGACTGTGGGTGTCAACTTTATCGGCGGTTATTCTGCTCTGGTGAGCAAGGGCATGACTCCGGCAGAGGAGAACCTGATCCGCTCCATCCCGCAGGCGCTGGCATGCACAGAGCGTGTCTGCAGCTCCATCAATGTGGGCTCCACCAAGACCGGCCTTAACATGGATGCCGTAAAGCTGATGGGCGAGATCGTGCTGGAGACCGCAGAGGCAACCAAAGAGAATGATTCTCTGGGCTGTGCAAAGCTGGTGGTATTCTGCAACGCACCGGATGATAATCCGTTCATGGCAGGCGCATTTCACGGCGTGACCGAGGCAGATGCCATCATCAACGTAGGCGTCAGCGGTCCCGGTGTTGTGAAGGTGGCTCTGGAGAAGGCTCGTGGCAAGAACTTCGAGATCCTCTGTGAGACCATCAAGAAGACTGCATTTAAGATCACCCGTGTGGGTCAGCTGGTGGCGCAGGAAGCATCCAGCCGTCTGGGCGTGCCATTCGGCATCATCGATCTGTCTCTGGCTCCGACTCCGGCAGTTGGCGACAGTGTGGCTGAGATTCTGGAAGAGATCGGTCTGGAGCGCGTCGGCGCACCGGGTACCACCGCAGCACTGGCAATGCTCAACGATCAGGTGAAGAAGGGCGGCGTGATGGCTTCCTCCTATGTAGGCGGCTTAAGCGGCGCATTTATCCCGGTCAGCGAGGATCAGGGCATGATCGACGCCGTATCCCTGGGCGCACTGACCCTGGAGAAGTTGGAGGCCATGACCTGTGTCTGCTCCGTAGGTCTGGATATGATCGCCATTCCGGGCGATACCAAGGCGACCACCATCGCAGGCATCATCGCGGATGAGGCGGCAATCGGCATGATCAACCAGAAGACCACCGCTGTCCGTCTGATTCCGGTGATCGGTAAGACCGTGGGCGATACCGTAGAGTTCGGCGGTCTCCTTGGCTACGCTCCGGTTATGCCGGTGAACCCGTATTCCTGCGAGGCATTTGTAACCCGCGGCGGACGCATTCCGGCTCCGATTCACAGCTTTAAGAACTAATCGATCAGGATACTAAGGCAGGCTGTCGTGCTCTCGCGGCGGCCTGCTGTTGCGTTATCGAATTTGGGAGATGACTCATATGAATGAAAAATTACAGGAAATGCTCGATTATTTTTTAAATGAGCAGTTAAAACAGATGGTGCTCAGCAATCCGGTGAATCCGGACCAGATGCTGAAGGTGAAAATCCGCCCGGTGCTGCTGCGGGGAAGTGTGGCGTATCAGGCGGAGGAATTCGTCGGCAGGCAGGCATTTCACAAGAACCTGACGGCGGAAGAGGCGAAGACATATGTGGCGGAGCTGTTAAGCGGCAGCTTTAAGCAGGCGGAGCTGATGTCCGGACTGGGAAGCGGTATGGTGCTGGTCAGCAGGAAGGGGGCTATGACGGTGAAGATGAAGCGGACGGTCAGCGCCGGGGCTGCCGGCGGTGCCGGGGAGGCGACCGGAAAGCGCTCAGTCGGTGTCGCAGGTGGAGCCGGGGCGCAGGCGAAGATTGCTCCAGATGCGCTTCTGGCACTTTCTCACAACCGTCAGAAGCGTTATGTGCTGCAGGAAGGCATCCCGGTGCCGTTTCTGGTGGACCTTGGGGTGCAGACGGCAGAGGGAAAGATCGTCCGGCCCCGCTATGACAAGTTCCGCCAGATCAATCGTTTTCTGGAATTTATCGAGGACATTCTGCCCAGACTCAACAAGGAGCAGGAGACCACGATCATTGACTTTGGCTGCGGCAAGTCCTACCTGACCTTTGCCATGTACTACTATCTGCATGAGCTGAAGGGCTATCCGATTCGGGTCATCGGCCTGGACTTAAAGCAGGACGTGATCAATCACTGCAATCAGCTGGCGGAGCGCTATCATTATGACAAGCTGCAGTTCTACCACGGCGATATCGCTTCCTACGAGGGCGTTGATCATGTAGATATGGTGGTGACGCTGCATGCCTGCGATACTGCCACGGACTATGCGCTGGCAAAGGCAGTCCGCTGGGGTGCGAAGGTGATCCTGTCCGTGCCCTGCTGCCAGCATGAGCTGAACAAACAGATGAAAAATGACCTGATGAAGCCGGTATTCCAGTACGGGCTGATCAAAGAGCGGATGGCTGCGCTCTACACGGATGCGCTGCGGGCAGAGCTGCTGGAGCATGAGGGATACCGGACCCAGATTCTGGAATTCATCGACATGGAACACACGCCGAAGAATATTCTGATCCGTGCGGTGCTGGAAGGGAAGAAGAAGGAGAATCTGAAGGAGATTCAGGAGATTCTTGAGTTTTTGCAGGTGGAGCCGACGTTGTATCAGCTGTTGAAATAGGGATGAATTTGACCTTGACAAAAATCAGATTTCGGTATAGACTACAGTCAGCGATTAGGTTTCAGATACTCGAGAGGACTGAGACCGGGGGAGGACCTGAGGGCCCTCCTTTTTCAAAAAATTCAATTTTCCGAATTATAGCGGCGGAGGTGATTTGATTGACAAAGCCGTTTCTTACTTATCAGCAGCAAATCCAGAAACTGATTGAAGAAAAACATTTGATAATAAATGATACACTATCAGCAGAAGATAAGTTACGAGACATAGGCTATTTTGCTTTGATTGGAGGTTATAAAGACCCTTTTCGTAATCCTATGACAAGAACATATTTGCCAAATACTATGTTTGAAGACATTTATTCATTATATCAATTTGATAATCAGCTTCGAGAGCTGTTCTTTCGATATCTTTGCCAGATTGAGAAGAAAATGCGTAGTTTGATTTCTTATGCATTTTGTGAACAACATGGTCAAAAACAGAATGAATACTTGTCTAAGATGAATTATAATTATTCAAAAAAGTATCAAAAGGGAATTGACAAGTTGATTCAGATATTAAATCAACTTGCATATACAAATTCGGACTATGAATATCTGAAGCATCAGCGTCGTATTTATCACAATGTACCATTGTGGGTATTGGTGAATGCCATGACCTTTGGACAACTTTCAAAAATGTACACGTTTTACCATCAAAGACAAGAAGCAAGATCAGTCGCAATTTCAAACATGTAAATGAACGTGATCTGGAGCAATATCTAAAGGTGCTGGTACTGTTTCGAAATGTGTGTGCACACAACGAACGTCTGTTCTCTCATAAAACCTATTCGGAAATTCCCAATACGGTATTGCATAAAAAACTTAATATTTCTCAAAATGGAACACAATATATTATGGGGAAAAAGGATTTATTTGCTGTTGTGATTGCCTTTCGCTATTTACTGTCCAGAGAGGATTTTCTGATTTTCAAGAATGAGCTTGTGAAGGTAATTGACCGATATTTGAGGAAGAGCAGCCGTATTAGCAGAGGGCAGTTGCTGGATATGATGGGATTTCCGGAGAATTGGAGGAGAATTACAAGCTATAAGAAGATTTGAATAAAGCCCTTATCATTGCATTGAGAAAGAAAAGAAACCATGATACAATAGCATTAAATTGAACGGAACATGAGAAGGTATTTGGGAAAGGGGATTTTTGCATTGAAAACATTCAATACAGTAGGCTGTTGTATTCCGGACAGACACTACATGGTAAATATCGATGATAAATTGAAGAAAATCAAAAATCTCGTAGACGGTGGTTATTATTTTGCAATAAACCGTGCAAGACAGTATGGAAAAACAACAACTCTTGGGATTCTTGCGGAACGTCTGAAAGATGAGTACGTGGTGATTTCTCTGGATTTCCAGATGATGAGTGATTATGATTTCAGGGATGAAGCAACGTTTGTGTCATCTTTTGCAGAAATGTTTCTCGCAGAGGCGACTATGCCGGACAATATGCTGGCTGAACTGAGGGGAGCAGAGGAATCCGGTATGATAACAGGTTTACGCAAGCTGTTTATTTATCTGAGTAACCTGTGCGAAAAGTCAGATAAGCCGGTTGTGCTGATGATTGACGAGGTGGACAGTGCGACAAACAATCAGGTGTTTCTTGACTTCCTTGCACAGCTGAGGGCATATTATCTGGCACGAAACACAAAGCCTACGTTTCAGTCGGTGATTCTTGCCGGAGTGTATGATATCAAGAATCTCAAGCTGAAATTGCGCGCAGAAGAAGAGCACAAGTATAACAGCCCCTGGAATATTGCAGCGTCCTTTGATGTGGATATGAGTTTTTCGCCGGCAGCGATTGCAGGAATGCTGCAGGATTATGAACATGATTATCACACGGGGATGGATGTGGATGCAGTTGCAGCGTGTATTTATGAGTATACTTCGGGATATCCGTTTCTTGTCTCCAATGTGTGCAAAACGATTGACACAATGGGTACAGAGAAAGAACGACTTCAGAGCGGAAAGCCGGTGTGGTCGAAATATGGAGTCGCAGAAGCAGTAAAGCGCATATTAAAAGAGCAGTCAACCTTGTTTGACAGTCTGAACAAATATTTGAACGAATATAAAGAACTTCGGGATATGCTGAAAAATATGCTGTTCCAGGGCGATAGCTTTTCCTATACGTTATATAACGAGTCCATTAATCTCGGTATCATGTTTGGATATTTGAAGGAGAAGGACGGGAGCGTTGCTGTTGCTAACAGAATCTTTGAAATGTGGATTTACAATCTGTTTTTGTCAGAGGACGAATGGAAAAAGAAAGGGAGGCTTAACACATGGCACTGGTTCAGGAAAGAGGATACACAGTTGAGGATATTTACAACCTGCCGGATGGAGAACGGGCGGAGCTGATCGACGGTCAGATTTATATGATGTCAACACCCAGCAGTGGACACCAGAGAATCGTGCACTTTTTAGATCGTACTATCGGGAACTATGTGAGCGATAAGGGCGGCGGCTGTGAAGTGTTCCCGGCACCGTTTGCTGTTTACCTGAATAACGATGACAGGACTTATTTAGAGCCGGATTTGTCTATCATATGCGATCCGGACAAAGTGGATGATAAAGGATGTAAGGGCGCGCCGGATTGGATTATAGAGATTGTATCACCCAGCACCCAGCACCGCGACTATTTGATCAAGCTGTTTAAATACAGAACGGCAGGTGTTCGGGAATATTGGATCGTGGATCAGGGAAAGAACCGAATCACGGTATATAACTTTGAAAACGATACATTGGATGAATATGATTTTACTGAGTCTGTAAAAGCTGGGATATATAATGATTTTGAGATTGATTTTTCCTGCCTGCTGTGATGAATACTTTGAAATAAGTCCACAGATTTTATGAAAAGAGTGCTGGCTCTGTGGCGGAAAAGGCGTTGAAAGAAGCAGGCTTTTCGTTGACAGAGTCTCGTACATTTGCTATACTTTCACTGTTTCAAAGACTTATATTGATCTGAATTTCCCGAAGGGGGTGTTGAAAGTGGACTTTATGGAATCAAAATGTTCAGATAATGAAATTCCCCATGCAGAATAGTAGATATGCAACGGTCTGTATGGGATAAATGATAGTTGCATAATCTGCTGATTCTGCACTTTATTTAATCAAGTTAAGTAAAGGACGGAAAGGGATTCATGAAATATTTGAATGCAGCAGATGTGCTTCCGCCAGAGCTTTTCCAGGAGCTGTCCCGGTATGTGAACGGGCAGCTGTTATACGTTCCCTCTGTGGAACGCAAAAAATCATGGGGAAGTAAAAGCGGTTCCAGACAATATTATGAACAAAGAAATAAACAGATGATTGAATTGTATCAGAGTGGCGTAGGGGTGGATGCTCTATGCAGGGAGTTTGGTCTTTCCTATGATACCATTCGTAAAATAGTAAAATGAAGCAGAAAGAGTTGCCGGTAAAATGGCAGCTCTTTTTTGGGATAAAACAGTTATAATCATTTTTGACTCTTTTTTTCTGCACAGAAATATTTATAATAAGGATGGAATTTGAAGAGAGGAAATGTTAAAATGGGAAAACAGACAGATATGACACAGGGCAATCCCACCCGATTGCTTTTATCTTTTGCTGTACCGCTGATGCTGGGAACGATGTTGCAGCAATCGTTTATTCTGGTTGACCGAATCATTGTCGGACATCTGATTGGAGCAAATGCGTTTTCGGCGGTGGGTGCGACAGGCTCCGTTTCTATGATATTTACATCCATCTGCCTGGGGATTTCGATTGGCGCCGGGATTGTGGTCTCACAATATTTTGGAGCAAAGGATGAAACGAATACATCGCTGGCAATCCGGAACGGAACCATCATCAGCGTTGTCAGCACGCTTACGGTTTCCGCCCTTGCGATGCTGCTTACGAAGCCGATTCTGAGCCTGCTGAACACACCGGCTGCGTTGATGGACGATGCGGCAGCGTATATGCTGATCTCGATGGGCGGGTTGATATTTGTGATTTTGTATTACATACCGTTCAGTACGCTTCGGGCGCTTGGAGATGCCAAAACACCGATCCTGTTTCTGACGGTATGCAGTGTCTGCAACATAGCATTCGACTTCGTATTTGTCCTGGTCTTCCATACCGGAGTCGGAGGCACGGCGGTGGCTTCCTTGCTGGCGCAGGGAATCGCAGGGACGCTGTGCTCTGTGTATGCGGTCAGGCACTTTGCCTGCTTCAGAGATGCGCTGAAATCTTCAAGGTTTGATAAGGCAATCGCAAAACAGATTTTAACAATAAGCATTCCCATGGGATTTCAATACTCGCTGGTTTTCTTATCAGGCAGTATTTTGCAGTGGGTAATCAACGGATTCGGCACAGGCGTGATCGGGGCATTTACCGCAACGAACCAGATGGAAAATCTGATCCAGCAGCCTTTTACCGCACTGGGGACGGCAATCGCTACCTATACGGGACAGAATGCAGGAGCAGGATATACGGAGCGCATCAAACAGGGACTGCATGCGGCTTTAAAGCTGTGCGCCATGTATTCCGCTGCGCTGCTTGTCATCTTCTGGGGCTTTGGAAATCTCATCATGCGTATTTTTGTTTCGGATGGCGAGATTATCAGAAATGCGGTGACAGGCATCCATATTACAAGCGCGTTTATGATATGGTTAGGCGTTACCCAGATTACACGCTACTTTTTAAATGGCGCCGGGGATACGGTTTACTCGGTTGCAAATGGAATGATAGAAATTGCCTGCAAACTGATCTTCGTGTTTGCGCTGACCAGCATTCCGCTTGTCGGGCAATGGGGAATCTGGTGGACTGTCGGCTGTACTTGGCTTTGCACCGCAGTGTTTGCGATGCTTCGCTATCGGAGTGGGAAGTGGCAGGAAAGCTGTAAGAATTTTAATACAAGAGACGAAGAGAGAGGTGACAGACAATCATGAAATCTGTTTTACTGATTGGACAATCGAATATGGCAGGGCGCGGCTTCTTGCAGGACGTGACTCCTGTCTGTGATGAGCGGATCTTTATGCTGAGAAACGGACGCTGGCAGATGATGACGGAGCCGGTTCATTTTGACCGGGCGATTGCCGGAGTCGGACCGGCGGCATCCTTTGCCCAGGCGTGGTGCAATGCAAATCCCGGGGAACAGCTGGGGCTGATTCCCTGTGCGGAGGGCGGCAGCGCGATTGATGAATGGGCTGTGGAAGGAACCCTGTTCCGCCATGCAGTCAGCGAAGCAAAGTATGCCATGGAACAGAGCCAGCTGGCTGCGATCTTATGGCATCAGGGAGAGAATGACAGTCAGAGCGGAAAATATAAGGACTACTATCAGAAGCTGGACCGGATCGTAACCAGACTTCGGGAAGAATTAGATGCTCCTGAAATCCCGTTTATCATCGGAGGGCTGGGAAGCTATCTGGGAAAGACGGCTTTCGGGCTGAGCTGTCCGGAATATGAGCTGGTCAATCAGGAACTGCTTCGGTATGCCGAAAATAATGAGCACTGCTATTTTGTGACCGGAAAAGAGCTGAACTCCAATCCGGATGGAATCCACATCAATGCAGAGTCCCAGCGGAGATTCGGCATACGATATTTTAAAGCATATGAATCCAACGCCCATGTACTCACACCGCTGAATGACGAGTCCCAGCTTGTGAAGGCGCTTGGCCAGAGAGAACATACGGCGGCAGAAAAGCGATATCTTGCGTTGGAGCAGTTTACGTTGGGAAAATCGACACTGGAAGAAGTGATGGATGCATTGAAGCAGGTTTAGAAAATCTGAGGAAAAGATGTGGCTATTCAGGGAGAGGAAGCGCCCGGGCGGATTTTTTATATTGCCCAGGCGCTTTGCGTGCTTATTCAAAAGAAACAAGCTCACTTACAGGAATTCTGGTTTGTGTATGTCTTTCAGGATCAAGAGCCTTTTCGGCAGAATATCCAATGACCAATATATTGACTGGTTCCAGGTTATCAGGTAAGTTAAATTCCCTGCGGATCACATCGGGTTTAAAATAGCAGACCCAAACAGAACCCAGCCCCAGTTCCGTGGCCTGAAGCATCATGTGGTCGGTCAGAATGGAAGCGTCAATATCGCCGGTCTGCTTGTGATCAAAAGGACGAACCCACGCTTTATCATGGTCTGCACAAACGATAATAGCCAGAGGCGCTCCATAAATATTAGCTGCCTTGCCGATTTTTTTCAGTCCCTCCTTGCTTTGAACGGCAATCAGATGGACCGGTTGAAGATTGGCGGCAGTCGGAGCTACGTGAGCCGCTTCCAGAATTTTCTCCAGCTTTTCAGGTTCTACGTTCCTGTCCGTATAGCTTCGGACAGAGCAGCGTTGTTTTGCAATGGTAATAAACTCCATAATGATACTTCCTTTCGAGTATAAATTGGACGGTCTGGCTTGCTTGCTTCACCGTTCTATGCTATGATTTTAGCATTGGTTTTCAAAAAAGCAAGAACGCACTTTTTTGTCATATAGTATCTAAAAAGATAGTATGGAATCGAGGAGATAGAAGTATGAAATGTCCCAGCACCTTTCAGTGTCCGGTAGAAGCCACGTTGAGCCTGATTGGAGGAAAATACAAGGCACTTATTTTATGGCATCTGGTTGAAAATACGTTGCGTTTTAGTGAAATCAGCAAACGAATTCCACAGGCAACCCCTAAAATGCTGACACAGCAATTACGGGAACTGGAAGCGGACAACCTGATATCCCGTACCGTTTATCCGGTTGTTCCGCCGAAGGTAGAATACTCTTTAACCGAATTTGGGAGAAGTATTATTCCAATCTTAGACGCAATGTGCAGATGGGGCGAAAGCTATCTGGAGGGGCTTGAAGTCAGTTCTTCGGATTGATCAAGCCCCAGATAATCGAATTATGGATTTACACGATCACAATCGGCTGTGTATATTCGTTGCGGGGGAGTACCCCGCTTTTTTGATACACAACAGACTGGTACACATGAGAGCAGTGCAGGTCATAGCGGAAGCTGTGAAGTGCCATAGAATCACTCCATGAGGATTCCGTCAGAATCTTCTCAGCATCAGCCACCTTGCTGATCAGGGGAATCTGGCTGCTCTTCTTAATCTCAGACAGCAGCGGAGCAGTGCTTTTGCGAAACCCAAGGATTCGGGCATAGGATACGTAGTCATCAGCACGGTAGTCCTGAATCTGATTCGTGGTGGTCCCAAGCAGGATATGCAGCAACGCCCGGCTGATGCGTGTGTAGGTGTACTGGCGGGTTTTCAGCTGTTCGATGCGCCCGGTATAGGAAGCTGTTTCCAGAAGCCGGTTTTGGATGCGGTCGGCAAGCTCCGGAGATACATCAGAGAAATCAGTCAGATTTCTTCCGGATGAGGTGAGGTCCAAAAGCCTGAAGTTTAAAAGTGCAGACAGATCATCCGGGAATACCGGAGTGAGGGAAGTCAGGTCATCGGCAATGCTGCCAGGGATCTGCGCCCGGACTGCATCGGAGACAGCTTTGTCTCGCAAGGCATTCCGAATCGCAGAGGCGGAGGCAAAGACCTGCCCGTCTGTCACGGATACAGCAGCAAAATCCGAATCGTTATACCCCTGTCCGCTTCTCTGAATCGTATAAGGCTTGATGGAACTGCCTCTGCGAATCAGAGCTTTCATATATTCTATTCCGAGAATATTGTTGGGAGAGGAGAGAAGCGATGTTTCCATCTTCATCCACTCCGTCACCGCCCACTCCCGTGCCTTCGGGAAGGAGTCTCCCTGGCTCATCCGCTCCCGCAGCAACTTTCCATATTCTTCCGGTTCCTCCGCCAGCAGCCGTGCCACCGGTTCCAGTGCGGCAACATCCCCGCATTCGCTTCCAAAGCACAGCATATCCACAACCCCGAGCTTATCAAGCAGAGCCACCCCGCAGGCGGCAAAGTCCTCGGCGCTGCTGGTGGCAAATGCGGCGGGAAGTTCCAGCACCAGATCAGCCCCGGCATTCAGCGCCATGCGGGTCCGGGTGTACTTATCGAAGATGGCAGGCTCGCCCCGCTGGACGAAGTCACCGCTCATGGCGATGATGATATAATCCGCCCCTGTGCGTGCGCGAAGCTCCTCAAGCTGGTAGCGGTGACCGTTGTGAAACGGGTTGTATTCGGCGATGATTCCGGCTGTTTTCATAGGTTTGACAGGTTACCTCCATAATTTTAAATTGAATCAAAAGTATAAAAATCACTCCACCCGCTCCAGCAGCGCTTCTGCGTCACAGTTCAGTGCCCGGGCCAGCAGAATCAGATACTCCGCCTGAGTCTTGTTGATGTTCTTGCGTCGCTGCTCATATTGTTGAATGGTGCGGAGCGGGATTCCGGTCAGGTCTGCAAGCTGCTTTTGGGTAAGCCCGGCCTGATGGCGTAAAAGCTTTAAGTTGGTTTCGGGTTTTGCTGCCAGGTACATGTGGTTCATTTTGTCTACGAACTGACGAATGTCCATTTCGTGATAAGGGGAGTACAGTGCCTGTATGTCCCTGATCGGGATGTATTTTACAATCTCTGCAAAGCGGAGAGAGGTCGTCCACTGGTAATAGGCAAGTGCCCAGCCGGTCCAGTATTCTTCACTGCGGTCTGCGGTGTAGCGTGGCTTGATTCGCTTTGTCTCGCCGGTCGTTCGTTCCAGCACTTCGTAAGCCAGTTCTACGCCGGATTTGCCGACCAGAACCAGAAAGCTGCCCTGCTCAAACTGTTCGGCAACTCCGGAGACGAGAAACAGGTCGAAGAACTGTGTGAGATTGTAGTTCAAATCGTAGACAGCAAAATCAAACATCCGACCCAGGGCGGTACGGGCTTTCTCAAGATAGGTTTTGTCGTAAGCGTGAATCATCAGCCTTCATCTCCTCATCCATAATCTGTGTGATATAAATATCGCCTTTCTGGCGTCGGTTCCGCTCCACATCGAAGTACTGCCGGCGGGCAGCTCTGTCACGGGACATCTTTTTAGCGTACCATTCGCTGCTTTCGGCAATCTCGTAGCCGTCAAACCGGAGCAGATCAAAAGCACGTCTGCTTTTCACCACAAACTGCTGACCGAGATTTCCCAGATACATGGCACGGGTCAGCTGGCGGTAGGAAATCGCGCCATTTATAAAGTCCTGTGCGAAGGAAAAGTAGCTGTCATCTGCCCGATACCCAATGATCGCATCATAATGAGAATAATCAACGGCAAAATGGGAGAGCAGATATTCCTTTGCTTCCTGAGCCAGAGCAGAAGGCACGTCGAACTCCCGGTTCTGCAACAGGATTGCCAGCCAGTGCAGGATGCTGTAGTCCGGACTGCCCAGATTTAAAATCTGTAAACCATCGCAGTCCAGGGTATAGCGGTTGGCATAGCCGTTCCGGTCCTTGCCGACACCCCATTCCTTAGCCATATCACAGACTTCCGTGCAGTAGAAGCCGAGACCGTAGTCATTGTACGGTTTTCCATAACCAAAAGCTGGTTTTTCAATTATATTTTCTGATCCGTGGTATAGAATAACAGTCATAGGAAGTCCCTCCAATCTATTTATAGTATACGCCTGTGGGAGTACAATGTAAACAGAAAAAACATTTTTTGTGCGGACTGATTTGTGTTTGTCAAAAAGTGCAAATTTATTGTATACAAAGGCTTGCAAAATTTCCGGAAACCAAATAAAATAAACATAGAATCACTTCTTATGGTTTCGATTCGGAAAATGAATAAAAGAACAGGAGAGGAAATCATCATGAAATTTTTAGTAGAAACATCCGCACGTCACATCCATTTAAGCCAGGCTGATTTAGAGACCTTATTTGGTGAGGGCTATCAGCTGACCAAGAAGAAAGATCTGTCCCAGCCGGGTCAGTTCGCATGCGAGGAGAGAGTAACCATCGTTGGTTCCAAGAAAGAGATGCCGGGCGTATCCATCTTAGGACCGGTGAGAAAAGATACTCAGGTTGAGCTGTCTCTGACCGACGCTCGTTCCATCGGTGTTGTTGCTCCGGTACGTGAGTCCGGCGATATCGCTGGCAGCGGCGCATGCAAGATCGTAGGACCGAAGGGCGAGATCGAGATCAAAGAGGGCGTTATTGCTGCAAAGCGTCACATCCACGCAACCGTTGCTGATGCAAAGGCTCTGGGCGTAGAGAACGGCGAGATCGTATCTGTTAAGATCGATACCGATGGCAGAAGCCTGGTATTCGGCGATGTAGTAGTACGTGTAAGCGACAGCTACGCACTGGCTATGCACATCGATACCGATGAGTCCAACGCAGCAGGCTGCGGCAGAGAAGTATACGGCGAGATCGTAAAATAATTCAGAATATCATTTATTGTTTAAGGAGAAGATATACACTATGAAGATTTTAGTTATCAACTGCGGAAGCTCCTCTCTGAAGTATCAGCTGATCAACATGGAGGATGAGAGCGTTATTGCAAAGGGTCTGTGTGAGAGAATCGGTATCGAAGGTTCCAAGCTGACCCACGAGCCGGCAGGCAAGGACAAAGTTGTGATTGAGAATGCAATGCCGACCCACAAGACCGCAATCCAGATGGTTATGGACGCTCTGCAGAATCCGGAGTACGGTGTGATCGCAAGTACCGACGAGATCTCCGCTATCGGTCATCGTGTCCTGCACGGTGGTAAGGTTTACAGCGATTCCATCGTTGTGGACGAGGATGTTAAGAGAGTTATCCGCGAGTGCTTCGACTTAGGACCGCTGCACAACCCGGCTAACCTGATGGGTATCGAGGCATGTGAGGCAGCTATGCCGGGCAAGCCCAACGTAGCAGTATGGGATACCGGTTTCGGTATGGCTATGCCGGAGAAGGCATATATGTATGCAATCCCGCATGAGTACTATGAGAAGTACAGCATCCGTCGTTACGGCTTCCACGGCACCAGCCACAAGTTTGTATCCGGCGAGGCTATCAAGTTCGGCGGACTGGATCCGAAGAATGCAAAGGTTATCGTATGCCATCTGGGCAACGGCGCAAGCGTATCTGCTTCCATCGGCGGCAAGTGCGTGGACACCAGCATGGGCCTGACTCCTCTTGAGGGTCTGATCATGGGTACCAGAAGTGGTGACGTTGATCCGGCTGTAGTACAGTTCATCGCCAACAAGGAAGGCAAGGACGTGAACGAGGTTCTGAACATCCTCAACAAGAAGTCCGGCGTTCTGGGCATGAGCGGCGGTATTTCCAGCGACTTCCGTGATATCGAGAATGCGAAGAAGGAAGGCAATCACCTGGCAGAGGTAGCTCTGGATGCATTCATCTACCGCGTGGCAAAGTACATCGGCGCTTACACCGCAGCTATGAATGGTGTGGATGCAATCGCATTTACCGCTGGTGTTGGTGAGAACGACAAGGCAAGCAGAAAGGCTATCTGCGAGTACTTAGGCTACTTAGGCGTGAAGATCGACGATGAGGCTAACGATGTAAGAGGCAAGATGAGAGTGATCTCCGCAGCTGATTCCAAGGTCAAGGTTATGCTGATCCCGACCAACGAAGAGCTGGCTATCGCAAGAGAGACCAAGGCTCTGATCTGATCAGATCGACTACCAACCACAAGATATGGAAGAATATCGGAAGAATTTCCGATAATTTGAAAATATATGGTTGACAAATATTGCGCACCTATGTATAATGTCATAGGTGCGTATTAGGAGATTAATATGCTTATTAACTTAACAGAGCTGTTTTCCATAGAAGGAAAAGAGAAACACTACACGCTGGATATCGAGATGGATACCTTCAGGGCACCGGATGGCGTCTATGATATCGTTTCGAAGAATCCGGTTGAACTTCGCATTCAGAACCTTGGTGATCGGAAGCTGTTTGTGGAGGGAAGCGCAAAGCTTACTTTGCAGATTCCCTGCGACAGATGCTTAGAGCCGGTGGCTGTGCCATTTGACTTACAGGTCAGTGAGGAGCTGGATATGAGCAAGTCGGACGAGGAGCGGGTGGCAGATCTTGATGAACAGCCCTATGTAAGCGGTTATAATCTGGATGTAGACCAGTTACTCTGTAACGAACTATTGCTGAATCTTCCCATGAAGGTTTTATGTAAGGAAGACTGTAAAGGGATTTGCAATAGATGTGGTACGAACTTGAATCACGGGACCTGTTCCTGTGATACAAGCTGCCCCGACCCGAGAATGTCAGTAATCCAGGATTTATTTCAACAGTTTAAGGAGGTGTAAACCATGTCTATTTGCCCAAAGAATAAATCTTCCAAAGCAAGACGTGACAAACGTAGAGCTAACTGGAAAATGAGCGCTATGAACTTAGTAAAGTGCAGCAAGTGCGGCGCACTGATGATGCCTCACAGAGTCTGCAAAGCTTGCGGTTCTTACAACAAGAAAGAGATTGTTTCTGTAGAGGACTAATCTTCACGGAAGCTGCATAGCAGAACAGGATCAAACAAAAGCCTTTGAGGGAAGCCAATTCCGTCAGAGGCTTTTTTTCTGCATCGCAGACAGGGGACATTATCAATAAATACGGAGAAGTCGGTGAAAAACTGCTGACTTTTTGGTTGTTTTTATCAAAAGAACGCGGTATAATTAGGCGTGGTTCATAAAAAATTAAAGCTGAACAGAGGAGGAATATCATGTTTTTGTTATTTTTTCTTGTATGGCTGATATTAAATGGAAAAGTGACGGCAGAAATCTGCGCCTTTGGATTTGTGATTTCTGCCGCCCTTTTTGCGTTTATCTGCCGATACATGGACTATAGCCTGAAAAAGGAACTGCTGCTGTTTCGTCTGTTTCCGCTGCTGGTACAGTACTTCTGGGTGCTGGTGAAGGAAATCGTCAAGGCCAATGTCTGCGTGATGAAGATCATCCTGTCACCGGAGCTGCAGCCGGAACCGGCGTTTGTGTATTTTGATACGGATTTGAAGAGCGGGCTGTTTCAGGTCATGCTCGCCAATTCCATTACCCTGACCCCCGGAACCATCACTGTGTCCGTGGAGGAGAATCATTTCTATGTACACTGTCTGGACCGGGAGCTGGCAGAGGGAATGGAAGAATCCGTGTTTGTGGAGCTGCTTGAGAAAATGGAAACGGAGGTAGAGCGATGGAACAGATCATAAGTGCATATCACATACTGTTTCTGGTGGCCGTGCTGGTACTGGCTGTGCTGGTCATCCTCAGTATTCTCCGGTCGGTTCGCGGCCCGAGAACCGCAGACCGCATCATTGCAGTCAATATGGTGGGAACGCAAATCATTACGATCATTGCAATTCTGTCTGTGTATCTCAATGAAAACTATCTGGTGGATATCTGCCTGATCTATGCCATGATCAGCTTTCTGGGCGTGGTGGTTCTGTGTAAGGTTTACACAGGTGTATATCTTCAGAAGAAGCATATGAAAGCGACGATGGAAGCCATCGAGGATAACGTCGCCAGACAGCATCCGGTGGTGATTGCAGAGGAGCACGACAACAGCCGGAATCCGGTGGAGGCTGCAGAAAAGCATGGCGACAGCCGGAATCCGGTGGAAATGAAGACAGAAAGGGAGGACGCGAAATGATATTTGAGTGGTGCAGATTTGCGGTGGCGGTCGTATGCTTTGTCATCGGCATCCTCTTTATGGTGCTGGCGGTGTTTGGGGTGAACCGGTTTGACAGGGCGTTGAATCGTATGCATGCGGCGGCCCTTGGCGATACGCTGGGAATTCTGTTCGTATTTTTGGGACTGATCCTGATGCGCGGATGGTCCATGGATTCCCTGAAGCTGTTTCTGGTCATCCTGTTCTTCTGGATGGCAAGCCCGGTATCCGGTCATATGATCAGCCGTCTGGAGGCGACGACAGATGAGAGCCTGGGCGAGATTCAGGTGATTCGAAAAGAGACGGAGAAAGCAGCCGGGAGCGGACAGGCAGAAGCTATGGGGACTGAGAATGAAAATGGAGGTGGACGGGAATGAGAATATTTGAGATATTGCTGCTGCTTTGTCTGATCGTCTGCGCGGTTTCCGTGGCATTTACGAAGGACCTGCTGACCTCCATCATTATTTTTATGTCCTACAGCCTGATCATGTGTGTGATCTGGGTGCTTTTGCAGTCGCCGGATCTGGCAATCACAGAGGCGGCGGTAGGTGCCGGAGTGACCAGTATTCTGTTCTTTGTTACGTTAAAGAAGATCAATGCAATCCGAAAGGAGGCTGAAGATGAGCAGAAGGAAAGATAATTATGAGAACAGCCTCTGGAAGAAGTTCAGGGGCTGGGTGGACGGCGAGGTAGACCTGCTGGCTGACGGGATGGAGACGGTGGACTTGAGCCGCCGGGCGGGCGGGAACGCTGCTGAGGCTGGGGAGATTTCCACCATCCCGGCGGATTCCGACCGCATAAGGCGTCTGGAAGAGTATCGGGAGCAGAAGGGCTTAAAGCTGTACCGCAGAGTGTATCAGGTAATGTCGGTGCTGCTCTGCGCGGCGATTATTTTCGTGCTGTTATGGACGGTTGTCTATCTGCCGGTGTTCGGAGAAGCATCCAATCCAGCCAACAATGAGGTGGCTGCCCGCTACATCGAGAGCGGACTTCAGGAGACCGGTGCGGTAAATATTGTCACCGGTATGATTCTGGATTACCGTGCCTTTGATACCTTTGGCGAGTCCTGTGTACTGTTTATCGCGTCCTGCTGTGTGCTGGTACTTCTTCGCATCGACCGGAGCAGTCACGACGACCGACAGCGGAAAATCTCAGAGGAGACCAACGACCGTCTGTATGAGCCGAAAAATGATATCATCCTGCAGAAATGTGCCTGTGTGCTGGTGCCGGTCATCATGATTTTCGGCATTTACATTGTGCTGAACGGTCATCTGTCACCGGGCGGCGGCTTTTCCGGCGGTGCGGTGCTGGGCTCCGGGCTGATTCTGTATCTGAATGCCTTTGGATTTCAGAAGACGGGCAGGCTGTTTACGGAGCGGACCTATCGGAAAGTGACCCTGTGTGCGCTGACCTTTTACTGTGTGGCAAAGAGCTATTCGTTCTTTACCGGTGCCAACCATATTCCCAGCGGCATTCCCACGGGAACGCCGGGGGCGATTCTCAGCAGCGGACTGATCTTGCCGCTGAACATCTGTGTGGGACTTGTGGTTGCCTGCACCATGTATGCATTTTATGCGTTATTCCGGAAAGGAGGCATGTGATATGGGTTTTGGAACCCTGACGGAGATTTTCGGACGGAGCATTGAGGAAACCGCAGCTGTGATTCTGTTCGGAATCGGATTTACCATGCTTCTGCTGCATCGCAATCTGATCAAGAAGATCATGGGGATGAATATTATGGATACGGCCATCTATCTGTTCCTTGCAGCCAAGGGCTATATTGAAGGCAGGATGGTGCCGATTGTGGTGGATGGAATTCAGGATGTAGACGTGTACATCAACCCGGTGCCCAGCGGCCTTGTGCTGACCGGTATCGTGGTGTCTGTCAGCACCACGGCGCTGATGCTGGCGCTGACTATGCGGCTGTACGGCAAATATCATTCACTGGATATGGATGAAATCCTGATGCATGTGAAGAGGGAGGAGCGGTCATGAGTTTTGTACAGAACTTTCCTTTCTTTTCCATCGTAATCGCCATGTTCTCCGGCATCCTGTCGTCCGCGCTGAACGGAAAGCAGGCGAGAAATGTGAGCGTGGCTGCCATTGTCCTCACCACCTGCATGTCGGCGGCGGTTCTGGCATTCTGTCTCTCCACGGGAGAGAGCTATACCTATATGATGGGACATTTTCCGGCACCCTGGGGCAATGAGATCCGCGCCGGTGTGCTGGAAGGACTGACAGCGCTGATTTTCGGTGTGGTCATGCTTCTGGCAGTCGTTGGCGGTATGAGCCATACGTTTCTGGATGTGGAGCCGGAGAAGCTGAACCTGTTTTATATTATGATTGATCTGATGCTCAGCTCCCTGCTGGCGCTGATCTATACCAACGACCTGTTCACGGCGTATGTGTTCGTGGAGATCAACACCATCGCCGGCTGTGGTCTGATCATGATCCGTCAGAAGGGCCGCAGCTTCTCCGCAGCGATCCGCTACATGATCATGAGCCAGCTTGGTTCCGGTCTGTTCCTGATCGGTCTGACCCTGCTCTATGATGTGACGGGACATCTGCTGATGAGTCCGGCAAAGGAGTCGGTGGCGAAGATTGTGGCAGCAGGTGCCTACGAGATTCCCATGCTGGTAATCCTTGCGGTAATCAGCGTGGGTCTTGCCATCAAGAGCGGTCTGTATCCGTTCCACTCCTGGATTCCGGATACCTACGGATTTGCGACGCCGACGGCCAGCGCAATCCTGTCCGGCCTGGTGTCAAAGGGATATATTTTCCTGCTGATCAAGATATTCTACCGGGTGCTGGGTGTGGAAAATGTCATCGCCAGCCGTCTGGTAAATGTGCTGTTTCTGTTTGGTCTGGCGGGAATGATCATGGGATCGGTCCATGCGATTCTGGAACAGGACACCCGCCGGATGATCGCCTACTCCTCGGTGGCGCAGATCGGCTATATTTACATGGGTATCGGTCTGGGAACGGAGGCAGGCATGATTGCCGCCGTATTCCACATGTTCTCTCACTCGGCAACCAAAGCGCTTTTGTTTATCAGCGCCGTGGGTCTCTACGAGGTGTCGGGGGAGAAGAAGGACTACCGAAGCCTTCGCGGTGCCGGATACCGGAATCCGCTGGCGGGCGTGGGATTTGCCGTGGGAGCCTTTTCCATGGTAGGTTTCCCGATGCTGTCCGGATTTATTTCAAAGCTGCTGTTTGCCACCTCTGCACTGCAGAGTCCCCATAAAATGCCGTTGACCCTGATCGGTCTGGCAGTGAGTACCGTGCTGAATGCAGTCTATTTCCTGCGTCTGGTGATCACGCTGTATACAAAGAATCCGGATGGTGAGAAAACGGGCAGATTCCGAATTCAGTCCGGAATGCTGAAAGGGGCAATCCTCTGCTTTATTCTGCTGAATCTGGTGCTGGGTCTTTGCTCCCAGCCGATTGTTCGGGCGATTGGAGACGGGCTGGCGATGTTTGGCTGACGTGCAGCCGTGCAGCTGGAAGCAAACGTAAAAAGGAGAAATGTTATGAATGGTAATATCATGTTAATCATACAGGTGCTGGTTCCCATTGTGCTGGGAATTCTGGTACTGATGAACAGACAGCTTCGGGAGAACCGGAAGCTTCTCAGTCTGACAGTGACCGGTGCGCTGGCAGTCAGTCTGATTCTGGCTGTGGCAGCACTGGCTGGCGGCGGTTCCCTGACTCTGTGGCAGCTGACCGATACGGTGAGTCTGGCTCTGCATGTGGATGGGATCACCGCGCTGTTTGCGGGACTGACGGCTGTGGTCTGGTTTCTGGTGGGGATTTACGCTCTGGTCTACATGACCCACGAGGAGCACGAGACCTCCTTCTTCGGATGGTACCTGATCGTGCTGGGTGTGCTGATGGGGCTGGATGCGGCGGCAAACCTGATCACATTTTATGTATTTTATGAGCTGATGACGCTGACCTCCCTGCCGCTGGTTCTCCATGAGCGGACGAAGGGGGCGGTACAGGCCGGTGTGAAATATCTGTTTTACTCTGTGGCAGGTGCATTTCTGGCACTGTTTGGAATCTTCTTCCTGACGACGGTGACAGATGATCTGACATTCGTGGCAGGCGGGATTCTGACGGCTGACAGACTTGCCGGGAAAGAAGGTCTGTTCCTGACTGCCATGGTCTGCATGCTGATCGGATTTGGAACCAAGGCGGGTATGTTCCCGCTGCACGGCTGGCTGCCGACCGCTCATCCGGTGGCTCCGGCTCCGGCAAGTGCGGTGCTGTCCGGTGTGATCACCAAAGCCGGTGTGCTGGCACTGATCCGTGTGGTATTTTATATTGTCGGACCGGACATGATCCGGGGTACCTGGGTACAGACCGTGTGGATGCTGTTGTCTCTGATGACCGTGTTCATGGGTTCCATGCTGGCATACAAGGAGCCGGTGCTGAAAAAGCGTCTGGCTTACTCTACGGTCAGCCAGGTGTCCTACATCCTGTTCGGCTTAAGTGTGCTGGAGCCGACGGCATTTGTGGGAGCGCTGTCCCATGTGGTGTTCCACTCCCTGATTAAGAATGCTCTGTTCATGACCGCCGGCGCGGTTATTTTCCGGACCGGCTGGACCCGCGTGGAACAGATGGGCGGACTGGGCAAAGTCATGCCGAAGACCATGCTCTGCTACACGGCGGTTTCTCTGGGACTGATTGGTATTCCGCCGTTTTCCGGATTTATCAGCAAATGGTATCTGGCTCAGGGCGCATTGTCCTCCGGAACCGGCGCGTGGGGCTATATCGGTCCGGTGGTACTGCTTGTCAGTGCGCTGCTGACGGCAGGATATCTGCTGCCGCTGACCATCCAGGGCTTCTTCCCGGGGGCGGAATTTGACTGGAGCGAGATTGAGACGAGAAAGCTTGCAGGTAAGGAACCGGCATGGCAGATGGTGCTGCCGATTGCGCTGATGGCACTTGCCACCCTGATTCTTGGATGCTTCCCGGTACCATTTATGTCGGCACTTGAGCAGATCGCAGCGTCGGTGCTGTAAGGAGGGAGCGGTAAATGAACAGAATGTTGTTATGTGTTCCCGCCCTTCTTCCGCTGATCGGCGGTATGGTTCTGCTGCTGGCGCATCAGGCGGGACGGAATAAGGTGAAGTCTGGTCGGAATGAGGTGAGGTCTGGTCGGAATGAGGTGAAGCCTGAATGGAATGGGGGGCAGACCGGGGGCGGACAGGGAGATGTCGCCGGGAAGTTGCATTTTGGCAGGCTTGAGTGGTATATCCTGGGGCTGACGGTGGTGAACAGTCTTGTGCTGGCTGCACTTATATGGGGGCAGAGCACGGACTCACTGGTGCTGTTCCGGTTGTACGGAGATATGACCGTGATGTTCCGACTGGATGGAATGGGACGGATTTTTGCCGGGCTGATTGCGTTTCTCTGGCCGCTTGCGGTGTTGTATTCCTTTGAATATATGAGACATGAGGAGCGGAAGGTTGATTTCTTTGCCTTCTATCTGATGACATACGGGGTTACTGCCGGTATTGCGCTGTCAGGCAACCTGATCACCCTGTATCTGTTTTACGAGATGCTGACGCTGGTGACCTTCCCGCTGGTGCTGCATCCCATGACCAGGGAGGCAAGGCGTGCCAGCCGGAAATATCTGTATTATTCCATCGGCGGTGCGGCGTTCGCATTTCTGGGACTGGTCTTTGTGCTGAAATTCTCCGCTGCGGGCAACACGAATTTCCTGCCCGGCGGCGTGCTGAACCTGGCGGCAGCGGGAGAGAAGAAGAATGTGCTGCTGGCGGCATACCTGTTGTCCTTTTTCGGATTTGGCGTAAAAGCGGCATTGTTCCCGCTGCACGGCTGGCTTCCGAAGGCTACCGTGGCACCGACTCCGGTTACGGCTCTGCTTCATGCGGTGGCGGTTGTAAAGTCAGGTGC
Source organism: Eubacteriales bacterium (assembly GCA_030536555.1). GTDB lineage: Bacteria > Bacillota > Clostridia > Lachnospirales > Lachnospiraceae > Brotaphodocola. Next base: position 67,427 of record JAUNPU010000012.1, on the reverse strand, counting down.
TTTCGCGATTCTGCGGCTGACTTACTTTGGTTTTGGAATTGAATTTCTTCGGGGAACCTGGGCACACGGTTTTGTGATGGCGGCAGCGATGATCAGTATCGCATTCGGCTCCACCATGGCAGCGAAGGAAGCCCACTGGAAACGGCGGCTTGCCTACTCGACGGTCAGCAATCTGTCCTATATTCTGCTGGCGGCAACGATGATGAGTCCGCTGGGACTGGTTGCGGCGCTGAGTCATATGGTGTTCCACGCATTTATGAAGATCTGCTCGTTCTTCTGCGCCGGTGCGGTGATGCACCAGACGGGAAAAACGCATGTATACGAGCTGGACGGTCTTGGCAGACAGATGCCGGTGACCTTCGGCTGCCTGACCATCGCCAGCCTGTCCTTAATCGGGATTCCGCTGTTTGCGGGATTCATCAGCAAATGGAATATTGCCAGGGCAGCATTTGACTGTGGCGCCATGTTTGCCGGGGAAGCCGGGGCGGCTGGCGGGAACGTTGGCGGAAATGCCCTTGGCGGTTTGACGGCGGCTGGCGGTGGCTGGACGACAGCTGGCAGCTGGACGGGATTCTTGCCGTATCTGGCAGTGGGCGTGCTGCTGTACTCGGCATTTATGACGGCGATTTATATGCTGACGGTGCTGGTGCGGGCTTATGCGCCGGTGACCGGAGGTGCTGGAAGTGTCGCCGGAGCTGGTGTGGCTGGCGGTGCTGGAAGTGTCACCGGAGCTGGTGTGGCTGGAGGTGTTAGAAGTGTCGCCGGAGCTGGCACAGCCGGAGATGCGGGCAGCCGGATGGGGAAAGAGTGGTCGGACCCGAACTGGCTGATGCTTGCGCCGCTGGTCATCTTTGCGGTGATCATCATTATATTTGGTGTTCATTCTCAGCCGTTAATGGAAATTTTGTATGAGATAGGAGGTGCGGTCGCATGAGTGGGTTTTACGATGTGATGATTCCGGGAATCTGCGGAATGGGGCTGCATCTGCAGCTTGACGGCTTCCGCCTGATCTACGTGACGATTGCAGTCATCATGTGGGCGGTGAGCGGTGTGTTCTCGCTGGAATACATGGAGCATTATCCGAACCGCAGCCGGTATTACCTGTTCTTCTGGCTGACATTTTTTGCAACGGTGGGCGTGTTCCTGTCCGCGGACCTGTATACGACCTTTATCTTCTTCGAGATGATGTCCTTCACCTCCTATGTGTGGGTGGCATTTGATGAGAAAAAAGAATCCCTGCGGGCCGCCGGAACCTATCTGGCGGTGGCGGTGATCGGCGGTATGGTCATGCTGATGGGGCTGTTCATGCTGTACCATCTGATCGGAACGCTGGAGATTGATAAGATCGCCGGGGCAGTGGCAGAGGTGGCACCGGAGAACCGGGGGCAGCTTTACGTGATTGGCAGTCTGATGCTGTTTGGCTTTGGTGCAAAGGCGGGCTGCTTCCCGCTTCATATCTGGCTTCCGAAGGCCCATCCGGTAGCTCCGGCTCCTGCCAGTGCACTGCTTTCCGGAATCCTGACCAAGAGCGGTATATTCGGAATTCTGGTGGTGTCCTGCCGAATCTTCGGTGCAGATGCCAGCTGGGGATTTCTGATTGAATGCCTGGGACTGGTCACCATGTTCCTGGGCGCATTTCTGGCACTGTTCTCCGTGAACTTAAAGCGGACGCTGGCATGCTCCTCCGTGTCCCAGATCGGATTTATTCTGGTGGGAGTCGGGATGTACAGTCTGCTGGCAGCTGCGGGTGAGAGCACGGCGCTGGCGGCACGGGGCGCGCTGTTGCACATGGTCAATCACTCCATGTTCAAGCTGGTGCTGTTTCTCTGTGCCGGTGCCGTGTATATGCGGCTTCATCAGCTGGAACTCAATGAGATTCGGGGATATGGAAGAAAAAAACCGGTGCTGAAATTTGCGTTCCTGATGGGAGCAATCGGTATCGCCGGTGTGCCGCTGTGGAGCGGATATGTGAGCAAGACCCTGCTTCATGAGAGTATTGTGGAATATCAGCATGTGGCAGGAAATCCAGTGTTCTGGAAGTTTGCAGAGTGGGTATTCCTGATTTCCGGCGGTATGACTGCTGCTTATATGACGAAGCTGTTTGTGGCTGTGTTTGTGGAGAAAAATGAAGACCCTGAGAAACAGGCGAAGTTTGATGGGATTGGGGGCGGCGGCATGCGCGTGGACGGTGACGTGCGCCCGGGCAGCGGTATGCGCCTGACCAGTGGCATGCGCCCTGCCAGTGCGCTGGTGCTTGCGGTTCCGGCGGCTGCTCTGTTTCTCTTAGGCGCGGCACCGAACTACACCATGGATAAGATTGCTGATCTGGGGCAGAGCTTTTTGCTGGCGGGAGAGCTGGAACACAGCATCCATTACTTCAGTCTGGTGAACTTGAAGGGCAGCGTGATCTCCCTGGGAATCGGTGCGGTGCTGTATGTGTTTGTAGTGAGAAAGCTGCTGATGCAGGATGGCCGGTATGTGGACCGTTTGCCGGGCTGGCTGGATCTTGAGAACCTGATCTACCGTCCGGTGCTGCTGGGATTGCTTCCGGGTGTTTTCGGAGCAGTCTGCTCCTTCCTGGACCGGTACCTGATTTCCACAATCGTTACGGTATTTTTGTCTGTCTCGGCGGTGGTATGCCGTGCCATGGATTCGCTGGCTGACGGTCTGATTCGTCTGGCTCGCGGGACGACCCACAGGCAGCTGGCAGAACCGGTGATTCGCCATGAGGACGACCAGGCGGCGATTGTGCTGGGGGCATTCCTGGACAGAGCAAGTCTGGTGGGATATCGGCTGAGAGGCGGAGCGAAGAGAAAAAAGGCAAAGCCGCAGTCTCATATTCCGGAGCTGATGCAGAAGGAAGAGGTGCTGCTGCATGTCGGGAAGATGGTGGAAGAGAGCTTTTCCTTTGGACTGATGCTGTTTGGCATTGGACTTTGCCTGACGCTGGGGTATCTGCTGTTTGTGTTTTTCAGAATGACCTGATGTGAGAGACTTCGTATCATGTTAAAGTGAGCGATATGAAAGGGACTGCCGTGGGAGTGACTTCCGGCAGTCCTGTTATTCTTTTGCGTCCAGATTATCGATAAAGAAGATTCCTTCCGTGCAGTTGATAAAGAGAATCGGCTCTTTGATTGCGTGGGCGTTTCCCTTCCACCAGACGGTTTCCCGATTGGCGGAAACTTCAATGACATCTCCATCAGAAGTGTAATAGGTAATCATAATCAATGGTGCTTCGTTTGTATCAGCATCTTTAAATAAAGAGTATTTCAGAAATCCGGACAATTTGAGTGCAAGCTCGATCTGCTCGGCATCGGAGATTACCTTGATTTCGTCAGTCACTGCCGGATAGGAGATGGAGACCTTTTCAACGTTCTTTATCTGGGGGACGCCGATCAGATACATTCCGCTCATGGCAATATGGATGATTACGATTATTGCTGTGCTCAGCAGGATTTGCAGTAAGAATTTGGCGATTCCTTTTCGATAGCGTGGTTTCATTTGTTTATCACCTCCAGGCTGGGAGTTACAGAACTCCTGTCATTGAAATAATAGCACAGGTACAGGCAAAGGCACCTGCAAGCACAGAGGCGGCTGCCCATTTCTTCTTATTCTGTTTTTGGTATTCCAATGCATGATACAATTCTTTTATACCGAAAGCGAATACAATAAATTGAAGTATTCTAATCATATCCATGCAATCACACTCCTTTAGCAAATTCCAATTTGCAACTGGCTTCATTCTATCATAGTTCGATAGGAAAATCTATGGGTGGCAATCCGGCTTAAGCGTAAAAAGGCTTTCATTCATCTAAAAAGAAGATTTCATCTACATGAAGGTTTAACAGTCTGGCAATTTTCATTGCGAGTTCAAGAGTGGGATTGTACTTATCATTCTCAATCGCTATAATTGTCTGACGGCTTACGCCTAACTTATTTGCCATATCTTCCTGCCGCAATCCTGCTTCTTTTCTAAGTTTTTTGATCACATTCCTCATCGTGTTTTACGCTTTCATCAAAAAGTATGTGCCGATAGATAACAGAATGGCAACAATGGCAGCGATACCGACGACGACCCATACCATCTTGTCTGGTTCGTGATATTCTTCATCGCCGACAATCATCTTTCGCTTTATTGCCATTTGTGAAAAGCCTTGAATACATACCGCAAAGCAAACAATCAGCCCCGGCAGCGGACTGTATTTTGCGCCATTTGCAAGAACCTGCCAGCAGTCGCAGAATGTCCAGGCGGACAAAAGCAGGAGTGTGACTTTGTAGCTGATTTCTTCTGAGCGCAACTGAATGTTCCTGTCCATTTCATCTGTTTTTTTCATATAGAATTACCTCCTGATGTGATGTTAAAGAATCACTGTAATGTTAAAAGGCTTTTACATTTTTATTATACTTGCGCGAATCAAAATGTCAAGACTTTTTAACATTTTGATCCGATGCGTTCTGAGCTTTCCAGGAAGATCAGCAAAAGAACCGAAGGTCTCCCATGAAAGCATAGCAAAACTATATAAAGTCTATACAAGGCACACTTTGGACAATAAATGGCTTATATCAAGAAAATTATCCAAAGTTATCCGGGATACCGCGATTGACAGTTGACATAAAGCGAAATTTGGACAATTATGCTTGAAATCCGGCTGTTATTATCCAAAATTTCAAGATTTTTGGACAATTTTTGGGAGTTTCAGGTTGAAATTGCCCAAACTAGTTTTATGTAAACCAAAAATCCTGCACGCCAAGGACATGATTGGACAATTTTCGGGGGTTTCAGGTTGGAATTATCCAAAACATGGCTTATGTAAACCAGAAACTCCGGCGCCACAGACAGGATTGGATAATTTTTTGAATTTTTGCTGATAATTGTCCAAACAATCTGCATTATGAAAAAATCAAATGATACATATTGATTTATAAAACATAATTTAGTATAGTAATGGGGAATGGACATCCCGGTTCACACCGGAAAGGAGAAGCATTATGATTAGAGTAGCTGTAGACGCTATGGGCGGAGATAACGCACCTGGCGAGATCGTGAAAGGTGCGGTGGACGCAGTATCCCGCAGAAAGGATATCCAGGTCCTGCTTGTGGGTCAGGAGGACGCTGTGGGACAGGAGCTTTCGAAGTACCAGTACCCGAAGGAGCAGATTCGCGTCGTGCCGGCATCGGAAGTGATCGAGACGGAGGAACCGCCGGTCAATGCCATCCGCAGGAAGAAGGATTCTTCCATTGTCGTTGCCATGAATCTGGTGAAGAAGGGTGAGGCAGATGCCTTTGTGTCAGCCGGCAATTCCGGCGCCGTTATGGTAGGCGGTCAGCTGATCGTCGGCAGATTGAAGGGCGTGGAGCGGCCGCCGTTCGGGGCACTGATCCCCACGGAGAAGGGCGTATCCCTGCTGCTTGACAGCGGAGCCAATGTGGACGCGAGACCGTCTCACCTGGTACAGTTTGCACGTATGGGTTCTATTTATATGGAGCATGTAATAGGTATTAGCAGACCGAGAGTCGGAATTGTCAATATCGGTGCAGAGGAGGAGAAGGGCAACGCGCTGGTGAAGGAGACATTCCCCTTATTGAAGGAGTGTAAGGACATCAACTTTACCGGAAGCATCGAGGCGAGAGAGATTCCCCACGGCGGGGCGGATGTGATCGTCTGCGAGGCATTTACGGGCAATGTGATCCTGAAGCTTTATGAGGGAACCGGAGCCACACTGATCAGCATGGTGAAGAAGGGCATGATGAGCACCTTACGCAGCAAGATCGGCGCACTGCTGGTGAAGCCTGCGTTAAAGGAGACGCTGAAAGCCTTTGACGCCAGCCAGTATGGCGGAGCGCCGCTGCTGGGACTGAAAGGTCTGGTAGTGAAGACACACGGCAGTGCGAAAGCAACGGAGGTCAGCAACTCGATCATCCAGTGTGTCACCTTCAAGGAACAGCAGATCAATGACAAAATCAAGGAATGCCTGGAAGCCGAAGAACAGGTCACAGAGAATAAGTAACTGTCCGGGAGAGACAGCTATAAAACAAGAAGATAGGAGAGGTAATTATGGAATTTGAGAAATTACAGGGCATTATCGCGGAAGTACTGAATGTGGAGGCAGATGACATCACCATGGAGACCACCTTTGTGGAGGATCTGGGAGCTGATTCACTGGATATCTTCCAGATCGTTATGGGTATCGAGGAGGAATTTGATATCGAGATCCCGACTGAGGCTGCAGAGCAGATCGTATCTGTAGGCGATGCAGTAGAGCAGATCAAGAACGCACTGAACTAATTCCATGAACAGGAAGGGGCCGTCGCACAGTGGTTGCGCCGCCCCTTTCCATCTATCAGAGGATATTCCCGTCAGGGATGAAAAGGAGAATCTTATGAACCGTAACTTAAAAGAACTGGAGGAGAAGACCGGATATCAGTTTCAGGATGAGGGACTGTTCCGCCAGGCGATGACTCACAGCTCCTATGCCAATGAGCATCGGATGAACAAGCTGCACTGCAATGAGCGTCTGGAGTTTTTGGGAGACGCTGTGCTGGAGGTGGTATCCAGCGATTTCTTATATCACAAGTATCAGGACAAGCCGGAGGGAGAGCTGACCAAGATTCGTGCCAGCATCGTCTGTGAGCCGACCCTGGCGCTATGTGCTGCGGACTTAAATCTTGGGGCTTACCTGCTTCTGGGAAAGGGCGAGGAGGCTACCGGCGGCAGAGGACGCAATTCTGTGGTGTCCGACGCTATGGAGGCGCTGATCGGCGCGATTTATCTGGATGGTGGTTTTGCTAATGCAAAAGAGTTTATTCACCGCTTTGTTTTAAATGATATTGAGCACAAACAGCTCTTTTATGATAGCAAGACTATCCTGCAGGAGATGGTTCAGGCGGTTCCGGATCAGAGTCTGGAGTATGAGCTTGTGAAGGAAGAGGGACCGGACCACAATAAGACCTTCGAGGTCCGCGCACTGCTTGGCAGCGAGGAGATCGGCAGAGGAAGCGGCAGGACCAAGAAGGCAGCGGAGGCGATGGCGGCTTACCGCGGAATACTGAAACTGAGGGAGAAGGCATGTATTTAAAGAGCATCGAGATTCAGGGCTTTAAGTCCTTTGCCAACAAGATCCTGTTTGAGTTCCACAACGGCATCACCGGCATCGTGGGACCTAACGGCAGCGGCAAGAGCAATGTAGCCGACGCGGTCCGCTGGGTGCTGGGTGAGCAGCGGATCAAGCAGCTTCGAGGTGCCAGCATGCAGGACGTGATCTTTGCAGGTACGGAGCTTCGAAAGCCCCAGGGATTTGCCTATGTGGCGATCACTCTGGACAACTCGGACCATCAGCTTGCCATCGACTACGACGAGGTCACCGTATCCAGGCGGCTGTACCGGTCCGGCGAGAGTGAGTACCGGATCAACGGCAGCTCCTGCAGGCTGAAGGACATCAATGAGCTGTTCTACGACACCGGTATCGGTAAGGAGGGCTACTCCATTATCGGACAGGGTCAGATCGACAAGATCTTAAACGGTAAGCCGGAGGAGCGCAGAGAACTGTTCGACGAGGCTGCCGGTATCGTCAAGTTCAAGCGGCGCAAGGCCATTGCCCAGAAAAAGCTGGAGGATGAGAAGCAGAACCTGGTCCGGGTATCGGACATTCTGTCGGAGCTGGAAAAGCAGGTGGGGCCGCTGGCGCGCCAGTCCGAGGCGGCGAAGAAGTATTTAAGTCTGAAGGAAGAGCTTAAGACCTATGATGTGAACCTGTTTTTGCTGGAGTCTGAGGGCATCCGGAAGCAGTTAAAGGAGGTCGGGGACAAGGAAGCTATCGTCTCCGGCGATCTGGAGGATGCATCCGCTCAGTCGGAGCATCAGAAGAGTGAGTATGACCGTCTGGAGCAGGAGCTGAGCCAGTTAGAGCTTCAGATTACAGAGAAGCGGAACCTGGTGAATCAGGCGGAGATGTTAAAGGGCAATCTGGAAGGTCAGATCAACGTGCTGAACGAGCAGATCAACACGGAGAAGATGAATGCGGACCACTTAAGTGCCCGTGTGCAGACCATCGAGACGGAGATCGGCGAGAAGCAGGGGCAGATTGAGAGCTATCAGACGGACAATGCCGGGATCACCCGTGCCCACGCGGAGAGCCGGGACAGGCAGGAAGTGGCGGAGGAGCAGCTGCGCAGAGATGACGAGCGCATCATGATGCTGGATCAGCGGATTGAGGAGGCGAAGGCAGGCGTCATTGCCGGGCTCAATGAGAAGGCGTCCTTAAATGCAAAGGAGCAGCGCTACGAGGCAATGCTTGAGCAGGTGCAGGTGCGCCGCTCGGAAGTATGCCAGCGTCTCTTGAAGTTTAAGAGCGATGAGTCCGTACAGGAAGAGCAGTTAAAGGAAGAACAGAAGAAGTTAGATCAGGCGAAGGAGCAGCTGACCGCGCTGCAGCTTGCCCAGACCGAGTGCGAGACAGAGCTTGCCCGGTATGAGCAGGAGGTCCGCCGTCTGAACCGGAATTTAAATGAAAAGCAGCAGGAGTACCATACGGCGTACACCCGTCTGGAATCCCTGCGGAACTTAGCGGAGCGCTATGACGGCTACGGCAACAGCATCCGCCGGGTGATGGAGGTCCGGGACCGGGTTCGGGGTATCCACGGTGTGGTTGCAGACCTGATTACCACGGACAAGCGGTATGAGACCGCCATTGAGACAGCCCTTGGAGGCAGCATCCAGAATGTGGTGACGGATTCGGAGCAGACAGCCAAGCAGCTGATTGAGTATCTGAAAAAGAACAAGTACGGTCGTGTGACCTTCCTGCCGCTGACCAGCATCGGTCAGGGAGGCGGCTTCTCAAAGCCGGAAGCCCTGCGGGAGCCGGGAGTCATCGGTCTGGCAAGCGATCTGGTTCATGTGGCGCCGGAGTATCAGGTGCTGGCGAAGTACCTGCTGGGGCGGGTGGTGGTGGCAGACACCATCGACCACGCCATTGCGCTGGCGAAGAAGTTCCGCTACTCTCTGCGGATCGTAACGCTGGAAGGCGAGCTGTTAAGTGCCGGCGGTTCCATGACCGGCGGTGCCTTCCGCAATTCCAGCAATCTGCTGGGAAGAAAGCGGGAGCTGGAGGAGTTGGAAGAGGGATGTAAGAAGGCGACCCGGGCAGCGGACAAGCTTCAGGAGGAGCTGACCCTCAACGAGGGGCTGTTGACGAATCAGCGGGAAGAGCTGGAGCGTCTGAAAAATGAGCGCCATCAGGCATCTCTGGTTCAGAATACCCAGGAGATGAATGTGAGCCAGTTGGAGGACAAGCGGGATGATATCCGGGAGTCCTATCAGGATCTGGTGCTGGAAAACAAGCAGCTGGAGGCGCAGATTCTGGAGATCGAGGAGAGCCGCCGCCTGCTGAATCAGGATACAGACAGACTGGTGCAGCAGAATGAGGAGACCAACGCGGACATCCAGAAGATGACGGCGCAGATGGAAGAGGCAAGGGCAGTCCGTGAGAAGTCCGCCCACGAGCTGGAGGAGATTCGCCTTCAGGCAGCAGGTCTTAAGCAGAAGGTGGACTTTGTGATGGAGAATATCCACCGCGTGGAGGAGGAGATCCGCAGACTGACGGAGGAGCTTCAGAGCCTGACTGCGGGAACCACCGATTCGGACCAGATCATCGAAGGAAAGCGCCAGGAGATCGGACGCCTTCAGGAGCTGATTGCCAACGCGGCAGCCCAGAAGGAGACTCTGTCAGCGGAGCTGGAGACCCAGACGGCCCGGAAGGAAGAGATGAGCCGGGAGCAGAAGGGCTTCTTTGCAAAGCGGGAAGAGCTGTCTGAGCGCATCAGCCGTCTGGATAAGGAGCAGTTCCGTCTCCAGAGCCAGCGGGAGAAGCTGGAGGAGAAGTTAGAGCGCCAGAGCAACTATATGTGGTCAGAGTACGAGTTGACCTTCAATACGGCGGAGCCTCTGCGGAACCCGGAGATGACGGTGCTGGCAGATATCCGCAGACGGATCGACGAGTTGAAGAACAGCATCCGTGCCCTGGGCAATGTCAATGTGAATGCCATCGAGGACTACAAGGAGGTCTCCGAGCGCTACGAGTTCATGAAGACCCAGCACGACGATCTGATTCAGGCGGAGGAGACTCTGCGGCAGATCATCGACGAGCTGGACAGCGGCATGCGCCGCCAGTTCGAGGAGAAGTTCAAGGAGATCCGGCAGGAATTCGACCGGGTGTTTAAGGAGCTGTTCGGAGGCGGTCACGGTCAGCTGGAGCTGATGCAGGAGGAGGATATTCTGGAGGCGGGCATTCAGATCATCGCCCAGCCGCCGGGCAAGAAGCTGCAGAACATGATGCAGCTGTCCGGTGGAGAGAAGGCGCTGACAGCCATCGCGTTGTTATTTGCCATTCAGAACTTAAAGCCGTCCCCCTTCTGTCTGTTAGATGAGATTGAGGCGGCGCTGGACGACTCCAACGTAGACCGGTTCGCCGGATATTTACATAAACTGACCCAGAATACACAGTTTATCGTGATCACACACCGACGGGGCACCATGGTGGCGTCTGACCGTCTGTATGGTATTACCATGCAGGAGAAGGGCGTGTCCACACTGGTATCCGTCAACCTGATCGAGAATCAGCTTGAGGAATAGGGAGGATCATATGGAAGAGAAGAAGAAAAAAGGATTTTTCAGCCGACTGGTTCAGGGGCTGACCAAGACAAGAGATAACATCGTATCCGGCATGGATTCCATTTTCAGTGGATTTTCTGCTATTGATGAGGATTTCTATGAGGAGCTGGAAGAGACGCTGATCATGGGCGATCTGGGCATCCAGACCACCATGTCCATTATGGAGGACTTGAGAAAGCGGGTGAAGGAGCAGCACATCAAGGAGCCGTCCGAGTGCAAGCAGCTGCTGATCGACTCCATCAAGGATCAGATGAACCTGGGGGACAATGCCTACGAGTTCGAGAACCGCACCTCCGTGGTGCTGGTGATCGGCGTCAATGGCGTGGGCAAGACCACCTCCGTGGGCAAGCTGGCAGGACAGCTGAAGGATGACGGCAAGAAGGTCATTCTGGCGGCGGCGGACACCTTCCGCGCGGCAGCCATCGAGCAGCTGACCGAGTGGTCCAACCGTGCCGGTGTGGAGATCATCGCCCAGCAGGAGGGCTCTGACCCGGCAGCGGTGATCTATGACGCGGTGGCAGCAGCCAAGTCCCGCCATGCGGACGTGCTGATTTGTGATACCGCAGGCCGTCTTCACAACAAGAAGAACCTGATGGAGGAGCTTAAGAAGATCAACCGGATCATCGACAAGGAGTATCCGGGCGCCTACCGTGAGACCCTGGTGGTGCTGGACGGAACCACCGGACAGAATGCACTGGCGCAGGCGAAGCAGTTCATGGAGGTGGCGGATATCACCGGCATCATCCTGACGAAGCTGGACGGAACTGCCAAGGGCGGCATCGCCGTGGCAATCCAGTCCGAGCTTGGCATCCCGGTGAAGTATGTGGGCGTGGGTGAGAAGATCGACGACCTGCAGAAGTTCAATTCGGATGATTTCGTCAATGCACTGTTCCAGACCGGGGAGCAGGCGTAATGTCGGAAGAAGGACAGACAGCAGAGACAGGCAGGCTTGCGGCGTAATGCAGGGAGAAGGACGGACAGCAGAGACAGGCGGGCTTGCGGCGCAATGCCGGGAGAAGGACAGACAGCAGAGACAGGCAGGCTTGCGGCGCAATGCCGCAGGAGCGACAGAATACAGCGAAAAGAGGATAAGACTATGGCAGAGGAACTGACTTTAGAGAAATTTGAGGAAGCATCGGAAGAGGTCCAGAAGGTCACACAGGAGACCAAGCTGGTCTACAGCGAGTATTTTTCCGCTATGACCGGCAACAAGATATACTTAAAACCGGAAAATATGCAGTATACCGGCGCTTACAAGGTGCGGGGGGCTTACTACAAGATCAGCACCCTGACTGATGAGGAGAAGCAGCGCGGGCTGATCACCGCATCCGCCGGCAACCATGCCCAGGGCGTGGCTTATGCGGCGAAGCTGGCAGGTATCAAGGCGACTATCGTCATGCCGACCACAACACCGCTTATGAAGGTAAACCGCACCAGAAGCTACGGCGCGGAGGTGGTGCTGCAGGGCAATGTATTTGACGAGGCATGCGACTATGCCTACAAGCTGGCGGAGGAGCACGGATACACCTTCGTGCATCCTTTTGACGATCTGGATGTGGCTACGGGACAGGGTACCATCGCCATGGAGATCATCAAGGAGCTGCCGACGGTGGATTACATTCTGGTTCCCATCGGCGGCGGCGGTCTGTGCACCGGCGTGTCCACTCTGGCAAAGCTGCTGAATCCGAAGATCAAGGTCATCGGCGTGGAGCCGGCAGGGGCAAACTGCATGCAGGAATCCTTAAAGCAGGGACATGTGGTGACCCTTCCGTCAGTCAACACCATCGCAGACGGCACGGCTGTGAAGCGTCCGGGCGAGAAGCTGTTCCCCTACATTCAGCAGAATGTGGATGACATCATCACCGTGGATGACTCGGAGCTGATTGTGGCATTCCTGGATATGGTGGAAAATCACAAGATGATCGTGGAGAATTCCGGTCTTCTGACCGTGGCTGCCTTAAAGCATATGGACGTGCAGAAGAAGAAAATCGTCTCCATTTTAAGCGGCGGCAACATGGATGTGATCACCATGTCCTCTGTGGTACAGCATGGTCTGATCCAGAGAGACCGTATTTTCACCGTATCGGTGCTGCTTCCGGACAAGCCGGGCGAGCTGGCAAAGGTGTCCGCGCTGCTGGCTGACGAGCGGGGCAATGTGATCAAGCTGGAGCACAACCAGTTCATCAGCATCAACCGTAATGCGGCTGTGGAGCTGCGGATCACCCTGGAGGCAGAGGGAACCGAGCACAAGAACCGGATCGTGCAGGCGCTGAATGATGCCGGATATCGTCCGAAGCTGGTAAAGTCCAAGGGAACCTACACGGACTAAGAGGCGGATATTATGGGTATGAAAACGTATGAGAGAAATGCCCCCCTGATGCAGAACATTCACTATTTTCTGAAATGGACGCTGATCTCCGGATTTATTGGTCTGATCGTGGGTCTGGCAGGCGGGGTATTTGGCAAATGTGTATCATTTGTCACGAAGCTGTGGACGGGACATCCGCAGGTGGTATTTCTGATGCCGGTGGCAGGTCTTGTGATCGTGGCGTTGTACCGGGTGGCTCACGAGGAGAAGAACCGGGGCACGGATATGGTGCTGGAGGCGATCTCGTCCCAGGAGGAGGTCACCGTGGCGACCGGTCCCCTGATCTTTGCGGCTACAGTCCTGAGCCACTGTGTCAGTGCATCGGCCGGCCGGGAAGGGGCGGCGCTGCAGCTGGGAGGAAGTCTGGGCAATCTGATTGGCAAGGTCATCCGTCTGGATGAAAAGGACAAGAAGATTGCGGTCATGTGCGGTATGAGCGCCTGCTTTTCCGCACTGTTTGGCACCCCGCTGGCAGCAGGCGTCTTCTCCATGGAGGTGGTCAGCATCGGAGTCATGTACTATGCGGCGCTGGTTCCCTGCCTGTTTGCATCCTTCATCGGCGCGGCAGTGTCCGGGCGGATGGGGCTGGTGCCGGACCACTTTGAGGTGGGACTGGTGCCGGAGTTTGGCATTCAGGGGGCAGCACTGGCAGTGCTTCTGGGCATGCTGTGCGCCTGCGTGGGAATCCTGATGTGTACCACGCTCCATAAGAGCGGACACTGTTACAGAAAGTATTTCCCCAATCCCTATATCCGGGTGCTGGCAGGAAGCGTGATCTTCATCGCACTGACCCTGATCTTCAAGAGCCGCTACTACAATGGCAGCGGTATGCATCTGATCGAGCGGTGTTTCGAGGGGGAGAGCGTTCCTTACTATGCATTTCTGATGAAGATTGTATTTACCGCCGTGGCGCTGGGTGCCGGCTTTAAGGGCGGCGAGATCGTCCCGGCTCTGTGCGTGGGCGCCACCTTCGGTTATCTGATTGCAGCCCTGACCGGCATGCCGGTGGGTCTTTGCAGCGCGGTGGGCATGGCGTCACTGTTCGTCAGCGTGACCAACTGCCCGATTTCCACGGTATTTCTGGCATTTGAGCTGTTCGGCTTCGAGGCGATGCCCTACTATGCCATCGCTGTGGCGGTGAGCTTTACGTTGTCCGGATATTACGGACTGTACAGCAGCCAGAAGTTCGTGTATTCCAAAATCAGGACGGAGTATATTAACCGGAAGTCGAATTGAGCGGGTGGCGGGAAGCTTTGAAAAAGGAGATATGAGCTCTATGAAAACATTAATCGAGCATGTGACGGTTGTGACGATGAATCAGGAGAAGCAGGTGTTTTCGGATGGATACGTGCTGATGGAAGATGACAGGATTCTGGCAGCGGGCGAGGGAGCCTGCACCTATGTGCTGAAGCCGGAAAACGGTGACCGCCGCATCGACGGCAGAGGCGGCATCCTGATGCCTGGCATGATCAATGTGCACAGTCACATTCCCATGATTCCGTTCCGGTCCATGGGGGATGACTGCCCGGACCGTCTGCGCAGATTCCTGTTTCCGCTGGAACTGGAGGCGATGACACCGGAGCTGGTGTACGCGGCATCCCGCTATGCGATCTGTGAGCTGCTGCTTGCAGGCGTGACCTCCGTGCTGGACATGTACTATTTCGAGGATCAGGTGGCAAGAGCCTGTGACGAGATGGGAATCCGTGCATGGGTGGGGGAGACGGTGATCAACATGGAGACCTGCGACGGCAGGGAGCCCTACAGCGGTCTGGCTTTGTGTGAGGAGCTGTTGAAAAAATGGAAGAACCATGACCGGATTCACCCGATGGCGGCGCCTCATGCGACCAACACCAACTCTCCGGAAATGCTGAAGGCGGCATACGACCTGGCGCAGAAATACGATGCCTTCTACACCCTGCATGTGAGCGAGATGGATTATGAAATGACGCTTTTCAGGGAAACCTATGACCAGACTCCCATTGAATTTCTGTATGATCTGGGTGTGCTGGGACCGAAGACCATTGCGGCTCACTGCATCCATGCGACGGATCACGACATCGAACTGTTTGCAGAGACGGATACGAAGGTGGCGCACTGCGTCGGCGCCAATACCAAGGGCGGCAAGGGCGTGTGCCCGGTTCTGGATATGCGGAAAGCAGGGGTGACTGTGGGAGTCGGCACCGACGGCCCATCCTCCGGCAATACCCTGGATCTGTTCACCCAGTTCAAGATGATTGCCTCCGCCCAGAAGACAAAGTATCACAGCCGCGGCGTGATGACAGCGGATGAGATCGTGGAGCTTGGCACCATGGGCGGTGCGCGGGTGTTCGGCGAGGAGGAAAGTCTTGGCTCCATCGAGCCGGGCATGCAGGCGGATCTGGTTCTCATTGAGACGGAATCGGTCAACATGTTCCCGGTTTACAATCCTTATTCTGCCATCGTCTATTCCGCCAACGCCTCCAACGTGGACAGCGTGTGGGTGGCGGGACGCCAGCTGGTCGAGGGACATAAGCTGCTGCATGCAGATGTGGCAGAAGAGCGCAGAAAGCTGGAGGCAGCGATGCCAGCATTCCGCGCGCATGCAGAGAAATACAGCGATATGCTGTAAGCAAAAAGCAGCGGTACATCAGTTACAAAAAATGTAAATTCAGTATCAAATTCAGGTAAAACCCGGTTGACATTTTGTGACAAAAATGTTATGTTATCGGTATTATAAGAACAAGAAATAATAAACGCAGGATACATTAGAGGGACTTCTTAATAAGTGTGCAATTTACTTATAAATCAAGTCCCTTTTTACCGCGTTAGAAAGGTTGGTACGACCATTGCTGGAAAAAAAGACGAAGATTTACTGGCTGTTCATTCTGCCGGGCTGCCTGTTTCTCGCAGTATTTATGCTGATTCCGCTGTTTTCCCTGATTCTCAAGACGTTTTTCAATGAGAGCGGAAGCTTTTCGCTGGCGAAGTATTTTTCCCTGCTGGAGAGCACCTATTTTAAGCAGGTATTCTGGAGAAGTATCCGTCTGAGCCTGATCAGTACGGCTGTATGTGCGGCGCTTGGATTCCCGACGGCCTACTACATTTCCAAATATTCCAAGAATAAGGGGATGCTGATGGCACTGGCGGTATTCCCCATGTTTACCAGCCCGGTCATCCGTTCCTTCAGCTGGATGGTGATTCTGGGCAAGAAGGGCTTTGTCAACAACCTGCTGGTGCAGAGCGGCATTGTCAATAAGCCGATCAGTCTGCTTTATAACGAGTTTTCCATGGTTGTCGGATTTATTCAGCTGTTCCTGCCTCTGATGATTCTGTCCCTGATCGGTGTCATGGATAACATTTCCGAGGATCTGAATCTGGCGGCAGGCAACCTGGGCGCGTCCAAGGCGGCGACCTTCCGCCATGTGATTCTGCCGCTGAGTATTCCGGGACTGGTGACCGGAAGCGTGCTGGTATTTACCGGCTGTCTGACGGCATACACGACCCCGCAGCTTTTAGGCGGCACGGATACCCGCGTACTTGCCACGATGATCTATCAGCAGGCCATGTCCCTTGGCGACTGGGAGCAGGCATCTGTGGTGGCAGTGGTGATGATCGTGGTGACGATTCTGGTTTCCAGCGGCATCAATGCGGTGAGCCGGAAGCTGAACCCGACCCTGTAATACGTTGGCATGACTCCGCAGAGCCTGACAGCTGCGGATGTGAGAGATAAAGGAGAACGAAATGGCACTTTTAGAATTGCAGAATATCACTGCAGGTTATGACAAGAATATTATTTTAAAAGACCTGAATTTCCAGGTGGAGAAGGGCGAGCTGGTGTCTCTTCTTGGTTCCAGCGGATGCGGTAAGACCACCACCCTCCGTCTGATTGCAGGATTCTCCAATCCCATCGACGGCAAGTTCATCTTCGACGGCAAGGATTACACCCAGGTTCCGCTGAATAAGAGAAACTTCGGTTTCGTGTTCCAGAGCTACGCACTGTTTCCGCACATGACCGTATTTGACAACGTGGCATTTGGTCTGAAGATGAGAAAGATGCCGCAGGATCAGATCAGAAAAGAAGTCATGGAGATGCTGGAGACCGTTGACTTAAAGGGCTTTGAGAACCGCTATCCCAAGGAAATGTCCGGCGGTCAGAGACAGCGTGTGGCGCTGGCGAGAGCACTGGTGATCAAGCCGGACCTGCTGCTCCTTGACGAGCCCTTAAGTAATCTGGACGCAAAGCTGCGTGTGAAGATGCGTGTTGAGATCCGCCGCCTGCAGCAGAAGTTCGGATTTACCGCAATCTACGTTACCCATGACCAGGAGGAGTGCTTTGCAATCTCTGACAAGGTTGCCATCATGAACCACGGCGTCATCGAGCAGATGGACAGCCCGTCTGTCATCTACAACCATCCGAAGACCGAGTTCATCGCTCACTTCGTAGGCTTTGAGAACTTCCTGGATTTAAAGCGTGACGGCGATGCATTTGCAGCAGCCGACGGCACCCGCATCCAGGTGACTGAGGACAAGGCAGGAGACAGCTTCAAGGCATGTATCCGCCCGGAGGATATTCTGATCGCACCGCAGGGCAGGGAGACTGTCAATGCCATTGACGGCGAGATCATGGTAAGCACCTTCCTTGGAAAGCGCAATCAGTACAACGTCCGCACCGCAGTAGGCGAGTTCGAGGTCAGTGCTGATCAGGAGAGTGCATTCCAGATTGGTGATAAGGTGACTCTGTCACTGATTCCAAATAAAATAATTTTGCTTTAATTGCAAAGGAGAGAAGAGATTATGAAGAAGAGAACAGTAAGCGTGATGATGGCAGCAGTAATGGCAGCATCCCTGACCGCATGCGGCGGTTCCTCCGCTCCGGAGACCACTGCGGCAGCCAAGGACCAGAAGGCAGAGGAGACCGCGGCAGAGTCTGTGAACCCGGCAGAGGGCGCAGCAGATCTGGGAAACTTTGAGGGACAGGAGCTGAAGGTATCCACCTTCTCCTTCAATGCAGAGCTGCTTCAGAAGAACGTGTATGACCCGTTCATGGAAGCTACCGGCTGCAAGCTGATCGTAGAGGGCGGCAAGAACGCAGAGCGTATGACCAAGATCAAGGAGACTCCGGAGAACTACGACGTAGTGATCATCGGTGACGCATTTATCGCAGATCTGATTGATGAGGGTCTGGTTGAGGAGATTGATTCCTCCAAGCTGACCAATATGGATGCACTGTATGATATCGCAAAAGCACCGTTTGGCGAGAAATACGGCCCGGCTTACACCTTCAACCGTCTGGGTATCGTCTATGACAAGGCTACCTGCCCGATCGAGATCACTTCCTGGGCAGATCTGTGGAATCCGGAGCTGGAAGGTCTGGTTGCCATCCCGGATATCACCACCACGTCCGGTCCGCTGTTCTACTACTCGGTAGCAGCTATGGAAGGTCTGACCCCGGGTACCGACGATGAGGCAATCTTTGCAAAGCTTGCCGAGTTAAAGCCGAACGTTATGAAGACCTACACCAGCGCCAATGACACCATCACCATGCTGAACCAGGGCGAGATCTCCGCAGCAGTTCTGCTGGACTTCTCCTACACGGCAGCAAAGTCCGCATCTGAGGATTATGTGTGGGTAGATCCGTCTGAGGGAAGCTACAGCGGTTTCAACACCATCAACATCATCAAAGGCTGTGAGAACAAGGAGCTGGCAGAGGCATTTGTTGATTTCTACATTTCCAAGGAAGTGCAGCTGGCAGAGGCTCTGGACGGCGTAGACGCACCGGTTCGTACCGATGTGGAGCTGACTGCAGAGCAGTCTGCAAACTTTACCTACGGCAAAGAGATGATCGAGGGACTGAAGATTCCGGATTGGGCAGCAATCAATGCCAACAAGGCTGACTGGACCAACACCTGGAACGAATTATTCTCTGTTCAGTAAGAACTGACCGGGGAGAACGATAAAGGAGTTATTCATGAAAAAGAGTAAGTCACTGTTTTTTGTTACCCTGCTGGTATATATTTTCCTGATCGGACCGCTGCTTGTCATCATGGCAGCGTCCTTCAGCGACACCACCTATCTGAAGTTCCCGGGTGAGGGATTTACGCTGAAGTGGTTCGCGCAGATTCTGAAAATCAAGGCTTTTGGAAGTGCGGCGAAATACAGTATCATCATTGCATTTGCAGCGACCTTCTTCGCACTGGTGCTGGGGCTTCCGGCTGCCTATGCCCTGAACCGTTACCGCTTTAAGGGCAAAGAGCTGATCAAGGGTCTGTTCTTATCTCCGGTGCTGATTCCGGTGATTGTACTCGGTTTCGTGATGCTCCGCTATGTGGTGATCCGCTTCGGTCTGCCGGCACTGCCGAGCCTGCTGATCGGTCACACGATTTTGTCCATTCCCTATGTGATGCGGGTGGTCACCTCCAGTCTGGCGAACTTTGACTTCTCCATGGAGGAGGCGGCGAGGATTCTGGGTGCGGGAAATACCTACACGTTTTTCCACATCCTGCTGCCGAACATCAAGTCCGGCATCGTATCCGCCTGCATTATGGCGATCATCAACTCCTTCAACAACGTTTCGCTGTCAGCTTTCCTGACCAGCGCAGGCGTATCCGTACTGCCCATTGAGATGATGGCATACGTGGAGTATCACTTCGACCCGACCATCGCCGCACTGGCAACCCTTCTGATGGTGATTACCCTGGGCGTCATGCTGCTGATCGAGAAGACGCTGGGGCTGCAGAGCGTGGTATAAGAAGATTGTATGATTGAAATCCCGTTAGAGCTGACGGCTGGTTGGCTTTGGCGGGATTTTTGGGTCACTGCAAGAATTTTGGGCTGCTGTAGGGATTTTGGACAATTATAGAGGAAAAATCAAAAAATTATCCAAAACATGGTCAGAGTAGAGAAAATGAAGAGGAAATACAGCGGTTTTGGACAATTTTAAGGCATTCAGGGCAATAATTGTCCAAAATCCCGGAAATTTTGGATAATTAAAGGGCGAAAAGCTTGATAATTGTCCAAAATAGCTTTATGTCAACCAGGAAAACCGGCTTTTATGGAAAAGTAAGTCTGGGATTGGACAATTTTTCCTGAAAAAGCGTTTTATTGTCCAAAAACCCCGCCGGAGTCAAACATTGTGATTCCGGCGGGGATTCCTGCATGTTGCTGCATGATTTAAAAAACTGTTTTCAGGAAAATCAGGCGGCATAGACTGCAAGCTGTTCGCTTAACGGCGGCAGATCGGCAACATCGGAATGAAGGATCAGCTCCACTTCCTTTTTCTGAGCGATATTCATGACGCCAAGCAGGGACTTGGCATCTACGACAATGTGACCGAATTTGATATCGGCATCTACTTCAAACTGGTTCATCAGATTTACAAAATCAACAATCTGGTTCATTTCCTGAAATCTAAGCTTCATATGGGTCATAATCGTGACTTCCTTTCGCTGGTTGTGGGGGGGGATTGATTTGTTACGGTTATCGTAACATAAGAAGGCAAAGGAGACCATGTAATTTTCTTGAATAATCCTGTACTTTTGTGACATAATACATGATTTTGGGATATATTCCATGTTGCTGAATGGTGTACCGTAGTATAATTCCGGTATACCATTCAGAATAGGAGTGTTCCCATATGTTATATCCAAGAGAAAATGAAACGCGTGCGGTGCTGGACTTGTCCGGCATCTGGAATTTTAAGCTGGGGGATGAGAGCGAGCCTGGTGAGGTCCTTGCCTGCCCGGAAGATATGGAGTTGATGGCGGTTCCGGCTTCCTACAACGACCAGAAGGATGACCCGGCATATCACAATCACTATGGCTGGGCCTATTACTGCCGGACAGTCTCTGTACCAGCCTGTTATCAGGGACAGCGTCTGGTGCTGCGCTTTGATGCGGTGACCCATCAGGCAAGGGTCTATATCAATGGAAAGCTGGCGGCAGAGCACAGAGGAGGCTTCCTTCCCTTTGAGGTGGAGGTGACGGACCTGATTCCGGCGGGAAGCAGCGCAGAGCTTCTGGTTGCCGTGGACAACCGGGTCAATCACAGCACGCTGCCGGTGGGAAATGAGGGAGCAGTCGCATTCTTCGGCTCCGACAATCCGGGGGTGCCAAGCGTGGAGGCGGCGAAGCTCTGGGCAAAGCCACAGAACATGCCGAACTTTGACTTCTTCAACTATGCAGGAATCAACCGCCCGGTGCGGCTCTATACCACACCGAAGCAGTACATCCGCGACATCACTTTGATTCCGGGGATTGACGGAAGCGACGGGGTGGTGCGGTATCAGGTGGTGACAGGCGGGGAAGTCAGGTCAGAAGCCGGAACTGGTGCAGATGTAAATACCGGAGCAGAAACTGACACTGGGTCAAGAGCCGGCACCGGAGCGAAAACCGGCTGCACAGCCGACGTTCGGATCGAAATCCGGGACGCACAGGGCAGTGTTGTTGCCACAGCCACAGGTGCCTCCGGCGAACTCCGCATCCCGGATGCAAAGCTCTGGTGGCCGTATCCGGACACGCCTTATCTGTACACCGCGTCCGTCACCTACGGCGAAGACCGGTATGAGCAGACTTTCGGCATCCGCACGGTGAAGGTGGATGGGACCCGGTTCCTGATCAACGGACGGCCCTTCTACTTCAAGGGCTTTGGAAAGCATGAGGACTCGGCATTTCACGGAAGAGGGCTGGATGTCTGCCTTGGGGTGAAGGATATGAGCCTGATTCACTGGCTGAATGCCAATTCCTTCCGCACCAGCCATTACCCTTATGCAGAGGAGCTGTATGACCTGTGTGACCGGGAAGGCATCGTGGTGATTGACGAGACCCCGGCGGTGGGCATCGGCGCAGGCGAGCATCAGGACCCCTACAAGACCTTTCACATCCGCGAGCATCATGAGCAGGTGCTGCGGGAGATGATCGACCGGGACAAGAACCATCCCTGTGTGGTGATGTGGTCCATGGGAAATGAGCCGGATACGGAGCATTTTCCCCAGTCTGCCTACGACTACTGGCATTCTCTGTACGAGTACACCCACACCCTGGACCCCCAGGACAGACCGGTGACCTTTGTCTGCTGCCAGAACAACTATGAGAAGGATCTGGTGACCCGCACCATGGATGTGGTCTGCATCAACCGGTATTACGGCTGGTATAACCTGTCCGGCAATCTGGATGCGGCATGCTATGGTTTGAATCAGGAGCTGGACTTCTGGGAGAAACAGAACAAGCCGGTGATGATCACAGAATACGGCGCCGACGCAGTGGCAGGAATCCATGAGACAGTGCCGGAGATGTTCAGCGAAGAGTATCAGGTGGAATACTATGCCAGACAGAATGCGGAGTTTGACAGGCGTGACTTCTTCATCGGTGAACAGGTCTGGAACTTTGCGGACTTTGCCACGGTGCAGGGATGCATGCGTGTAAATGGCAACAAGAAGGGACTGTTTACCAGAGAACGGAGACCGAAGCTGGCAGCCCATTACTTTAAGAAGCGGTGGGGCGAAGTGCCAAATTTTGATTATAAATAAGAACGGAAGAATCGGGCAGCAGCCGGACAGCAGATGAAATCAGGAATCTGTTGTCCGGCTTTTTTGCTTCTTATTGGGGAAACTATGCAAAAGTAATGTAAAAATATACAAGTTTGTGGTAAAAAAACACATGGACGGAAGAAACGATATCAGAAAAATACAAAAATCATACAAAAAGGCAAAATGTCTATAGAATAACTCATGTAAATTGCCGGATTCCCCCAGTAAAATGTAGAAAAGATGATAATCAAGGAGGAAGATATGAGAAGAAAGGAACTGTGGCAGAAGACCTTGTCATGGCTGCTCATTGTGAGTATGACAACACCGGGAATGACCGGAATCACGCCTGTCTATGCGGAAGAATGGATTCGCTCAGAGGAAGGCGAAGAAGCGCTGGCAGAAGTCCCGGACAGTATCGAAGAGACTGGAATTCAGTCGGCAGAGGATATTGTATACTTTGTGGACTGCGGTATTATGGATTCGAAAAATGAAAGTTATGTAAGTGACAGCCCTTATTATGATATTGCGGATATGGTTGGAGTTGAGACAGCGGAAGAAGAGGTTCTGGCAAGTCCGTCTAATATGAAGGAACCTGCAAAGGAAGAGCTTCTTGCCAGCCCATCCAATGCAGGAAGTACAGAGGAACAGGAGGAAGAAGGTTCTCTGGCATCACCGTCCAATCTGTCTGCACGGGATGATGAGGAGGAGACTGATCTTGCCAGCCCGTCCAATGCAGGAAGAACAGAGGAATCGGATGAGGAGGATGAGACGGAGTATGCATGGGAAGTGATGCTCATTGATGATCTGAAAGCCGAAGAAAGAGCTTCCCAGTCGAAACTGCAGAACCTGGTCCCGGATCAGAAATATGTGGAGGGTGAGACTGCATGGGGGTATACAAAGGCAGGCAATGTCAAAACCTACGTCAAAGATGCGGGAGCTCTGAACGGAACCGGTTACTGGGGAAGTGCGGATGTATACACGGAATATATAGTAACTCTGAATGCAGGTGATTATACACTTCTTTCCGGTCACCGGGAGTGGTGGGGACAGACTGAAGACCGTATTACCGATGTTTCGCTGGCAGTAGGCAGCAGTGCAATGGAAAAGGTGGATTCCGCTGTTGTAAATAAGGATAAGCTGACGGATGTTGCAAAAGCAACGTTTCATGTAGAAAATGATAACACAAAAGTCAGAGTAAAGTTCAGCGGAACTGGCAATGTAGTATCCTGGTTTGCGGTTGTTGACGGCGAGGAACAGGGAGAATCCGGTCTTCCGATGGATGTGCCGACTCTGGAGGATAACGGTGAAGTCAGCGTGCGAAACGGTGCGGAAATGACGTCCGATCTGGAGGATGGCAGTATGATCACGGTGACGACACACTGGATCAGCGGCGGAAACAGTGCAGCAGACGGCGGCGGAGCCATCAATGATGCTGCAGGCTATCTGAAAAAGCCGCAGTTCAGCCTGTATACCGATATGTTGCTCGGTGGTTCAAAGGATAATGAGGGAGCGGAAAGTAAATCAGCATTTTTGATTGGCAATCCGGAGAATCATATCCGTCTGATTTCCAGAAAAGCTGACGGCACAGCCGCGCTTCGGGTTCACACAGGCGGCAAGGATCAGGATTACCCGCTGAAGTCAGTGCTTCAGGCTGGAACCTGGCATGGAGTCGGCGTAGTGTATCAGGAGGACGGAACGCAGGGCAGCGTGACAATCAGTGTAGATGGCGAGATCCTTCTGGATGCGACGGGAATCGGGTTTAAGTTCAGTGAGCAGGATGAGATGACTGCCGGATACGGCATCGCATTCGGAACCGGATATATGCGGGAAGGTTTTTATGACAGAATCGTAGTGCTTGATGAGGCTTCCGGGATTCAGGAGGCAAACACCGAGACAGCAGCGAGAAAAGCGCTCAAAGAAAGTCTTACAGGCAGCATTGAAGGTACCAGAATCGTTATTGACGGTGCAGAGGTCGATGAGGCGGCACAGAATATGAATGGTCTTACCTTTAAGGGTTTTGGCCTTCTGGACTGCAACAGCACCAATGCTCTGCTTCTGGACTACAAGGCGATGCATCCGGACCAGTACTGGGAACTTCTGGAGTACTTATTTGGAGGTGACCGCCCGCTGATCCAGCATATCAAGATCGAGATGGGCAATGATAAGAACAACTCCACCGGTTCTCAGGCGTGTACCATGCGAACATCAGACGAATATCCGGACGTGACCCGCGTCACCGGCTTCCAGCTGGCAGCAGACGCCAAGAAGATCAATCCGAATGTCAAGACCAGTCTGCTGTACTGGCGCACACCGGGCTGGGTAGGCGGAAACTGGGATAATCTCTATAAGTGGATGAAAAACACCTCAATCGCTGCCTATCGTGAGTATGGCTATATGATCGATATGATCAGTCCGGGAATGAATGAGAATAAGGATGATTTGAACTGGCTGAAGGAATTCAAGACCCGGGTTCAAAACGATGAAGAGGGACTGATCAGCAGTGATGCTTCCGTGGCAGGATTCCCGGATGAAACGTCGAAAGAACTGTTCCACAACATTAAGGTGATCATGTCGGATGAGGTGGGAATTGCTTCCGATGGACCGACTCTGACCAGTGATGAAGCACTGCGCAGCATGATCGATGTGATTGGATACCATTATAATACGGATGATGACAGTGCGGGCAGCTTTACCAGACTGGCGGAAGAATTCGACAAGGAAATATGGAACAGTGAGGCACAGGCGACTTTCGGCTCCACTGCAGACCGTCCAAACAACAATATGTCGGACAATGCAGAGCCGGGAACCGGAATCGGAGGAGCGGGAAGCCCGTTGGAGATGGCAAATACCATCATCAAGGGATTTGTAAATTCACGGCGTACTCATTTCGTGTATCAGCCTGCAATCGGAGCATTTTATGCAGGAACGCAGTATAACTATAAGAATATCATGTCGGCGGCAGATCCGTGGTCCGGTTATCTGAACTATGACGGAGCGCTGACGATCCTGCAGCATTTTGCAAAATTTGCAGTGACCGGCTGGGAATATGATAGTCCGGATGACAATGTGGTATGGCGTGCGATTCCGAGCGCAAGTAAGAGCACCGCAACCGGCACCAACCCGGTCAGCGGTCGAAATGGCGGAGACAACTATATGACGCTGGCAGCTCCGGACAAGTCGGCATTTTCCACGATTCTGAACAATGACAGCGGAAGGGAAAAGACATTCACAATCAGAACCAGGGGGATGAATCTGGGGGACAATCCACAGCTGGAGGTATGGGAGACCCGCGCGGCAGAGGACGGACAGTTGTACAATGCAAATTATCTGAAGTGTGTGGAAACTCTGACATCGTCAAACGGCAACTACGTAGTTACCGTGAAGCCCTGGTCCATTGTTACCGTGACCAGTCTGGATATGCAGGCTGACCAGGATGACCTTGCTCTTCCGGCAGCAACGGATGAGGGAAGATATGTACTGGATACGGATGAGACCGGTAAGGAACAGGATCTGACAGATGGCTATCTCTACGCAGATGATTTTGACTATGAGGGAATGGAAGCAGACGGAGAGAGCTTTATGGAAAGCCGCGGCGGTGCAGATGGTTTCTATCCGCTGTACACACAGGATGTAAACGGTACCTTTGAAGTTGTCATGAAGGAGAACGGCAACGGTGTGCTGCGCATGAACGGTCAGACCGGCGGAAGCTGCTGGAACGGCGGTGAACCGGCTACAATCCTTGGTGACTACCGATGGACAAACTATAAGGTCAGTGTGGACTTTAATCTGAATTCCACATCCGAGTATCTGCTGCTGGGTGCAAGACAGAGAGGCGCTGCAGGCGGCGGTGACAACAAAGTATCCATGTCTGCCTACAACCTTGCAGTGAATCAGAGTGGAAGCTGGATTCTTCGCAGACACAGTGATGAGATTGCGAGAGGTACTGTTTCCGTAGCTGATCCTTCGGCATGCAATGTGGCGCTTCGTGTGGCCGGTGATACGGTGACAGCTTATATCGAAGGTGCAGAGGTCGCTTCCTACAAGGATCCGAATCCCCAGTTGGAAGGACGGATCATGCTTGGCGTAGGGCTTCCGGGAGCTGCCTGGAGAGCAGGCGAATTTGATAATCTGAAGGTGGAGACGGTTCCGGGTTACATGCCATATCTGACCATGGTGCATGATAATCTCCATATGCGGGCATGGGATGGCGAGAATGCCGGAGCAGAGGCTCTGGTATATGACGGAAACTGGAGTCACAGAAATCAGGTGGGATCCAATGTTTCAGAACGAAGCCTTTCTTCAACCAGTGAGGTGGGAGCAGGCATCAGCTATACCTTCGAGGGAACCGGTCTTGCACTGATCGGTGCGAACCCGGGAACGGCAAAGGTCAATGTAGAGGTAGACGGGGAAACACTGTACACCGATGCGCCGACCATTGCGACCAACAGCCACCAGCCGTATTTTGTAGTAAGGGGTCTGGAAAATGGCACACATACCGTTCGAATCTCTCTGGCAGGCGGAAAGCTGGAGGTGGACTCTGTAGGATATATGACAGCAAAAGAGAACGTCAGCAGCAACGTCGATTTCAGTGATCTTGAGACGGTTATGGAGACGATGAGCCAGCTGAAGGAAGCGGAATACGATGCGGACTCATGGAGAGAATATCAGGAAGCTCTGAATACTCCGGAGCAGAATCGATGGACACTGGAGCTTGTTGAGAGGCTGAAGAATGATCCGGTTTCCTACGGTGCAGATCAGGAGGTAGTGGATGAGATTGCTGACCGTTATCAGGTAATCATGGATCTTTTGACAAGAAAAGACGCAGCAGTTGAGATTACAGATCCGAATCAGCTGCCGAAGATGCTGGCTGTTCCCGTTCGCGGAGGAATGGCTGATCTTATGGGCGGTGTGCTTCCGGATACCGTATCCGTCAAAAATATGGACGGCACAACGAACGAGGCAGCAGAAATCAAATGGGAGCTTTCCGGAGATACCGGTACGGAATACGGCACTGCAGAGGTAATCGGTACCGTAACCGGAGGAAAGAACCTTACGGTGACCATTCCCGTAGAGGTAATTCCTGACAATCTGGTATATTTTGTGGATGCCGGTACAGAGGATCAGACTGTGTATAACCTGTATAAGTCTGTTTGTCCGGATCTGAAAAATGATAAAAATGATCAGATTTCTGAAAACGGAAGCTGGGGACGTTCTGAAGCTTCGGTGAAAGGCAGCACCAATCCGATGAACAAGCTGGACACCGGTATTTATGGTGACACAATTGTATACACACTGCCGCTGGAAGCAGGCATGTATACCATAACGTCAGGCTTTACCGAGTGGTGGGGCTATGGACGTGCCATGAGTCAGACGGTTTCTTATCAGCTGGCAGACGGAACAACCAAAACAGTGAACGGTGATGCGGTGAACTTTGGAAGCAGAGAAAAGGCAGTCAGTGCAACCACATTTATTCTCCCGGAAGACGCGGTGGTAACCTATACCCTGGCAAAGACCGGAAGTGAGCAGTGCGTACTGAGCTGGCTGACTGTGACGGAAAGCGGAAGTACAGAAGAAGCTGTCTGGGAGCCGGTATTCCATTCCGATGAGCGCAATCAGTGGGATGGCCTTATGACCTACGGCACGGTTGTGACGAAGACGGACGAGGAACAGGGTGAGGTGCTTCATATGAATGCAGCCGGAACCACCTACGCACAGCTTGATCCGGAAGCCTTTGATCTCACCGGTCGTGAGCATATGACCATGAGCTTCGATCTGAAATCAGAGACAAAGGACGGCAATTTCTTCACCGTGGCAATCGGACAGGACAGCAATAAGTATTTCTTCCTGCGCACCCGAGAGCATGACGTCTACACTGCCATTACCAAGGGCAGCTGGGGCAGCGAGAACAAGGCATCCGCGCAGGTGGACACCTACAATAAGTGGGTACATATGGATCTGGTATTTACTCCAGAACAGATGATCACTTATATGGACGGCGTTCCGGTCAGCACCATCCAGAAGAATGTGTTTATGACTGACCTGGGGACAAATCCGATTGTTTATCTGGGCAAATCCTTCTATGGCGGAGATAAGTATTTTGCAGGAGCATTTGACAATATCGAGTTCTATAATCGCGCACGCAGCGCAGAAGAGCTGGCTTTGTCTCATGCAGTGGTTCAGGCTGAGAAGAAGCAGAGTGCAGAATATACGGAAGAAAGCTGGGCAGTATTTGCAGCTGCATTGACAGAGGCGAAGGCAGTGCTGGCTGACAGTCAGGCAGATGCAGACGCAAGAACGGCGGCGAAGGAGATCCTTGCGGCAGCCGAGGCAGCTCTGGTTGTGAAGACACCGCAGATGGCACTGGAAGATCAGGTGGAAGCAGCCGAACAGCTGAAGCAGTCGGATTATACCAAAGGAAGCTGGAATGTATTTGAGGCGGCACTGAATGAGGCAAAATCTGTGCTGGCAGACGAAACAGCCAGCGATGAAGCACGGATTGCGGCAAAGGATCAGCTTCAGGCAGCTATGAGCGCACTGGTGAAGGCAGCAGATAAGAAGAATCTGGAGACGGCTGTCCGGGAAGCAGAAAAGCTTGTGGAAGCAGAGTATACTGTGGAGAGCTGGAAGGTTCTGCAGGATGCTTTAGAGCAGGCGAAAGCGGTGCTGGCAAAGGATTCTGCCGTACAGGAAGAGGTTGCGGCAGCAGCTGTGGCACTTCAGGAAGCAAGAAGCGGTCTGGTGAAGGCAGAGGGACTGCAGACAGCGAAACTGGAACAGCTGATGAACCTGGAGAAGACACTGAAAAAGTCTGATTATACCGATGAAAGCTGGAATGCATGGAAAGCAGCTCTGAGTTCTGCAAAACAGCTTCTGAAGCAGGATGATGCCACGCAGGAGATGATTGACGAAGCGGCAGAGCATCTGGAACAGGCTTACAAGGCGCTGGAGAAGAAGCAGGCAAACGCTAAGCCAGACCGCTTTGCAGAGGACACGGATTCGGATGACAGTGACGACAGCAGCACAGTGATTATCACGGATGCAAAGAAAGGACAGGTGAGCACTGAGACAGGAATCATTACAGGAGACTCAGCAGGTTATTCCAAATGGGTTCCGGTAGCGCAGTCAAATCAGGATGTAAAGTGGAAGCTTGTCTATGCAGACGGAACAACGGCAGCAGGCAAGATCGTGAAGGATGAAGCCGGACATACAGAGGAACATGTTACCTGGGAAGTGGTCAATGGAGCGTGGTATACTTTTGGTGCGGACGGTTATGCAAAGAGCGGACTGGTCTATGACCCGGCTCTGGGCGGAACCTTCTATGTAGACATCAACAGCGGTATGAAGACTGGCTGGCAGATGATCGATGGAAAATGGTATTACTTCAATCCGGTTTCCGACGGGAAAAAGGGAATTATGCTGACAGATACGTGGGTGGATGGAAAGTATCTGGATAAGAGCGGTGTGATGGCACCGTAAGCAAAAAACAGGATGCAGTCAGAAATGGCTGCATCCTGTTTTTTATGACTGGAGATCATTACAGTGTATCAATGGTCAGGGTAATCTCCTGATTATCCGCTGTCACCAGCACCCGCCACAAGTCATGTTTCCAGGCGGTCTGCAGGCGCTTGTCGGTGATCGGAAGCCGCTCCAGAACCACCTGCGTTGCCCCTTCGATCCGGCAGCCGCCCAGAGAACCCACCGAGAGCTGCTGATGCTCCGGATCCCAGGAAGGGGTCTCGTAGGTAATCAGCGACAGAACCGGGGTCAGAGGTGCGCAGTCGGTGCGGTCGGTGATGGTGATCTGGTGGTTTTTCTCCATGCGGACGGTTCTCACATAGGAGCGGACTTTTGTATCCGGGTAGGCATCGGCAAGCTCCATCTGAATCCAGGCTTCTGTATCTGTGAAGCCATACCGGACATCCCGCGCGGCGTACTGAGGACCGTTGTGTTGTATGGCAGCTACGAGCGGATTACTGGCGGAGTTACGTTCGCTTTCGTTTGCCAGGCGAAGGCTAACATTCAGCGCAGGCTGCCCATCTTCACTGTCTCCGAATCCCACTGCGTATCCGTAAGGCAGTTCAGCCGCATCCTCCCGGCGGCATCCCGCAAAGGACATCACGTTGTGGTACTGGGACTGCATGGTCCAGATCTCGTAGCGCTGCGGGGAGAAGGTCTTTTGCTGATAGGTCTCCACGCCGATATCCACGAACATGGGAAGCCCGTCTTTGTAAAGGGTAAAGCTGCCGGTGTCGTTGTGGTTGTGGCTGTCATCGTTGTCCCCGGCTTTGACTGCAAGGCAGAAGTGCTGGTCTCTTGCCAGAAACAGACCTACGCTGGGGAAGTACAGGTCGTGGCTGTCGGAGCCGGAATCACCCGATTCCCCATTCTCCTCCACAAACGCCCGCATCGTCCGGTCCCAGAACACCGTCAGCAGCCGGTAGTACAGGTTATGCTCCTCCGTCAGCACCGGGTCCTCGCTGGCGAAATAATCCTCAGCCGCCAGCTTCATCAGCTCCACATTCCGCGTGTGCAGACCGAACACAAATTCTCTTGCATTGCAGCGTCCGGCCACCGGGGAGCAGTCGGAGAAGTTGATGTAATAGGGACCGTCCACATGGACCTTCTGGATGTAGGCAGCGATATTGCGAACCTTGGTATTTTCATACAGCCCGGCGAACTGTCCGTCGGTGATTCCATTTAAGATCTCCAGACAGCCGAACAGGCAGAGACCTGCATGGCGGTAATACTGGGCGCCCTCGTCGCAGCAGCCGTCCTCCCCGTATTCGTCCAGAAAATAGTCGATGCTCCGGCATGCCTTTCGGAATATGGCAGCCATGCGCGCTTCCGGAAGGTGGGAGAGGGATGCGCTAAGAAGCACGTTCTGGGTGCACCAGACGGTCCAGTTGTTCATCTGGGATTTGCCGTCCCCCATCCACCAGAAATGCTCCTTCTCATAGGGCGTGAAGATGCGCTGCTCCAGATTGGCGGCAAGCATGGAGGAGATAAAGGGGCTGTACTGGTCCAGAGCCGGCTTCATGACGGCATGGACGGTGGAGAGCACTGCGGCGGTCTCTGCGGCAAATAAGTCGATGACCGGGCGGGTCACATCCGGCAGCGGCAGCTGGGGCGTGTCACGGATGTAGGAATTGTGGGCGGGAAGCTGCCATGCCGATTCCTCACAGATCAGATAGATTCCGTTGACAATCTCATCCAGAAACCGCCCCTGATGCTCCACACATTCCGCCAGCACCAGCGTATTTAAGATGGTCCGGCGGGCGAACAGCTTTTCCTGAAACCGCTCCCGGTTGCCGGTGCGGGTAAAGTCCAGATAGTCGGTGGCCAGAAGCATGGGCCAGTGAACCGGAAGACAGGCATTGCCGTCTTCTATCAGTCTTTTTTTCAGCTCCGGGTGAAGATTCTCCCATGCATCCCGGTCCTCGATGGATGCTGCCGGATGAAAGGGCAGCAATGGGTTCTGATAATGCTCTGCAAGTTCATAAAACATAGTCAATCACTCCTTATCCTGATGGTCCGGTTCCTGAATCCGGGACTGGACATATTCACGCGGCGATACGCCTTCTACTTTTTTAAATACCTTACTGAAGTAAAATGCACTCTCAAATCCCAGCTGATCCGCCACCTCGTAGACCTTGTAATCATGCTCCAGCAGCAGAGTCTTGGCACGTGCCACCTTCTTCTGGGTGATGTACTCGGTGAAGCCAAGGTTGCAGGTCTTTTTGAACAGGGCGCTTAAGTAATTGGGGCTGAGTCCGAAGACGGCGGCAATGTCATTGAGAGTAAGCCGGTCCTCGATGTGGTTGGCGATGTACTTCTGCACATTGGACACCACATGGTCCTTGTAGGTCTTGCGCCGGTTCTTTAAGGCGTCACAGAGCCCGTCCCGGAAGGTGTTCAGCCACTGGATGACCTCAACCACGCTCTTCATCTTGTAGATGGAGCGGTAGCCGTCCGGATAGGCGCAGAAGATTTCCTGCAGGGTCTCTTCCCCCTCCGGCAGCAGGGAAAGCGCCAGATACAGGATGTTGCAGGCTCCGTCCACCGCCTGCAGATACCGGTGTGGGTTGGAGGAAAACAGCTCCGTGATCTCGGTCATGGTCTGGTAGAGCACATCCGTATCGAACTCTTCAAATGCCTGCGTCAGCGGCTCCCGGAACAGGGTGATATTGAAGGAATTCCGGATGGATTCCTCCGTAATCCTGGAAAATGGAATCACCGGGTTCTCCCGGTCCGCAAGGTTGAGCGCCTGCCTTGCCTCCTGATAGGAAGCGCTGATTTTTAACGGGTCGTCCACGGAGCTTCCGGTTCCCATGGTCAGCCACACATTAAAATAGTTATGCACCATGGAGCAGGCATTCAGCTGTGCCTCCCGAATCAGACCGACATCGGCGTTCTCCATGGTAGGAAAATGTGTGATGACGGCAAAGTGAAGCTTGTCCAGGGAAATGACATAGCAGGGCGTGTATTTTCCAAGGATTTCCCGGATCATCTGCAGGCTGCTGCTGTACAGATTCATCTGCTTTGCAGTATCCATCTGCGAGGCAGTGTCACTGTGAATCTCTCCGTGGGAGGCGATGTAGCAGGCATCGCCGAAATCGAGCTTTAAGTCCTTTGCCTGAATCTCGAACTGCTGGCGGCTGTCAAACAGGTTGTGGAGCAGCCGCATGAAAAATTTGTCATTGTAGCTTTGCAGCAGAGGACGTCCGCCGGACTGCTTGAATGCCTGGCTGGTGCGGTGCTCCTCCAGCCGCGCGAGGGCGCGCCTGACAGATGTGGTCAGGCTGTCCGCATCCAGCTCCAACTTGATTAAGTAATCCACCACCTGGTAGGACAGTGCTTCCCGCACAAGCTGAAACTCTTCGTAGCTGGTCAGTACGATGAAGACGGGGACAGCCCCCATCTCATCCCGACAGGTCTTAGCCAGCTCCAGACCGTTCATGATCGGCATCTTGATGTCGGTAATCACGATCTCAGGCTGATACTCCCGGATCATATCCAGCGCCACCTGCCCGTTCATGGCAGTGCCGCAGACCTCGATGCCGAGGGTCTGCCAGTTCAGCATGGACTTGATGCCGATCTGAACCAGCGGCTCGTCATCTACAATTAACAGTTTTATCATAATCTTATTCTCCCTGTATGGTCACATATGGCAGTGAGATGGTCATGGTGGTATAGCTTCCAACCTTACTTTCGATGGTGATGCCATATTGCGCGCCGTAATCATATTGAATCCGCTTGTTGACATTGCTGATGCCAACCTGGCGGAAGAAATCTGCGGTGGGCTTTGCGTCCCCCTGCAGTACCTTTTCGATGGTCTCCGGTGTCATGCCGATGCCGTTGTCCGTAACCGAAATGTGCACGCCACAGTCCGACCATGCCCGAATCTGAATCTTTCCTGCGCAGCCCTTTGGCTCAATGCCGTGAAACAGGGCATTTTCCACAATAGGCTGCAGGGTAAACCGGTGAATCAGGCAGTCATACAGACCGTCCTCGATGTCGCATTCCAGAGAAATGCTTCCGCCGTAGCGGTACTGCTGAATCAGGAAATAGTCGTTGACCAGATCCAGCTCCTCCTTCAAGGTAATCCGGGCGGCAGTGCCCTTGGAGACATTTTTCATCAGCCGCGCCAGCGCGGTGGTCATCTCCCCGATGCCGGTGGCACCCTGAATGGTCGCCATCCATTTGATGGAATTCAAGGTGTTGTAGAGAAAATGCGGGTTGATCTGACTTTGGAGAATCTGGTATTCCAGATCCTTCTTCTGCTTTTCGTCCTCCACCTTCTTGTTCATCAGGGTAGCGACATTTTCCGACATCCGGTTGATGCCGGAGCCGATGACGCCGAATTCGTCCTGCCACTCAATCCCCGTGTCACGGGAGAAATCACCGGAGGCGATGGCGCTGATTCTCTGCTGCAGGCGGCTGACCGGACGGTTGATGATGCGGTTTAACAGCAGGTACAGCAGCACGCCGATGAGGGCGATGAGCACCACAATGCCGGCGATGATGAAGAGATACAGCCGGCTCTGCACCCGGTATGCCTGACTGGACAATACCTGCGAGATGGTCCAGCCTTCATTTCCAAGAGGACAGGAGACCACGACCCGCCGCTGACCGGAAGCATTCTGAATATAGAATGCTTTCGTCTGTTCGTGGAAGGCAGCGCCGGAGATGAACTCCCCCTGAATGGTGGGAAGGGATGCTTCACGGAGGGCTCCGTCTGCAAGCTGGTAGGAGCAGTCCCCGATGGTTAAGTACAGGCTGGAATCCTCCTCAAGCGGAAATTCATTCAGATAGTCCAGAATCAGCCGGTCTGACACGGTTAAGAAGACCCAGCCGATGCTCCGGGAATTGTAGGGACTTTCAATGGGCCGCGCGATGGGCAGGAACAGCTTCTTCTTATTCATAATCAGCGGGTCCGGCATCAGCCCGTACCACTGATAGGTCTCAGCCTCCAGCAGCCTCCGGAAGGATTCGTTTCCGTAGACCACGTCTGCCGCCAGAGAAGTGTTGGTGGCATAGGTGTCGGAGATCTGCAGGTAGTTGCGCCGGTTATCAGGGGATATCAGCACCCGCTCAATATAATCGGAAGAGTGGGTGTTGTAGTATTCCTCCTTCAGCCGCTCGAAGGAGGAAAGCGCCAGATTCCGCAGGGCAAAGTCCTCGGAGGAGATGGAGGGCATCCGGTTTAAATCCTGAAAGGCGTTTAAGTAGCGGCTGATCTCGTCGTTGGTACAGCACCACTGGCTGAAATATAAGATATTTTCCATATCTGCGGTCACATGGTTGGATACGACCTGCAGGTTGAATTCCGCCGACTGAATCTCCGATTTCCTTAAAAATGACTGGAACACGGCGAAACAGACGGACACGGTGATGGCGCCAATCAGGGATGTGACGGCAGCCGTGATGAGCATGATCTTGCCGCGGATGGTTTTTGGCAGGATGCGGTCGAACATAGTGGATACCCCTTTCCAGAATCTGCATTTTTACCTTATCTTATCATAGCTTTCAGCCCATCCTTTGTCAAATGAATACAATCAGTAAAAATTACCGGTTGTAATAAAATATTACATATTTTTTGGAAAACCTGTTAAAATGGTATGGGAAATATCGGAAAAGTGAAGGTTTTTTAGTGAAATTTCCATTCAGATACAGGAAAAAATTCCATATAATACAGACATAACAAACGAGTTACACAAATCGCTCGTTAAAAACAGGAGGAAAAGATGATGATGAAAAAACGTATGGTAAGTCTGGCACTTGTAACTGCCATGACCGGCAGCCTGGCAGCATGCGGCGGCTCCAAGCCGGCAGAGACCACGGCGGCACCGGCAGCAGAGGCAGCAACCACCGCAGCGGCAGAGACTACCGCAGCACCGGAAGCAGAGAAGCCTGCTGAGGGACAGAAGGTTCTCAAATGGGCCATGTGGGACAAGGATCTGACCGTATATTATCAGCCGCTGGTTGAGGCATTTGAGAGCGCTCACCCGGATGTAAAGATTGAGCTGGTAGACCTGGGAAGCTCCGATTATCAGACCGTGCTGGCAACCCAGCTGACCGGTTCCGGTTCCGACTTCGATGTAGTTACCGTAAAGGATGTTCCGGGCTACACCACCCTGGTAAACAAGGGCGTGCTGGAGCCGCTGGATGACTACATCGCAAAAGACAGCGTAGACCTTGGCGCATTCAAGGGTCTGACCGACCAGATCAAGGTAGAGGACAAGCTGTATGAGCTGCCGTTCCGTTCTGACTTCTGGGTTGTATATTACAACAAGGACGTATTTGACAAGGCAGGCGTTGCTTATCCGACCAACGATATGACCTTTGACCAGTATGATGAGATTGCAAGACAGCTGACCGTCGATACCCCAGGACAGGAAGTATACGGCGCTCATTATCACACCTGGAGAAGTGCAGTACAGCTCTTCGGCGTGCTGGACGGCAAGCACACCATTCTGGATGGCAATTACGATTTCCTGAAACCTTATTATGACATGGTTCTGGCTGAGCAGGAAGACGGCGTATGTCAGGATTACGCAACCTTAAAGACCTCCAGCCTCCATTACTCCGGTGCATTCTCTCAGGGCAATGTCGGTATGATGAACATGGGTACCTGGTTCATCGCTACCATGGCTGACAAGATCAAATCCGGCGAGTACACCGACTGCACCAACTGGGGCATGGTAAAATATCCGCACGCTGAGGGTGTTGAGCCTGGTTCTACTCTGGCAACCATCACCGCACTGGCAATTCCGACCACCGCAAAGGACAAGGATCTGTCCTGGGAGTTCGTGAAGTTTGTATGTGGACAGGAAGGCGCTGATATTTTAGCATCCACCGGTACCATCCCGGCAGTTATGACCGACGACATTGCCAATATGATCGCTGCTGTAGACGGATATCCTGAGGACGAGGCAAGCAAGGAAGCTCTGCAGACCTCCAACCTGTATCTGGAAATGCCGGTCAACGCAAAGAGCTCTGAGATCGAGACCGTGCTGAATGAGGCACATGACAACATCATGACCGGCAATGCAACCGTAGAAGAGGGCATTGCAGACATGAATGAGAAGGTAAGTGCGATTCTGGGTCAGTAAACCGGATCCGTAAGTAATCAGACAGTTATCACATGAGGCAGACGAACCATATCGTCTGCCTCATTTCAAGAAAGGCGGGAAGTTATGGGTAATACGAAGACCATCGATCCGGCAGTGGTTCAGCAGAAGCTGGCGGTTCTGGAGCCGAAGTTAGCAGAGCTTCAGAGACGGGCAGACAGTGAGCCGGATCCGAAGAAAAAACTGAAATTAGGAAAACAGATCGACAAGGTGCGGGATAAGATCCGGCAGGCAAAGACAGGAGAGCGGTTCAGCCGCCAGACCAAGCGGGACATGGTTGCCTATTCCTTCATCGCACCGAACTTTATCGGCTTTGCCGTATTTACACTGGGACCGGTCATCTTTGCATTTGTGCTGGCATTCTTAAAGTGGGACGGCAACAATCCCATGGAATTTGCGGGGCTTGACAACTTCGCCCTGATGATCGGCAACAAGCGTTTTCTGGCATCCCTGCGCAACACCATTGTCTACTGCGTGGCTACGGTGCCGCTGACACTGGCAACCGCCCTCGGGCTGGCGGTGATGCTGAACCAGAAGATCAAGGGACGCAATTTCTTCCGTACCGTAAGCTTCTTCCCCTACGTGGCTTCCCTGGTAGCGGTGGCAGCCGTGTGGAACATGCTGTTCTCCCCGGCAAAGAGCGGTCCCATCAACATGATCCTCTATAACTTTGGAGTGGCAGCAAAGAGCCTTCCCAAGTGGTCCGCCGATAAGAACTGGGTAATGTTCACGGTGGTGCTGTTCTCCGTCTGGAAGAACATGGGCTACTACATGGTCATCTATCTGGCAGGACTTCAGGGTATCAACGGTGAGCTTTACGAGGCGTGCAGTCTGGACGGCGCCAACACCTGGCAGCGGTTCCGCTACATTACCTGGCCCCAGCTGCAGCCCACCACCTTCTTCGTCACCATCATCCTGACCATCAACTGCTTCAAGGTGTACGATATCGTATACATGCTGGCAGGCGGCAGCGCCGGTGTGCTCAATGAGTCCGCCATCGTGCTGGTATATCACATTTATGAAGAAGCATTCCGCAACTGGAATCTGGGCTATGCAAGTGCTACTGCCATGGTATTGTTCCTCATCGTGCTTGCCATCACGCTGGTACAGTTCCGCGGGGAAAAGAAATATTCCAATTAAGGAGGAAACCGTATATGAAAATTCAGAATACAAAAACAAGAACCTTACGGGTGATCCTCTATGCTGTACTGATTGCCCTGGCGCTGGTGATGCTGGTGCCCTTTGTGTGGATGCTGTCCGCATCCTTTAAGTTAGATAAGGATGTATTTATCTTCCCGATCCAGTGGATTCCGGAAAATCCCAGATGGCAGAACTATGTGGACATCTGGCGCAAGATACCCCTGTCCAGATTCGTGCTGAACACGGTGAAGCTGACGCTGATCGTCACCTTTTTGCAGCTCCTTACCAGCAGCTTCGCGGCGTATGCATTTGCAAAGCTGAACTTCAAGGGAAAAAACACCCTGTTTCTGGCATACATCGGTACCATTGCCGTGCCGTGGCAGGTCTACATGGTTCCCCAGTTTATGATGATGCGTTCCATGGGACTTGCTGACACCCATCTTGCCATCATCTGCCTGCAGGCGTTTTCCGCCTTCGGCGTGTTTATGATGAAGCAGTTCTACGAGGGAATACCCACGGAGCTTTGTGAGGCTGCCAGAATCGACGGAATGACCGAGTACCAGATCTGGTACCGGATCATGCTGCCGCTGTCCAAGCCGTCTCTGTCCACGCTGACGATTTTTACCTTCGTCAATACCTGGAACGACTTCCTTGGGCCGTTGATCTATCTGACCACGGAATCCAAGAAGACATTGCAGTTGGGACTGCGCATGTTCATCAGCCAGTTCGGTTCCGAGTACGGACTGATCATGGCGGCGTCGGTGCTGAGCCTGATTCCGGTGCTGATTGTGTTCCTGTCCTTACAGAAATACTTTGTTGAGGGCGTGGCGGCTTCCGGCGTGAAGGGCTGATTGATTATGGTGAGGTGACAGACATATGAGTTGGATAGCATTGGAAACTTTGGAGCAGAAGCCGGAAATCACCGGCGTGGAGGTGGAGCGGGCGATTCAGGATGCCGCTTCCCGGATCATCCGTAATCTGCCGAAATTTACATACAAATTTCAGAAGGCATACAGCGAAAAGGGCTTCTATGAGCCCACGGACAATGAGGACTGGACCACAGGCTTCTGGACCGGGGAAATCTGGCTTGCCTACGAGCTGACCGGGGATGAGCGGCTGAAAAAAGCCGGGGAGATTCAGATGAAGAGCTTTCTGGACCGCATTGATCAGCGAATCGGCGTGGAGACCCATGATCTGGGCTTTCTCTACTCGCCCTCCTGTGTGGCTGGCTACAAGCTGACCGGAAGCAAGGTGGGGCGGGAGGCAGCCATCAAGGCGGCCACGGAGCTTCTGACCCGCTTCCATGAGAAAGGGCAGTTTATACAGGCATGGGGCCCGCTGGATGCACCGGACAATTACCGGCTGATCATCGACTGTCTCTTGAATCTGCCGCTGCTTTACTGGGCGACGGAGGAGACCGGCGACACCCGCTACCGGGATGTGGCGGAACAGCATATCCACACCGCCTTGGCAAATGTGATCCGCCCGGATTACTCCACATGGCATACCTTTTTCTTCAACCGGGAGACTGGAGAGCCGGATCACGGAGCCACCTGTCAGGGATATCGGGACGGGTCTGCCTGGGCGAGAGGACAGGCATGGGGCATTTACGGAACCGCCATCGGCTACAAGTACACCAGGCGGGAATCCTACATTCCGATATTCAAAGGGGTGACGGAATATTTCCTGCGCCATCTTCCGGAGGATCTGGTGCCCTTCTGGGATCTGGAATTCGGAGACGGAGACGACCAGCCGCGGGATTCCTCCTCGGCTTCCATCGCTGCCTGCGGCATGCTGGAGATGGCGAAGTATTTAGAGCCGGAGGATGCGGCTTATTACATCGGTATCGCAAAGAAACTGCTGAAATCCGTGGTGGACCACTATGCAGTGAAGGATGACAGCCAGTCCAATGGTCTGGTGCTTCACAGCACCTATTCCAACCACTCCCTTTACAACACCTGCAATCACTACGGAGTGGACGAGTGCAACATCTGGGGCGACTATTTCTATATGGAAGCACTGATGCGGCTGCACAAGGACTGGGCGGTATACTGGTAGCAGTTGGCTGCAAAGGCAGAGCCCTTGCGGAAAATCCGTGGAAGGAGAGGAAACACAGAATATGATGACAAAGCAGGAGTTTTTCTCCAGAAGCAATGAACACTTTTTTATGGATAACCCGGCTGCTATCGCAGCCTACTGTCGGGAGCATTTTCCGGAGGAGTGCGCCCATATCATCCGGGTGGCGGACGAGGTAAGCCGGAACTATTTTCTGTTTGATTTAAGTCACGATATGGAGCGGACCTGGGAGCCGGTGATGTTCGACCCGGACGGAGAGGTGGACTGGGAGTATGTGCCGGGCAATGATCCGGAGTTTACCTTCCAGTTTAATCGCCATCGCTTCTTCATTTGTCTGGGACAGGCGTACTGGCTGACCGGGGATGAGACCTATGCGAAGCATTTTGTACGGCTTTTGATGAGCTGGATCGACAACGTGAAGAAGACGCCGGAGACGGAGAAAACCACATGGCGGATTCTGGAGGTGGGAATCCGTGGCGAGAACTGGGTGAAGGCAATGCGGTATTTTAAGGACAGTCCGCAGGTGACCGATCAGGTGGTGGATGCGTTCTATCAGTGTCTGGTGCAGCACGGGGAATACATCATCCAGATGCACTCCCCCTACCGATATATGAGCAACTGGGGCGTGATTGAGAATCACGGGCTGTTCGAGATCGGCATCGTCATGCCGGATGAGGAACTTCGGAACCGCTATACCCAGGTTGCACTGGAGCATCTGGAGGTGGAAGCCCGGATGCAGATTCAGGGGGATGGCATCCAGTGGGAGCAGTCGCCTCTGTATCACAACGAGGTGCTGCACTGCTATGAGGATGTGCTGACCCTGGCTGACAGAAATGACATCCCTGTGCCGGATTCCATCCGCGATGCGGTCCGCCGGATGGCATACGGCAATCTGGCATGGATGAAGCCCGACGGGAAGCAGTTTCTGATGGGCGACAGCGACGACATGGATATCCGGGATTACACCAGCGTGGCAGCCTGCCTCTACCGTGACCCGGTGCTGAAAACAGGCGGCTATCCCATTCTGGACTTCGAGAGCGTGTGGGATCTTGGTATCGCCAGCGCGAAAATCTATGAGACCATGGAAGCACAGGAACCGGACTTCACCTCTGCGGCGCTGACGGACAGCGGCAATTATTACATGAGGAGCAGCTGGGAGAAGGATG
Source organism: Eubacteriales bacterium (assembly GCA_030536555.1). Classification (GTDB taxonomy): domain Bacteria; phylum Bacillota; class Clostridia; order Lachnospirales; family Lachnospiraceae; genus Brotaphodocola. Next base: position 25,878 of record JAUNPU010000012.1, on the reverse strand, counting down.
CGAACCTGCTGCATTTCCACTGCGGAACCATGGGGGCAGGACACGGGCACTCCGACAAGCTCCATGTGGATCTGGTGATCGGCGGCGAGGATGTGCTGACGGATTCCGGGCGTTATACCTACGTGGTGGATGGAGGAAGATTTGAGTTCAAGGACCCGCCCGCCCACAATACGGTGACGGTGGACGGGAAGTTCTTCACCGTCAATCAGGATTCCTGGGAGTGCTCCAAGCTGTGCCAGCCGGTGAAAGGACAGCATAAGTTCACCGACCGGTATGAATTCGTGCAGGGCGGACATCTGGGGTATCTGATGGGCGAGGGCAGTGCCTGCGATGGGGCCGACGCCGGCGGCAATGGCGCTGGAACTGGAGATGGCGGAGAAGCCGGCAGCAGCGATGGCGTGTTCGTGAACCGGAAGGTGATTCACATCAAGCCGGATCTCTATATTATCGCAGACGAGATGTACACCCGCGAAACCCACAGCTACCAGCAGTACTGGAACTTCAGCGAGCGGGGAAAGGTGACGGTTTCCAGTGAAGAAAACGGGAATGCGCCCAAAGCCGTGTTTACAGGAGAAAGGTCAGAGGCTGCTTTTTATTTCCTGTCGCCGGACTGCAATGTGGAGCTGCAGGAGAGCAAAATCGCCAGAGACTATAACCGGTATGAGCAGCGCAGCCGCATCTGCGTCAGCAGAAGCCACGGGGGCTTTACATCCCTGATCACGGTCATTCAGAGCGGGAAAGCCGGGGTTTCCATTCCCTGCGAGATTCAGAAGATTCCGGTCAACTCTGCGCTGAAACAGATCCAGTACCCGCCTGAGATGGCGGAGGCGCTGAAAATCAGGTATCAGGATCAGGAATATGTGGTCATCATCTGCCATCAGGAGGTCAATTCCCCGACGGATTTGGAGGAGGCAGACGGCTGCATGGGCTTTGGCAATGTGATCGTGTTCCATAAGAATGAAGAAGACAAGGTGGGAACGGTGCTGCAGTATTAGTACCATTCTGACAGCGTTAAGGCAGCCGGAAATCCAGATGGATGACCGGCTGCCTTATTGTTTACTCTGATTCTGATTTTATAAAATTCCGTACATCAGCAGGCTGACGATGACCGTCGCCATGGCAATGCCAAGGAGAATGGCGGCAGATGATTTTTTGATATCAATGCCCAGGAGCGCTGCCACCAGTGACCCGGTCCATGCTCCGGTACCGGGGAGCGGGATTCCGACAAACAACGTCAATCCCAGAAATTCACCCTTCTCCAATGCGCCGCTTTTCTTCATAGCCCGGTTTTCCAGTCTGGTGATGATCGGTCCCAGATACTTCGTGGGCTTCAGCCATCCGAATATCTTTTTGATAAACAACAGGATAAACGGGATCGGCAGAATGTTTCCGATGACGGAGAGCACAATGGTGGAAACCAGGGGAAGCCCCAGCAGGCGACCTACGATGATACCTCCTCTGCATTCCAGAATCGGCATCAGGGACACGAGAAATGTCACAAGCTCCGCCGGAATGTACTGTCCAAGCGTTTCTCCAAACCAAATTGCAATTGAATCCATACTGTTCCTTTCCTACTGCCTGCCGGATTGTCAGGCAGTTTTTTATAGTCCGTTTTAGTTTAGCTTCAAATCCTGACCTTGTCAATGGGGAAATCAAATTCGGTTTTTTTCAAGGAAATCCCGGTTTTTTTATGGTCGTGAAATCACAGGATATGGTAAAATAGAGAAAACCCCTGTGATATGTGATGGAGACGGGCTGTAAAGATGATACGGGAGAGAATGCGGAGAACGGTATGAGAACATGGAAGAAAAAGCTGGAGAACTTAAGCCTTGCCAGAAAGATGATATTGCTGTATGTGCTGATATTCGGAATCATCAGCGTGATCGTGGGGGCTGCGCTGCAGGTGACGCTGAATATCTATGACAGTCAGATTTACGAGAAATCTCTGCAGGAACTGAATTTTTTTACCACACGGGTGGATGATGAACTGACGGAGCTGGAGGGACTTTCCTATGATCTGGCGCTGGACTACACGGTACAGAGCCAGCTTTCGGATATTCTGGAACACCGCAGTACCTCAGGGTACTCCTTTCAGACCTCCAAGATCCGCAATCTTCTGACCAAGGAGGCGCTTGATTCAGAGCTTTTGGCGGAGATGATCTATACGGACAAAAAGCAGATCCGATACCGGGTGGGCAACCAGTATGTGGAGCTGCCCACAGAGATTTTTGCCTGCATGCTGGAGCGAAGCGATAAGGCAAAGGGCGCTTATGTATATCAGGAGCCGACGGATGAATTTCCTTATCTGGTGTCAGCCAGAGATATCCGCAAGCATCTGGACTACAGCATGGACTATCTGGGAAGTCTGGTTTTTATCGCGGATGTGGGGAATATGATCGAGAAGCACCGGGAATCGCTGGAAAGCAGCAGCTCCACCAGCCTGTATGTGCTGAGCGGGGAGAATCTGATCTATCAGAGTCCGGATGCCGATGCAGATTATGCGGTGGTGCGTGAACTGATCGAGGCAGAGCCGTCTGCGACCACCAATCATCGTCTGGCGCAGGGACAGCAGCTGCAGGTGAGCCAGAAGCATTATGAGATCATCCGCCTTGCCGGTGAGAAGTATTTTATCTGCCAGCTGACTTCAAAAAAGACCGGCTGGACATTTATCAATATGTTTCCTTACAGTGACATCTATTCCATGAACAGCCGGGTGCGCAACGGACTGTTCCTGGGCTTTGGATGCCTGTTTCTCTGTACCGTGCTGGTGACCCGGCAGATGGCATGGCGGATCGTTGCACCGCTAAAGAAACTGACCGATTCCATTCAGATTGTGGAGGAAGGCAGGTTTCAGCAGGCGAAGGCATATCTTTCCAAGGAAAAGCGGGAGGACGAGGCAGGAGTTTTGACGCAGGAGTTCTGCAATATGCTGGACACCATCACCAATCTGATCCATGAGAACTATGAGAAGCAGCTTTTGCTGAAGGATACCCAGTATCGGGCGCTGCAGGCGCAGATCAATCCGCATTTTCTCTACAACACCATGAATTCCATCAACTGGATGATCCGCTCCGGGCGCAATCAGGAGGCATCGGAGATGCTGATTCGCCTCAGCGACCTTTTGCGGGCGGCATTTCGCAAGAACCCGGAGTCTACGGTGGGGGAGGAGCTGGAGCTGGTGCGCAACTATGTGGCGATTCAGCAGGTGCGGTATCAGAGACGGGCGGAATTTACCGTGGAGGCATGTGATTCGGCGGGAGACTTCCTGCTGCCTCACATGATCCTGCAGCCGCTGGTGGAAAATTCCATCCAGTACGGGGTGGAAAATTCCCTGAACGTATGTCATATTGCGGTAAAGGTGACGGAGGAGGACGATGGAGTGCTTCTGGAGGTTTTGGATGACGGTCCGGGAATGACGGCAGAGGAGCTGGAGGCAGTCCGGACTCTGACCATGAAGCCCAAGGGCAATGGCATCGGTCTGACCAATATCACGGAGCGGCTGAAACAGTTTTTTGACGGACAGGCGAGGATTACAGTGGACAGTGGGACGGGAACGGGAACGGTTGTGCGGATCTGGATTCCCAGACGTCAGCGGATGAGTGAAGAAAAGGAGCAGGATCATGTATAAATTACTGATTGTAGACGATGAGGATCTTGAGCGGGAGGGACTGGCATCCCTGATACCGTGGAGTGATTACCAGATTCAGGTGGTGGGGACAGCGTGGAACGGAATCGAAGGACTGGAGAAGATTCAGGCACTCAGACCGGATATTGTGATCACGGACATCAAGATGCCGGTGATGAACGGCATTGAGCTGGTGCGAAGGACGAGAGAGGTCTGCCCGGAGGTCCGGTTTATCGTCCTGTCCGGCTATGGGGAGTATGAGTATACCAGTCAGGCCATGGAGCTGGGGGTGCGCCATTACCTCTTAAAGCCCTGCGATGAGAAAAAGCTTCTTCAGATTCTTGATAAGGTGACGGCGGAAATTCGCGGGGATCGGCTGAAGCACGATGAGCAGAGTCAGAAAGCCAAACAGATGCGTTCTTTAAAGCTTCGGGCAGGAGAACAGCTTTTCCGCAATGTGCTGATCGGCAAGGAGACGGTGGAAGGAGATTATCTGCGCGTATTGGAGGAGGACGGCTGGACAGAAAAGCCGGTATTTCTTCTTGCAATGCGTGCGGAGCGGCGCATCGATTATCTGGAGCAGTTCGCCCTGACCAACATCTTTGCAGAACTGTTGGGCACGGGGAGCATCGCCCTGACCACTGCCATCGAGCGGGATGTGCTGTATCTGGTGGATGCGGCGCTTCTTACGGAGATTCGCCCGGTGACGGAGAAGGTGCAGAAGGAATATGAGCGGTTTATGCCGGTCTCCTTTCACCCCATGATCTCCGGGGCAGGGCAGGTGACAGAGGTGCTGGATATGTACCGGACGATTCTTGGCATGTACCGGGAAGAGGGACAGATTCGCCACGATGACGTGAAGGCAGTGCGGGAGGCGGCCGGACAGGAGGAGCTGTTGTTCGAGCTTCGCCTGCTGGGGCTTCGCCTGAAGCTGGCGGGATACAGTCTGCAGCAGCAGAAGGAGTACGGAAGCGGACTGCTGCTGTTACTGTTTGGAGAGGAGAGTCAGGAAGGACAGCGGGATATTCTGGCACTGGAGGATGAGAAGCTGTGGCTGGAGCGGATGGTATACTGGGTGAATCGCTGCCGGAAGCGCAGGCCCGTGACAGACAAGGAGCAGAAGCGGATGGAGACGCTGATTCAGGCAATCTATCAGAATCTTGGCGAGCAGGAGCTGAGTCTTCAGTGGCTGGCGAGAGAAATCCTGTTTATGAACGAGGACTATGTCAGCCGACTGTTTTCCGGCTTCATGAATCAGAAATATTCCGCCTATGTGGCAGAAAAGCGGATCCGGATGGCGGAGCGGATTCTGCAGGACAATCCGGATGTGCGGATCATCGAGCTGGCGGAGGAGCTGGGATATCCTATGGATGGTCAGTATTTTTCCAGAACTTTCAAGAAAATAACAGGAAAAACACCTTCCGAGTACCGGGATGAACCGTGATTATGCGGGCAGGAACGGTTTTTGGCAAAATGGCGGCTTTCGGAAAGTCGCTTTTTTGCTGTCAGAGACCGCTTAATTCCATGTTCATTTTTGGTGAGAAATCCTATAATACAGACATGAAACACAGAGCAGTAAGCGAAATCAAACAGGAGGAATATGAGATGAAGAGAAGTATGAAAAAAATGACATCCATCGCACTGGCAGGCATGATGGCGTTGTCCGTGACCGGCTGCGGCGGCAGTGAGAAGGCGGCAGAGACTACCAAGGCACCGGCGGCAGAGGCAACCAAAGCGCCGGAGGCAGCGGCAGCAACGGAAGCAGGTAAGGAGACAGAGGGCGAGCCGGTTACCATCAAGATTACCTGGTGGGGCGGTCAGGGAAGACATGACTATACTCAGAAACTGCTGGATGCCTACTCCGCAGAGCATCCCAATGTAACCTTTGAGGCAATTCCATCCGGTTGGGACGGATATTTTGACAAGCTGTCCACGCAGGCGGCATCAGGCTCCATGCCGGATATCGTGCAGATGGATTACTTATACATTTCCACCTTTGCAAAGAACAACACCGTGACGGACTTAAAGCCGTTCATGGATGACGGCACCATCGAGGTGGCAGATATTGATGAAAAGATTTTAAATTCCGGCAAGATCGGGGAGATGCAGGCAGGTCTTCCGCTGTCCAGCTCCATTCTGGCTGTCAGCTACAACACGGAGGTGCTTGAGAAGGCAGGCATGGAGGCACCGGCAGACGGCTGGACCTGGGAAGATTACATTGCCATGAACAAGGCGGTGGCAGACGCCAACGGCGAGCCCAGTGCACTGGCAGCAACCGGCGGTCCGATCAGCGACACCAACATTTTCAACTACTGGGTAAGACAGCACGGCGGCAGCCTGTTCAATGAGGCAGGCAACGGTCTCGGATATGAGGATGATGCAATCACCGCAGATTTCTACCAGATGTGGAAGGATATGATGGATGAAAATGTAGCGCCGGACCCGGACGAGCAGGCACAGATCGCTACACTGGGCTACGAGGGACTTCCGATCGTAACCGGAACTGCAGCCACCACCATCGACTGGAACAACATGACCTCCCGTGTCAGCAGCATCAACGACAAGCTGAAACTGGCGCTTCCGCCGACCACCGGCGAGGCAGACAGCAAGGGTCTGTGGATCAAGCCGGGTATGTTCTTCTCCATCGCAGAGACCTCCAAGGTGAAGAAGGAAGCAGCCGAGTTCATCAACTGGTTTGTGAACTCTGAGGAAGCCAACGATATCATCAGCGGTGAGAGAGGTACCCCGGTATCTTCCGCAATCCGTTCCTATATGGTAGACAGCGGCAAGCTGAATCCGCAGCAGCAGGATATGTTTGACTATGTGGACAAGGCGGCAGCCGTAGCAGGCGAGACTCCGGCTCCGGATCCGAGCGGCATTGCCGAGGTCAACGAGGCATTTGCCAATGCCGGCAACAGCGTATTCTACGGTCAGGTGACGGCAGAGGAAGCAGCGAAGACCTTCCGCGAGGAAGCCAATGCGATTCTGGAACGCAACAACAAATAAAGAAGGACGGGAAGGGGCGCAGGAAACTGACAGCCCCTTCTCTTATGAAAATCAAGTAACGATGCAAATCAAGCAAAAAGGAGAGAACGAAGTGAAAGGCAAGATGAAAACATATAAGCGCCAGGATAATATTGCCGGATATCTGATGCTGGCTCCATGGCTGTTCGGCTTCATCCTGATGTGGCTGCTGCCCATGCTGGTATCGATTTACTATTCCTTTACGGATTTTAATCTGCTGAATACACCGTCCCTGATCGGATGGGAGAATTATATTCGCATTTTTACACAGGATAAGACCTTTATCAAAGCCATTACGGTGACCTTTTCCTATGTGCTGTTTCTGGTTCCCCTGCGTCTGGCATTTGCGCTGTTCGTGGCGATGATCCTCAACAAGAACCACAAGGGACTGGGACTGTACCGGACTCTTTACTATGTGCCGTCCATCATCGGCGGCAGTATTGCCGTATCTATTGTGTGGAAGCAGATTTTCGGCAATAAGGGCGTTGTCATGTCCCTGCTTGCAGCATTCGGCATCACCCAGAAAATGTCCCTGCTTGGAAATCCGAAGACGGCTCTTGGTGTCATCATTCTGATGGGTGTCTGGCAGTTCGGTTCTTCCATGCTGATCTTTCTGGCTGCCTTGAAGCAGATTCCCACATCGCTTTATGAATCCGCCATGGTGGACGGAGCAAAGCCATGGAAGACCTTTGCCAGCATTACCCTTCCGATGCTGACACCGACCATTTTCTTTAATCTGATTTTGCAGATTATCAACGGCTTCCGTGTGTTTACGGAGAGCTATGTCATCACGGACGGAGGTCCTCTGGACAGCACCTTGTCCTATGTGCTTTATCTGTACCGGAGAGCATTTACCTACTTTGATATGGGCTACAGCTGTGCCCTTGCGTGGGTGCTGGTGCTGATCATCGGCGTCTTTACGGTGGTGCTTTTCAAGACCCAGAACAACTGGGTACATTACGAATCGGGGGAGGAATAGAACATGGCAATGGCAGGAAAAAGAAAGAAAAAAACACTGGACTCGGTCCTGTTCCATGCAGGCACCTGTCTGCTGGGACTCTTGATGGTATACCCGCTTCTGTGGCTGCTTGCAAGCTCCTTTAAGAGCAATGACACCATGTTTCTGGATGCCTATTCCCTGATTCCGCAGGTGTGGGATGCGGCAGCCAACTATGCCAGTGCCATGACCGGTGTGGGCGGCGTGTCCTTTCTGACCTTTTTGATGAATACGGTGGTGGTGACGGTGATCGGCATGACCGGCTGCGTGATCATTTCCCTGTTTGCGGCTTATGCGTTTACCAGAATCAAGTTCTGGGGTTCCAAATTCTTCTTCGGCTGTGTGATGATGACCATGATGATTCCGCCTCAGGTTATGGTGGTGCCTCAGTATATCATCCTGAAAAAACTGAACCTGATCGATACCAGAACGGCGCTGGTGCTTCCGTGGTTTTTCGGCGGTGCGTTCTTTATCTTTCTGCTGGTGCAGTTCTTCCGGGGAATCCCCAAGGAGTTAGATGAGGCTGCGGAGATCGACGGCTGCGGCAAGATCGGCATCCTGTTCCACATTCTGGTTCCGGTGGTCCGTCCGGCGATTGTGACGGCTTCCATCTTTGCCTTTTACTGGATCTGGCAGGACTTTTTCCAGCCGCTGATCTTTATGAGCACCACGAGGAAATTTACCTTGTCTCTGGCACTGAACATGTTCCTGGATCCGAACTCCTACAACAACTATGGCGGTCTGTTCGCCATGTCTGTGCTGTCTCTGCTGCCGACCATTGTATTTTTCATTATCTTTCAGCGGTATCTGGTGGACGGCATTGCCATGGACGGCATCAAGGGGTAATGGATACCAGCTGTCGGTCACGATATGATGTCAGTCATGATATGGCGTCAGTCACGATATGGGAAAGGATCAGAATATGAGTGGTTATCTTACTGGAAAAACAAAAATAAAACTGGATGATTCTATGAGAGCCTTCTGTACCTCTGCGGTACAGAAGGCTTTGGAGAATCTGAAGCGGGATATGGGCTTTGTGCTGACGAAAGAACCGCAGGCGTCTGCCGTGACGGGAGATATCTGTCTGCGGTATGAAGCCCATCTGGCGGAGTGCTACACACTACGACGAGGCATATCCCGGCAGGCTGCACTGGAAATCTGTGCAGGGGATGAACTGGGCTTTGTCTACGGCATCTACGCAGCCAGCAGGGAATGTCTGGGGGTGGAGGATTTCTGGTTCTGGAATGACCAGATATTTGAAAAACAGGACCAGATTGAGATTGCAGATGACTTTTTGCTGGAAAGCCGCCCCTTTGCCGTCCGGCTGCGGGGCTGGTTTGTCAATGATGAGGTGCTGATTCATACATGGAAGGTCGGAAGAAGTGCCCAAAAGCCGTGGGAGATGGTGTTTGAGGCACTGCTGCGGTGCGGCGGCAATATGGTGATTCCGGGCACCGACAAAAATGGGAGGATGAACCGGAAGCTGGCATCGGATATGGGACTTGCCATCACCCATCACCATGCGGAGCCGCTGGGGGCGGAGATGTTTGCCCGGGCTTATCCGGATCTGACGCCCTCCTATGCCGAGCACGCAGACCTGTTTGAGAAACTGTGGCAGGAGGGAATCGAAGCCCAGAAGGGACTTCGGGTAATCTGGAATCTGGGCTTTCGCGGACAGGGAGACTGCCCCTTCTGGGAAAATGACCCGCAGTACGAGACCGATGAGGCGAGGGGAGAGCTGATTAGCAGCCTGATCCGCAGGCAGTACGATATGGTGAAGAAGGCTGACCCTAAGGCAGTGTGCTGCACCAACCTTTACGGTGAGACCATGGAGCTTTATCGGGACGGACATCTGAACCTGCCGGAGGATGTGATCAAGATCTGGGCGGACAATGGATATGGCAGGATGGTGTCCCGCCGTCAGGAAAACCGCAATCCAAGGGTTTCGTCTCTGGCACCTGTTCCGGTGTCTGAGGAGAAAGCCGGAAGGGAGCATCACGGGATTTATTATCATGTATCCTTTTACGATCTTCAGGCGGCGAACCACATCACCATGCTTCCAAACCGACCGGAGTTTGTGCTTCGGGAGCTGTCGCAGGTGCTGGAGCGCGGGATGAGGGATTACTGGATTGTCAACTGCTCCAATGTAAAGCCGCATAGCTACTATCTGGGGCTGCTGGCGAAGGTATGGCGGGAAGGAGGGGGCTGCCTGGAGAGGAGCGAATGTCCGGAGAAGGTCGATGGGCTTGAGGAAACGAGCTGCTGTTCTGAGCGATATACGATGGAATATATCGACCGGTATTTTGACCATTTTCTGAGTCGGGAGCAAAAACTGGGAGTTGCCAGGTGCTTTGCGTCATACTTTGACGCGGCTGTAGCCTATGGTCCCAATGAGGACGATCATGCCGGGGAACAGTTCTGCAACCATGTATGCCGGATGCTGGCGACTCAGTGGATGCGGGGGAGCTTGTCAAGCTCTGCGGGCACTGCATTCGGTCCGTCGGAGGATCTGTGCTGGGCCTGTGACGCGGATAGCCTGGATGGTCAGATGGCATGGTACGGGGAGCGATGCCGGAGGGGAGCTGCAGCTTATGAGCGGTTTGTCCATGACTGTCAGAGGGTGGCGCTGGAGCTGCCGGAACATGCAGGACAGCTGCTGGAGGATTCCCTGCTTCTTCAGGGACAGATTTACCGGCATTGCTACAGGGGTGCATCATGCTTCGTCCGCGGGTATGAGGATTTTCGCAGGGCTGATTATCAGCACGCGTTCTACTATGTGGGGCTGGCGGCAGAGCAATACCGCATGGCAGATCAGAGCATGCGCAGCCGGGAGCATGGAAAGTGGAACGGCTTTTATGAAAATGAGTGCCTGACCGATGTAAAGCAGACTGCCTGGGTATTGGAAGGTCTTATGGCATGGATTCGTACGGTCGGTGATGGACCTCATTATTATCAGTGGCAGCGGGAATTCCTTTATTCTGAGGAGGATCGCCGGGTCATGCTGATCATGAACATGGAAAATCATCTGACAGACGGGGAAATCTTTCAGCTGATGAAGGAAAAGTGGGAAAGGTAAATTTTCCGGACAATCAGGTCATATAGTAGCTTTTGCATGGAAAATGTGATAGGATGTAACTATTCAACAGGTTTGAGGATCATCTGACAGAATAGAGAGGCAGTATCATGCAAAGAAGTAAATGGCTTGGTTTTGGAATGATCTGCGGCGGACTGCTGCTGGGCTTTATGGCAGTTCAGGCGATATTTCATATTTGGGACAGGGAAGAGCCGGTTACACTGACTCTTGCCAACAATTTAAAGAGCGATGTATGCACCAGCGTGGCACTTGACTGGTTTGCAGAGGAAGTGAAGGAGCGGACGGACGGTCGGGTTCAGATCGAGGTGTACCATGACGGCGAGCTGGGGGATTCGGTGACCTGTTTAGAGCAGCTGCAGTACGGCGGCATCGACATGGTGAAGGCGGATCTGTCGGTCATGGCGAACTTTGTGCCGGAGTACCATGCCTTTGTGATGCCCTATCTGTATAGTAATCAGGAGCATTTCTGGGCGGTGCAGGGCGGGAAGATCGGTATGGAGCTGCTTCGGGGCGATAAGATGAAAGGGCAGCAGATGTACGGTCTGACCTACTATGATGCAGGAGCCCGCTGCTTCTACAGCAGCAAAAAGCCGATCCAGAGCCCGGAAGACCTAAAGGGGATGCGGGTGCGCATCCAGCAGTCCCGGCTGATGATGTCGGTGATGGAGGCGCTGGGTGCGGAGCCTGTGGTGATGGAGTATGAGGACATTTACCCGGCCCTGCAGGATGGCAGTATTGCCGCCGGGGAGAATTCCATCGTCAACTACTTAAAGGAGTCCTTCTATCAGGAGGCACCGTATTTTTTAAATGACTGTCATACCCGGTCGGCGGATATTCTGGTGATGAGTGAGAAGACCCGGTCAGAGCTTTCCGAGAAGGACCTGGAAATCATCGATCAGACTGCCCTGGAGTCCTGGGAGTACCAGAAGCAGCTCTGGGCGGAAGCGGAGGCGGACGCCCGCAGACAGCTGGAGGACAAGCAGGTTGCGGTCACAGAGCTGTCAGCAGAGGAACTGGCTCAGTTTCAGAAGGTCTGCGAGCCGGTCTGGTATACCTATGATGACGGCGCTTACAACGATCTTCTCGACCGGATCGTGGCGGTGGGGAAGGATATGGAACTGCAGGAGCGGCTGCGGCAGGCGGGGCAGGGGGAGTGAGAAGCTTCCTCTTTACAGCTCCGGCAGCAGCTCCGCCGGCAGGGAAGCCCCCTTCACGCCAACCACCGCACTGGCTACCTTATTGGCATAGGCGATGGCATCCCTTAAGGGTATATCTTTGGTCAGACAGGCGATGATGGCTCCGATGTGGGAGTCTCCGGCGCCGATGGTGTCCTCCACATGGTCGGCTGGAATCCCCGGAATCTGGTAGCTGTCCCCGCTCTGCTCCAGACAATAGGTGCCGTTCTCGCCAAGGGTGATGATAACCGTGTTGCCGGTGATCTCATGGAGATAAGCGGCGGCAGTCTGATAATCTTCTTTTCCGCTTAAATCAAGTGATTCCTGTTCATTAATATGAAGAATCGGGTGAAGCTTCATCATCCGTTCGGTCCTGTGAGGATCGATCAGCTTCCCTCTGGGGCCCGGTGCGTAGCAGACCTGCAGCTGGGGGTGGGCCTCTAAGTATTCAATCAGGTTGTCTCCTGTGGATTCTTCAATCTCCAGTCCGCATACATAGGTCAGACCATAGTTGTCTGCGTTGTACGGCTCCATCCAGTACTTCTGAAAGGTATATTCCACGCCGTGGTAGGACATGAAGGTGCGCTCTCCGGAGGCCTCCACCAGGCAGTAGCAGCAGCCGTTGGGCTGCTCCGGCACCCGGATGGCAACGGGGATTCCGGCATTTTTAAGCTCCTTTGCAACGTAATCGCCGTAGGTGCCGCCGCCCACGGGACTGATAAAGGTGTGGGGAGCATTCAGCAGGCGCAGGATATGGTTGACATTGTATGCGCAGCCGCCGAGAGACATGCTCTGGGCAGTGGGACGGATATTCTCTGCTGTTGTCGGCAGATGATCGATATTGATAATGACATCCACACAGGTGGAGCCGATGATCAGAGCTGGTTTCATAAAATAGTTCCTCGCTTTTTCGTTGGTGTCGGTGCCGGATCATGCATGGCATCCGATACTGTCATTATACGATGAATATGCGTCATCTTCAATTGTTTTTTGAGCCTGAATATGTTAAGATGATAAAATGCGAAAGCAGTTGAAACGGAATCATTGTGCGTTGACGGAGGGATCAATCATGTATCAGAATATCATCAATTATGCGAAGGAACTGGATCAGAAAAGCCTGGAACGGCGGCGGGATTTTCATAAATACCCGGAGACGGCATGGCTGGAAATGCGGACTTCTGCCATCATTGCGAAGACACTGACGGAGCTGGGATATGAGGTGCTGACGGGAAAGGCGGTATGTCTGGAGTCTGCCCGCTATGGTCTGCCCTCTGAGGAGACCTTAAGAGAGCATGCCGCTGTGGCGCTTGAGCAGGGAGCACCGAAGGAGTATCTGACGGAAGAGATGAAGGAGGGATTTACCGGCGTTATCGGCATCCTGCGCTGCGGCGAGGGACCGGTGGTGGCGCTGCGGTTCGACATCGATGCCCTTGGGATGAATGAGGATCACACGCCGGAGCACCGCCCCTATGTGGAGGGATTTTCCTCTCAGAATCCCGGTATGATGCATGCCTGCGGGCATGATGCCCATGCAACCATCGGTCTGGGAACCGCCGAGGTGCTGATGAAGATCAGAGACAGCCTGCACGGCACGGTGAAGCTGATCTTCCAGCCGGGGGAGGAAGGAGCCAAGGGAGCAGGTCCGATTGTGGCTCACGGACATCTGGATGATGTGGACTACTTTGCGGGAACCCACATTGCTCCCACCGGCGGACCGGATGACGGGGATGTGACTCCGGGTACCTGGGGTTCTCTGGCGACAAGCAAGTATGATGTGGTCTTTCACGGGCAGGCTGCCCATGCAGGCGGCTTCCCGGAAAATGGAAAGAGCGCCATTGTGGCGGCTGCCAATGCGGTGCTGAACCTGACTGCAATTCCCCGTCACAGTGCCGGCATCAGCCGGGTCAATGTGGGAACGATCCACGGAGGCACCAGCCGCAATGTGATTCCGGATGAGGTGAAGCTGGAGATTGAGGTCCGGGGCGAGACTACGGCAATCAACGAATATATGGATGCCCAGGCGAGACGAATCTGCCAGGCGGCTGCCGATATGACCGGCTGCAGTGTGGAGCTGATTCCCCAGGGTTCTGCCGAGTCCCAGGAAAGCGATCTGGACTTTCTGACCTGGATTGGTGATGCGGTGCGGGAGCATTTGCCCCACCTGACGGTCAGCAGCTGTGAAAATGCACAGAACTGGGGCAGCGAGGACATTTCCCTGATGATGAACCGGGTGCAGTCCCACGGCGGCAAGGCGACTTACATGCGTTCCATGACCGACATGGCATCTGCCCAGCATACCACCGCATTTGACTTTGACGAGCGGGTGCTGGTACATGGGATTGAGACTTTCTCGGTGATCGTGTACGGTCTGCTGGGGTGACAGGCGGAACAAAAAAGAGAGGAAGATACGGATATGACAAAGAAAGAACTTGCTCTGGAGATCATTGAGCGGCTGCGAAAGGAATACCCGGATGCAGGCTGTACGCTGGACTATGAGGAGGCGTGGAAGCTGCTGGTCAGCGTCCGCCTTGCGGCTCAGTGTACCGACGCCCGCGTCAATGTGGTGGTGCCCAATTTATATGAGAAGTTTCCGGATATTGAAGCGCTGGCGGCTGCACCGGTGGAGGAGATCGAGGAGATTGTGCGCCCCTGCGGTCTGGGAGCCAGCAAGGCGCGGGACATCAGCGGCTGCATGAAGATGCTGCGGGATGAGTTCGGAGGACGGGTGCCGGATGACTTTGATTCCCTGATGAAGCTTCCGGGAGTGGGGCGCAAGAGTGCGAATCTGATCATGGGCGATGTATTCGGAAAGCCGGCCATTGTGACCGACACCCACTGCATCCGCCTGACAAACCGCATGGGTCTGGTGGACGGCATCAAGGAGCCAAAGAAGGTGGAGATGGCGCTCTGGAAGATCATTCCTCCCGAGGAGGGCAGCGACTTCTGCCATCGTCTGGTGTATCATGGACGGGATGTCTGCACGGCGCGGACGAAGCCCTACTGTGAGACGTGCTGTCTGAAGGATATCTGCCCGAAGATCGGGGTGTAGGAGAGAATTTGTTTTGGAGGAATGGTACCGATGATAGACAATGATTATGCAAGAGCTCAGTTTGAAGAGTACTTAAACAGCTACGACCGCAGCGATGACAAGATCAATCTGAAAGCAGTCCATACCTATGAAGTGCTGCATGCGGCAGATGAAATCTGTCGGGAAGAACAGTTTGCGGAGGAGGATCATCAGCTGGCAATCCTCATTGCACTGCTCCATGACATCGGAAGATTCGAGCAGCTGAGGCAGTTTAACAGCTTCAATGACCAGATGTTCAATCACGCAGAGTTTGGAGTGAAGGTTCTGTTTGAGGACAGGATGATCGAGCGGTTTATTAAGGACCGCCAGTACGATGGTATCATTGAAAAAGCGATTCGGTATCATTCCGTATTTTCGCTGGATGACATCGAAGGGCTTTCCGGGCGGGAGCGGCTTCACTGCCAGATCATCCGGGATGCGGACAAGCTGGACAATTTCCGTGTGAAGGATACGGAAAAGGTGGAAACCCTGTTCGACACACCGGAGGAAGAGGTGGCCAGTGAGTCGATCACCCCGGCGATTCTGGAGACGGTCCGGGCAAGGCACTGTATTCTGTCCGGAGACCGGGTGACTCATATGGACTGCTGGGTGTCCTATCTGGCATTTATATTTGACCTGAATTTCCGTTCCAGCTTCCGGTGGATTCTGAAACGGGACTATCTGAACCGCAACGTGGACCGGATCGTATACCGGAATCCGCAGACGAGACGGGATATGGAAGAGATTCGGGAGATCTGCATGGATTATATACGGGAACGGGTGTGAACCGGCATGACGGATCAGGAGCGCGCAACGAAGCATGGGAGGAGCCTATGAAAAACTGGAAACAAAGGATGATAGCAGCTGTGGTGTGTGCCACGCTTTCTTTCTCATTTCTGCCGGGTACCTGGATCCCCTGGACGAAAGCCCAGGCCGGAACCTGGGACAGCCGTGCGGAGTCGGAGCTGGGTCTGGAGCAGAAGAAGCAGCTGGAGACCGAGGCGAAGGAGGCGGCCGCAGCCGGAAAGGTGAGAGTCTGCTGGTCTGCAAAACTGGATGAGAAGGGGAATCTGATTCCGGGACCAAATCAGGGAATTCCGGTGGATTCTGTGTTTTACAGCTCCATTGATCAGGTGTGGCAGCCGGTAAGGGAAACCATCTGCTATCCCAATTCGGTTCACCAGTGGGGAACCGAGACGGGAACCGTGTATATCAGCTGGAATAATGGAAGGGGACAGCTGTTTCCCTACACGGCGGAGCAATATGGGGTCATGCAGAGAGTGGCAGCCGCGTTCAAGAATCACTGCATACGAGAGGAAATGACGGATTTTGAAAAGGAGATGCAGATTATCCAGTATCTTACGGCGAATGTGACCTATCCCTATGAACAGTATCTGGCTGGAATGGAAACGAAGGAGAGCCACAATGCATACGGCGCTCTGGCTATGGGGGAGGCGGTATGCGAAGGCTATGCGGAAGCCTTCTGCTGGCTGGCAGATGCCTGCGGTCTGGAGACGAAATTTATCTATGGAACCTATGGCGGCGAGATGCATGACTGGAATATGGTGAAGCTGGATGGGCACTGGTATCATGTGGATGTGACCTCCGATGACCCGGTAGTGGATGGGAACGGCGGAAATGGTTACGGCTGGGGCAATCTGCAGAACCGGTATCTGAATCGGACGGATGCTGAGATGTCAAAGGATCATCAGTGGACTCCATTTGCAGATGCAGCCTGCCTGATGACGGTGTACGGGCCGGAAGCGGTGGATGCTTATTTGAAAAATGGAAAATAAGGTTGTGCAGAAGCACCCCTGAAAAATAATTTTCAAGGTGTAAAGAAAAAATACTTGACACCCGCGCCATTATCGTGTATGATGTCCAAGGTGATGTTATGGAAAGCATTGTAAAACAAAGTCTCCTGTATGATTTCTACGGAGAGTTACTGACCGAGCACCAGAGGACGGTCTACGAGGACGTGGTATTCAATGACATGTCGTTGTCGGAGATTGCCGAGGAGCAGGGAATCAGCCGACAGGGAGTTCACGACCTGATTAAGCGTTGTGACAAGATTTTAAGCGGCTACGAGGAAAAGCTTCATCTGATCAGCAAGTTTCAGCAGACCAGAGAGATGGTCGGTGAGATTCAGAAGCTGACCAGGGAGTTCAAAGAGACAGAGGACATGGAACTGATCCGTCAGATTGATCAGATTTCCAGCGACATCATAGAGCTGTAGCAGGCAGACGTCCGGAGACGGATGACCTGACACAGACAACCGCAGGCAGGAGGATATTGCATGGCTTTTGAGAGCTTATCTGAAAAACTACAGAACGTATTCAAGAACTTGCGGGGCAAGGGAAGACTGACGGAGAGCGATGTGAAGGCAGCGCTGAAGGAAGTCAAGATGGCACTGCTGGAAGCGGATGTAAGCTTCAAGGTAGTGAAGCAGTTCATCAGCTCCGTACAGGAGCGGGCCGTCGGTGAGGAGGTACTTGGTTCCTTACAGCCGGGTCAGATGGTCGTTAAGATTGTGAACGAAGAGATGATTCGCCTGATGGGATCTGAGACTACGGAGATTGCCATCAAGCCGGGCAGCGAGATTACCGTCATTATGATGGCAGGTCTGCAGGGCGCAGGTAAGACGACCACCACCGCGAAGATTGCAGGAAAGCTGAAAGCCAAGGGTAAGAAGCCTTTGCTGGTAGCCTGTGACGTATACCGTCCGGCGGCGATTCAGCAGCTGCAGATCAACGGAGACAAACAGGGTGTCCCGGTATTCTCCATGGGAGAGAACCAGAACCCGGTGAATATTGCAAAGGCCGCTATGGAGCATGCGGCGAAGAACGGCTACAACGTAGTCATTCTGGATACGGCAGGACGCCTTCATGTGGATGAGAGCATGATGGAGGAGCTTGTCAATATCAAGGAAGCGGTACACGTAGACCAGACCATTCTTGTGGTTGACGCCATGACCGGTCAGGATGCGGTGAATGTAGCTTCTAATTTCCAGGATAAAGTCGGTATCGACGGTGTCATCCTCACAAAGCTGGATGGCGACACCAGAGGCGGTGCGGCGCTCTCAATCAGAGCAGTCACCGGCAAGCCGATTTTATATATAGGTATGGGCGAGAAGCTGTCCGATCTGGAGCAGTTCTACCCGGACCGTATGGCATCAAGAATCCTTGGCATGGGAGATATCCTGACCCTCATCGAGAAGGCTGAGCTGGAAGTGGATGAGGAGAAGGCGAAGGAGATGAGCCAGAAGCTCAGGAAAGCGGAGTTCGATTACAACGATTTCCTGGACCAGATGAGCCAGATCAAGAAGATGGGCGGCATGGGCAGTATCATGAGCATGCTTCCCGGTATGGGACAGCTGAAGGGCGGTATGCCGGAGATCGACGAGAAGGCGATGGACCGTGTGGAGGCCATTATCCTGTCCATGACCAAAGAAGAGCGGGCGAACCCCTCTCTTATGAATCCTTCCAGAAAGCAGCGCATTGCAAAGGGAGCAGGCGTAGACATCAGCGAGGTCAACCGCATTGTCAAGCAGTTTGACCAGATGAAGAAGATGATGAAGCAGCTTCCGGGCATGATGGGCGGC
Source organism: Eubacteriales bacterium (assembly GCA_030536555.1). GTDB lineage: Bacteria > Bacillota > Clostridia > Lachnospirales > Lachnospiraceae > Brotaphodocola. Next base: position 7,295 of record JAUNPU010000012.1, on the reverse strand, counting down.
AAGAAGGGCCGTGGCGGCTTAGGCGGACTTGGCGGTATGATGGGCAAGTTCAAGATGCCGTTCTGATATGAAGGAACAGACGTCATGTGGCGTCAGAGTGATATTGGTAACAATGCAGATATCTGTATTTGTTGATAGATTTCAGATTAAATTCAAGGAGGTGAAATTGACATGGCAGTAAAGATGAGATTAAAGAGAATGGGTGCTAAGAAGAAACCTTTCTATAGAGTCGTTGTTGCAGATTCCAGATCCCCGAGAGATGGTAGATTCATCGAGGAGGTAGGAACCTACGATCCGAACCTGGAGCCGAGCGGCATCAAGTTCGACGAGGAGGCAACCAAAAAGTGGTTAGCTAATGGCGCACAGCCGACTGATCGCGTAGCGAAGCTCCTGAAGACCGCTGGCATCCAGTAATGATGAGGTGATTGCTATGAAAGAATTAGTTGAGGTAATTGCGAGAGCATTAGTTGACAATCCTGATGAGGTGGTTGTTACCGAGACTGAGAAAGATGGCGAGACCCTGATTGAGCTGAAAGTGGCATCGTCTGATATGGGCAAGGTGATTGGCAAGCAGGGACGAATTGCGAAAGCAATCCGCTCCGTTGTCAAGGCAGCTGCTTCAAAAGAAGAAAAAAAGGTTGTTGTAGATATTCAATAATAAGTCAATAGCCGCCATGGCTGCCGTCTGGTCTATCCTGCGGCAGCTTTTTTCGTATTATTAGGTATAGTAATGACACATTTTCACACGATATTCTGACAGAGGTAAACATTATGGAAGACACATTGCGAGTGGGCGTCATTTCCTCCACACACGGCGTGCGCGGTGAGGTAAAGGTATTTCCGACCACCGACGATGCAAACCGTTTTAAGAAGCTGAAAACAGTCATCCTGGATACCGGGCGTGAGCAGATGACGCTGACCATCGAAAGCGTCAAGTTCTTTAAGAACATGGTCATCCTGAAATTCAAGGAGTTTAACGATATTAATGAGATTGAGAAATACAAAGGCAAGGACCTGCTGATCCGCCGGGACCAGGCTGTGAAGCTGGCGCCCAATGAGAACTTTATCACGGATCTGATCGGTCTTAAGGTGGTCACCGACGAGGGCGAGGTATTTGGCACCCTGACGGATGTGCTGCAGACCGGAGCCAACGATGTCTATGTGATCGAGGCGGAGGACGGCAGGGAATATCTGTTCCCGGCGATCCCCCAGTGTATCCTGAATGTGGACCTAGACCAGCAGACGGTGACCGTTCACATTCTGGACGGCTTATTAGACCTGTAGGAGGCAGAACTATCATGAACTATCACATTCTGACCCTGTTTCCGGACATGGTACTGGACGGACTGAACACCAGCATCATCGGCAGAGCTGCCGACAAGGGGCTTCTGTCCATCGAAGCCATCAACATCCGCGATTACACCAAAGAGAAGCACGGACACGTGGATGACGCTCCCTACGGCGGCGGCGCGGGGATGGTCATGCAGGCCGCACCGGTCTGTGATGCCTACCATGCGCTCTGCGACAGGCTGGGAAAGCGCCCCCGCGTCCTCTACATGACGCCCCAGGGCCGCGTCTTCAACCAGAAGATCGCTGAAGAGCTGGCTGTGGAGGAGGACCTGGTGTTCCTCTGCGGACACTACGAGGGCATTGACGAGCGTGCGTTGGAGCTGATTGTGACGGACTACCTTTCCGTGGGAGACTATGTGCTGACCGGCGGCGAGCTGCCTGCCATGGTCATGATCGACTGCATTTCCCGTCTTGTTCCGGGAGTCCTGAACAATGACGCCTCCGCGGAGATCGAGTCCTTTCACGACAATCTCCTGGAGTACCCCCAGTACACCCGTCCTGAGGTATACGAGGGGATGCGGGTTCCGGAGGTCCTTCTGTCCGGACACCATAAGAATATAGAGACCTGGCGCAGAGAGCAGTCCATCAGGCGGACCCTGGAGCGCCGTCCGGATCTCTTAGAGGACGCCAACTTATCCAAAAAGGAGCAGCAGTACCTGGAACAGCTGAAATCCGGGGATGAGGAGAAAATCCGTTAAAAAAGTGCTTGCATTTTCCGGCATTTTATGATAAACTGGCAACGTTGTGACGAAGAAAAAGAGATGTTCCTCTGTTGCCCTCGACAAGCATTAAAGAACATCAAACATATGAAGGAGGTTCACACAAATGAACGAAATTATTAAGAACATTGAAGCAGCACAGTTAAAAGAATCCGTACCGGAGTTCCACGTTGGCGATACCGTAAGAGTATACAACAAGATCAAAGAGGGTAACCGCGAGAGAATCCAGGTATTTGAGGGAACCGTTATCAAGAGACAGAACGGCGGCGCAAGAGAGACCTTCACCGTTCGTAAGAACTCCAACGGCATCGGCGTAGAGAAGACCTGGCCGGTACATTCCCCGTTCGTAGACAACATCGAGGTTGTCAGACTGGGTAAGGTAAGACGTGCAAAACTGAACTACTTAAGAGACAGAGTAGGTAAGGCTGCTAAGGTTAAAGAGTTAGTAAAATAATTTGCGTAGAACCAGGGGACAATGAAAATTGTCCCTTTGTTTGTATCTGGAAATATAAAAACGGGGTGCTGTGATTGGATTTTTATCAGAATGACGAGCAGAATCTGGTCCGTCGTCTGTCGAGCTGGGTGGTGGATATTGTGGTGGCGCTGGCATTTGCCTGGTTCTGCCTCCACTCCTTCGGCACGCAGGTGACTGTGACGGGGCAGTCTATGGTTCCGCTTCTGAATTCCGGCGATGTGGTGCTGGTGAACCGGCTTGCCTATGATCTGGGGAAGCCGGACCGCATGGATGTGGTGGTGTTCGAGCGGGAGGACAACAAGACAAATGTAAAGCGTGTGATCGGGATTCCGGGAGACGTGGTACAGATCCGGGACGGGATTTTGTATGTAAATGACCAGCGGGTGGAGCAGACGGACGGGCTGGATCAGGTGTCTCTGGCAGGACTTGCCGAGGACCCCATTGAGCTGGGGGAGAAGGAGTATTTTCTTCTGGGAGACAACCGGGACAGCAGCGAGGACAGCCGGTTTGCCAATGTGGGAAATGTAAAAGAGAAGCAGATTATGGGAAAGGTCTGGCTGCGGCTGTTCCCGTTTATCGATGTAAAACTGATTCATTCAAAGTAACGTGCAGCAGCGAGATGCTGTATCTATCAGAACACAACAGGAGGACAATCTTGTGAATATACAATGGTATCCAGGGCACATGACCAAAGCGAAACGTGCCATGAAAGAAGACATTAAGCTGATCGACCTGATCATCGAGCTGGTTGATGCCCGCGTTCCGCTTGCAAGCCGGAATCCGGATATCGACGAGCTGGGCAGGGGAAAAGCCCGCCTGATCCTTTTAAACAAGTCGGATCTTGCCAGCGAGAAGGTCAATGAGCTGTGGACGGCATGGTTTCGCAGCAAGGGATATTTTGTGGTGAAGATCAATTCCAGAACCGGCGCCGGCTTAAAGCAGATCAACGGTGTCATTCAGGAAGCCTGTCGGGAGAAGATCGAGCGTGACCGGAGACGGGGCATCCTGAACCGGCCGATCCGTGCCATGGTGGTGGGAATCCCCAACGTGGGCAAGTCCACCTTCATCAATTCCTTTGCAGGGAAAGCCTGCACCAAGACCGGCAACAAGCCGGGCGTGACCAAGGGCAACCAGTGGATCCGTCTGAATAAGAACGTGGAGCTTCTGGACACCCCAGGTATCCTGTGGCCCAAGTTCGAGGACCAGCAGGTGGGACTGCTGCTGGCATTTATCGGCTCCATCAATGACGAGATCCTGAACCGGGACGAGCTGGCGCTGGAGCTTCTTAAGTTCCTTCGCGCTCACTACGCAGATGCCCTGAAGGAACGCTACCAGGCGGACAGCGACGATGCACTGGAGCTGCTGGGGCAGATTGCCAGAGTGCGCGGATGTCTCATGAAGGGCGGCGAGGCAGACTACAGCAAGGCTGCGAAGCTGCTGATCGATGACTTCCGGTCCGGAAAGCTGGGACGGATTACACTGGAGTTTCCGCCGGCGGAATAATTATGACATCACGAATGAAGAAGGGGAGACTTACGTGAGAAAGATAAGTGAAGCGAAGCTTCAGGCTGAGCGGGAGCGTCTGGAGCTGATGAAGGAATATGAGTATACCTATGCTGCCAGCGGCGTGATCTGCGGCATTGATGAGGCAGGCAGGGGACCCCTTGCAGGACCGGTGGTAGCCGGTGCGGTGATTCTGCCGGAGGACTGCGAGATTCTGTTCCTGAACGACTCCAAGAAGCTTTCCGAGAAGCGGAGAGAGGAGCTGTTTGTGGAGATTCAGGAGAAGGCGATCGCGTGGAATGTGGGGATCGTGGGACCGGATGTGATCGATGAGATCAATATTTTGCAGGCAACCTATGAGGCGATGCGTCAGGCAATTGCCGGGCTGTCTGTGCAGCCGGATCTGCTGCTCAATGACGCAGTGACGATACCGGGAGTTGCCATCAATCAGGTTCCGATCATCAAGGGTGACGCCAAGAGCGTATCCATCGCAGCCGCCAGCATTCTTGCAAAGGTAACCAGGGACCATATGATGGTCGAGTATGACAAGCTGTTTCCGGAGTACGGCTTTGCAAAGCACAAGGGCTATGGCACGGCGGTCCACACGGCGGCTCTGCGGGAGTACGGTCCCTGCCCGATTCACAGAAGAAGCTTTATCGGGAAGATTCTTGGAACCTGACGGGCGGCTGGAATGACAGTGCAGCAGAGGCGAAAGCAGCATTACAGAAAAAGTTTCCCGGGAAGCGGTATCGCAGGAAAAGCAGTGAGGATAACAGCATGCAGGAATATCAGGAGAACAGACGTCAGGTAGGCAGCCGCTATGAGAAGCTGGCGGCGGACTACCTAAGTGACCGGGGACTTCGGATTCTGGAACAGAATTTCCGCAGCCGGAATGGCGAGATCGATCTGATCTGCCGTGACGGCAGGACGCTGGTATTTGTGGAAGTGAAGTATCGGAAGGACAGCAGCAAGGGCGCTCCGGAGGAGGCGGTCAGCTATGGAAAGCAGCAGCACATCCGCAGCACAGCCCGCTACTATCTGTACAGCCATCGGTATGGGGAAGACACCCCATGCCGTTTTGACGTGGTTGGAATCCTGGGAGACCAGATTCACTGGATTCAAAATGCATTTTGAGAGAGGAAGCATGGACATGAAGCAGACGAAGGTAACTGCATTTGTAAAAGAGTATTTTGTGATTACGCTGGCGACGCTGGTGGTGGCGGCAGCTGTATTTTTCTTCCTGGTTCCCAGCCATCTGGCGGTGGGAAGCATCTCCGGTCTGGTGATCGTGCTGGCAGAATTTCTGCCGTTTCGCATCTCGGTCATGACCTTTGTGCTGAATACGGTGCTGCTGGTGTTTGGATTCTTTACCATTGGAAAGGATTTTGGAGCCAAGACGGTGTATACCTCCATCCTGCTTCCGGCGTTGATCGGACTGTTTGAGACGATTTTTCCCAATAATGTCTCCCTGACCGGTGACGGATTCCTGGATATGCTGGGCTATGTGCTGGTGGTGAGCATCGGACTTGCGATCCTCTTTAACCACAACGCATCCTCCGGCGGACTGGATATCATTGCCAAGTTCTTAAATAAGTATTTTCGTGTGGAGCTGGGATTTGCCATGTCGGCGGCGGGAATGCTGGTGGCGCTGTCCTCTGGTCTGGTTTACGACACGAAGACGGTGTTCCTCAGTGTGCTGGGAACCTATGTGAACGGTATTGTACTGGACCACTTCATTCTGGGCTTCAATGTGAGGAAGCGGGTCTGCATCATCTCGGAGCGATACGAGGAGGTGGTGGACTATCTGGTACATACCATGCACTGCGGCGCTACGCTCTATGAAGCCACCGGCGCCTACGACAAGATCCGGAAGACAGAGGTGATCACGATCCTGGGGCGAAGCGAGTATGCGAAGCTGATGAACTGGCTGAATCTGAAGGACCCGGAGGCATTTGTGACGGTATATACGGTCAATGAGGTGATTCGCAGGAAGAGCGTGAGTTGATGGAGGAAGCATGTATGACCAAATGGAAAAGAAAAGCAGGAGCGGAGCAGCTTCTGATCAGGAATCAGGATGGGGTATGCTATCTGGCATTTCCGGCGCTGGAGGAGACAGGCATGGTAAGCCACAGCTTCTCCACCCGGATTGGCGGTGTCAGCGAAGGAAGGTTTGCTTCCATGAATTTCTCCTTCAGCAGAGGCGATGATCCGGAACATGTCCGGGAGAATTACCGGCGCATGGCGCAGGTACTGGGCGTGGAGATGGACCAGATGGTGGTATCTTACCAGACCCACACCACCAATGTGCGCGTTGTGACAGAGGAGGATGCCGGAAAAGGCGTACTCCGGGAGCGGGACTATCAGGATGTGGACGGACTGATCACCAATGTGCCGGGGATGACGCTGGTGACCTTTTACGCAGACTGCGTGCCGCTCTACATTCTGGATCCGGTTCACAGGGCAATCGGACTCTCTCATTCCGGCTGGCGGGGCACGGTGAACCGGATGGGAAAGATGACCCTGGAGGCGATGAAGCGAGAGTACGGCACAGAACCGTCGGAGGTGATCGTCTGCATCGGACCGAGCATCTGCCAGGACTGCTTTGAAGTCGGCGGCGAGGTGGTGGAGGCATTTGATCATGAGTTCGGTGAAGCTTCCCGGGCGCTTTCCTATGAGAAGCCAAACGGCAAGTATCAGCTTGACTTATGGCGGGCGAACCGGCTGGTGTTTGAACAGGCCGGCGTGCCCTCAAATCAGATTCATACGACAGATATCTGCACGCACTGTAACCCGGAGCTGCTGTTTTCTCATCGAACTGTTGGCAATGAGCGTGGGAACCTGGCGGCGTTTTTGAGTTTGAAGAAGAAGCAGTGATTGCATTTTGGAGGGGGAGAAGATGGCAACCTTAACAGGGCGTTTGGACAATAAATGGCAAAAACTGCAAAAATTGTCCAAAACCAGAGAGGAAAGCTTGATTTTAAGGCGGAAAATGGGGCAGTTTGGATAATAAAAGCCGATTTTAGGGAAAATTGTCCAAAAATCAGGAGACTTTGGATAATTCCAGGGTGATTTCAAGAAAAATTGTCCAAACTGGTTTTATGTCAACCACCCAAAACCGCATTATCCATGATTACAAGACCGCATTGGACAATTTTTTGATATTTTCGGTTCTTCCTTAACCTTATGTTTGATAGTTGCCTTTTTCAATCTCATGTATTAGAATCTTGTTATAAATAGTCGAGGAGTTA
>JAUNPU010000011.1:100671-115457 GCA_030536555.1 Eubacteriales bacterium | reverse complement strand
GGCTTTAAATCTGCATCTTCCAGATCCGCTGCAAGCCAGCGCTTATAATCATCCTGAAACATGTTCAACACCCCCGAATTATTTTAAATTTTTTGGTATTTCACCTATAATAATACCTCTTTCCGGGAATGATGTCAATTCATTTGCTCCTGCGAAAACCCTTTCTATTGCTGGATTTTCCGCAGAAACTGCATTTTGTATTCCTGCTGAATCTGAAGGCTTTTCAGCTTCTCCACATTTTTCTCCGGAACCCACGCTTTGTTGGCATTGTTGTAATAATTCAGCTGCTTCCAGTATTTTTCCGGGTACAGAAACAGGTAGTACAGACACTCCTTATCCTGCTCTCCCACCGGCAGAATCCGGTCGTAGGACTCCAGCATGGAAAGCCCCAGATGCTCATTCCAGCCGTGCTTTTCCATGACCTTTCGCATAAAGTGGTACAGATCCTCCATCTGCTCCCCCCGGTGCATCTGGCTGAACTCGATAAATGCCGCCTGTCCGCCTCCCATCAGGATGTGGTGCTGATTTAAGTCCCCATGGCACAAAAAAAGCCGGTCCTCCCCCTGACCTTTTCCCAGCAGTTCCAGCCCTTTCTGCGCCTTCAGTGCCTGCCCGTAATATTCCTCGAAATGCTGCATGACACAAAGCTCAAATTCGCTCTTCTTCCGTTTGCCGCTGATAAATGTCCGCACCCGTTTCATTTCCCGGCTGTGGCGCTGCATCTCCTGCGCCAGTCCCGGCGGCAGCATGGACCCTGAGTTCCAGTCCTCCTGCCAGGGAATCTGCCGAAACGCCCGGTGCAGCTTCGCAATCCAGCTCACCGCCCCCAGAATCTCCCGGCTGTCCTTCAGGCTGCACTCCCGGTCCGTAAACCAGTCCTTCAGGATGAACCTGGTCCCGTCCTCCGCGGTACTGAAAAGCTCTCCTTCCCGGTTGCGGACATACTGGTCCACCGACTCCAGTCCCAGAGTCCGAAGCCCCGCCAGCACAGCCTCCTCAAATTCCAGCCGTTTCAGCGTTCCGCGATATTCCTTCAACAGCTTCACCCCGTCAGACCGCTCACAGATCCAGGCGCCGCGCCCCCGGCGGACCTCCGTGGTCTCACCCTCATACTGCTCCAGAACTTCCAGATAATTGTCGTTCACGCCCACCCCTCCACTCTTTTGCTTATCAGCTATTTCAGAGTATGAGGAGGAGGGGGAAATTATGCTTCCTGACAGTGCCGCAGCAGCTCTTCCCGTCGGTTCAGTTCCGGATGCTCCAGCACCAGCTCCAGCAGATGGTTCAGGATGACTCCCATCTCCTTCCCCGGCTTCACCCCCGCCCGGATCAGATCCTGTCCGTTTACTGCCAGATGCTTTAAGTCCAGACAGTCCCCTGCCGCCCGGATTTCTTCTGTCAGGCGGCGAATCTCATTATCATAGTCGTTGAGCTCCAGCAGCGCATCCCACACCTCCGGCTCCATCTGGCTCATGGCGCGGCGCACAATCGCCGGGGATACCGGTCGTCCATCTGGCTGCTCCGACTGCTCTTGCCCCTGCGTCTGGGCTTGCCCCTGCGCCAAAGTATCCTGCTGTTTTTCCAGCTCCACTCCCGACCACTTCACCAGCGTCCGCACCTTTGCGATCGTATCATTATCCAGCTTCAGATCCTTCAGCACCCGGACTGCGGTCTGCGCTGCCGTCCCGGAAGCCAGTTCCGCTGATACCGCTGTGCCAGGTGCGTCCGCCGCCTCACACAACCTGGCACAGCGCAAAAATGCCGCCCAGCGCACATATTTCTCTGCCGGCAGGCTCGCCGGAATCTCCATGCGCTCCCAGGGAAGTCCTGCAAATGCCCCGGACACGTAGGTGCTGATTCCCGTCTCATACACCTGCCTCATGCGCTCCGGATGATCGGAAAGCAGCAGTTTCGTCAATTCCACCTGAATTCGCTCCTTGCTCACCTTCGCAATATTGGGCGCAATCCTGAAAATCCCGTTCCAGGTCTCCTGCTCGATGGCAAAGTCCAGCTGCGCCGAGAACCGGATCGCCCGCAGAATCCGCAGTGCATCCTCCGTAAACCGCTCCATGGCATCGCCCACACAGCGGATTGTCCGGTTCTTCAAGTCTTCCATGCCACCAAATGCATCCACAATCCCGGTCTCATGGCTGTAAGCCATGGCATTGATGGTAAAGTCCCGCCGCTTTAAGTCCTCCAGCAGATTCGAGGTAAACTCCACCTGCTTCGGATGACGCCCATCCTCATATTCCCCGTCAATCCGGTAAGTAGTCACCTCATATCCGGTCCGGTCCATCATAATCGTGACCGTGCCATGCTGAATCCCCGTATCAATGGTCCGGCGAAACAGCCTCTTCACCTCTTCCGGATGCGCCGACGTGGTAATGTCCCAGTCTCCCGGAGTCCGCCCCAGCAGCGTGTCACGGACACAGCCTCCCACTGCATATGCCTCAAAACCAGCTTTATTTAATGTATTTATAATCTGCTCCACCTGTGTGGGAATCTGCATCCGCATCATGATTTGTTCCTTCCGTTCTATTGCTCTCTTAATTTTCTTTATTCCTGACTTTCCGAATCTTCCTGCTTCAATTCCTCGACCAGCTCCTTAATCAAAGAAAGATCCTGTTCCAGCTCATCTGCAATTGCTTCTACTGTTTTGCCTTTCTGGAGTTTTCTTTCGATCATAGACTTCAGCAGCTCTCTCTGTCCTTCTTCTCTACCTTCCTCTCTCCCCTCTTCTCTGCCTTCTTCCTTTGCCTCCATCCGATCATAAATCTTCTCTTCCCACGCCTGCATATATCTCACTCCAATCTCTTCATTGGATTTGATCCTGCTGATTCTCCGGTGAAGCTCCTGAATCCGTCCGCTCTGGCACTCAGAAGCCACCTCATCTGTGCTGTGCTCAAAGTACCGGAGCAGTTCCACCAGCTCTTCACTGACTTCTTCCGGGTTCTCGCCGTGGGTATTCAGGAATATTCGGGTCGCACCATCTCCAAGCTCCACATCTTCTGCCTCCTCACATTTCATACGGAATGTGTAGCGGTATTTCCCCTTACCAAACAGATCAAAAGGAGAAATAAAAATGATGGTGGAATCCTGCATCTGATTAAAATCAACCTCCCCGGGCGGAAGCAGCGAGCTGTCGATCAGAGCCTGATAGAAACGGCTCCGCCGCTCTAAGTTCCCTGTATTTCTCACCTGAACCTCCGCATCATAGACCCCTTTCTCATCCATGGACATCACGTCCAGACGGATTGCTCTGAGCCACGGCGCTGTCCGAAGCTCCTTCTCTGTCTGGACTGCATCAAAAATCTTCAGATTTCTCCCCACAATGATCCGCAGCACCAGCTCTAACGTCTCCCGGTCTTCCATCGCAACTGCAAACAGAAACCGATCCAGCAGGTTCAATTCCGACAACGGTTTCATAGTCATCCTATTTGTATATTTCATAGGCTTCTCCTTTTATTATATTCAATTCTCCCTGTTACCGCAAGAAAAATCATGCAGCGTTCATCGGCACCACCACCCGTCTGTTATCTGTTTTCACAATCTGGAATCAGGGGAAGAAGTATCCCCAAGGATTTTCGCGGCAAGAACGCCACGAGAATCGTAACCTGATCATAGCACAGGCAAAAATTATCTGTCAACAGAAAAATCTGCCTGTGGCTTTACTCAACCTAACAGGAACAGATTATTGACAAGCAACCTGTTCCTGTTATATTTTTGAAACGAATCATAATCCCTACAGCCATTATAGATTATTCCGCTTTCTTCTCTAATTCCTCAATCAGCTCCTTAATCAAAGACAACTCCTGCTCCAACTCATCTGCAATCATATCTATGGTTTTACCTTTCTGGAGTTTCTTTTCAATCTGAGACTTCAGCAGCTCTCTCTGTCCTTCTTCTTTTGCCTCCATCCGATCATAAATCTTCTCTTCCCACGCCTGCATATATCTCACTCCAATCTCTTCATTGGATTTGATCCTGCTGATTCTCCGGTGAAGCTCCTGAATCCGTCCGCTCTGGCACTCAGAAGCCACCTCATCTGTGCTGTGCTCAAAGTACCGGAGCAGTTCCACCAGCTCTTCACTGACTTCTTCCGGGTTCTCGCCGTGGGTATTCAGGAATATTCGGGTCGCACCATCTCCAAGCTCCACATCTTCTGCCTCCTCACATTTCATACGGAATGTGTAGCGGTATTTCCCCTTACCAAACAGATCAAAAGGAGAAATAAAAATGATGGTGGAATCCTGCATCTGATTAAAATCAACCTCCCCGGGCGGAAGCAGCGAGCTGTCGATCAGAGCCTGATAGAAACGGCTCCGCCGCTCTAAGTTCCCTGTATTTCTCACCTGAACCTCCGCATCATAGACCCCTTTCTCATCCATGGACATCACGTCCAGACGGATTGCTCTGAGCCACGGCGCTGTCCGAAGCTCCTTCTCTGTCTGGACTGCATCAAAAATCTTCAGATTTCTCCCCACAATGATCCGCAGCACCAGCTCTAACGTCTCCCGGTCTTCCATCGCAACTGCAAACAGAAACCGATCCAGCAGGTTCAATTCCGACAACGGTTTCATAGTCATCCTATTTGTATATTTCATAGGCTTCTCCTTTTATTATATTCAATTCTCCCTGTTACCGCAAGAAAAATCATGTAGCGTTCATCAGCACCACCACCTGTCTGTTATCTGTTTTCACAATCTGGAATCAGGGGAAGAAGTATCCCCGAGGATTTTCGCGGCAAGAACGCCACGAGAATCGCATTGAAATCTTAACACACCCGACTTTCCCTTGTCAACGACATTTTTCTGCAATTCAACTGCATGAAAACTGCAATTCATACCCGAATCCCCGCCACACCCAAAAAGGGCATAGGATCCTGCCCAAAAGAAGCCATATGACCCTGCCCGAAAGCAGGACCTTATGGCTTCCATCTCATTTCCTGTTACTCTGAATCAATTGCTCTGGTATTTCACCTGTTCCGGTATTTCACCATCTTCAGTATCTCATCTGCCGCGATTAGTACGCTCTGCCCCAGTAAACCATCTTGGTTGCCGGCTTGCCGCAGCATACGCACTTGTCAGACAGCTGCTCCTGCTCAAACGGCATGCAGCGGGAGGTTGCTGCGGTCAGCTCCTTGATCTTATCCTCGCACTCCTGGCATCCGCACCACATAGCCTTTACAAAGCCCGGCTTGTTGTTCACCGTATCCACGAAGCTGTCCAGATCGGTAGCCACGTAAGTGTGAGCATCGCGGTGTGCTCTTGCCTTCTCCAGCATATCGTGCTGGATGGTATCCAGAAGCTTCTCCACTTCCTCTGCGATGTTGTCCAGAGAAACGGTGATCTTCTCGTGGGTGTCACGGCGAACCAGAACTGCCTCATTGTTGACCATATCTCTCGGTCCGATCTCCACACGTACCGGAATACCGCGCATCTCGGACTCACTGAACTTCCAGCCCGGGCTCTTATCGGTATCATCAACTTTCACCTTGAAGCCCTTCAGTGCAGCCTTGATCTCAAATGCCTTGTCCAGAACGCCCTCTTTCTGCATCTGTACCGGAACGATCACAACCTGGGTCGGTGCGATTCTCGGCGGCAGTACCAGACCGTTGTCATCGCCGTGTACCATGATGATAGCGCCGATCATACGGGTGGTCATGCCCCAGGAGGTCTGGTGTACATACTGCAGGGAGTTGTCCTTTGCCGCATACTGAATGTCAAATGCCCGTGCAAAGCCGTCGCCGAAGTTGTGGCTGGTACCGGACTGCAGCGCCTTGCCGTCATGCATCAGAGACTCGATGGTGTAGGTAGCCTCTGCACCTGCGAACTTCTCCTTGTCAGTCTTCTGTCCACGCACAACCGGGATAGCCAGAACCTCCTCGCAGAAATCTGCATACAGGTTCAGCATCTGGATGGTTCTCTCCTCAGCCTCCTCAGCCGTTGCATGAGCGGTGTGACCTTCCTGCCACAAGAACTCTCTGGAACGCAGGAACGGACGGGTGGTCTTCTCCCAGCGCACTACAGAACACCACTGGTTGTACACCTTCGGCAGATCACGGTAGGAGTGAATGTCCTTTGCATAGAAATCGCAGAACAGGGTCTCGGAAGTCGGGCGCACGCACAGACGCTCCTGCAGCGGATCCAGACCGCCATGAGTCACCCATGCCACCTCCGGAGCGAAGCCTTCCACGTGGTCTTTCTCCTTCTCCAGCAGGCTCTCCGGAATAAATAACGGCATATACACGTTCTCAACGCCGGTCTCCTTGAAGCGGCTGTCCAGCTCCTTCTGGATGTTCTCCCAGATTGCGTAGCCGGCCGGCTTGATGACCATACAGCCCTTCACGCTTGCATAGTCACACAGCTCTGCTTTTTTTACCACATCCGTATACCACTGGGCGAAATCCACGTCCATGGATGTGATGGATTCAACTAATTTCTTGTCTTTTGCCATGACAGTTCTCCTTTGATTTGATGAGTTAAATTGGTAAATGAAAAAAGTCACCCGGTCCTTTGCCATCTCTGACAAGGGACCGAATGACCAGATAAATTCGGCGGTACCACCCTGGTTAGTCTTTCTGTGACAGCTCCCCCGTCGGGCGCTGCAGCTCCCGCATAAAAAGACTCGCTCTTATTCCGTTAACGCCGGAATCCTACGCCGCACTTTCGTGCAGAAACTCCAAGGCCGGTTCAGCATTCAGTGACATGGAAATCTCACACCAGATGATCTCCTCTCTGTAATGTATGGCAGCTTACTGATCCTCTTCAACGTCAAAGTCGATTCTACGGCATTTTGGAGGCTTTGTCAAGATGGGAAGCGTCCGTTTTAACCACCATTTCAACACTTGGGCAGAAATCATTCCGTTTTCGTATCCCGCCGCTTCAACATCCCCGCGCTCACAGCCGCCGCCACCGGCACCGTCAGCACCACACCCATGGTGGCAGAAATGCCCTGGATGATCTCGATTCCAATGGAGTACATATTGATGATCTGCCGCACATCATACTGGTAGGCATAGATGAATACCAGCGTATTGATGGAGCTTCCCGTAAATGCCAGAATCAGGGTGTTGGACATGGTGGACATCATATCCCGTCCCACATGGATTCCGGACCGGTACAGTTCCCGGACCGACAGCTCCGGCGCATGGGAATGGATCTCGTGAACCGCGGAGCTGACGGACATCGCCACATCCATGATGGCGCCAAGCGCCGAGATCAGGATTCCTGCGTACAGAAGCTCCCCGATTTTAATATCTGTCATCTGGCCCACATACTCTAACTGCTCGATATCCGCCACATTGTACCCGCTGATCCTCGTGACAGTGCCAAACAGCCATGCCAGAATCCCCGACAGCAGCACGCCGATGCTGGTGGAAAGGATGGCGGACCACACCTTGGTTGGCACACCGCCGATCATGTACATGGTCACCACCGTGGTCAGGACCGCAATCAGCACCGCCGCCCCGATGGGGGACACGCCCCGGTAGATCAGAGGGATGAAGAGACCGATAATGGACACAAAAGTAAATACCAGGGCAATCGCCGCGTGGATTCCCTGCTTTCCTCCCACCGCCCAGAGGGTGACAAGAAACAACGCCAGAATCAGGCAGAGAATCCTGCTGCGGTCAAATCCGTAGACCGTCACATAAAGCTCCCCCGCCCCTTCATTGACCGTGGCGATGACCTGCATCCCCGGCTCGCAGTGGGCACCGTAGAGATAGCTGGCGGAGCTGAAGGCTTCCAACGCCTCGCCCCGGTGAGGACCGGTCTTCATCAGAAGCAGCACCGTCTGCTGCCCCACATACTGCCCGCTCTCCTGTTCATTGTCCTGTAAAATTTCCAGGACCTGAGCTTTCTCGAAGCTCCGGCCCTGGGTATGATAAAGCTCTGTCCGCTCCACCCCACCTGCAATGTGCAGGATCAGGGCAAAGCAGGCAGTCAGCAGCAGAATAACTGCATGTCTCCGGTTAAACTGCTTCATGATTTAGTGCTTCTCAATGGTGAATTCGGTGTCAATCTTCTGGTTGGTATCGGTGCGGTAGGTATTGATGGTAAAGGTGTCATCCGTCACATCCACGATGGAGTAGGTGGGAACATCCTCCTGCCATCTGCCTGCAATGTAGCTCTGCTTTCTCGGTACCAGATCGTAATACTTACTTCCTGAAGAAGAACCGGCGGTCATGTACAGGATGCCCTCCGGATTTACCACACGGGTCTGGTCGGTGCTCTTTACAGCATTTTTGTCCATAACTTCATTCAGATAAGCCAGGTATGCCTGATCAGCTCCGTCTCCGCTGCCGGAAGTAATGTTGGCAGGAGCCACAGTCAGCTGCTCCTTGCTGTCTCCATTGTCCAGGTCGCGCTCCAGTGCCTCCTCAAATGCCTCGTCCGTATAGTCATTGGTCTTCACGCCGCCCTTCAGCATATAGCTTCTGGAATATGCATGATCATGTCCGGTCATGACCACATCGATGTCATTGGCCTCAAAGATCGGAACCAGCTCATAGCGCAGGTTGGTGATCTCCGGCTCGTTGGAATGCTCTGCAGAACCGTAGATATCCTGATGCAGGGTCACTACTTTCCACTTGCAGTCAGCATTTGCCTTTACCGTATCCTCGATGAATTTCTTGTGCTCTGCCACATTGGTATCCTGCGTGTTCAGCATCAGGAACAGGGCATTGCCGTAACGGAAGGAATAGTCGCCGCCTGCAATTCCGTTGGAACCTAGCTGGCTTAAGTTTGGAACATTGAAATGCCAGCCGTAGTTGGCATTGTCTGCGTCGTGGTTGCCGACGGTAGTTGCTACGGGCAGGGATTTTAATACTGCCGGACTCAAGTAGCCTGCATATTCGATCTCACTGATGGAGGTGTCTTTTACCTTCTTGGCGTTGGTCTGAATCTGATCGCCTGCTGACAGAACAAAGCCCGGAGTATAACCGGCAGTTTTCACAGCGGTCTCCAGCGTATGATTCCAGTTGAAGCTGTCACTGGCTACAGACTCATACTGCGCTGTCTTAAAGCTGTCTTTTACAATATCCTCCGGCTTCTTCGCCTTCTCTTCGTTGGAGGAGCCGATCTGCGGATCGCCCACAAAAATAAAGCTGAATTTCTCCGGGTTACGGGTCTGGAACATGTTGATTTCCTTGCCGTCTACCTGATAATAGTAAGTGGTGTTGGCTTCCAGACCGGTCAGAGTCACCTTGCTGGACTGATAACCGCCCTGAGCCGTCTCATAGCTCACATTGGCGTTTACTGCATCACTGAGATCTGCCTGTCTGCCATATCGAAACTTCGCATTGCTTCCCTCCTGAGAATACCACGCAAAATTCATTTTCGTCTCATCTGCTCCTGGTGTCATGGAAACCTGCGTCCAGTCTGAGCTGATAGTCTTCCACTGTTCCTTCCACGCCTCATATTTGCCGCCCTGAGCTGCAAGTGTCTCGGCCGCTACGGTCTTGCCGTCCGGAGCCGGGCTTGCGACAACCTGCAGGGACTGTGCTGCAAGCACTGCCACCATGGATGCTAACAGTAAATGTTTTTTTCTGATCATGATTTTCCTCCTGATTCCCTCTTGAATTTGCTGAAAGGAAGGTCTCCCAGAACTTCCCTTTGCTCGGCCAGGCAGCAAAAATGGGCTGTTCCCTGACTTTACCAGAGCTACTGTAGCACTGACATTTCCAAAAAACAACCCATTTTACAAACACTTATAAACAGTTTAACCTAATTATTACACAATTCTCTTGATTTTTCAGTTATCTAACCTTCTTTTGCATTTCGACAGACAGCGGCTCCTGACCTTACCGCGCTCTTTGCACCTCAACCGTATTGTCATTCATCGTCGTCGCGGCTCCGATGTCAGACAACCGCCCATGATGCAATGCGTTGGAGGTCAGAGGCCCCGGTCCGAAGCTTACCGGACTGCCGCAGGTTCCCGCGCAGGTCTCGGCAGTGTGATAGATTCCCTGCACCGCCACAGTCCCCGGTGCCACCAGCTCGCTGACCCTTGCCTCAAATTCTACCTCTGCCAGATCATTGTAAGCAATCACCCGGTCTCCGTCGGCGATGTCCCGTGCTGCAGCCGCCTGGGGATGCAGAATCAGCTTTGCCGTCCCTCGCTTATCCGTCAGGCTGTCCCTCTCCAGGAAAATAGAGTTGAGGGTGTAGAAGCCCGGAACCACAATCAGCCGCAGTGGCTCCGGTCCGCCGTGATTCTCGATATAGCGTGGCATCGGCTCTGCCAGCTTCTCGTTGACAATCATCATCTTCCCGCTTTCCGTCCGGATATCCAGATGGTCCGCAAAGGGCGTGGAGATTGTGCCGCCTTCCCGCAACGTCTGCCAGTCCGCCTCCGAAATCTTCGCCAGCGCCGGCATCGGATGGTCCAGAAGATCTGCAAGCATCTCCTCCTCCGTGCGCTGGAAATACTCCTCCTCATAGCCCATAGCCTTCGCCAGCAGGCAGAAGGTATCCCAGTTGCTCTTACACGCTCCCGCCGGTTCCAGAACCTTCTTCGCCGTGCCGAAGGTGCAGTAGCCGTATGCATTGTAGCAGTCGGTCTGCTCCACGGAAAAAGTCGCCGGAAGGATAATATCCGCAAATCTTGCCGTCTCCGTCATAAACCGCTCATGGACCACCGTAAACAGATCCGGGCGGCGCAGCCCCCGAAGCACCTTCGCCTGATCGCTGACGGAGGATGCAGGGTTGCTGCCGTAGACATAGAGACTTTTCACCACACCGGCGGATGCGCTGTCCACCGGCTCTCCGGAAGCATCACTGCCGGTTGCCTCCTTCTGCACGCCTTCTGAAAGCACCTCTCCCAGCTGGTTGATATTGACCTCTCTCCCCGGTCTTTGCCGGAAGTCGGGACGCATCACCCGCACATCATCCACATAGGGACCAGCTCCCGGATTGCTGCCGCAGTAGCCGCCGCCGGGCCTGCCCCACGCCCCGGTAAATGCCGACAGAATCACGATCAGCCGTGTGGTCATACCGCCGTTGCCGTGACGGGAAGGACCGCTTCCCAGCAGGATTGCCGGGGCTTTAGCTGCCCCGTACTCCCGCGCCAGCTGCCGAATCTGCGCTGCCGGAACTCCTGTAATCCCTTCCGCCCATTCCGGCGTATACTGAGGAAGGGTGGCTTTGAACGCCTCATAGCCCTCCGCATGATCTCTTAAAAAGTCCTCATCCGCCAGCTGTTCCTCTGCCAGCACATGCATCATCGCCAGTGCCAGCGCACCGTCCGTTCCCGGATTGACCAGCAGGATCTCGTCGCAGAAATCCGCCATATCACAGGCACAGGCTTCCACCAGCACCACCCGTTTCCCTTCTTTTCGCGCCCTTGCGATCACCGGCATCGTATGCACTCTGGTGGCCTTCACATTGCTGCCCCAGATCAGGAAGAAATCGCTGTCCTTTAACTCCCGCGGGTCCAGACATCCGGTCTTGCCCATAACAGACGCATAGCCGGTCCCCTTCGCCGTGGAGCACAGGGTCTTTGCCACCTGAACAGCTCCCATCCGGTTGAAAAATGCATCTCCGCACCGCCGCTGGATCACACTCATCACACCAGAAAAATAGACCGGAAGAATGGCATCCGGTCCTTCCTCCGCAAGTATCGCCTTCCATCGGTCCGTAATCTCCGCCACCGCCTCATCCCACGAAATGGGAGTAAAATTTCCTTCCCCCTTCTCGCCGACACGCTTAAGCGGCGTCAGAATCCGCCTGTCCGAGTGAATCGACTCCTCGTAATGCTGCATCTTATTGCAGACCAGTCCCGCCGCAACCGGATGGTCCGGGTCCGCCTTTACCTTTAATATGCGGCTTCCGTCCGTCTCCGCCAGAAGTCCGCAGGAGCTTGGGCAGTCGTAGGGACAGATTATCTTTCTGGTATATGTCATGGCACAGTTTTCCTTTCCATGGTGATTCGCGTCAGCAGAGCCATTCTCCTCTTACTCGCTGTCGTGCATCAGTTTAATGCGGATCATCATCTGGCGGGCAAAGCTTCCCTCCGGCAGCTCCAGATCCTCAATGTGGCTCTGCGCCGGAAGATCTCCGCCTTCCTCAATCTCCAGCCAGACCCAGTTCTGCGCTGCTTCTCTCGCCTCGTCCATGGCATCCTCAAGGTCCGGACCGTCTGCCTCGCAGCACTCCAGATCCGGGAACTCCACATGATATCCTTCGTCATCTTTATGTGGCGTAAAAATCGCCGGGTAGGTAAATGTCATAATTGTATTCTCCTCATTCTCTAAAATATTCATCTGCTGCCAGCTTGCAGCTTATTTTATGTCAACTGCATGGTTATTCCAGATTTATCCCTATTATACCGGCAGCGGCGAATCCTGTCAAACCATGCCTGTAGTCTGCTTCGCAGGGATCACAGACTTTAACAATTCACAGATTTCCAGATCCTCTGCTTCCGGATTCTGCTGAATCGCTTCATAGATTCTCTGAATCACCGGAACTGTCTCTTCCAGGCAATCCGCAGTCAGTTCAGCAGAAAGCCCTTTCGCAATCTTCTTTCTCACCTGCCCGACCAAACGCTGCAGGCTGCCATCCTGACGTCCATCCTGACGCCGCTCCTCCAGCTTATCCGCAAACAATTCCATCAACGCATCACACACGTTCCTTCCCTCCTCATACTTCTCTCCTAATAAGTATAAGCAAAATCAACTGCAACAGCAATAGCCTCGTCAAAATCTCCTTCCTGATTTTATTTTCCACTTGAACTCACGACCGAACCGGTCTTTACAGTGCCGTCTGGCACCTCAGACTGTCAGGATGACAGCGATAACAATCTGCAGAACAGACTCCGCAGGAAATGAAATTCATTCTTGGAATGATAACAGTATACCACAACATTCCCCGTTGCACCATCCCAAATCTCATACTATAATTGTGCTGTATTCATAACCTATTTCCATTTAATAACAGAAAGGACACCCCCACATCATGATACAGGACATCGCCCCGCACAAGTACAACAACGCCTACCGCCCGGACCGCAGCCCCGGACCGGAAAGCCGCGCCATCTGCTGCCGCGACCGCGCCGTGCTGGTCCAGAGAACCGATGACCGGAGCTTTGATTTCCCCAGATTTAAAGATCTGGAAAGCTGCAACCCTGACATTTATGACCACTGCACCTACCTGTTCGCCATAGACGATCAGGAATTCTACCTGCTGGATCACATCACGGTTCCGGCCCCCTCGCAGTTTGCCATGGAAAATACCCAGTTCTTCCGCACCGCTATGCCGCGCCATCTGGCATTTGCCGCCATCACCGGCTTCCAGCTTCACCAGTGGTATGAGAACCGCCGCTACTGCGGACACTGCGGTGCCCCGCTGCGAAAGCACGAAAAAGAGCGGATGATGTACTGCGATACCTGCCATCAGATGGAATACCCAAAGATTTCACCGGCTGTCATCATCGCTGTCACCGACGGGAACCGCCTGCTGCTCTCCAAGTATGCAGGGCGCACCTACAAAAAATATGCTCTGCTGGCAGGCTTTACGGAGATCGGTGAGACCCTGGAGGAGACCGTCCAGCGTGAGGTCATGGAGGAAGTCGGTCTGAAGGTGACCAACATCCGCTACTACAAAAGCCAGCCCTGGTCCTACTCGGACTCCCTGCTGGCTGGCTTCTTCTGCGATCTGGACGGTTCCGATGACATCCGGCTGGACCGGGAAGAGCTGGCACTGGCAGAGTGGTTTGAGCGGGAGGATATCCCGCTGGAGGATGACAACAACGTGAGCCTGACCCAGGAGATGATCCGGTACTTTAAAAACGGGAATCTCTGAGCCTTCTGACAGCGTCAAAATCCCATCCCGGCCTTCATTCCACCGTCTCCACCAGATCCCGGATCAGCAGCACCCCGACTGGTCCAAGCAGAAAGCCGGCAATTCCGAACAGCTGCAGCCCCACGTACATGGCAATCAGCGTCTCAAGGGGAGACAGTCCCAGCTGTCCCCCCATCAGCTTCGCCTCCAGTACCTCCCGCAGAATGTAGCAGATCAGGTACAGCAGGAGCAGCACCGCCGCCGTCTTCCACTGCCCCTGCACAGCCCGGATCACAGCCCATGGAAACAGCACCGTGCCGGTTCCCAGCACCGGCAGCGCATCCAGAAGCCCCAGCCCGACTCCCAGCAGAATGTAATACGGGTTCTTCAGCAGCCGGAAGCCCAGCATGCAGATCAGGGAGGTCAGCACCATAATGACCGCCTGCGTCTTTAAGCAGGCGCCTGCCATCACTGACAGCCGTCTGCCAATGAGCGCAAATTCCTCATGAAACACCGATCTCCGGCACCGTTTCTTCCACACATCCATCTCCTGCAGTGCCATTCCGGTAGCCGCCAGCAATATCACCAGCCCCACCAGAGCGCCGATCCCCCACCGGAACACTGACACGGAATTGACCATCAGATAAGGCATGGCAGCATCCTTCACGCTGATCATCAGCCCCTTCAGCATTTCCCGCATCACCACCACCAGAAGCCCTTCCTTCAGGTGCAGACAGTCCTCCGTGCGTCGGCACAGACCGGTCAGCCACCCGTCCAGCAGTTCCATCCATATCGGAAGCTGCTCTGTCAGCATCCCCGCCTCCAGAAGAAGCTTTCGCCCGATTCCATACAGACCGATGCCCAGAAGCCCCAGAATCAGCACCAGCTCCACCACTCCAACCATCCCAACCGGCACAGACAACACCCGCTCCTGCCCCAGGCTGCTTCTCATCCCCATTTTCCACTGCCGCCCCGCGCTGCTTCGCTCCCACCCCATTCTCCGCCGCC
>JAUNPU010000011.1:0-100571 GCA_030536555.1 Eubacteriales bacterium | reverse complement strand
GCCGCCCCGCGCTGCTTCGCTCCCACCCCATTCTCCGCCGCCTCACCGTCACCCGGCATCTCCCGGCAATCCACGCCGCCGACGGCTTCAAAAGTATCGCCAGCCCCCACGCCAGCAAAAAAGGAACCACAAGCGGCAGCAGGTAGCGGAAGCTTCCGTATACTGCACCTGTGATTCCCAATATCAATAATATTTTCTTCAGTTTCCTGTTCGGCTTACCCATGGACTCACCTGTTTCTGATTTGTACTTCCTTTGTACTAATCCTAGTGTGTCCGGTCAGCGCCGGAATATACGGTATTTTCAAAGATGTTTTTACACCGTCCGCACCGACTCTCCGTCCACCAGCTCCGTGGTAAAGATCCGGTGCCTGTTCACCCCCTGCTCCTCCATCAGGTCAAACAGCAGCTCCACCGCCTCCTTTGCCATCTCGTCGCAGGGCTGCTTCATGGTTGCAAGAGTGGGATTGTAGTACTGCCCCATCTCGATTCCGTCAAAGCCTGCCACCGAATAGTCCTCCGGCACCTGCTTTCCCGCGTCCCGGATGGCCTTGCACACGCCGAATGCCGTGTTGTCCGACACCACGAAAAATGCCGTGGCATCCCCACCCGCCTCCAGAAATCGCTTTGTCACCCGGTAGCCGCTCTCCATGGTGTAGGGATTGTCCCCCTTGACCGGATGCAGCACCAGCTCCTTCCGGAACGGAATCTTGTGATCCTCCAGTGCCTTCTGATATCCTTCCAGACGCATATGTCCGATAGCCACATCGTCCTCTCTGGCAGCCACCAGCGCGATCTTCCGGTGTCCCATGCTGATCAAGTGGTCCACCATCCGGTAAGCCTCCTTCACGTCATCGATGGACACAGAAGAATACAGTCGCTTATCCACGCTCTTTTCCATCTGAATGGTTGCAAACACAAAGGGGCTTCCAATCTGCTTCAGCTGCTCCTCCGTATGCCCCATGGCGCCGCCCAGGAAAATGATTCCGCAGAGCTTCTTCTCCTTCTCCAGCTCCAGCGCCACGCTGATCTCATTTTCCCCCTCATCCACATGGTGAAGGAGAAAGCTGTACTTCTTCCGCTCAATCTCGTGCTCCAGAATCCTGATCATGCCGTGAAAGAACGGGTTGGTGATTCCCTTGATCAGCACCGCCACAGTCCTGGACTCCTGCCTCTTTAAGTTCCGGGCGCTGTTGTTGGGAATGTAATGATTCTCCGAAATGACCCGCATAATCATCTCTTTCGTCTCCGGGTTGATATCCGGATGATTGTTGATTGCCCGCGACACCGTGCTGACTCCCACGCCGCACAGCCGCGCCACGTCCTTTATCGTAATCGATTCCATCGAAACCACCTCGCTTCGTCACTCTTAGAACCGGAATCCAAAGCCGCTTTGCACCATCACAGCCCCGTACACGCCTCCCGGTTCTTCCCGTAATACAGATTTGACCAGGACTGCCCGTCACAGCATCCTGGTCAACCACTCCGATTACCGCAGCTGCCTCCTTCCGGTCACAGCCGCAGGCAGCTGCTCTCACGCCTCCGGTTCAAACAGCTGTCATTATATCAAATTTATCCTGCTCTGGCAACTACCGCGCACTGATCTTCGTAATCCGCCGAATCTCCTTCACCAGCTCCGGCTTCACCTGCCCCTCCTTCAGCCGCCACTTCCAGTTGCAGCCCAGGGTGGACGGCGTGTTGATCCGCGCTTTATTGTCCAGTCCCAGATAGTCCTGAATGGGGATGATGCACAGATCCGACACACTGAGCATCGCCAGCCGGATGAAATCCCAGTGATACTTCTTCCCCGGTTCCCGGTGGATGTTCATGTAGTCCTCACACATCTGAAGATCCGCCTCATCCAGTCCGGCAAACCATCCCTCGATGGTCTCATTGTCATGGGTGCCTGTGTACACAACCGAATTGTGCACATAGGTATGGGGCAGGTAATCCGATGCCTCCCTGGAGTCAAATGCGAACTCCAGCACCTTCATGCCCGGAAATCCGCTCTCCCACACCAGCTGCTTCACGCTGTCGGTGATATAGCCCAGATCCTCCGCAATGATATCCAGCTTTCCAAGCCGTGCCTCCACAGTCCGGAACAGATCCATGCCCGGTCCCTTTTCCCAGTGACCGCCGTGGGCTGTCTTGTCTCCGTAGGGAATGGAGAAATACTCATCAAACCCGCGGAAATGATCGATGCGCACCACATCGTAAAGCTTCCGGCAGTAGGCGATCCGGCGGATCCACCACTCATAGCCGGTGGCACGGTGATAATCCCAGCGGTACAGCGGGTTGCCCCACAGCTGACCGTCTGCGGCAAATCCATCCGGCGGGCAGCCAGCCACCGCCACCGGCATATTGTCCTGATCGAACTGGAACAGCGCCGGATTCGCCCACACGTCCGCACTGTCAAATGCCACGTAGATGGGAATATCCCCGATGATGCGGATGCCGTTGTCATTGGCATAGGTTTTTAACTTCGTCCACTGCTTCATGAACAGATACTGCAGCCAGGAGTAGAACTCCACATCAAAGTACAGCTCC
Source organism: Eubacteriales bacterium (assembly GCA_030536555.1). GTDB lineage: Bacteria > Bacillota > Clostridia > Lachnospirales > Lachnospiraceae > Brotaphodocola. The sequence goes on along the minus strand of JAUNPU010000011.1, from coordinate 98,027 downwards.
CGCTGGTAGTAGTCCATGGCATTGTCCCAGCGCAGGCGGATATCCTCCGCCCACTCGTTCCACGCCACGCCCTCAAACCGGTCCTTCACCGCCATAAACAGCGCATAGTCCCGCAGCCAGTAGTCATTTTCCCGCTTGAACGCCAGAAACTCCTGATCCTCGCCCACACCGGCACGCTCATAGGCTTTCCGAAGCAGCTTGAAGCGGCTCTTGTAGATCTTGCCGTAATCCACCTGCGCCGGATTCTTCCCGAAGTCCGCTGCCAGACACTCTTTCTCCGTCAGCCATCCTTCCTCCACCAGCTGGTCCAGGTCGATAAAATACGGATTGCCCGCAAAGGTGGAGAAGGACTGGTAGGGGGAATCCCCGTAGCTGGTCGGTCCCAGCGGCAGAATCTGCCAGTACCGCTGACCAGCCTCCTTCAGCATATCCACGAACTCATATGCACTTTTTGAAAATGATCCGATTCCGTATCTGGACGGCAGACTGGAAACCGGCATTAAGATTCCACTTGCACGCATGGGTGCGTACCTCCTTATCCGCGCAGCCGTACCGGCATGCGGCATTTTTTCAGACCACAGGGTTTAATCGTCAGCCCTTAACAGCCCCCGCCACAACACCCTCGATGATGTATTTCTGGCAGAACAGATAGAAAATAACAATCGGGATGATGGCAAGCACCAGCACACCCATCATGGCGCCCATATCGATGGAGCCGTAGCCGCCACGCAGATACTGAACCGCAATGGAGATGGTCTTATATTTCTTCATGTCCAGAATCAGATACGGAAGCAGGTAGTCATTCCAGATCCACATGGTCTGCAGGATCGCAACAGTCACGCAGGTCGGCTGCATGATCGGAAGCACCACATCAAAAAACGTGTGAATCGGAGTACAGCCGTCAATCATGGAAGCCTCCTCGATTTCCAGCGGAATCGACTTGACAAATCCGGTGAACATGAACACGGAAAGTCCGGCGCCGAATCCCAGATACACCACGATCAGTCCCCAGGGAGTGGTCAGTCCCAGAATGTTCGCAATCTTGGACAGGGGGAACATAACCATCTGGAACGGTACGATCATGGAAAACAGGCACATATAATACAGTGTTGTGGTCCATGCATTCTTCACGCGGCAGATATACCATGCGCACATGGAGGTGCACAGGATGATCGCCAGCACGGAGAATACGGTGATGAACACGGTCCATCCAAAGGCGGAGAAAAGACCGGTCTTTTCGATACCGTTGATATAGTTGTCAAATCCAACAAACATCTTGCCTTTCGGAATGGCAAAGGGACGTTTGCTGATGTACGCCTTTTTCTTAAAGGAGTTGAGCACTACCAGCGCAATCGGAAACAGATATGCGATGGATAACACAGAGAAAATAACCGTAATCAATGTATTGATTTTCTGTTTTTTGCTTCCCATTACTGCTGAATCTCCTTTCTTCTGGTAATGATATTCTGCGTCAATGCAATGATTGCCACGAGAATAAAGAATACGACTGCCTTAGCCTGGCCGACGCCCTCCCATCCGGTTCTTCCGTAGAAGGTATTGGTAATATTCAGCGCCAGCATCTCGGACATATTGGACGGCTCACCATTGGTCAATGCCAGGTTCTGGTCGTACAGCTTAAAGCCGTTGGTCAATGTCAGGAAGGTGCAGACCGTAATGGACGGCATTACCATTGGAAGGGTCACATTCTTTAAAATATCCCAGTTGTTTGCGCCGTCAATCTTGGCTGCCTCCATCAGGTCTCCCGGGATGCTCTGGATGCCGGCAATGTAAATGATCATCATATAACCGATCTGCTGCCAGCACATCAGAATCACCAGACCCCAGAAGCCATAGGTGGATGAGTAGGTCAGCGTCTTGCCAAACTGAAGCAGGATACCATTTAACAGCAGGTTCCATACATAACCTAAAATGATACCGCCGATCAGGTTCGGCATGAAGAATACGGTACGGAACAGGTTGGTTCCCTTCACCTTTCTGGTCAGCATCAGGGCTGCCACAAATGCGAAGAAATTAATCAGAATCACGCTGACAATGGTAAACAGCGCTGTGTACCACAATGCGTGAACAAAGGTTGCATCGGTAAAAATCTTGGTGTAATTCACCAGACCCACAAATTTCGCATCATTGATGGTGGTAAATTTACAGAAGGACAGATACACACCTACAATAAACGGTGCGATAAATCCCATGGTGAATGCCAGCAGCGTCGGCAGCACAAACACCGGAAAATAACGTTTGATAGCTTTATCCATTTCTTTTCACTCCCCTGTTATCAAGGACTCCTGTTGCAAAAGAACCGCCGCAAAAATACGGTTCTCAGGTTAAAGTATTTCTGCGGCGGTCATATAAGTCAAATGCGGTTCAATTAGTTCTTAGCTGCCTGATACTCTGCTGCCCAGTTGTCTACGAATGCTTTTTTCACTGCATCCCAGTCGCCGGTGCCCTGTGCGTACTCAAGCATTGCGCTGCCCAGCTGATTCTTCCACTCCTCAGACGGCATGGTGGTGAAGTTCCAGCTTACAGAGGTCTTACCGCTCTTCACATACTCATCAGCAGCTGCTACCAGCGGGTTAGCCGGCAGATACTCTTCGGTGAAGGTGGTGAACGGAGTTACAAAGCCCATCTCCTGTGCCAGTGCTGTCTTGCCTTCGTCGCTCTCAACTACCCACTGTAAGAAGTCCAGGGTTGCCTGAATATCCTCTTCCGGAGCTTTGCTGTTGACACACCAGAAGTTCTCGGAACCGGTGCACAGACCCTGATTCTCTTCGCCCTCTGCTCCGATGTAGATCGGCAGCATGCCCAGGTCCTCGTCAGCTACATCATTATCCTTGATGTCGCCGTAAGCCCAGGTACCGTTCTGATAGAATACAGCCTCGCCCAGTGCAAACTCAGCAGCTGCATCGCTTCCGGTCTTACCAGATAACAGAGCCGGCTCACATACAGAATCGGTGATGTATAAGTCAAAAATGTTCTTGAAGTTATCCAAGTAGGTTCCCTTTACAGCCTCGGTAGAAGAGATACCGTCTGCCTTGTACTCGTAGTACAGCGGCAGGTTCGCCAGATGGGTCTTGAATCTCCAGTCGGAGGAAGCGTCAAAACCGGTGGAAGCAAATGCGCCGACGATGCCCAGCTCATCTTTCTTCGCCTGCATGTCATCTGCTACTGCTTTCAGCTTATCGAAGCTGTTGATCTCATCTACAGACTTTACAACTGCTCCGTCCATAGCCATGTAGTCGTTGAGGATTGCCTTGTTGTAGATGATGCCGTAGGTCTCGATTACATAAGCGATACCCTTTACTGCGCCGTCATCACCGATCAGTGCGAAATCATCACTGGACAGATCCTTGTATACTGCGGTGTCCTTTAAGTCATAGCAGTAATCCTTCCAGGATGCCAGACCTACCGGACCGTTTACCTGGAACAGGGTCGGTGCTTCGGACTTCGCCATCTCGGATTTCAGGGTCTGCTCGTAGGTGCCGCTTGCTGCGGTAACGACCGTTACCGGAACGCCGGTCTCCTCGGTATAGGTCTCTGCAACTGCCTTCCACTGGTCAGCCTGCTCCGGTTTGAAGTTCAGATAATATACAGAACCGTCGCCTGCTGCCTCAGCCTTTGCTGCCTCGGTCTCCTCGGCCTTGGTCTCCTCAGCCCTCGCTGCCTCGGTCTTAGCTGCCTCAGTCTCAGCGGTCTGTCCGCCGCCGCATCCTGCCAGAGTTCCTGCGGTCATAGCTGCTGCCAGTGATACTGCCATCCATTTTTTCAGTTTCATAATGTCCTCTCCTTTTCTTTCGCCCTGTGGGCGTTGCTTTCTTAAGGTCCCCTGTTACTTTCTGTCAAATCTCTTCTGCTCTGTTTCCGGAACTGTTCTCGGTACTGATACCGGTAACGTTTCCGGAACCTTATGACATGAATATAGCACTTTATCCATGAACTGTCAATTCCTTCTCCATCATTTTTACACATTCGTGGATATTCACAATTCCATTTGTCAGTTTTGCACAAAAATTCCCCTGTTTTCTTTTCCTCTGCACACTGCTATAATAGATTTCAGCGACAGCACCTCCATTTGCTGCCGCCAGTTTTCAAACCATGACATCGAAAGGAGGACCTGCCATGTCCATGGACCAGAGCCTTCAGGAATCCAAGACCCGCGGTTCCTTTTTATTTCCCTTTGAGCGATATCACACGGAAGATGATGTGGGCAGCTTCTACGTCTCCTGCCACTGGCATCCCGACGTGGAGATCCTGTATCTGCGCAGGGGAAAGATACAGATTTCCTTAAATGGGGAGACCTTTCTGCCGGAAGCGGGGACCATCATCTTCATCAACCGGGAGGTGATTCACCAGCTCCACTCTCTGGAAGCGGGAGTGCTCTATGACGCGGTGGTATTTCCGCTGGAATTTCTCTCCTTTGACCTGATGGACTACTGCCAGCAGAAGTACCTGCTGCCGCTGATTCAGAAAAAGCTGGTATTTCCCACCTTTCTCCGTCCCGGTAATCCCGGCTATGACCGGGTCCGGGAGCAGCTTGACCTTCTGACAAAGCTGCACCAGACCTTTCCCGAGGGATACCAGTTCGCCACCAAGACTGCCCTGTTCCAGATCTTAAGCATCCTGATCGAACACAATGCCCTGATTCCCACCTCCCGGCTGTCCCTGCCCGGGGAAAAGCGGCTGGAGACCATGCGCGCCATGATCTCCTATCTGGCCGACCACCATGCAGAGCCCCTTGCCTTAGAGGACGTGGCTGCCCATTTTTACATGGCGCCCACCTATCTCTGCCGGTACTTCCGGAAGAACTTCGGCTGCAGCTTCACCCGGTATGTCAACACCATCCGTCTGGAAGAAGCCTGCCGCCTGCTGTCAGAGACCTCCCTGCCGGTCATGGAGATCAGTCTCCGGTGCGGCTTCGGGAACTTAAGCTACTTTACCAGACTGTTCAAAGAAAAAAGAGGAGTGACGCCCTCCGCATACCGGAAAGCATCGCTCCTCTCAGTTCCTGACACAACGGCCGTTTCCGTTTCGGAAGTCTCAGCTTCCCCCACCGCTTCGGCTGCCCCTACACCTCCAGAATCAGCGCCTGATATGGCGCAAGTGTGAGAATGCCCTGATCCACCGGGCATTCTTTTTCTCTGCCCTGTGCCTTCTGATCATACTCCTCCGTCACCGCTTTCTGGCTGTTCAGCAGAAGCTTCACGGCTCCCGGCACTGTCGTCCTCTCATCTTCATTCCGGATTCCGCTCAGATTCACCTTCCGGCTCTCACCATCAAAATTCCCGATCACCAGCAGCCGCTGGTTCTCCCCGCTGCGCAGATATGCCATGATATCTTTCTCTGCTGTAAGCACCGGTACGGTCTCTCCGTAGACAATGGTTTCTGCATACTCCGGATTGTTCCGCAGCCTGATCAGCGCCCGGTACCATGCATACACGCTGTCCCTGCGTGCCATCTGCTCCTTTGCATTGATCCGGCGATAGTTCGGATTCAGCTTCAGCCACGGAGTCCCCGTGGTAAAGCCTGCCTGCTCCTCATCACTCCACTGATACGGTGTGCGGGCATTATCGCGGCTGTAATGGCAGACAACCTTCAGCGCCTGCGCCTCGTCACAGCCCACCTCCAGGCAGCGTCGGTATTCGTCCAGACTGCTCACATCTTCCAGCTCATCAACAGACTGGAAGGCACCGTTCTCCATGCCCAGCTCCTGCCCCTGATAGATAAACGGCAGTCCCTTCAGCATAAAGTACATGGCAGCCAGCAGCTTTTTGCCATCCTCATGCTGTGCCTCTTTTAGCAGATAATGACTGACACCTCTCGGCTCGTCATGGTTCTCGATGATGTTGGCGAGATAGCCGACACCTTCGCTGTTCTTCTGGCTCTTAAAGCAGCACCACTTGTAGTCCTCCGGAGTCGGAATCCTGCAGTCATACCAGCCCAGAAGAGACTTTCCCTCCAGAGTCTGCCGGAAGTCAAACATGGAGGAAAAGTACCCGTTCTCACCGATAAATTCCTTCAGCTCCTCGTCCGTGACATTGAACACCTCGCCGATGGTCAGGGCATCATGGGGACGGAAGGTCTGATCCCGCAGCTCGCCCAAGTATTCCCCGATTCCGCTGGCATGCTCCAGCACCTGTCCCATATCGCACAGACCGTCCTCCCGGTCTGCCGGATAGTCCTCAAATACCAGAGGCTTTCGGATGTTAATAATCGCATCCAGACGAAAGCCCGCCAGTCCCTTATCCAGCCACCAGTTGACCATCTTGTAGATCTCTTCCCGCAGCTTCGGATTCCGCCAGTTCAGGTCCGGCTGCTTCTTGTGGAACAGATGCAGATAGTATTTGTCCGTTCCCGGAATCGGCTCCCACACAGAGCCGCCGAAGTAGGACCGCCAGTTGGTGGGCGGATTGCCATTTTTTCCTTCTTCTATATAAAAATACTGTCCGTACTCTCCGTCCGGGTCCGCCAGTGCCTTCTGAAACCACACATGCTCGTCGGAGCAGTGGTTGACCACCAGATCCATCAGCACCGCGATATCCCGCTTCTTTGCCTCCTCCAGCAGCCGGTCCATGTCCGCCATGGTACCAAACATCGGGTCGATCTGATAATAATCCGCAATATCATACCCCTGATCCGCACAGGGAGAAAGATATACGGGAGAGATCCAGAGCACTCCGATTCCCAGCTCCTGCAGATAATCCAGCTTCTCGATGATACCCGGAATATCTCCGATTCCGTCTCCGTTGGAATCCTTGAAGCTCTTCGGGTAAATCTGATATGCCACCTTGCCATGCCACCATTTTCGTTCCATATGTCCGTCTCCTTTTCTCCTGCGCCAAGGCTTTGCAGGCCGCTTGTGCGCAGTGTATTCTCATACGGCCCGCCTTTGTCCCGGCAGTCCGCTCCATAACGCAAATATTGCAAGTAATTACAGTATACTAAGTTCATTCCGTAATTACTTGCAATATTATGCCGATTATTTGCTCTATCTTATCTTTTTACTTCATCACCCCTGCAGCAGATACACGAAATATCCGCCGTAGCACACCAGCATCAGCACGCCGCTCCAGCGCTCCAAAAGCCGCTTTCTCATGACGCACACCAGCAGCATAAGTCCGGCGCCCACCGCCACTGCCGTGTCAATCAGGAAGTTGGGCTGGAAGACCACCGGAGTAATCAGTCCCGTGGTACCCACCACAAACAGAATATTGAAAATGTTGCTGCCCACGATATTTCCGATGGCAATGTCTGCCTTGCCCTTGATCGCCGCGGACACGGAGGTGAACAGCTCCGGCAGAGAGGTGCCCAGCGCCACGATGGTCAGTCCGATAAAGCGCTCGCTCAGCCCCAGCTGCTTGGCAATAGCGGTAGCCGCATCAACCGTCACGTCACTGCCCCACACGATCAGCACCAGTCCGACCGCAGCCAGAAGCCCCAGCTTCCAGAAGGGCTTTGCCCCCTCTTCCTCCTGCACATCCGTATTCTTGTCGCGCATTGCCATCACATACAGATATGCCAGATACAGGATGAACAGCACCCACAGCAGAATTCCCTCGCCGAAGGTCACCACATTTCCCGTATAGCCCATGTACCAGAGTACCCCGGTGATCAGCATCATGTACGGAATCTCATAGCGGATCGTGGACTTTGCCACCGCCACCGGCACGATCACGGAGGTAATTCCCAGAATAATCAGGATATTTAAAATATTGCTGCCCACGATATTTCCGATTGTGATCTCCGCACTGCCCTTCAGCGCCGCCGTAATGCTCACTGCCGCCTCCGGCGCGCTGGTACCCATAGCCACAATCGTCAGTCCGATCACCAGCTGCGGCACTCCCATCCGGTCCGCGATTCCCGAGGTTCCGTCCACGAACCAGTCTGCCCCCTTCACCAGCATAACAAATCCCACTGCCAGCAACACAAGCTCCATCAACATCATCATAATCCTCATCCTCTCTTTCTCATTTCGCAGAAAAGACTCCTGATTCTCATCCGTGGTATTCCAGACATTTGCGAACGAAAAAAAGCGAGCCCTCTGCTGCAATCCTCTGACAGAATCTGCTTTTCGCAGACTCCATCGGTTTCATTACAACAAAAGTCTCGCTGCTTCGTTACGAACCGGATATCCCTGTTCCCAGGTCTATCGTACTGACGGCATCGTAAACATCCTGCCGGATGCCAACTACTCCCTTTAGTACTATTACTATATCAGAATCTCTCCGATTGTTCCATAGGTTCGGACACACTTTAACGGAATATTTACACAGGGCAATCCATCAGATTCCCAGTGCCACGCCAGGTCCCAGCGGCAGTCCCGCCACCATCCATACCACCAGCAGTAAGGACCAGCCGATCAGGAAGAAAATGCTGTACGGCAGCATGGTCGCCGTCAGGGTGCCGATGCCGGAATTCTCATCGTACTTTTTGGCAAATACCACGATCATGGCAAAGTAGGTCATCAGCGGTGTGATCAGGTTGGTACAGGAATCACCGATGCGGTACGCCACCTGAGTCAGCTCCGGTGAATAGCCTAACAGCATGAACATGGGCACGAACACCGGCGCCAGAATCGTCCACTTGGCTGATGCAGAGCCCATCAGCAGGTTGATCAGCGCGGAGAACAGGATCAGGCATACCATCAGCACCGGACCGCTGACGCCGGAGCGTTCCAGCAGCGCCGCACCCTTCAGTGCCAGCACCGTGCCCAGTTTGGTGTAGTTAAAGTAGCTGATGAACTGCGCCGCCACAAATGCCAGAGCGATGTAGCTTCCCATGGCGGACATATTGGCACTCAGCTGACCGCAGATGTCCTTCTCGCTCTTGTAGGTGCCGGACACTCTTCCATACACCGCAGACGGCAGGAAGAACAGCAGAGAGATCAGCACAATCATGCCGGACATGAACGGGGAACCGGACATGAGGCTGCCGGTCTCCGGATTTCTCAGGAAGGAATCCTGGGGAAATGCCGCCACCGCCACTGCCACGATAAAGCCCAGCAGAGTCAGGTTCGCCGCACGCAGTGCCTTCTTCTCCTGCTCAGACAGCGCCGTCTGAGCCGCCGCATCCTCACCCGTATGGCGGTGGGCTGCCAGTCTCGGCTCCACGATCCTGTCCGTTACAAAGGTTCCGATTGCCACAATGACAAATGTGGAGACAATCATAAAATACCAGTTGGCTGTAGGCTCCACCACGTAGGTCGGGTCCACCAGGTGAGCCGCCTCGGTGCTGATACCTGCCAACATCGGGTCCAGCGTACCGATCAGCAGATTCGCCGAGAATCCGCCGGATACACCGGCAAAGGCTGCCGCCAGACCTGCCAGCGGATGACGTCCGTAGGCCATAAATACCACAGCGCCGATGGGAATCAGCACCACATAGCCGATGTCAGAAGCCACATTGGACATGACTCCAAGAAATACCAGCATCGGGGTTACAATCATAGCCGGTGTCACGGACACGGCCTTCTTCATCAATGCGGACAGATATCCGCTGCCTTCTGCACAGCCTACACCCAGCATGGTCACCAGCACCACGCCCAGCGGGGCGAAGCCGGTAAAGTTGCTGACCGCATGGGTAAGCATGTATGCAAATCCTTCCCGGTTCATCAGGCTGACGACCCGGATGGTCTGTTCCGATACTTCCATTGTTTTAGAATCAATCATTTCGCCGGTGGCGGATACACCCAGCATCGCACAGATGCCGGATATCAGGACGATCGATGCCGCCAGAATGGCGAACATGGTAATCGGATGGGGGAGACGGTTGCCTGCAGTTTCCACTACATTCAAAAATCTGGCAAACCATGTCAGGTTTTTTTGTTTCGCTGCTTTTTGGTTCATTTTCTTACCTCCATCTGTTTTTTAGCGCAAATACCTTCCCATTATATAGGAAGGGGGGTGGGGGTGTCAATGAGATTTGTTGGGTGGGGGGAGGGGGGATGAAGCGTAAGGTTAATCGGGGAAATACGCCATGAGGCAGACTGGCGTGAGCCGTCACTCCGGTTCTCTCATCGGGACCTGCTAAGGGGCCATCCTGCCTGCGCAGCTGCCGCGGGCAACTCGGGAATGTACCTGATGTACATTCCCTCAAACATGGCCCGCTGGAAATCCTGTCTGGAAAACAGGATTTCCACAGCTGCTCCGCCAGTCTGTCCCCTAACCAGCTCCGCGATTCGTTCACATGTCGTTCCTTACTCCCGCCAGCCTGCCTCATGGCTGTGTCTCTCGGCCTCTACATCAAAAACCTTGCTTCGCTTCTGCTCTTAATCCTGCTTCACAATCGCCATAGTAATTCTCCCCCCACCCTGTGGGGGAAAATTGCAAAACCAGCGGTAGAATCGTTTACAGCTCAACCGATTCCTTCCGATTGTTTCCATATCTGAGCGGGAAGGAGTTATGTTTCTTACGCAGCCAGGGATGTAGCAGAGAGGCAGGGGGGCGGAGGGGGAGGGGACATTGAGCGAGTTTCGCAACTGGTTAGGGTTCAGACTGGCGGAGCAGGTGTGAAATCCCCGTTTTCAACACGGGGATTTCAGTGGGACCTGTCTGAGAAAATGTACATCAGGTACATTTTCGAGTTGTCCCACGGCACCTGCGCAGGCAGGATGGACCCTTACCAGTTGCCAACGCAGCGACAGGAGCCGCCCCCTCCGCCCCCCTGCCTCTCTGCGGACACGCCGAAAAAAATTCACTCCCTCCCAACAAACTCTCCAAAAATCCCCCCATCCGGCACCCGCTCAAACTCCATCCTTTCCCCCGTCCCCGGATGCACAAATCCAATCTGATAAGCCGACAACCCCACATCCATGCGCCCCATACGTCCGCGCCCTGCACCTCTCCCCATCTGCTTCCCCCCGCCAAACTCCGGATTATACTTCCGATCCCCCCACAGGGGCAGTCCGCGTCCTGCCATCTGTACCCGGATCTGGTGATGGCGGCCGGTGAGGAGTTCGATTTCTGCCAGGGTCAGCGTTCCATAAGGCTCCACTTCTTTCGTCTCCAGAGCCCGCATCCGCAGTTCGGCGCGTTTGGCACCGTTTATCCCCTTATCCACAATTCTGGAACTGTTTTCCACCGGGTCTTTCAACAGATAATCCACAAAGTTATCCACACTATCCACCGGTTTTCCACACAGCACTGCCAGATACTTTTTCGTCATTTTGTGGTCAGCCACCTGTTTTGACAGGGATGCAGCCGTCTTTTTCTCCTTGGCATAGACCATGACGCCGCTGACCGGCTTGTCCAGTCTGTGGATAACTCCCACATAAGGTTCCCCGCCCTTTGGGGATAACTTGTGTATATGTCTCTGGATCTCGCTGACCATGTCAGCACCGAAGCCGCGGCTGGACTGGGATTCCAGTCCCACCGGCTTCCACACTACGATAATCTGCTCATCCTCGTATAAAATATTCAGCATCTGCTTCTCCTCCTGATTAGTTTGATTTTCAAAACTTTTTTTCGAAAAAACCTTGCATTTTTCTCCCGTCAGATGTATAGTATATAAAACAGCACAATGTAGTTTTCAAAACTACGTGTGATGGTTTTCAAAAGATACACGGTCTGAATCCGCAGTTTACATACATCTTACTCAAAAAGGAGGCATTTTTATGACATTCAAAATCAAAGATCCGGGCAGCGCACTGACCCACTTTATCGCCATGCTGCTGGCACTGTTCGCAGCCACCCCGCTGCTGATCAAGGCAGCCCGCACTCCCGGCTATACGCATGTGCTGGCGCTGACCATTTTCATTATCAGCATGATCCTGCTGTACGCGGCAAGCACCATTTACCACACCCTGGACATCTCACCGAAGGTCAACCAGATTCTCCGGAAGGTGGACCACATGATGATCTTCATCCTGATTGCCGGAACCTACACGCCGGTCTGCATGATCGTGCTGGGCGACCATACCGGCTGGTCTCTGCTGGCTCTGGTGTGGGGCATCGCCATCGTGGGCATCATCATCAACGCCCTGTGGATCACCTGCCCCAAGTGGTTCTCTTCCATGATCTACATCGCCATGGGCTGGGTCTGTGTGCTGGCATTCAGCAAGATCGTCGCCGCACTTCCGCCTCAGGCATTTGGATGGCTGCTGGCAGGCGGCATCATCTACACCGTGGGCGGCGTCATCTACGCCCTGAAGCTGCCGATCTTCAACTCCGCTCACAAGAACTTCGGTTCCCACGAGATCTTCCACCTGTTCGTCATGGGCGGAAGCCTCTGTCATTATATCATGATGTATGCCTTTGTTGCATAATATTGTGTCATATCACACAGAAAAAGCCGGTGTGCCAGGAAGCTGCGTTCTCCAAAACGCGGAATCTGCTCCTGTCACACCGGCTTTCTGCCTGTCTTTTCTTCTGTCAGAGCTTCCTGCGGGAATCTCCTGTCATCCTGCTCCAGATTGGCGGCACCGGTCTACAGCACCGTATATCCGTTCCGCCCCCGCTCCTTGGTCTGGTACAGCGCGGTGTCTGCGGACTTGTAAAGCTCCATATAGTTAGCTCCGTGCTCCGGCTCAAATACCAGCCCGGCGCTTCCCGTCAGCTGAATCTCCGTGCCTTCCACCCGGATCTCCCGCAATCTCTGCAGCAGCCCTTCCACTCTGGAAACCGCAGTCTCCTTCGTATCCACCTGCTTCATAAATACCACGAACTCATCTCCGCCGATCCGGCCCACGATGTCATCACTGCGGAAGTAATGCCGCAGCAGCCTTCCCACCTGGCGAAGCACCTCGTCTCCCACCACATGCCCGTAGGTATCATTGATCTGCTTGAAATAATCAATATCCAGCATCAGGAACGCATTCAGCCCGCCTGCCTCCTGCTTGCGCAGCCACTTGTCAACCATCTGCTCCGTAGCCTGCTTGTTCGCCGCCCTGGTCAGGGCATCGGTCTGCGCCGCCCGCATCAGCTGTCTCTGCTGCTTATGACTGATGTACAGAAGCTCCAGCAGGAAAATCGCCGCCAGCAGCATCAGCGTCAGTGTCAGATAGCTCTCATACATGCGGATGAAGGAGTAGTCCTCCTGCGCCACCGACTTTGGCACCAGATAGCACATCATCCAGTCATTGATTCCCATGGGCGCGTAGCTTAAGTAATGCTTATTTCTCCACTGGCTTTTCTGCCACACCGTATGCATTCCGCTCTGCCCGGCTGCAAAGTCCTCCTTCATCATCTGGTCCGCGTGCTGCTCTTCACACTGCAGGGTACTGTAATAGGCAAAGAAATCATCGCCTTCCCCCAGTCCGTCCTTTTCTCTCACGCTGTCGCCGGAGATAATGGTCCCGTCCGAAGCCACCAGAAGCAGAGTCCCCTCACCGTCATGCACATCCTCGAACAGCATCTGTCCCAGCGCCGTCACATTGATGGAGCCGCCCAGAATCCCGATTACCTTGTCATCTTTCCAGATGGGCACCCCCAGAATCACCCGGGTCTCGCCGTCCACCTTGCTCTCAATGGGATCGCTGATGGTACGCTGGCCGCCGATGGCCTCCCGGTAGTACCTTCGTCCCGCTACGGATGCCGTGGCACCGTTGTCATACACGGCATTCCCCTCCGGATCGATCAGTGCCACCCGGTCCAGGTCCGTATTCCTCTGAATCGAAATAAGCCGTTTCATATTATAAGGCGATAGAAATTTCTCGCTCTCGCTGATCCGCTCCGCTGTCGCCTCCAGATAACCGTAGTTGGTCTCCAGAAGCATCCGCATCAGATGGCTCTGCCCTTCAATATTCTCCGTAATATTCTGTTCTGTATTGCGCTCGACCGCCTTCTGCTCCACCACGAAAAACACAACAAGCGCCACTGCAATACTAATTAAAAATGCAGTCAGCGCCTTTGCGTAATGAGTCATCTCTTCCCGTATCCAGTTCCGTCTGTTCATACTCATTCCTCTTGCTGATATTCACTGCAAAACTCTGCTGATTTTATTATACACGAAAATGAATAAGGAAAAAAGGTAAATTTGTATTTATGGCTGAATTTTGTGGTATGCCATGCACTCGTAGGGGCGCAGCCGGGAGATGTTCTGCTCCTCATCCGGATAATTGCCGATCAGTCTCTTCATACCGGACACATCCACCGCTTCCGGAAGCACCAGCGCTTCGCTGCCCAGATTGCACCACACCATCAGGCTCTCCCCCTGATACTCCCGCTCATAGGATATCAGCATGGGCACATCCCCGTTGGTAAAGCGGATCTGACCGTCTCCGATCACCGGATACTGCTTTCGCAGGCTCACCAGCTTCCGGTAGTAATGCAGGATGGAATCCGGATCCGCCTCCTCTGCCTCCACATTGATCGACTCATAGTTGCTCACCAGGTCGATCCACGGAGTGCCGCCGGTAAATCCCGCATGCTTTCCGCCATTCCACTGCATGGGCGTCCTGCCCATATCCCGGGAGCGCTCGCCCAGCACATGCAGCGCCTCCCGGTCAGTCAGGCCGCGATTGCGCAGAATCTCGTAGTAGTTCAGGCTCTCCACATCCCGGTACTGTTCGATGGTCTCATATCCGGCATTGGTCACCCCAAGCTCCTCACCCTGGAAAATGTACGGGGTTCCCCGCATCAGGTGAATCAGGGTCGCCAGCATCTTCGCCGATTCCTTCCAGTATCTGCCGTCATCGCCAAACCGGGAAACCGCCCGCGGCTGGTCGTGGTTGCACCAGAACATGGCATTCCAGCCGTGTCCCGCCTGCATTCCCTCCTGCCACCGGGTAAACAGCTCCTTCAGCTGCTGAAAATCAGGTGCTTTCAGCGTCCACTTATCCCCGTCCTGATAATCCACCTTCAGGTGATGGAAGTTGAAGCACATGGACAGCTCACCGCTCTTCTCTCCGCTGTAGCGGATGCAGTTCTCCAGAGAGGTGGAGGACATCTCCCCGACGGTCACCATGTCTTCGATGCCCGTATCCGCCGCCAGCTCCTGTAAATATTCATGGACATGAGGTCCGTCCGTATAATACTTCCGTCCGTCCCCCGTCTCGTCATTCTCCAGCCTTTCCGGCTTGGAAATCAGATTGACCACATCAAAGCGGAAGCCTCTGACCCCCTTGCTCTTCCAGAACCGGATTACGTCCTTCAGCTCTTCCCGCACCTGCGGATTGTCCCAGTTCAAGTCCGCCTGCCCCACGTCGAACAGGTGCAGGTACCATTTTCCAAGCCGGGGCACGTACTCCCATGCGCTGCCGCCGAACTTGGACTCCCAGTTGGTGGGCGGCACATCCGGCGTGCCGTCCCGGAAAATATAGTAGTCCTGATACTTCTTCTCGCCTGCCAGCGCCCGCCGGAACCACTCGTGTTCCGTGGAAGTGTGGTTGAACACCATGTCAAACATGCACCCGATCTGCCGCTCCCCGGCCTGTGCAATCAGTTCCTCCACATCCTCCATGGTGCCGAACATGGGATTGATAGCGCGGTAATCCGCCACATCATACCCATTGTCACACATGGGGGACAGGAAAAACGGCGTGATCCAGATGTAATCGACCCCCAGAGAGCGGATGTAATCCAGCTTCCCGGTAATGCCGCGGATATCCCCGATTCCGTCTCCGTTGGAATCACAGAAGGACTTTATGTAAATCTGATATACAACACTGTGCTTAAAATCAGCCATCTGTATTTGCTCCTTATCTCATATTCTGTAATGGTTTCAGGCTACATTTTTCTTTTTTCCCACAATACAGGTCAGCACAAACGGAATCGCAATCGCTGCCGCCATAGCCACTGCAAATATCCCCATATACTGCGGCTGGATGGACAGGATGCCCGGAAGTCCTCCGACGCCGATGGCATTGGCCTTTACGCCGAATCCCACGGAAATGACTGCTGCCACCGCTGACCCGATCATGGCGCATACAAACGGGAAGCCATATTTTAAGTTTACACCGAAGATTGCCGGTTCGGTTACGCCCAGGTAGCAGGAGATGCAGGACGGCACTGCCACTTCCTTCGCCTGCTGGTTGCGCTTCTGTAAAAATATCATCGCCAGCACCGCGGAGCCCTGAGCGATATTGGACAGCGCGATCATCGGCCACAGGGTGGTTCCGCCGAAGTCGGCGATCAGCTGCATATCGATGGCATTGCTCATGTGATGCAGTCCGGTGATCACAAGCGGCGCGTACAGGAAACCAAATACACCTGCAAAGATTCCCTTAAAGCTGGAGGTCAGCCCTGTATTGACCAGCTCGGAGATCACAGAGCCGATCTTCCAGCCGATCGGTCCCAGGATTCCGTGTGCTACGATCACGGAGGTCAGCAGCGCCAGAAATGGTACTACAATCATGGAAATCACAGCCGGGCAGATCTTGCGGAAGAACCGCTCCAGATAAGCCAGGGTGAAGCCTGCCAGAATCGCCGGAAGCACCTGTGCCTGATAACCGATCATGTCTACCTGCAGGAATCCGAAGTTCCACTGCGGAATATCAGCCGCCGCCGTTCCCGCTACGCCGTAAGCATTCAAAAGCTGCGGAGATACCAGCGTGATACCAAGGACGATACCAAGCGCCTGGGTCGTGCCCATCTTCCTGGTGATGGACCACACGATGCACACCGGCAGGAAATGGAACACCGCCTCGCCGATCAGCCACAAAAAGCTGTACATTCCCGCCCAGAACTGAGATGCCTCCACCAGAGTCTTCGTGCCGCCTTCCAGCAGGTTGATCTCGCCGATGATATTTCGAAAGCCCAGAATCAGACCGCCTACGATGATTGCCGGAATCAGCGGAGCGAAGATCTCTGCCAGGTTCGACATGAGCCGCTGCAGTCCCGTCTGATTCTCCTTTGCCGCCTGCTTCGCCGCATCCTTGGACACACCCTCGATTCCCGCCACTGCCACAAAGTCATTGTAATAGGTGCTTACCACATTTCCGATAATCACCTGATACTGACCTGCCTGCGTAAAGGTTCCCTTGACTGTGGGAAGACTCTCGATGGCTTCCTTCTGCGCCTTCGACGGATCCTTCAGCACAAACCGCAGCCTCGTCACGCAATGTGTGATTGCCGCAATGTTCTCCCGTCCACCCACATACTCAAGCAACTGCTTCGATTCCTCTGTATACTTGCCCATATACCGCTCCTCCTCTTTTTGCTCTTTGCTTTGTCTTTCACGGCTTGCTGCTTTGGCTTTTATTGCTCGCTGCCTCGACTTTATCAGCTCCGCCGTTTCGCTTTACCTTGTTTAAACAAGTTTTGTTTGTGTCTTTATTCTATCTTGTTTAAACAAGTTTGTCAATCATTTTTTTAACATATTTTCATAGTATTTTGAAAGTGCATTTTGAAAAGATCTTTAGCACGCTATTTGGGGACAAAAAAAGACCGCTGCCTCCGCTCAGACTCCTGCGCAGAAGTATCGGTCTCCCATCTCATTTTCTTATCTGTTCTATTGTTTCATTCAAATCCTGTCCATCGTTCTGCATCGGCTGTCCGCTCCTCACCCGGTGCGCCGTATCGTAAAATACAAAGCAGTCCGGACGGTGCCTTGACTGGGTATACTCAAACATGATTCCCTCAGCATTGTAGGTGAGGCTGCTGACCACCGCCAGACAGTTAAAGTCCTTCAGCTCCAGATACTTGTTATCCACCTCCGTCATCCGCTCCACCGTCATCTTGCGGCGCGTGGTGACGATATTTTCTCCCAGCACCTGTTCCATGTACTCGTAGACCGAGCGTTCTGCTATCTCCTGTGTCAGACCGCGGGCAACCGACTTGAGGAAATAATTGTGGTCCAGAATGATCGCCTTGCCATCAATATAGCGGACCCGCTGAAGATAATAGATCTCCGCCCCCACCGGAAATGTAGTCCTGGCGTGAATCCGCTCATCCACTGTCAGCTCCGCAAAGCAGACCACCTTCGTCGTATACTCCTTCCTGTTGCGCGCCACCGCCTCCTTCAGGCTCTCAATACCGCTCAGCATGAATTCCGACTGCTCGTAGGGCTGATAGATCACCCGTACCCCCTTGCCATGAATGCTCTGCACATACCCCTCCTCCGCCAGCTGGGCGATGGCGCGGCGCACCGTATTCCGGGAACAGTCATACTCCTGCACCAGTGTATTTTCCGACGGCAGGAGCGTCTGATAGTCGCATTCCTTCCCCTCAATCCTCTCCCGAAGACTCTTGTATATCTGATCGTATTTTGTCCTTGCCAACCTGCCTGTCCTCCCTGTGAATTTATCTGTGTGTTAATCTGTATAATCTGACTTTTCTTTATTCTGAGTTTCCTTTATTCTGAGTTTTCTCTGTTCCTGCATTCCTCTGTTCCGGCTGCTGTCATCCTGTGATCAGCTCCAGCCGTCACTGCGGCCTCTGCCACCCTGCGATCAGCTCCAGCTTCTGCTTCCGGCTCAGCTGCTTCACCGCCCACTCCCGCCGCATCGCCTCCTGCTTTGTGGCAAACACTTCATAATATACCAGCACCACCGGCCGGCGGCTCTTTGTATACTTCGCCCCGCTCCCCTCATTATGCGCCTGCACCCGCCGCTCCAGATGGTTCGTCCACCCGCAGTACAGGCTGCCGTCAGCACACCGGAGCAGGTAGGTGTAATTGACTTCTGTTTCTGATTCTGTATGTTCCATTGGTATCGTTCCTCTGCCTTGAATTGCAAAGCCTTGCACTTCTCCATGTTCTATGATATATTAATAATATCAAAAGAAATAGCCGCCCCTCTACAAGGGTTGGCCTGTATTGAAAGATAGAAATCCACCCTCTCTACCGCCAAGTATACAAGGGTGGTTTTTCTATACCTTTTTCAGAGTTATTATAGAAAAACGCTACTTACAATTATCAAAGATAAAAGCAAGCAATGCCAAAATGAACATTCCAAACGCCATAAGGTCCTTGAAATCAAAATTCATTGGCACCACCTCCCATCTTATGTAGGATGGCAGGTCAACACCTTGCAGTGACGCGACTATTTCTTCCTTTAGTTTAACACAAAGTAATACCCCCGGCAATGTTTTATGGCTCAATCTCAAATTTTGTGGAGTCGTGGCATTGCATTTCAGATGTTTGGACAATTTTTCATGATTTTGCCATTTATTGTCCAATCCCCCCTCGCAAACCGTGATTCCTCCGCTTAATCAGTTGACATAAAGCAAATTTTGGATAATTTTCTTCAAATCACCCTCTAATTATCCAAAATCTCAAGAATTTTGGACAATTTTCTTTAGAATCCGCCCTTTATTATCCAAACTCCCTCTTTTCCGCCCAAATATCAAGCGCTTTTCCATGACTTTGGATAATTTTTAAGGATTTTGGGTTCTTCCGAATATTTATGTTCTCGTGGTATCGGGCACAATTTCTTTATTTTGACACAGTGATAATCCAAACACCTTGCACCACTTATCTTATGTGCTGACTTTGGTCTCATTTTTCCAAAATACATATGAAATACATGTTTTCTGCGATTTCAGCTGTAATTTTTCATTCAAATTCATGTAAAAGCTTCCCAATATACATATGGAAATCCATGTTTCGCAATTTTCATATGTATTTTTGACATTTAAGCGCTGTAAATTATGTCATTTTTACATATGAAATTGTTCTTTTTGATTAATGCATATATAATCCCAGTCACAGTGACACGTTAAGTTCTGCAGCATACGGATATTGCTATACTTAGGTAATATTGGACAATAAAGTGCATTTCAAGGTAGCCATATTTGCCCAACATCAAGTTTAATAAATATTTTGAGCAAAAAACATAAAAATCAGGAAGAACCGGATTTTGCCATTTATTGTCCAAAATCCCCACCAAAATTAAATCTCCACCGCTATGTAGGCGGCTTCCGCGCCTGCAAGTTCACGTCCGCCGCCCAGGTTGCCCTGATCTATAGAAAGCACCAGCTGAATGCGAGATGCCATACTTTAATGTATACCGCTTTCGCCCCAAATGTGCCTGACTGTATTTCATCTCGCCGCCCCACCAGTCTTCTGCCGCCGGGAGCTTCCTCGCCGCCACGCCAGTCTTCTGCCGCCGGGAGCTTCCTCGCCGCCCCCCGCCAGTCTTCTGCCGCCGCAGGTCTGCTCATGCATGATCCACAATCCTGCCCCACAACGCTACTCCCGCGTAATCTCCTTCACCAGAATCAGACATTCCCCCCGCCGGACCTCCTCCGACGCCAGATTGTTGGTTGTCATGATGTTATCCACCGTGGTGTGGAATCGTCTGGCAATTTTCCACAGACTGTCCCCCTCCTGCACCAGGTAGCCCACAATTCCCGGCATCTGCTGCAGCTTCTTTCTGTCCAGCGGACCTGTGATTGCCCGGCTCACCACCGTCTGGCAGACCGGCTGCAGCACCAGCATATCCAGTACCAGAACTGCCTTCACCTCCACCGTGTCGCCGCCCACCATCACCGCCGTCAGCTGCTCCACCCCGGTCTCCAGATACCAGATACTGTCTGCCCGGATGCCCGGCACCTCCGCATCGTAGTGGAAGGGCAGATTTTCCACTGCCGACTGAACTGGCTGGCTGTCATCATCGGTCAGGTACAGAATCTTCACCTCCAGCACCCCGTCCAGAGAGAGCATATCCGCCTGAGCTGTCCCCTGCATCACCGGAGTCGCACCCTGCGCCGCCGGAGCCGCACCCTGTGCCCCCTTCGCCTCCACCTCATCCACCTTCACCGTGCCGGTGCTGTGGCAAATCTGCAGAACTCGGGGGCCCCCGTCCAGTGCAAACTTCTCCGTCACCTTGCAGCGGCCCGTATTCCGGGTCAGCAGCTGGTCGAAGCACGCCTCCCGGGTCTCAAGCTCCAGCTCCCGGTTGGTGGCATAAAGGTCCGTAAGCAGCTCCAGCCGCTGTTCCTCATAGAGCCGGATGTCCAGCTCCATCACCGCATCCACGGAAAGCTCCCTCATTTCCCCGTCATAATCCGGCTTCTCCTCGATTCCCCTGTGAATCAGGCGCACGGAGATTGCCGGAATCATCTCCTCCACTGCTCCCTGAATCTCCACATCACCGGCAAAGGGCAGGGACTCCTCCACCCACTGGATCACGTCCCCTTCCCCTTCGCCCTCATAAATGACGAAGACCAGCACCGCGCCCTCAATGTGAATCTTCCCGTCCATGGGGCGGGTGGTCACGCCGGACAGACGCATTTCCGTCCACAGAAGCCGGTCGATGGCAGGCTTGCTGCCGGACAGAGTGATTTCCTCCTTCATGCGGAAGGTGTCCCTGCGCCGCAGGGCAATGGCAGCCACGTCCACGGCGCTTTTTTGCTTCTCGATCTGCGGCGCACCCTCCCCGTCATCCTGAACACTTCCCAGCTCCACAGCCGCCTCCGTGTCAAACAGCGTCTCCACCCGGGCTTCCAGCGTCACAATCGCCTTGATGCTCAGCTTTCTGGAGTTGATGATTCCCACGTCCAGATCCTCCAGCTGCCAGGTGACGCTCACATAGTCCTTCTCCTCCAGCCCCGGCACATTGATGGTCTCCTCAAAGGGCAGCATGCCTCCCAGGGTCTGCAGCCCGCCTTCATCCTTCCGGTACAGCACATGGAAGTCCAGCTTTCCACGCACCTGAAGCTTCTCGCT
Organism: Eubacteriales bacterium; assembly: GCA_030536555.1. Lineage (GTDB taxonomy): Bacteria > Bacillota > Clostridia > Lachnospirales > Lachnospiraceae > Brotaphodocola. Next base: position 76,472 of record JAUNPU010000011.1, on the reverse strand, counting down.
CTGGACCTTCACCGGCTCCAGCTGCACCTCCCCCGCATCCAGAATCACCTGAGCAATATCACTCATGGTATCCGGCACAATGAAATCGTCATCCAGGGTAACCTGGGTATTGACCTGGCTCTTCCACCGGTTCATATGTATATTCCGCTTAATCAGTTCCAACATAAAAGCACCCACCTTACCTTCCATTTGATTCCGATCCCGCCAGAAGGCCGCCGGAACCATTCTTTACAGAAAGCTTATGTGGGTGCTTATGATTTTATGAATTCAGGTCGTACTCTTCCAGAAAATGATGCCGCTCCCCATCCTTCACGTAGCCGATGCAGGCATCCAGATTGACATTTTCCACACTCTTGAAAATGTTGGTCTCAATGTGGGGATTGATCTGGCGGAACCGGTTGATCAGCTCCTTCATCTCCTGCCGCTTGGAGGAATGAATTTCCTCCTCCAGCGCCCGCTCCTTCGCAATCTTCTCCGTAAACCGGCAGGCACACTGCAGAAAACGCAGATGATTGTAGTCCTTCCACGCCAGAATATCCTGCTCCTTCACCAGATACAGGGGGCGGATCAGCTCCATTCCCTCAAAATTGGTGCTGTGCAGCTTCGGCATCATGGTATTGACCTGGGCGCCGTAGAGCATGCTCATAAGGATCGTCTCGATCACATCGTCAAAATGATGTCCCAGGGCGATCTTGTTGCAGCCCAGCTCCTTCGCGTTGGCGTAGAGATTGCCCCGGCGCATCCGCGCACACAGGTAGCAGGGGGAACCGCCAGCGTCCACCACCGTCTCGAAAATATCGGACTCGAAAATGTGGATCGGGATTCCCATCAGCTTCGCATTCTCCTCGATCAGCTTCCGGTTCGCCGGGTGATAGCCCGGGTCCATGACGATGAACTTCAGCCCGAACTCCATCCTGCCGTGGCGCAGGATCTCCTGCATGCACTTGGCAAGCAGCATGGAATCCTTGCCGCCGGAAATGCACACGGCAATATTATCGCCCTCTTTAATCATATCATATTCATTCAACGCCTTGACAAACGGCCGCCAGATCTCCTTGCGGAACCGCTTGATGATGCTGCGCTCGATGTCACGGCAGCGCTCATCACAGACTCCGGTCTCCGGCTCTGCCATAGCACCGCAGGCTCCGGCATCCGGCTCTGTCACGACAGCTCCCTCGCTCCCGTTCTCAGCTGTCCGGCGCTGCTCTTCATAATTCGTATCGGTCATTCTTTCCTCCGTCAGTGCTCCGTTCTCTCCTGTACTTCGCCTGTCAGCCCCTGCTGTCCAGGCTGTCCCTCAGTGTCAGCTCTGCTTTTCCTCTCCCCGCAGCGCCACCAGCTCGGTCTGCAGGCGGGTAAGCTCCGCCTCCAATGCCAGCACCTTGTTCTCCATCTGGCTGTAATGTTCCATGGTCACGGACCTGTTCTCCTTCTTGATCGGCACGCCAGCCACCTTCACCGGCCGCGCCGGGATGCCGACTGCCGTGGTGTCATTCTCCAGAGGCTTTAGCAGCACTGCATTGGCGGCGATGGTACAGTTGTCGCCCACCTCAAAGGCGCCCAGAATCTTCGCTCCGGCACCTACGGTCACATTGCTGCCCAGGGTCGGGTGACGCTTTCCCTTATTCAGACCTACGCCGCCCAGGGTCACCCCCTGATAAATGGTACAGTTGTCACCGACCACTGTGGTCTCACCGATCACCACGCCGCAGCCATGGTCAATCAGGATTCCGTGCCCTAACTCCGCTCCCGGATGAATCTCGATCAGCGTAAAGAACCGCGCCAGCTGAGAGATCAGTCTGGCAATGAAAAACATGTGGTGCTTATAGAACCAGTGCGCAAACCGATGCCAGATCAGCGCGTGAACGCCCTGATACAGCAGCAATACCTCCAATGCACTTCTCGCTGCCGGATCCCGCTCCTGAACAGCCTTTACATCCAGCCAAATATCCTTAAATATCATCCTTCAGCCCTCGTTTTCTATTCTGACAACCTGTGATTCGCTGCGCCCGATATGGGTACAATCCCGGCACAGTTTTAATTTGTCCTTTATCATAGCATATGTACGGGCTGAATTACAAGTTCATTTTTACTGGAAGATCACCGGATTCTCCAGCTGCTCCGTCCGCACCACCACATACGGATACGACTTTTCCACTCCGGCAGCCTCGCTGCTCTCCGGTCCCTGAAGCTCCGTGTCAATCACGATGGCATTTTCCGTCAGGTAAAGCTCCTCCACGGAAATGCTGTAGCCGCCGGTCTCCTGCTCCCCGTATCCCACCACGATGAACAGCCCCTGGTCATTGCTGTAGGTCAGCTTGAACGGCGCCATTTTCTTCTCGGTAATCAGATTCCGCAGCTCCTCCGGCAGATCCGCCTCCCCCACCACCGTAAATTCCAGATCCCGTACCTTCTCCTGACTCTCCTTCTCCACACTGCAGCCGGTCAGTACCCGCACCGCACAGGCCCACACCAGAAGTCCCACTGTCAACAGCACCTTGTGATTCCATCGTCTTCCCATCACTGCCTCCCTGAAGATTATATGATTCGCAGCATCGCAGAGACTGCGCCGCTGCGCTTACTACTAATCTATGACCCCGGTCTGTCCCCTATACCCCTGACCGGCTGACAAAACATTGCAAATCCAAAGCACCTGTGTTAAGTTATACCTGACAGCTACACATTTTCACACCTATCACACAATCAGGAGGAACCGGAGTATGGCAAGGAAAAATGCACGCAACACCCGCGGCAAGATCGTCAGCGCAGCATGGAGACTGTTCTATGAACAGGGCTACGAGGATACCACCGTGGAGGATATCATCGAGCTGTCCCGCACCTCCAAGGGCTCCTTCTACCACTACTTTGACGGCAAAGACGCCCTCCTCTCCACCTTAAGCACCCTGTTTGATGAGAAATACGAGGAGCTGGCGGAACAGCTTGACCCGGAGATGAATGCCATGGACCAGCTTCTGCTTCTGAACAGCGAGCTGTTCGGCATGATTGAGAACAGCATTTCCATCGATCTGCTGACCCGGCTTCTGTCCACCCAGCTGATCACCAGCGGCGAGAAGCACCTGCTGGACCGGAACCGTACCTATTACAAGCTGCTGCGAAAGCTCATCGCCCGCGGTCAGGAACACGGTCAGCTGAACAGCCGGACCAGCGTCAGCGAGATGGTGAAGCTCTACGCTCTGGCGGAGCGGGCGCTGATGTACGACTGGTGTCTGTGCGGCGGCGAATACTCTCTGCGCCAGTACAGCCAGACGGTGATGCCGGGATTCTTAAGCAGCTTCCGCCCGTAAATGCCGGAGCTGCTTTTCCTGCTGCCTTTCGCCCATAGGTGCCGGAGCTGCTTTTCCTGCTGCCTTCCACCCGTAAGTGCCAGGTCTGCTTTTCCTGCTGCCTTTCGCCCACAGTCCGTGGCTGTTTTCTCCTCTCCCTCGTTCCGTATCCATATTTTCCTTTTTGTATTAATTTTATTTTCATATATCGTCTAGTCTGTTTTTCTTGTATTTACATTATTTTCTCATATATATCTCTATAATCGTCTAGTATTTGTTCTGTACCTGGTTCTCTATTGCGTTCTATTTTCCACCATGCTATAATGGCTCCATTATGGCTTTGAGGAGGCAGATTATGAGTACAGGGCATTTGGGAATGCTGTTTTCCATCATCGTTTATCTGATCGTGATGGTCTATGTAGGATTTTATTTCAGCAAAAAGGGCAGCGGTGACAACACCGACGAATTCTATCTGGGCGGTCGCAAACTTGGACCGTTAGTAACCGCAATGAGCGCAGAGGCTTCTGATATGAGCAGCTGGCTGCTGATGGGACTGCCAGGCGTGGCGTACTTAACCGGTATCTCCGATGCGGGCTGGACCGCTCTCGGTCTGGCAGTGGGAACCTATTTGAACTGGCTGATCGTGGCAAAGCGGCTGCGCAGATACTCGGTGGCATGCAATGCCATCACCATTCCGGACTTTTTCTCCAGACGTTACCGGGATCAGAAGAATATCCTGATGTGCATCGCAGCCATCATCATCCTGATTTTCTTCATTCCTTACACCGCATCCGGCTTTAAGGCGATCGGAACTCTGTTCGCAAGTCTGTTCGGCGTAAATTACCACATCGCCATGATCGTCGGCGCCATCGTGATCGTGGGCTACACCATCATGGGCGGATTTATGGCAGTGTCCACCACCGACCTGATTCAGAGTATCGTCATGACCATCTCACTGGTGATCATCGTGGCATTCGGTGTTCATGTGGCTGGGGGCTGGGATGCGGTTATGGACAATGCACGCTCCATGGCAGGCTACTTAAGTATGACGCAGATGCACAATATGGCGGACAATACTTCAACTCCCTACAGCCTGCTGACCATCGTGTCCACCATGGCATGGGGACTTGGCTACTTCGGCATGCCCCACATCCTGCTGCGTTTCATGGCAATCGAAGATGAAAACAAGCTGACCCTGTCCCGCCGCATTGCGTCTGTCTGGGTGGTGATTTCCATGTTTGTGGCAATCCTGATCGGCATCATCGGTCTCGCGGCATCCAAAGCCGGCGCACTTCCGCTGTTTGCCACCAGCTCCGAGTCTGAGACCGTCATCATCACCTTTGCCGGACTGCTTGGTGAGCATGGTCTGCTGGCTGCTGTTGTGGCAGGCGTGGTTCTGGCAGGTATTCTGGCATGCACCATGTCCACCGCAGATTCCCAGCTGCTGACCGCCGCTTCCGGTGTCTCACAGAATCTGCTGCAGGACTTTATGAAGATCAAAATGAGCGCCAAAGCTTCCATGACCGCAGCCCGGCTCACGGTTCTTGGCATCTCCCTGATTGCTGTTGTGCTGGCATGGAATCCGGACAGCTCCGTATTTACCATCGTATCCTTCGCATGGGCAGGCTTCGGCGCAGCCTTCGGACCGGTCGTGCTGTTCGCGTTATTCTGGAAGCGCAGCAACCTGCAGGGCGCACTTGCCGGCATGATTTCCGGCGGCGTGATGGTATTTCTGTGGAAATACCTGATTAAGCCCATGGGCGGCGTGTGGGGCATCTACGAGCTGCTTCCGGCATTTATCGTGGCTTGTCTGGCGATTGTAATCGTATCTCTGACTACTGCCGCTCCTTCCGAGGATATCTGCAGAGAATTTGATTCCATCGGAAAGTAATACAATCTTTGTAACCGGCAGAAATTTGAGCCCTGCGCACAGATTTCTGCCGGTTTTTTTCAAAAATCCCGTATTTTGCATAAATAATCACAATTTGTACTGGACTTATTCTCTTATTTTTTATAAAATAATAGTTACAATACAGCATACTTTATGAGTTATATTATTTATATAGTAAAACTGCCGGTTACTGAGAAGGGGGCTTATTTATGGACACAATCACTGCAAAAGTACAGATGCTCGGTGGATTTTGTATGACAATCAACGACATTACAATCACCGACCAGACTCATCAGTCAAAGAAACCCTGGAGTATTCTGGAATATCTGATTGCATTCCGGAACCGTGAGGTTTCCTCCGGTGAACTGATCGACCTGATCTGGTCCGAGAACCAGAGCGTCAATCCCGGCGGTGCACTGAAAACACTGGTTTTCCGCACCAGAAAGCTGCTGGAGCCCTTCGGGATTCCACCTCACGATCTGGTTATTCAGAGGCGGGGCACCTATGCCTGGAATCCCCGCATTGAACTGACCGTGGACACGGATCTGTTTGATGATCTGCTTGCACGAAGCAATGACTCGACGCGCTCCGACGAGGAGCGGCTTGACCTGCTGCTGCAGGCGCTGGAGCTGTATCAGGGAGACTATCTCCCCAAGTCCGGCTGTGAAGCCTGGGTGATTCCGCTCAGCACCTACTATCATTCCCAGTTCATTCAGGCTGCCCATCAGGCCATCGATCTGCTGACCGAGCAGGAAGCCTGGGCCAGAATCAGCAGCCTGTGCCGGAAAGCCATTGAAATTGAGCCGTTTGATGACAACTTCCACTATCACCTGATCTACTCCCTGTACAACCAGGGTAAGCAGATGCAGGCTCTGGAACATTATCAGCACACTACGAACATGTTTTACAATGAGTTTGCCATCACACCTTCCGAGCAGCTTAAGGAGCTTTACAAGCTGATTCAGGACAAGGAGCACGGCATTGCTGCAGATCTCTCTGTTATTCAGGATTCCATGAAGGAGGCAAGTCATCCTTCCGGTGCATACTGCTGCGAATACCCGGTATTTCGGGATCTGTACCAGTTAGAGCGGCGCACCATCGCCCGCACCGGTGACTCAATCTATCTGGGACTGGTGACGATCAGCGATGAAGGCGGCGAGCTTCCGAAGCCGTTTATCACCACCCGTGCCATGAACCACATGGATACCGCCATTGCATCCTCCCTTCGGCGCGGGGATGCCTACACCCGCTACAGCGTCAGCCAGTATCTGGTCATGCTGCCCACCACCTCCCACGAGAACGGCGAAGTGGTCATGCAGCGTATCGTTCGCAACTTCCGGAAGCTCTACGTCCGCAAGGAGCTGAACGTAACCTATTCCCTTCAGGCGATCGCACCGGCAACCGCTGCCGAGATGGCGCCGGAAGCTGAATAATTCCGTTTAATCACAAACCCCCTCTTCCCGTCACCCAAAGTCAGGCGCACTGCCATGACAACCGGTGATGGGAAAAGGGGTTTTTATATTTGCTCTGGTAATAATCAGTTCTCCTGCATCTTCGCCAGCTTCGCTGCCTGATCAGCCGCAATGCAGGCATCCAGAATATCCTGAATATCTCCGTTCATGATCTTGTCAAGCTTATACAGGGTCAGGTTGATCCGGTGGTCGGTCACACGTCCCTGCGGGAAGTTGTAGGTACGGATCTTCTCGGAACGGTCGCCGGTTCCGATCTGGCTGCGGCGCTCTGCCGCCTCTGCACTCTGCTTCTTCTCCAGCTCCAGATCATACAGCTTGGAACGCAGCAGGCGGAATGCCTTCTCCTTGTTCTGCAGCTGGGACTTCTCCGTCTGGCTGTAGATCACGATACCCGTAGGCATATGGGTCAGACGCACCGCAGAGTCGGTGGTATTGACACACTGTCCGCCGTTACCTGACGCACGCATAACGTCGATACGGCAGTCATTTAAGTCGATCTGTACGTCCACCTCCTCTGCCTCCGGCATCACGGCAACCGTCGCCGTGGAGGTGTGGATACGTCCGCCGGACTCGGTCTCCGGCACACGCTGTACCCGGTGAACGCCGCTCTCGTACTTTAACTTGGAATAAGCGCCCTTGCCGGTAATCATGGCCTCCACTTCCTTGAAGCCGCCGATGCCGTTCTCGCTGACGTTGATGATCTCAACCTTCCAGCGCTGGCTCTCCGCATAGTTCACATACATGCGGTACAGCTCAGCCGCAAATAATGCCGCCTCGTCGCCGCCTGCGCCTGCACGGATCTCCAGAATGATGTTCTTGTCATCGTTGGGGTCCTTCGGCAGCAGCAGGATCTTAAGCTCCTGCTCTAACTCCTCCACCCGCTTCTTGGCGTCGGAAAGCTCCTCCTTCGCCAGCTCGCGCATCTCCTCGTCGCTCTCCTCTTCCAGAAGCGCCAGGCTGTCCTCGATGTCCTGCTTCGCCTGCTTGTATGCCTTGTACGCCTCCACAATCGGTGCCAGATTCGCCTGCTCGATCATCAGCTTCTGAAACCGTCTCTGATCGTCCGTCACACCCGGCTCATTTAACGCCAGCATGACCTCCTCATAGTGAATCAGTATATCCTCTAATTTATCAAACATGGGAGTTCCTCCTTCTTAATGTTCTGTCCAGCTGGCACGCACCACCCGGTCATTGCCCGGCAGGTCCTTAAGAACCAGCACATCCGTATATCCTGCCTCGCGCAGCAGTCCGCTGACCGCCTCGCCCTGGTCGTACCCGATCTCCAGATAAATGGCGCCGCCGTCCTTTAGGAACGCGCCTGCCTCCGCCGCGATCCTTCTGTAGAAATGAAGCCCGTCCTCAGTGCCGTCCAGCGCCAGCATGGGCTCATGCTCCCGCACCTCCGGCTCCAGCGTCTTAATGACTGCCGTGGGAATGTAGGGCGGATTGGAGGTGATGACGTCGAATCTCTGTGGCACATCCGCTCCTGCAAGTGCCTCAAACAGATCTCCCTGCAAAAACTCCATCCGGTCTGCACACCCATGGGCATCCGCATTCCTTCGCGCCACCTTCAGCGCCTCCCCGGAAATGTCCGTGGCAGTTACCGAAGCGAAGTCTCCCTTCACCGCAAGGCTGATGGCGATACAGCCCGAACCGGTGCAGAGATCCAGAAGTGTCCTGCCCGCAATGCCCGGCGCTGTGCTGCCATCCGGCTCATGTCCCGGCACCGTGCCGGCGCCGCATCCGGCTCCCGGCATCCTGCCGCCGCACTGCTCCTCCAGCACCCGCTCCACCAGCGTCTCCGTATCCTGACGTGGAATCAGTACATGCTTATTTACATAAAAATTCAACCCCATAAACTCCTGGCAGCCCAGAATCTGCTGCTGGGGAATCCGTCTCCTGCGCTTCTGAATCATGGAGTGGTAAAGGTCCGTACAGGAGCGGTTGTAATCATTGTCCTCCAGCTCCTGCATCCGGTTCAGCAGGAAGTGGACCGTATCCAGATGAAACGCCGCAAGCAATAGCTGCTTCGCGTCATTTCCCGCATCCGGATTGCCGGACTGCTCCAGAGCGCGGGTGCCTTCCGTCAGTAAATGAAACAGCGTCATGACGGCTCCTCCTCCGGAATCTCCGTCTCCGGGAAGTTCTCCCGCAGATATGCCTTCCAGTCAAATACCTCGTTGACCGCAGCAATCGCCACCTCGATCATACTGTCATCCGGCTCCTTCGTGGTCAGGTTCTGCATCCACATGCCCGGCTTGCTGAGCAGGTTCACCAGCGCAGAATCACTCCGTCCCGCCAGACGCAGGAACTCATAAGATACCCCTGCAATCACCGGAACCAGAATGATCCGGCTGACGATCCGCATCCATACATTGTCCACCCGGACTACCATAAAGAACAGGATACTGATAATCATGACAATGATCAGAAAGCTGGTTCCGCAGCGCTTGTGCTGCTTGGAACTCGCCCGCACATGGTCCACCGTCAGGGTCATGCCGTGCTCCAGACAGTTGATGCACTTATGCTCCGCACCGTGATACATAAAGGTGCGCCGGATGTCCTCCATCCGGGAGATCAGCTTGATGTAGGTGACAAAGATCGCGATCCGGATCACGCCCTCAAGCACCGCCATCACCGTCTCCGAGTGAATCACCAGGCGAAATACATTGGCGATCAGCAGCGGTAGCACCATGAAGATGGCAATCGCCATCACCACGGAAAATACCATCACAAATCCCATCAGCACCTTCTCGACCTTCTCCCCGAACACCTTGTCAAGCCACAGCTCGAACTTCCCCGGCTCCGAGTCCTCGTCATCCTCGAAGAAGCTGGCAGAAAAGCTCAGGGTGCGCATGCCCAGAATCATGGAATCCGCAAAGCTGAACACCCCCCGTACAAACGGCAACCCAAAGAGCTTTACCTTCTCCGACATGCTGACATACTTCTCTTTCTGAATCTCGATCTCGCCGTTGGGCTTGCGAACCGCCGTGGCGTAATCGTCTTTATTTTTCATCATGATTCCTTCTATGACGGCCTGGCCGCCGATACCGGAATACTTCATGGTAATCTCCTCTTTTCTATAATCAGGAAACGCGTCACCGGCGCGTTTCCTGATATGCATGGCAATGAAAAAGGTTGAGCCAATAAGTGTCTCCACTTAAGTCTCAACCTTACTTCGCTCGTGTTATGCTTATTATGCGTTAACGCCGTACTTCTTGTTGAACTTCTCAATACGACCACGTGCAGATGCAGCTTTCTGCTGACCGGTATAGAAAGAGTGGCACTTGGAGCAAACCTCCACGTGGATTTCCTTCTTGGTAGAACCGGTTACGAACTCGTTGCCGCAGTTGCAGGTAACCTTTGCCTGATAGTACTCTGGATGGATTCCTTCTCTCATGATTTTCACCTCTTCACTTTCTCAATTATATAGTACTGTGATCATCTAACAGTCTCAAACCGTACTGTTAAAATCACCTCACGTCTATAAACAGCTTTGTAAGTATACCATAGAACATTGACCTTTGCAAGTGGATTTTCATGCCTTTTTGCTTTATTTTTTCTTCTGCAGGCAAAAACAGGAACGGGCGTCAAACTACCGCCCGTTCCCGCTGCCATTTACTGTTTGTCTCTGCACACTCCGGTCTTGTCAATGTAATATCCGTCCACCGTGGTATCCTTTATCATGGCTCCCTTTCTTCCGTCAGAAACCGGGTTGAAGTAGAACCATTTCTGGTCGATGAACCGCCATCCAGTCTGCATCGCGCCCTTGAAGCCATTGGAAACCGGATTCAGATAGAACACATCGCTGTGTTCGTCTGTATACCAGCCGGAATCCATATAACCTGCCGCATTGAAATGATACCAGTCGGTCACATTGTTGTAGGACAGCTGCTTCCAGATGCTGACCGGATAGGTTCCGTCATTGTAACGATACCACCAGCCGACCTCATCCTGAATCCACTGACCGCTGACGCTGGTGTCGGAGCTGCCGGAACCGCTGGAACTTCCACTGTCTCCTGTGTTTCCGCCCGGTTTTTCTTCGTTCGGTTTGTCCTCGCCCGGTTTGTCTTCATTCGGTTTATCTTCGCCCGGTTTGTCCTCACCTGCCGTGCCGGTGACCACAAACGTATAGGTACTGAATTCATCCGCTGCAAAGCTCACCGCTCCGCCACTCGCTGTACCGGAAGTGATTTCCTCCGGCTCTCCGCCGTCTGCGGTATGGTATACGGTAACTTTCTTTCCGTCAAACTCTTCCGGAAGCGGCATTGTCAGAATTGCCGGAATCTCCAGCTTTGATTTCTCATCGCCATCCACCAGAACAGAAATATCCACATCCAGACGTTCTGCCGCCTGCGCCTCACCCAGATTCAGCTCCGGTTTTTCATTCGGCTCTGCAATGGCAAGACCGACCATCTCTCCGTTCTCGGCATTCAGGCTCACACCTGCCGCCTGAATCTTCTCCACATCCACATCGCCCAGAAGCTCCAATGCGCCATCAGACACCTCTGCCGTATTTTCCTGAACCAGATTTGCCATAGCATACTGAGCGCCCAGCTCTGCTACAGATGATTTCCGGGTCATCCAGACATCTTTCAGTTCTGCCCGCTCATCCTCCTGTACATCCTCATTGAACATCATGGAAATATTTTCTTTTACAACGATCGGATTCAACGCACTGTCCATCTCGCCGGCAATACCATCCTTGGCAGACAGCATAGTCTTGATAACATCACCTTTGGCTGCGGCTGTTCCTGCCGTAGCGTTCACGGTATAAGGAGCACTCTCCCAATCGTCAATCATAAGGCGAACCTCTGTCTCACACGGAATGAGCGGTGTATAGATGATGGTGACATGCTTTGTCAGTTTATCCTCTCCTGCCTCCAATGGTCCTCTCTTTGCCTGATAGGACTTCACTCCAAGGTTTGCCACGCCGCTGTCCGTGAAGGTTACCTTATTCCAGATGTCATGACGGCTCTGAACAAACTTCCAGTCTGGCTCTACATTGCTGGGACTGGCAAGCTCAATGGTGAATTTCAGTTCCACCGGTTTACCGACCGCCACAGTCTTGTCTGTCTTTTCATCTGAAAGTTTCACAGCATGAATATCCGGCTCTTTTCTCGCCTGTCCATCTTTCAGCCAGCCCTTCTCGTCAAATTTCGCATCTGAGTCAGATGCTACACCAACGTTATAATATCCTTCTCCATCAAAGGAATACCAGTGTTCGTCAATATACTGCCACTTATCGGCAATGGATTCTCCCATATGATTGTAATATTTGCTGGTCGTCAAACCTGACTCTTCATCCAATGTTTTCTCAGCTGCAAAAGCGCTGGAAATCATCTTTCCATCAGTCCCCAGACGAAATGTCATCGTGCCTTTTCCTGTCTCGCCTTTGACTTCCCGGTTCTTCGCCATCAGACCATCTTCGCCAAAATAATACCAGCCGCACCCCTCCTCGTCCGGGTCAGATGCCAGATGTCCTTCGCTGTCCAGAACCACCCACTCGTCAAATGCTACCGGACCATCCGGATACACATAGATTTCATGGCTGATCTCCCCGTCCACATAACTGATCGCATCTTCATCCAGAATCTCTGCCTCCGGTATATAGGTATCCGGGTTAAGTCCCTGACTCTCCAGCAGTGTGTTGTACTGTCTGTCCGAAAGAGTCACAATCTCATCGCCGTTCATGATACCATCCTCGTTGAAGCAGTAAGTAAATGTTCCCCGTTTCTCATTCATTTTTACCACACGATTCACATGACACCAGTTTCCATCCTTATCTGGCTGCCCCCGCCAGAAAATCCAGCCATCTGCAGTCTGTTCCCAGTACCGCTTACCAGGATTCTCCTCGGCAAATACTGACCCCGCCGAGACTGTTCCCATCATCATCGACACAATCAGCGCCGCTGCCATCTTTTGTCTCCATTTACCCATAACAGAAACCTCCTTTTAAATAGTCACTCTAATTTTACCCCCCCCCGAAAGTTTTTTGTCAATAACATTTTTAGTAAAATATAAAAAATATATCGGTTCCTGTCACCATCCAACAACCATTTCAAAAAAAGACGGCACAACCAAATTCATTGGTCATGCCATCTCTGTATCTTATTTTCTTATTTTTCGCACAATGTATTTGTAAAAACAGCACATAGAAAAGTCTCTGGTTATGGCATATCTTTAGAAAAACCGGATTTTCTTCGCGCTTTCCACAAACTCCCGGTTGGTTCTGGTTCTTGCGAACAGATCCAGAATCTTCTCCACCGACTCCTCCGGCTTCATGGTATTGGTAGCCTTGCGGATAATGTCCACAGCCTCTGCCTCCTCGCGGGTCAGTAAGAGGTCGTCGCGGCGGGTGCCGGACTTTAAGATATCGATTGCCGGGAAGATCCGCTTCTCAGACAGCTTGCGGTCGAGAACCAGCTCCATGTTGCCGGTGCCCTTGAACTCCTCGTAGATCACATCGTCCATACGGCTTCCGGTCTCCACCAGCGCAGTCGCCAGAATGGTCAGGCTGCCGCCCTCACGCATATTGCGGGCCGCACCGAAGAACCGCTTCGGCATGTGCAGAGCCGCCGGATCCAGACCACCGGACAGAGTACGTCCGCTGGGCGGAACCACCAGGTTGTAGGCACGTGCCAGACGTGTCATACTATCCAGCAGAATAATGACATCGCGTCCATGCTCTACCAGACGCTTTGCCCGCTCGATTACCATCTCCGATACACGCTTATGGCGCTCCGGAAGCTCATCGAAAGTGGAGTAGATAACTTCCACGTTATCGCCCACTACGGACTCCTTGATGTCCGTTACCTCCTCAGGACGCTCGTCAATCAGCAGAATGATCAGATGCATGTCCGGATGGTTGGTAGTGATTGCCTGCGCCACCTGCTTCAGCAGCGTAGTCTTACCGGCTTTTGGCGGGGACACGATCATACCACGCTGTCCCTTACCGATCGGAGACAGCAGATCCAGCACCCGCATCGCCGTGGTGCTCTTGCCCGGTGTCTCCATATGCAGACGCACATTGGGGAAGATCGGGGTCAGATCCTCAAAGTTCGGACGGCGCTCGATCACATTGATGGAGTAGCCGTTGACATTGCGAATATATAACAGTGCGGCAAACTTCTCAGCCGCAGTCTTCACCCGGCGGCTTCCGCAGATAATATCACCGGTCTTTAAGTTGAAGCGGCGAATCTGGGACGGCGCCACATACACGTCATTCTCACCCGGCAGGAAGTTCTCACAGCGGATGAATCCGAATCCGTCCGGCATAACCTCCAGAATACCCTTCGCCTCAATGCCGCTGTCCAGCTCTGCAATCTCCTGTGCAGTCAGCGCCTCCGGCTGCGGACGTGCCTCCCGCGGCTGGCGCACCATGCGCTGGGTGCGGCTGTCGTACCGGCTGTCGGTTCTGCCATCGCTGCGACTGTCCGTTCTCTCCTCATTGTTCTCTGCGCGGGAATCTCCCTCGCCTCTTGCCTCTGACACTGCCGGTCTCGGTGTCGGCGGTGCAACGGCGGTGCGGATAATCTCCTCCTGCTCTGCCACCTTGCAGAGTGCATCGATCAGTTCTGCCTTGCGCATGGCTGCGGCACCTTTAATCCCCTGGTTCTTTGCCATTTCCTTAAGTTCAACCAGAGATCTTGTCAATAATTTTTCTCGCATATATATTCTCCATTCTGTTCTGTTTTGCTGATATGGAATTTAAGCCATTACTATCTCATCATGTTCACGCCAACCAACTCCGTAATCGCTCATGGTGAAACTCGTAACTTATTAAATCACATAGGGGTGTCTAATAGGAATCAAGAAAAGTTGATAACAGATTCTGCAAGGACCGCCCTCCGGCAGTCCCTGCTTTACATTTCTGCTGATATTATCCATTATATATGGAATTTCCAAAAAAGGAAAGACTTATTTTACAGTTTTCTGCTTTCTTGCTCATCATTTTCTCTGTTTTTTCGCGCTTCCCCGCGAATAAACGCCATATGAGCGCTGATTTGCCGCTCATATCCATTTTCCGACGGGCGGTAAAAGGTCTGTCCTTCCATGCCATCCGGCAGATACTGCTGCTCCACGTAGTGGTTGGGATAGTCATGGGCGTAGCGGTATCCCTCGCCGTGGCCCAGCTTCGCAGACCCCCGGTAATGGGCATCCTGCAGATGAACCGGCACCGGCATGGACCGCTGACTCTTCACCGCGCTCATGGCGTCAAAGATCGCACAGCAGGCTGAATTGCTCTTGGGCGCTGTCGCCACATAGGACACCGCCTGCGCCAGAATGATCTGCGCCTCCGGCATGCCGATCCGCTCCACCGCCTGCGCCGCACTGACCGCCACCGTAAGTGCCTGCGGGTCCGCATTTCCCACGTCCTCCGAGGCACAGATCATGATTCTGCGGGCAATGAACTTGATGTCCTCCCCCGCATACAGCATCCGCGCCAGGTAGTAAACCGCCGCATCCGGGTCGGAGCCGCGCATACTCTTGATAAATGCGGAAATGGTATCGTAATGGTTGTCCCCGTCCTTGTCGTAGCGGACCGCCCGCTTCTGGATGCACTCCTGCGCCACTTCCATAGTAATGTGAATCTTCCCGTCCGCCGGATCCCGGTCCGTGGTCATAATGCCAAGCTCCACCGCATTCAGCGCCGCTCTGGCATCGCCGCCTGCCACGTCTGCCAGAAAGTCCGCCGCATCGTCATCAATCACCGCCCGGTAGCTTCCCATCCCCTTGGTCTCATCCTGAACCGCCCGAAGGATCAACTCCTTCACATCGCTGTTCTCCAGCGCCTTCAGCTCAAAGATCCGGGACCGGGACAGCAGAGCGCCGTTCACCTCGAAGAACGGATTCTCCGTAGTCGCCCCGATCAGAATCAGGGTGCCGTCCTCCACATAGGGCAGCAAATAATCCTGCTGGCTCTTATTGAACCGGTGAATCTCGTCCACGAACAGGATCGTCTTCTTGCCATACATGCCAAGGGCGTCCTTCGCTTCCTTCACCACCTCTTCCATGTCCTTCTTCCCCGCCACCGTCGCATTGATCTGGCGGAAATTGGCACTGGTGGTGTTGGCAATGACCTTCGCCAGCGTGGTCTTCCCCGTTCCCGGCGGTCCGTAGAATATAATCGACCCCAGCTGGTCCGCCTGAATCGCCCGGTAAAGCAGCTTGTCCTTCCCGATGATGTGCTTCTGCCCCACCACCTCATCCAGCGTCGTCGGACGCATCCGCGACGCCAGCGGAGACTCCTGCTCCTGGGTGGTACTTCTCATATAATCAAACAAATCCATATGACTGCCTCTTTTCGTGATACTGTGTATGACACCTGTGCTTATCTTTCTACAGTATATCCGGTTTCAGGCGGTTCGTCAATGTAACTGCGCCCCTCACTCAATCAGCAGCGCATCCACCGTCACAAACTGGAACCCTTCCGCCTGAAGCTGGTCCACGATCTGCAGCGCTGCTTCCACCGAAGTGGGAAATATATCATGCATCAGGACAATATCCCCATCTTCAGCCTCCTTCACCACCCGCTTTACGATCCGCGAGGTGTTTTTCAGCTTCCAGTCCAGAGAGTCCACAGTCCAGAATACCGTGGTTAAGTCCATTCGGCACTCCAGGCTCTCATTCCAGTCGCCGTAAGGCGGACGCAGATACAGCGGACGGGCACCCGTGATATCTTCAATGATCTGCTCCGTCTCCTCCACCGCCTGGCAGACCACCTCCTCCCCGGCATGAGTCAGTTGAATATGGCGAAAACTGTGATTGCCAATCAGATGCCCTTCCTCCTGCATCCGTCTGACCAGAGCTTCCTTTCCTTCAATGCTTTCCCCCATCAGAAAAAATGTAGCCGGAACACCTCGCTTTTTCAATCCGTCCAGCAATCTTTCCGTATATATTTCATGAGGACCGTCATCAAAGGTAAGCGCGATCTGCCGCAGTTCCATGGGGCGAGAGGACTGGTCAGGCTGCAACTGCCGAGACCTTCCGGGCAGCCCCGCCTGCGCTGCCGCATCCGCATTCCCCTGCCGCCTCCAGCTCCGGTGCGTCGGCATGACCATCCCCGCCACTCCGGCGGCGCTTCCAAACAGCGCTCCGTCAATCAGCAGGACTGCCAGCAATACTCGCATCTTTCTTCTGAGATTCCATTTTTGAAGTCCCCATTCCCTGTCCATACGTTCCGGAACCAGCCCCCATACGCTTCCTGTCATTCCAAATATACGAATCCGTTCCCACGGTTATTCCCATCTCCACACCCGCACCAGAATAAAACACCCCGCACGCCGCGCCAATGAGCCCGGCACAACAACAAAAACCAGATTCCCCGCCCTTCACCGGCGAAGCATCTGGTTTTTGTTGTTATTACTATATCAGCTTATTGCTCAATCCGATTAATTCTCAGCTGCCAGCACTGCATCGTATGCCTTTGCCATGCCGTCTTTCTCGATCATATCATACCACTTCTGAATCTCCGGAAGCATATCGGTCAGATCCTGACCCCAGTACTCCTCTTTTGCCAGAATGTCAGCAACAGAAGCGGTCTTCATGAAGCTCATGATATCCTCGCCGTCATTTGCCTCATCGGTGCGGTAGAATGCGATCAGGGCTGCCAGGGAGAAGGTCAGACCCTGCGGATACTTGCCGTGCTCAGCCTTGAACTCCAGGATGGTCGGCAGAACTCTTGCTTTGAACTTGGATACAGAGTTCAGAGCGATGGACAGCAGCAGATGCTTGATGAACGGGTTGGAGAAACGCTCCAGCACAGCAGCACCAAACTTGCGGTTGTCCTCGGTATCACCGATGGTCGGGATGATCTCCTCGAAGATGCACTTCTTTAACAGTGCGGATACCTTCTCATCCTTTAAGCACTCGCCTACGGTCTCTAAGCCATACAGACGTGCAGCCAGAACCATGGAGGTATGAGCGCCATTTAAGATTCTTACTTTTCTCTTCTTGTACGGATCAACGTTGTCAGTCCAGATTACATTGAAGCCAGCCTTCTGCAGCGGAAGCTCGTCCTCATGATGACCCTGGATTACCCACAGATGGAAAATCTCAGCGGTATCCATCATGTTGTCCTGCTCGCCGATACGCTCGCACAGAGCAGCATGCTCGTCTCTCGGGAAGCCGGTTACAATACGGTCTACCAGAGTAGAGCAGAAATCATTCTCATTCTTCATCCAAGTCTTGAAATCCTCGCCCAGATTCCACAGGTCAGCGTACTGCATGCAGCACTTCTCCAGCTCCTCGCCGTTGTGGTCGATCAGCTCGCAGGACAGAATGATGAAGCCCTTCAGTCCCAGTTTGTATCTCTTGTACAGCAGCTGGGTCAGCTTGCCCGGGAAGGACTTTGCCGGAGCGTCCTCGAACTTGTTCTCCGGTACGAACTCGATGCCTGCCTCGGTGGTATTGGATACAACAAAGCGGATATCCGGGTTCTCAGCCAGTGCCATGTATGCAGCGTTGTCAGTATACGGATTCACACATCTGGAAATCACGTCGATGTGGGTATGCTCGTCCACTACCTCACCATTGTCGATTCCTCTTAAGAACAGGTTGTACTTGCAGTCCTGCTTCTCCAGCATCTCGCACATACCGCGCTCGATCGGCTGTACCACTACTACGGAACCGTCAAACAGATTCTGATCTTTTAACTTCTGGAAGAAATAATCCACAAAGCCACGCAGGAACCCGCCTTCACCAAACTGAATCACTGTCTCTTTCACATTGCTCATTGCCTGAACCTCCACTTTTTACTGGTTTAATTGTTAACTGCCTGAATACGGCTTTTTGCCGCTGTGATTGTAAGCGCTTACAAATTTGCTTAAGCCGCTCTGTTTCAATCACTTTGTAGCTTTACTATACACCATTCCCTGCCATTATGCAATAGTTTTTTCAACTTTTTTGTAAGCGTTTACAATTTTCTCACGAAAAATATGGCTGCGCAAAAAAGGACGCCTCTCGACGTCCTTTTCCGTATCCTTAAAATGAATTAAGCTACAACTTTTACGTTAACAGCCTGGATACCGCGGTTGCCCTCGGTGGTATCGAAAGTAACTTTCTGACCATCCTCCAGAGTCTTGTAGCCATCAGCTACGATACCGGAGAAATGTACGAAAACTTCCTCGCCGGTTGCATCGTTGGTGATAAAGCCATATCCTTTAGTAGCGTTGAACCATTTTACTGTACCGTTATTCATGAGTGGTACCTCCTAATAATAATATTTGTATTTCGTCTGAAACAAAAAAATCACATATTTTTGTAAATCGTGAATGCTCTTCATGACTTACAAAAATATGTGAATCAAAAGCTCATATCGAAAATACGATTACATTTTAGCACCGCAAAGTGCCCCTGTCAAGCAATATTTGTAATAAAGCCCCTGCCCGGTCAGTGTGATGGGTGCGCAGCCGGAGGAAATCTGCCGGCTGCACACGTATGCTATTCAAACCCGATGATAGGAATGTTATCTGTCTGAAAGACGAATTCATCGTCGCTCTGATGGTACAGCATCACATGGTCTCGTGTGACCGGCACCATCCCCAGCTCTGTTGTCGCTGTTTCATAGACCGCGCTCAGATCCGGAGTCTGATACAGCGCACACTCCAGAAGCATATTGTCGCTCTGAAGGTCCAGATACTGCCGCTTCAGCGCCTCTGTCCGGTCACTGCGGCACTCCACGCTGGTGCGAAGTCTGATGTACTGACAGTAGGATCCTGTGGCAAATGTCACCGCAGCCACCAGAATCAGCACATAGGGAAGCTCCCCCAGAAATGGAGAACGTCTCCGCTTCAGCAAAATCGCCCCTGTCCTCTTGTCTCTCTTAAATTCATAAATTCCGGACCGGCTTCCGGTCCTTCTGTCTGCAAGTGTTCCTGCTGCACGCATCTACCTGTCCCCCGACATGGCAAGCCACGCCTGTATCGCTCCGGTCAGCCATTTATTCTTATGATAAATGGTCTGAAGCCACCATTCTGCTCCCGGATATTCGTAATCTATCGCCGCCAGCTGTCCAGCCCGGGTATACATCTCCACCGCTCTGTCCGGTGCAAACAGATATCCCGCTCCCCCCGCTGCCGCTGCCGCCGCCATCCGATAGTCTCGGATCGTAACCTGCCGTACCTGCGGCAGACAAATCTTCTGTTCCAGCTCCTGTTCCCAGGCAAGATCCCGGTTTCCCCGGACCCATGGTCCTGTCTCCAGTTCCTCCCAGCGCACCCTGCTTCGCCCCGCCAGAGAACCATTTGTCGCTCCAAAGAAATGAAGCTGCTCTCTCCGGTCCTCTGCATGGACCAGCATCGAATCGTTCATATAATGGTCCAGTGTGACCATCAGATCGATCTCGTTGTGCCTCAGATGCTCCAGAAGCTCCTGGCTGTCAGCCCCGGTCCGGACATCCAGCTCAACCTCCGGATATTGCTCCAGATACGTCTGAATCCGCCCCGAAAGCTGCTCTCCCGCCAGCACCTCCAGCACCCCGATCCGCAGCGAACCGCGAACCGTCTCCGGAGTCCTCCTGCCAATCTGCAGAGCCTCCTGCGACATCTTGATAATATGAGCGGCAATCTGCAGCAGTTCCTGTCCTTCCCGCGTGATCCGGATCTGCTTTCCGACCCGCTCATACAGGGAGACCCCCATCTCCTGCTCCAGCTGCTGCATCTGCATCGTCACCGTAGACTGTGCATACCCCAGCTCCTTCGCAGCCTTAGACAGGCTCTGCTCCTCCGCCACCTTTGTAAATGTAATCAGGTTTCTAATTTCCATGCGCACGCTGATACATCAGTATTTTTGATGTATTTTTATTTTACTTCAATAATTTTGTACTCGTTTATTGTATCGCAGGATTGGGGAAATTGCAAGGGATATTTAGCCGGGATTTCTGAAAAACAGGAACAAAAAAAAGCCATGATCTCATGAGCAATCATTACTCACAAAATCATGGCTCTCAGACTTCACACTGCCCTTACGTCAGTACGACCTGATTACTTCAGGGTAACTTTAGCGCCCTCAGCCTCAAGTTTGGTCTTGATCTCCTCAGCCTCTTCCTTGGAAGCGCCCTCTTTCAGGACCTTCGGAGCACCGTCAACTACGTCCTTAGCCTCTTTCAGACCCAGACCGGTAGCTTCACGTACAACCTTGATAACTTTAACCTTGTTCGGGCCAACCTCGGTCAGCTCTACGTCGAACTCGGTCTTCTCTTCAGCTGCCTCAGCTGCGCCAGCACCTGCTGCTGCAACTACAACGCCTGCTGCTGCGGATACGCCGAACTCTTCCTCACATGCTTTTACTAACTCGTTCAGCTCTAATACGGATAACTCTTTGATAGCTTCGATAAACTCTGCGGTGGTTAACTTTGCCATTTTAATTTCCTCCATTTTAAATATTTTATAAATTTTCTTTGTTAAGGATCTTGTGTCCTGATGGAAGTTCGACTCCTTGATGGAAGTTCGACTCCCGGTGGTCGTCGAACGGCTAATTTGCTAAACTCATCGCCGCCTGTGGCAGCTCTTCATTAAGCAAATTATGCCTCTGCGGTCTCGCCCTGCTTCTCAGCGATCTGATTAAGCACACGAGCGAAGTTTGCAATCGGAGACTGCATGCTGCCCAGCAATCTGCCCAGAAGAACTTCTCTGGACGGGATGGTTGCGATAACCTGCATTCCCTTAGCATCATAGTAGGTGCCTTCTACGACACCGCCCTTGATTTCCAGCTTGTCAGCTTTCTTAGCGAACTCTGCTAAGATTCTTGCCGGAGCGGTTGCGTCTTCTTTGGATACTGCGATTGCGGTCGGTCCCTCTAAGTGCGGATCCAGGGCAGCAAAATCAGTACCTTCAGCAGCACGCTTGATCATGGTGTTCTTATATACTTTGTAAGAAACACCAGCTTCTCTTAACTGTTTACGCAGCTCGGTATCCTGAGCAACGGTCAGACCACGATAGTCAACCACTACTGCAGTTGCAGCGCCGTTCAGCAGTTCAGAGATCTCTGCTACGATAGGCTGTTTTAACTCAACTTTTGCCATGAATATCTACCTCCTGTTTTATTTTGGAGACTGCAAGGAAAAAACCTCTCTGTCCTGGGACAGAGAGGTTCTACAAATTCATCATAAAGAAATTGTATGTTCCTCGGCAGGTGTGTTCAACTTACGCCTTGCGGCACCTGCTGTCTTCGGCAGTCAATACTTGTGTATGATAGCATACTATATTTGGTTTGTCAATCAAAAATTCAAACCTTACGCCATTAATTTTACTACATTCAGCTTAACGCCCGGGCCCATGGTAGAGGTCAGGGTTGCGCTCTTAATGTAAGTACCCTTTAAGGTAGCCGGTTTTGCTTTGTTGATTGCATCCATAAGCGTCTGGAAGTTGTCCGCTAACTGTTCTTCTGTGAAAGAAGCTTTACCAACTGGCACGTGGATGATATTGGTCTTGTCAAGTCTGTACTCAATCTTACCAGCCTTGATATCGTTGATAGCCTTGGTTACGTCCATGGTTACGGTACCAGCCTTCGGGTTCGGCATTAAGCCCTTCGGTCCAAGTACACGACCCAGACGACCAACAACGCCCATCATATCCGGGGTAGCTACAACAACGTCGAAATCTAACCAACCTTCGTTCTGGATCTTCGGAATCAGTTCCTCAGCTCCTACGTAATCTGCACCGGCAGCCTGAGCCTCGTCAGCCTTAACGCCCTTTGCAAATACCAGGATTCTGACAACCTTACCGGTACCGTGCGGCAGAACTACTGCACCACGGATCTGCTGATCAGCATGACGTCCGTCACAACCGGTTCTGATATGAGCTTCAATGGTTTCATCAAATTTAGCAACTGCAGTTTTCTTCACTAATGCGATAGCGTCTGCTGCATCATAAAGAGTAGCGCGGTCTACAGATTTAGCCGCTTCTACGTATCTTTTTCCATGTTTCATAATAAATAACCTCCTAGTGGTATTGTCGGGGATGTCCCTCCCACGTCACGTTTCAAGTTTCATCTCTAAATAATATACTGTAATCAAGGTAGTTCGTTCATCTAAGCTCGAAAATACCTCGCTAAGATTCACGAACGGCTTTCGCACTAAGCTCGAAAACACCTCGCTAAGTGCTCAATGCCTACTCCTCTACGGTGATACCCATACTTCTTGCAGTACCAGCGATCATGCTCATAGCTGCTTCGATGCTTGCTGCGTTTAAGTCAGGCATCTTGGTCTCAGCGATCTTCTGCAGATCTTCCTTAGAGATGGTAGCTACTTTGGTCTTGTTCGGAGCTGCGGAACCAGATTTCAGCTTACATGCCTTCTTTAACAGAACTGCTGCAGGCGGAGTCTTGGTGATGAAGCTGAAGCTTCTATCTGCATATACAGTGATAACTACCGGGATGATCAGATCACCCTTGTCTGCGGTTCTTGCGTTGAACTCTTTGGTAAACTGTACGATATTAACGCCGTGCTGACCCAGAGCCGGACCAACTGGCGGAGCCGGGGTAGCCTTGCCTGCCGGAATCTGTAATTTGATGTAACCAGTTACTTTCTTTGCCATAATAATGACCTCCTATAATGTGGTATTGTCGGGGATGTCCCTCCCACGAGCCGACACACCGCTCATCCTTAATCGCCGGCAGCCTGTCTCACTGCTTCGGCACACGGTGCGCCGTGACCGGTTTTGTGGGCCGGTCCGTCTCATTGTTACATGTGCTTCACTTCTGTGAAGTTCAGTTCAACCGGTGTCTCACGGCCGAACATCTCAACATTGATTGTAAGAGTTTTCTTGCTTTCATTGATGGACTTGATTGCTCCAATGGTGTCTTTCCAGGCACCAGCGGTAACCACGATGGTATCGCCTACTGCAAGGTCTGCGATCACCTCTCGCTTGCCGAATCCAAGACTTTCCATCTCTGCTTCGCTTAAAGGTACAGGTTTGGAACCCGGTCCTACGAATCCGGTAACACCGCGGGTATTACGCACTACATACCATGTATCATCATTCATGATCATATGGATCAGTACATATCCCGGGAACATCTTCTTGTCTGCCAGCTTCTCCACGCCGTTTTTCAGCTCGGATACCTCCAGCATCGGAACAGAAACTTCCAGAATCTGGTCCTGAAGGTTACGGTTCTCAATCGTCTTCTCAATGTCCACTTTAACCTTGTTCTCGTAGCCTGAATAGGTATGAACTACATACCACTTTGCTTCTGACATAGTATCACCCTCGCCTTACTTAATGATGAAGCTGAGGCCCCATTTGATGATGAAATCCAGGACTGCGATGATAGCTCCCAGTGCAATGGATACTGCAAGTACTGCAGCGGTCTGCTTGCCGACCTTCTCCTGATCAGGCCATACGATTTTTTTGAACTCAGCTTTTAAACCCTTGAAAAAACTCTTTTTCGGAGCCTTCTCAGTTCCTGTAGCTTCTCCCATAATTCACACTCCTTATTTGGTCTCTTTGTGTAAAGTATGAGTTTTGCAGAATCTACAATACTTTTTTGTTTCCATGCGATCCGGATGGGTCTTCTTATCCTTCGTCATGTTGTAGTTACGTTGCTTGCATTCTGTACATGCCAGTGTAATTCTTGTGCGCACGACTTCCACCTCCACTTGATTTTTAGTTGTTTTCGGACTTCCTTCCAGCTCGTGTCAATCGAAGTGACTGAATTTGAGCATAAAAAAAAGACCTAAGCTCTTCCATTCGCCATACCACTATATCACAACAGGAAACAGACGTCAACATATTTTTTTCAAATATTCTGATGCCGTCTGCCCCTATCTTCCTTCCCCGATGCAGAGCACAATAAAATGCACCTCCTGCACACCCGCCTCTTTCAGCACGCGCGTACACGCCTCCATGGTACTGCCCGTGGTATAAATGTCGTCCACCAGGATTACCCGCTGCGGAATGCTGCCGCGGGCGGCTCCTGACGGATGGACAGCAAATGCCTTCTGCAGATTCTTTAACCGCTCCTGTGGATTCAGCTCCCGCTGAGGCGCCGTCTTCCTGCAGCGAATCAGAAGTTCCGTCTCCACCGGAATCTTCCACCGCCTCCCCAGCCGCTTCGCCAGCTCCTCCGCCTGGTTGAAGCCGCGGGTCCGTCTTCTGGAAGGATGCACCGGCACCGGGATCAGCGCATCCGCCTGCCATCCGGCCACCGTTCTCCGGAACCGGTAGTCTGCCGCCTCCGCATAGAAGTCCAGATATTCCCGCCTGTTCTTATACTTGACTGCCACCATGGATGCCCGTGCCGCCTCGTTGTAGTTGAACAATGCCACGCCGGACTCAAAGCTGCGCTGATGCCGCATACAGTCCGGGCAATACTCCGCATGCTCTCCCACTACCTCCTTGCCGCATTTCCTGCATGCCGGCTGGCGGACCGGCGAAAGCTTCGGCAGGCAGGCCGGACAGATCAGCGCCCCCTGGGGCTGCACAATGTCTCCGCAGACCGGACACCGGCGCGGAAACAGCAGATCAATAACACTGTAATTGCCGATTGTAATCCCTCCGTCCTTCTCACTGCCAGGCGTTCCCCTTCTGCTGTCTCATGCCGTCTCATGCTTTCTCATACTTTCTCATGCTGCACATACAGTCTCAGTTCCCGCCTTCCTGCAACTCCTGCACTTCCCGTATGCGGGTTTTAAGCCCCGTGTAGCGGCGCTGCTCCACCTCATTGTTGACCATCCCCTGAAAGGTCTCCGGAACTCCCACCAGGCAGACGCAGTTTCTGGCTCTGGTCACCGCCGTGTAGATCAGATTCCGTGTCATCAGCATTCTGGGACCGGAATGAATCGGAATGACAACCGCCGGATACTCGCTTCCCTGGGACTTATGAATCGTGATAGCATAAGCCAGCTCCAGCTCCTCCAACTGCTTGAAGGAGTAGTCCACCATCTTTCCCTCATCAAACTCTACCGTCAGCTCCTCCGCAAACAGATTGATCTCCCGGATGATCCCGATATCCCCGTTGAACACGCCCATCCCCGAATCCACCGGAATCCCGTAATGATTGCGGATCTCCCACTCAATCTGGTAGTTGTTCTTAATCTGCATAACCTTATCACCAACCCGGTAGATACTGCCACATGACTCCTTCTCCGCCTTGGAAGCATCCTTCGGATTCAGATATTCCTGCAGAATGCCGTTCAGCCGCTCCACCCCCAGCGCCCCTTTCCGCATGGGCGTCATGATCTGGATATCAAATGGGTCCGCATGCACATATCCCGGCAGCTTCTCCTTCACCAGCGTGATCATGGCACTGATAATGGCATCCGGATGGTCTCGGCGAATAAACAGAAAGTCGTTGCTGCGCTTTGCCAGCGGAATCTGCTCTCCGTCATTAATCTTATGGGCATTGACAATGATATCGCTCTCCGCCGCCTGCCGGAAAATATGGGTCAGCCGGACCACATTGAAGCTGCCGGAATCAATCATGTCCCGCAGCACATTGCCCGGTCCCACGCTGGGAAGCTGGTTCACGTCTCCCACCAGAATCAGTCTTGTCCCCGGATTTACCGCCCGCAAAAGCGCCTGCATCAGGTGAATGTCCACCATGGAGGTCTCATCGATGATGATAGCGTCTGCGTCCAGCGGATTCTCCTCATTTCGCTCAAAATGCATGCCGGACGTGTCCCCGTCATCGGTCGGCACCCCCGTCAGCTCCAGCAGCCGGTGAATGGTCCGCGCCTCATAGCCGGTTGCCTCCGTCATACGCTTCGCCGCCCGCCCGGTAGGTGCTGCCAGCAGGATCTCCATCTCCTCCTGCTCAAAATACCGGATAATGGTATTGATGGTAGTCGTCTTACCGGTACCGGGTCCGCCGGTGATAATCAGAAGTCCGCTGTTGACCGCCTCGATCACCGCCTGAATCTGCAGCTCGTCCGGCTCGATCTGCTCTTGTGCACAGATCTGCTCCAGCGTTTTCCTGATCTCCGCCTCCGGTCTGGAACCGCGGATATTCAAATCGTGCAGCATCCTTGCCGCATTCAGCTCCGTATAGTAATACTGAGAAGCATAGATATGCCGTGTATGCGGTCGGTCTTCGTCTGACTGCGACTGCCCCATCTCCGCCTGCGCCCCTTCTGCCCGCAGCTGCCCTGCCTGTGTCTGCCCGGTCTGCGGCTGCCCTGCCCGGTCTTCGTCGATCTTCACCACGATCTTCTTCTCCATCTGCAGGTCCATCAGGTGCTTCTCCATCACCTCCGGGTCCACATGAAGCAGGTCTGCGGCATTGCGTAGCAGCTCCTCCTGTGGCATATAGGTGTGTCCGCCTGCCACCGCCTGCAGCAGCGTGTAGAAGATACCGCTGCGGATCCGGTAGTCCGAATCCGTGAAAATCCCGACCTTCTGGGCAATCTCATCTGCCATCTTGAACCCGACACCCTGAATATCATCTGCCAGCTTATAAGGATTCTCCTTGATGATTCCGTACATGCGGGGACCGTATTCATTGTAGATCTTCAGTGCCAGATTCATGGAGATCCCGTACTCCTGCAGGAACATCATCGCCTGACGCAGTTCCCGCTTGGACTCCATCTGCTCGGATATGGCCATCGCCATCTTCTCGCTGATGCCCTTGACCTCCGCCAGACGCTCCGGCTCCTCCTCAATCACCCGGAAGGTATCTGCCTTGAATCTGCGCACGATCCGGGCTGCCAGTGCAGTCCCCACGCCCTTGATAGCGCCGGATCCAAGATACCGCTCCATGGACGCCGTATCCTCCGGCGCCTTCAGCTCGTAGCTCTCCACCTGAATCTGCTCTCCGTAAATGGGATGCTCGATCATCCTGCCGCTGGCTTCGATCATATCCCCCTCACTGATGTAGGGAAAGGTGCCGACCAGCACGAACTCATCTCCGTCCGGATCCGCGCTGATGCTCAAGATGGAATAGCCGTTTTCCTCATTCCGGAATTTAATTTTCTCAATGTAGCCTTTTACTGTCGCCATGTCTCCTGCTCCCAAGTCCGCTTCTGTATCTGCATATTATGCCCTTGCTCTATAACCTCTGCCCTATGCGCAGAAAAGTCCCGCGCCGTCAGGACGCGAGACTTTCATCCACAATCACGAATTATCTGCTCTTCTTAGTACTCCTGCGGCTTTCCGTCGCCGTGCTGGAACTCGATGAACTTACCGGTACCGATTGCCACTGCAGTCAGCGGATCCTCAGCAACCATGGTGGTAATACCGGTCTTCTCCTCGATCAGCTGATCCAGACCGTTCAGCAGAGAGCCACCGCCGGTCATCACGATACCGCGGTCGAAAATATCTGCTGCCAGCTCCGGTGGGGTGCGCTCCAGTACGTTGTGTACCGCATCCACAATCTGATTCGCCGGATCCTTCAGCGCATCCAGTGTCTCATCTGAGGTAACCACAACCGTCTTCGGAAGACCGGTCACCAGATTACGTCCGCGTACCTCCATGGTCAGCACCTCCGGTCTGCGGTAAGCAGCACCGATGTTGATTTTGATCTCCTCTGCGGTTCTCTCACCAATCAGCAGATTGTGCTTCTTTCTCATGTAGCGGACCAGCGCCTCATCGAAGTCATCACCGGCAATCTTAATAGAGGTGCTTACAACCGTACCACCCAGAGAGATTACCGCAATATCCGCAGTACCGCCACCGATATCAACGATCATATTACCACATGCCTTGGAAATATCGATTCCCGCACCGATTGCCGCTGCAACCGGCTCCTCGATAATGGACACGTCTCTTGCGCCTGCCTGATAGGTTGCGTCCTCCACAGCCTTCTTCTCTACTTCCGTCGCGCCGCTCGGGATGCAGACCGCAATACGCGGCTTGCGCAGAGTTCTCTTGCCCACTGCCTTGTTGATGAAATACTTTAACATCTTCTCAGTAACCGTATAATCAGAGATAACACCCTGACGCAACGGTCTCACTGCAATGATGTTGCCCGGAGTTCTTCCGATCATCAGACGTGCTTCCTCACCGATTGCCAGAATCTTGTTGGAATCACGGTCGATTGCAACTACGGACGGTTCCTTCAGCACCACGCCCTTACCCTTTATATATACCAAAATGCTCGCGGTACCTAAGTCGATACCGATGTCATGAGACACTAACATGCTTGTTCCTCCTGTTTGTTCCTTACGGATCCCTTGTCTTTCACACTTCGTGCGCAAGTACACTCTGCATCTGCGTCAAACGCAAAGCATACTCCAATCCATTATATTATATACAAACATGCCGCATTTTTAAAGGGTTTTTTTATTTTTTATTTTGTTTATATTTTTTTTATGACGGCGACACACTTTTGACACAATTAATTTTTATACTTTAAGTACATTATCCGAAAGGGTAATGAGCCTTTGTTTCAAGTGAATACTTGAAATTTTAAAGCTTTTTCATACTCATACCTGCCAGGAGCCATTCCTGGCAGGCCCCCCTAAAAAACCATTTTCTTTTATTTGTATACCTACCATTCCCAAAAGTTTGCAGGGCGAAAAAGAATTCCCATCTTTTTCGCCCTGTAAGCTTTTTATGGGCGAAACGGAGGCTTTCGTCTCTTTCGGAATCGCTTTGGAAGCACCAGAGTGGAAAGTCCCAGTGCAGCTGACAGAAAGATTACCATCAGAGGAATCCGCTTTGACCGGTCTCCCATATAAGGAAGATACCGCCACCAGCCTCGTCCCGTATCCTCGACCACACTCCCCGTTCCGGCTCCATTCGGCTGATACACGGCGGAGATCGTGCCAATTTTTTTCGGCTGATGCGGAAGTTCCGGCTGTTTGGGTTTATCCGGCTTATTCGATTCTTCTGGCTCATCTGGTCTGTTCGGTCTTTCCTTTCTCTGGTTTTTCACGGTCAGATGCAGAATCTCCTGTCCTTCCGGCACGGTAAATTCCAGATTTTCTCCCGGTTCATATCCTTTGGGAGCCTGTTCCTCCCGCAGAATATAAGATTCCCCTGCCGTCAGAATACCGGTTACCTCGTGGTCCGAACCGTCGGAAGTCCATCGGTCAAGAACCGCTCCTTCCTGATTCAGGATCTGGAATACTGCCCCAGTCAGTGGCTTCCCGGTCCCGGCATCCACTTTCCTGACCAGAAGCCTGGTCATATCGTTCTGCATCATCACCTGCTCAGTCACACCTTCTTCATCAATCGTAAATTCTATCGCCTCCCCATAGGAATATCCCTGCTTCGGGCAGACTTCCTCGAGAATATAGGTGTTTCCCGCCTCCAGAATTCCTTCGATTTCATAAGGCTCCTGTCCCGAGATCCAGGACGCCAACACTTCTCCTTCCGAAGTACGAATGCACATTTCATTTCCGGGCAGTTCCTCTCTGCCGGTGATTCCTGTTTTCGACACCACAACCTTCGTCTGTCTGTCAGCAGCAATGATCTCATTGACCGAAGCCTGATTGTCCAGCCGGATTCCCAGCTTATTGCTGTCCAGCACCTTGCCGTCGCTGTACGCAGTCTCTTCCCGAAGCACATAGCTGTCTCCTCTCCGGAAAATGATCCGATCTTTTGTGTCTGCCACACAGCGGGTAAATACAGCACCGGCTCCGGTCCGCTCCCCGGCAATGCCTTCTGCATACCGGGACGTATACTCCGTCCCATCCTCCTGCCGTTCCACCCGGTACCGGACATTCCGGTAAAGTCCTGGATCTATGGTAATAAACTCATTTCCCGCCAGTGTGATGGTGTCACCGCTCCTCATTCTACCGCTTCGGCTGCCGGAATAATCATAGCTTCCCTTCAGCTCCTCTCCATTTTCCCGGTACAGACGGACAGTAAACCGGCTTTCTTCCTCTGCATACAGCTTCCTGCCGGATCCTGTCAGCTCGTGAAATACCGTCAGCCGGTTCGGCTGTAGAATCGGAACCTCTTTTGTTGTCACTGTCGTACTGCGATTCCACTTCATGGTCACGGTAATTGCCGCAGAATCACGGTGTTCATTCGACCCCGACTTTTCCTCTGAACCCGAATTCTCCTCCAACCCCGTATTTTCCCCTGATCCCGGATTCTCCTCCCCAGCTCCGGTTATCACCGCAGTAAAGCTTACCACACCGGATGCAAGCGGCTGCACCTGTTCCAGACAGAACACCAGATGATTGCCTGCAATCTTTCCGCTTCCCGGGTCCAGTATGGTCATGCCTGCTGCCGGTCGAACCGTCAGTTCCATATCTGCTGCCAGATGATCCGGATTCATATAGGAAACTTCTGCAAATACTGCCTTTTGGGCGTCCAGCACATCACCGGTCTGACCATCCCGATTTCTCATGGTAATCTTCGGATTCTCCGGACTGACATTATTTCGGATATGAACTGTCGGAATCTGCTCTGTCGGCTGGAAGGAATCGATAGCAGTTCCGTCACTGTGCTCCAGTGACAGTGTTACAGCAGAAGCTGTCCGAACCGGAATCTGGAACTGTCCCGTCTCATCAAATCGCAGCATCTGCGTCCTCCGCCCGGTCTTCGCTATTGTGCCATCCGAATAGCAGGTGTATTCTGTGATCGTGTAGATTTTCCCTTCCGCAAGCCCCTGACTCTCTGCCGCCTGGCGGTCAATCACATGCTCCGTTCCGGCACCAATCCAGGATGCAGCCAGATTTCCTTCCTGATCTGTCATCTCGTAACAGGTTTTCACTGCATATCGACCATGAATCGTCACTGATTGGATTGCATCCGTCTGCCCGTCCGGGTCTGTTCCCGAAACAGAATGAACGGTGATGGTATTCAGTCTGTCACTGATTTCCGTGATTCTGCGACCGTCCGAGGATATTGCAAACAGGATTGGTTTCATCTGATGATACCCTGCGGGCGCCTGCACTTCCTTCAGCAGATAACTGTGTCCGGCAATCATGCCTTCGATCCAGTGTTCCGGCTCCGCCATGGAAGTCGTCCATACAGCAACGGGGTGACTTTCGTCGTAAATCAGTTCATCCCGCTCATTGCGCCCGGTCACCTCATATACCGCCAACTCCGCTCCGTGGATCAATCCGCCGCTTTCCGGCAATTCAAAGTCCTTCTTGCTGACCGCGATTCTGGTTTTCTGATTGGTCACAGTAAGTTCCTGCAATGCCTGCTCTCCATATTCATAGGAAACCGGAGTCTGACCTGCATGGTTGGGGCTGAATTGCCAGCGGAATACCTCCGTACTGGCAGCATACCCCTCCGGCGGTGTCAGCTCCCGAAGCCGGTAAGCATAAGGAACGATTGTTCCGTCTGCGCTCTGCTCTCCCACCGGCAGCCCCTCTGCCCGTACAATTCCCGCCATATCACTGATTTGTCTTCTGAATACGGGATTTCTCAGGTCAGACGGTCGAAATGCCGACAACTCATAGGTTACACCGGACAGCAGACTTCCTTCCGAATCTGCCTTTTTCACCGTAAGGCTTCCGGTTACCGGCTCATTTACCGCCCGGACAATCCGGATTTCCTGCCGCTGATCATATACAATCCTGACAGGCTTCATCTTCATATAGTAGTCCGGGCTGGCAAGTTCAGCCAGCCAGTAAATGCCGCTGTCCAGCCGACGGATCTGGTGCAGACGCAGATCTCCCGCCTGATAC
Organism: Eubacteriales bacterium; assembly: GCA_030536555.1. Taxonomy (GTDB): domain Bacteria; phylum Bacillota; class Clostridia; order Lachnospirales; family Lachnospiraceae; genus Brotaphodocola. The sequence continues at coordinate 44,297 of JAUNPU010000011.1, read as the reverse complement.
CCTTCCGGGATTCGATGATTGATGGCATCCTCCTCGGTATACCTTCCGTCACCTCCGGTGATCCAGTCTGTGACCAGATGTGCCTGATCCTGCACAAAACTGCCATCTTCCGCAGCGCAGTACAACCCCAGATGTGCCCCGGCAAGTTCACCGGAAGCTGCTCCATTCCGGTGGTCTGCCACCTTGGATATCAGCATCCGACCTTCCTGATTCTCAATCCGGTATCGCTGTACATCCGCCGTGTCGCCGATCTGAATTACGGTATCCTCAGCCTTCGCATATCCCGCCGGAACAGCGGTCTCCACCAGCACGTATTTGCCTCCCACCGGCAGATAATCCATTCGATGCATCCCCTCCAAAGTCAGCCAGGATGCCGCATAATCATTGATTTTATCCAGCTTTTGGTAGTCAAACTGATATTCACAGGTAAAGTCCCTGCCCAATCGCTTCTGCTGCTCTCCGCTCACCGTAATCCGAATCTGCTCCCCCTGATCCGTGACAAACATCAGCACTGCCGATGTGGGATAACTGGTGTCCGCTTCGCTTGCCTTTACAGTCAGCAATGCCGCGCTTCTGTCCGTCCCGTCTGTCTCCCATGAAATGCTGGTCCCGGACTGGCAGCCGTATTCCCGGTACATGCGCTCAAATTCCGATATGAAATTCCGGTAATACTCTGCATCCTTTGTCACCCAGGCATCAACCTGACATTCTGCATCATAGGACGGCTTTCCGTCCGTGTACACCACACTGCCACTCTCATCCAGCACCGCAGGATACAGGGTGAAACCGGCTCCATTTACCAGAATCGGTTTTGTCCCCTCGAGTGTGTACTTCTCCACCTCCACCTTCGTGTGGTCATCGTACATGACAAAGGTCTGGACTTCCGAAGAACTGGTAATCTCCACCTCCACCGGCTCAGAAGTGATAAATCCTGCCGGTGTTGTCAGTTCCTCCAGAAGATAACTGCCTTCCGGTATCCCTTCCGCATAAATCGGCACATTCCCCGTCGTCCACCGGGCTGTGAGAGACTGGATGCTTCCTGTCCGGCTGTCTGTGGCATGGTATATCAGCGGTCTGGTTCCTGTCTTCTTCAGATAATAGCCCTTCGGATATCGAGTGGTATCTGAGGTGTAGACCCGTTCCGCCTCAAAAAGCGCCAGCTCCGCCCCCGGCACCATGGCATAGCCATAGCTTCCGCTGCCGGTCTGCTGCCCCAATGTCCTGGCGCCATCCACCTTGGCAAATTCCGCCTTTGTGGTCTGGTCGATCATCTGAGCCTGCTGCAGAGCAGCTGTTTCCAGCACACAGATTCCCACCGGCATGCCTTTCTGGTAACCGTCAGGTGCCTTCAGTTCTTCCATAATATAGGTTCCCGCCGGAACCCGCTTCAGCACATCCGGCTGCCCCGCTGTCATCTGGTTCCGAAACGGATCATTGGGTGTCCTGTCGGAGGTCATCCAGGTATTTTCCAGAATATAGCACTCCCCCTGACGGTGATACAGCTTTCCTCGCTCCGGATTCTCCTGATTCTCCGGCCCGTCATGCAGATTTTCCCGACTGACAATACTGTATGCCGCCTGATTGTACGCTTCCAGCTCATCCGAGTCCTGATGACGCACAAAATCACCATTCCGGTCATACAGATCGGTTCCCTTCTCGTAGGTCAATCCACTGTTCTGATAGTAGACTGCCAGTCCATGCTCATCGTAAACAGGATTCAGTTCCTTGGCAAATCTGCCATTGTTTTCATCTGTCAGCACCTCCCCGTTCAGATTCTGCCCGTACTGATTCCGGTTCAGACTGGTCTCGTGATGGCTGAACTCCTGCTGATCGGACATCTGCCAGGAGCCTGTAATGTAACCCTTCTCTTCCTCACCATCTCCGCCCGCTTCTCCTGCGGTGGCAATCCGGGAGGTGGTGATCTTATCCCGGGCAATGACATTTCCAAACTCATCCCGGTGAAGGTTGACTGCCCACACCAGCACCTTCTCCGCCGGGTTCCCGGATGGAGATGTGCCTGTTTCTGTCACATATGCCATTCCCGTATGAGGGTCTACCAGCGCGTCCCGATTGCCCTGACGGTCCAGGTGATACACACTGGTGTCCGGTCCTGTTGTGATGATCTTGTCCTTTCTGTTATAGGAAATCCGGGTGAAATCGCCTCCTGTAAATTCCAGATACGGGACACCTCCGCGAAAGGCATAGATGGAATGTTCCGTATCGGTACGGGTGAAATTGGCTTTATCGGACTCGATCTGCGCAATCGGCACTTTCCGGTGGTTCCGGTCGTATCCGTACAGGATATTCCTGCCATCCACCCATTCCGTAGCAGTAACCTCCAGGTCATCCAGATCATAGTACAGAATATCCGTATCCCCGCGCTGTACCGTCACCCCGGACCAGACATGGCCGTCTGCGTACACCGGATTCTGATGCCGGTCCACGCCAGCCTGATAACGAACTGTGATTTCCTTTCCATCTTCATCCTTCTCCCGGACAAATTCTGTCTTCTCCCCGGCGTAGCCCTCCTTCACATACATCCGGCTGACATTGCCGGTGCTGCTGCGCTCTATCACCAGCCCCTCATAGGCATGGTCCTCCCGGTCGCCGGATGCCTTCAGCTCCAGAGCGTCAAACAGCGTCATCACCGCCCCCGCCACATACGGATTTTCATCGTCGGCGGTTTCAAGTGTACGGGTCACATAGCCATATCCGGCAAACAGACTTCCCTCGTACACCAGCTCCACCTGCTCACCGGCGGCTTTCCTGCTGAGAAGATACTCCAATGTGCCCTTTTTCCAGGCATAGCCCTGATAATCGCCGTGCCGGTATGCATAGACATAGTCCGGATTGTTGCCGATATCCACAAGCTTCCCGTCCATGCGGCCGCTCACCTTGTACGTCACCGTCTTATCCGCAGTAGTTCCCGCATGTCCGGCGCTGGATTCTTTTATCTTTTCCACCTGCAGCCGTACCGGCGCATTTTCCACATTTACCCGTGCCACCCGGACGATATCCTGAGGCTTATTGCCATTGGCTGTGGGCTCGTCCGCCTCATACTCATACAGGGCTGCCAGCACACGGTTGTCTCGATTTCCTTCTTTATAATAGGCAACCTTGTCTGAATACACCTCCAGCGCCACTGGTCGGCTGCGCGCATATCCTGCCGGCGCCTTCCGCTCGCACAGCACATAGCATCCCGCCCCTAAAGGCTGCGGGGTCTCCAGATAGCCCACCGTCTGATTCTCATAAGCCAATACCGGATCAGCCGGATCCGAATCAGCTGTCATCATCCTGCCGTCCCGAACCGTCGAGCAGGTCTTAAATGCCACTGTCTGTGTTCCGAACCGGTCACCCAGCACAATCTGCTCCGCCTCCTCACATACCGGTGTCCCTTCCGGCACCATGCCGGTACAGAGATTACCCGGTCCGTAATGCTTCCCGGTGATCCGGTCCATGAAGCTGATTCTTCTCGCCATGGGACGAATATCCGTCGCCCCCATGGACTCCAGAAATTCCCTTGTGCCGGAAATCACGGTGGGCTTCGTGTAGAAGAGCACGCCGCCTCCTCCGTCTTGCCGGTCATCCCGCTTTGCGGCATAGAGATTGAACAGCGCCCCTTCATGAAGGATGTTCTCATGTGTCTCAGCATCCAGCTTCTCGATTCTCAGCTTCGCCGTGTAGAACCGGTTGCGAAACTTCACATCACTGTATCCTGCATCGTCGTTTCCCCCGTTGCCATCTGGTTCTGAATCCGCCAGGCAGCTGTAGGGCACCAGCATCGCCGCATATACCCCGTCGCAGGCTGTCTGTACTCCCTGCATGGTTCGCACCTGGTCCCGATACCAGATGCCGGCTTCATTTTCCTCCGTCACGGTTCCTCCCTGATACGGCACATCGTCGGAAAATCCCGCCTGCTCCGACACCGAGCTGTAGCGGTAAGACCTTGCAATCCCCCCTCGCCCGCTCTGGCCTTCCGACAGGTAGTAGGTGACCTCGTCGGCATTCCGGTCGTCAGCTTCATTATAATGGTTCTTATATGGGCGGTACTCAGACTGGGTGAGGGCAAAGTATTCCCCCTCCTTCGGCATCACCGGAGCTCCATTGGTAACCCGGTCAATCTCCAGTCCGTATTTATAGATTTCATAGTCGCCGCTGTGATTATGAGCCTGGATCACATGAGACTCCTCCTTGAAGCGGATTTGATAACGGCGTTCCAGCTCTGACGGTTCCAAATCCGCATCGTACCGGTAGCGCTCACTAAACACCTCCGGCGAAGCCTGCGCTCCTGCTTCCTCTGCATAGACAGTCGGCAGAATTACCTCCCGCGGACGGTCGATCTGATAGTGCCGGTTCTTAAAGTCCTCCAGTTCATGATAGCGCGGCTGCTGCTCTGCCACCACATAGGTGCCGTAGGGCAGATATGCAGAGCAGCCGTAGTAATAACCATCGCCGGAGTCAGAATCCGCCGACTCCTTCTCATACAGGCAGTCTGCTGACAGAGTCGTATCATCCTGATCTCGTCCGCCGTTTTTCTCACTGTCCCAGGAAATCGCATAGATTTCATCCAGATCGTAGGCAAAAAATGGCTTTAAGTAATTCTCCGTCTTCGTGATGGCACAATTCAGCGCCCTGTCATACAGCTCATCTGTATAGGCTACACTGCCATCTAAAGCTTCGGACTTCTTTGCAGCTTCCTCCGCTTCAGACTGTTCTCCGGCCGGGCGAACCAGCTTTGCCACCTCATCGTCCAGATACCAGTCGATGGCAAACTGGCGCACCCTGTCAGAAGCCTTTGTATTCTCCAGTGTCTCCGGTATGCGGTTTGCTTCATTTCCCATGGGCTGCCAGCTGGTATAGGTGGGCGCAGCCTCATCCCACTTATCCTGATTTGCCACGGCGATCGCATCCATGAACTTGTCATAGTTATATGCCTTTACCAGCCGAACTCCCACACCGTCCTCCACAAGCCGCTCTTCCGTCTCCAGAATCGCCGTATACCCCGGATTCTGGCTCTCCTGAAGGAAGCCATCGGCATGGCTGTAAAGCTCCGTATTGGCAATGACCGCATCTAATGAATTTCGATACAGCGGGGCATCCCTGTGGGGCACTTTCGTATAAATTTTGCCTGCCAGAGCCGGATACGCGGCATTAGCTGCAAGAATATCAATGGTATTTCCCTTGCGATCCTGCCACAGGACGGCTCCATCAGGATCCCGGTACAGGCGCTCCAGATTGGACTTCAGATATATCTTGAACCGGAAGTTATCCAGCTTTTTCGCCACAGGTCCTGTTCTGTCAGATTCTCCTGTAAATCCGCCAAACAGCTTCGTCCACCAGTCCTCATGAACCTTTGCATAGGAGCTGGTGTTGTTGTAGGACTTCTCATCAATGGTCTTCGTGACCTTCACCTGCTGTTTCAGCGGTCGCTCCTGCACCGCAATGGGATTGGTTCGCGTATTGGTTCCCGGCACCTCTGCCCCATCCTGCCAGATATGCTGCTGCCCCGGGTAGACCAGCTCCGCCTGCTTCACAAAACTGCTGTCACCCACCAGCGCCAGATTCTCATAGTCCAGAAATGCCTGTACCCGGGCGTGCTTCACATGCAGATAATAAGCTCCGCTGCCCATAGTCTGCCCTGCCGACCATCCTGAATTGTCCGCAAGATCCGTAAGATCCTGCCCGGTCAGAGTCATTTCCCGTTCCGGAAGCACCACCCGAAACTGATAGCTTTGAAGCGCCGTGTCCTGATGATTCCCGCCGTAGCTGTCTGTATAGGTGCTCTTCACAGGAACTACCAACACTCCGTCTTTTTTTACAGTCTCCAGCTCTGTCCAGCGGCTTTCCTCCATCTGCCTTGTGACCTTCGTGGTCTGTTCCCGGTATTCATATGCCGGAATTGGATGCCCACCTGCGTCGCAGGGTGTCTCCCCCGCCTGATAATACACATTCCGCCGGATGGTCCGGCTTGCCAGCGTTCCGTCCGCCTCCACCACAGCATCGGTAATCAGGGTCGCAGAAGCAAACAGCTCCCCTCCGATACTCCACTCCTCATAATTCTCATAGGTTCCAAATGCGCCCTGCTCCGGGTTGTTGGAATAGGCAGCATACTGGCATCGGGAATCCTCATGTTCCCCTTCCATCCTTCTGAAAATCCGATGATAAATGACACTGTCCGACTCCGGATCACTGCCCTGCACCATATAGTTATCCGGATTTCCCATGCAGCCTGTATACAAAGTCACCAGGTACGCATCTGCCGTCTCCTGCAGTTCATGGATTCCGCCAAAGCTGTAAAAGCTGTTCGTGTTATAGAAGTCCAGAACCGACAGGAGCACATCCCCTGTTTTCCATGGTATTCCATCTGCATCTGTCTTCGGAAGCTCCAGCAGGGTAATCGGCGCGTCCGCATCAAAGATTCCCTGCGTGATACCCGAGTAAACCGGTCCCTTCTCTCCCGTCTGCTTCGGCGTGTGTTTACCGGAAGCCCGCAGCGCCCGTTCCACCTTTCCCTTCAGGAATTTCCCGGCAGCAAGATCAAAGTCCTCCGCCAGCATTGCCGCCACTGTCTCCTGGTCTGCAGACTCTTCCGCCGCCTCCATGGCCGCCAGCGTCTTCCCTTCATCCAGCGGGCAGCGTTCCATGACAGGAATCAGCCTGGCCTCATAATTGACCGAAATCTCCTCTGTCATCAGGCTTCCGTCTTCCTGATATTTCGGATACTGTCCGTCACGCTCTGCCACCACATACTGCAGGCTTCCATCCGGGTTAGTCAATGCAGTCTTCTCATATACGCCGGTACCGATTTCCACCTCCTTCTGACCGGTTCCCGTATCCAGCCGATACACCTTTGCATCGGAAGGAAGGTTGTACAGCACAATGTCAAAGCCCTCAGCCTCTGTTCCACGGGACTGTGCGCTGAAAAACAGCTCATTGATATCCGGATCTCCATAGGCTCCTGTCGCATCCGGGGCAATCTGTCCTTCCCCATAAAGCCGCTTCGTAATGTTGACATAACCTGTCCCTTCCGGCAGTGCCATATCACAGTTCTGACCATAATTTGTCAGCTTATGATCCCGGTTTCCGATAGACAGCTCATACCCCTCCGACCGGGTCAGTTCCTTCACATAGTAGCTTCCCATCAGCAGCGGACGGCCGATCCAGCAGTTTCCATTTTCCGCCTCATAATCAGGGTATGTACGGACGTGCTGACCGTCCTCCGTATAGTCGTCCCAGGATTTTGCCACCGTATACAGATTCTTCGGTGCAGACGCCGCCCAGCCATCTGCCGTCTCTGTGATTCTGCCTTTTCCATAGTCATAGAACATGCCCGGAGCTTCCGTATTGGCCATAAAGGAAGCATCACCATTTTTATCAGTGGTTGCAACTGCTACCAGGTTATTGGCTCGGTAGACCACACCGGTCTTTCTGTCCGGGTGAATGAGGTCCGTAGCCGCAAAAAGACCATAAACAGCCCCTTCCAGCGTACCGTCTCCCTGGGTATCTCCGTAGGAATCATACCCATCCGCTTCCTCCGCCTGCAGTTCCATATCCCGCTTGTTCACATGCAGCTCTCCCTCGGTCCGGTGGTCGTAGATCCGCCAGGCATCCCCTTCCCCATCCTGATTGCCGCAATGACTGTAGCGGTCAGCCGGTCCCGGCTCCACCGGTGTACAAAAGCTGCTGCCGTTCAAGGCACTTTGATAGGCATTGGAAAACAGCGCACTCGACGATTCCAGACTGGTCTCCGCCGCATCGAAAGTACCTTTCCCCGCAGCTTCTTTCCTGCCCTCCGACGGCTGTGTAAATTGAACCTGCATCCGACTTGATACGTTAGAAGGCGTTGCCGCAGCAAGATTCGCAGGCGTCGCCGTGAAGCTCCACCTGTCTCCGCTGACGTCATCCGTCAGCAGTTCATCCATGTCTGTCAATGCCGCTTCCTCATCTTCCACTGTATCATCTATCTCTATCCGATTCTCTTCTGCCTCTTCCACTGCATCGTCTATCTCTATCCGATTCTCTTCTGCATTGCTGGCAGTCGCATGAGGCTCTTTCGCATCGCTGGCGGTCATATGAACCTCTTTTGCATCGCTGGCGGTCGCGCGTTCTGCCTCCCCGGACTCATATCCGCCTTCATTTTCCTCTTCCGGCTCCACCGGCATCAGAAAGCGGAGCGGGTCCTGATGATACGGCAGAATATCCTGCTGCAGCCGGATGATTCCTGCCGGATTTCCCGCCAGATTCTGTGGGATCCTATGCTTCCATCCGGTAGCCTCTGCCCCCTCTCCTTCCGCCTGCGCCTCTCCATCCACATTTGCCGCAACCCGGTCATTGACTGTAATTTCGTCCCCATACTCCCCGGCAAATACAGCATTGGCGCCATGCTCGGAGGCATCGGTCGTGATGACTTCAATGGGCAGATCATCCCGGTGAAGCCCATGCAGAATGTAACCCGGTCTGGCAGAGGACTCCACCAGGGCATAGCTGTAGCGCAGACTGATGAATCTCTCATAGGTCTCCTGACAGTCAGTCCGACAGCCAGATTCCTCATAAGCTTCATCGGGAGATGCGGACACCTTCTTCCCACCGTCGGGTGTCTCCCCCGGGGAACCGCCGGAGGACCTGGTGCTCTGGATCTCCCCCATATCCACCGCTCCCATCAGCCAGTGAAAATGTACCCCGACAAACTCGCCCGATGCCTGGACTTCGCAGGCACCATAACAGTCCAGCCAGGTCTGCGCCAGATGCCGGTTCTCTGCCCGGGCTGCCTCAATCTCATCCTCATTGAGAATCTCGCCGGTCTCCTCGTCCTCCTCTTCCTCCGGAACACTCACAAACCGCGGCGCCGGATGTCCATCACAGAAGGTCTTATCATAATGATAGCCGTGATTGACTGTTTTCTCCGAATGCCCCTCTTCATCCGTCACCATACCGGTGACAAACTTAAAGTCATCCCAGACGACCGGACTGTCCTTATGGCTGCTCTGGTATGGCGCTCCTCCCTCATAAATATGGGCAGGGCCATCCTGCTCCCGATCGATCTGTCCCTGATCGTCAAATCGCTCGTAAAGCTTGAACGCCGTATGCTCCAGCGGTTTTCCGGTCTCATGGTCATACTTGTAAAGCTGCAGATTATAGGATGACTGCATTTCCTCTGCATGGCGATAGATCTGAAATGCAATCGCGCCGCCCCCAGCCGCTCCCACCTCCGGTCCCCCGGCAAGCACAGCATAATACTGCTCCGCCGGCGCTTCTATCTGAAGGTTGACCAGACGCTGATGCGCCTCCAGCGGCATTTCTTTTTGAGAGTGATAAATATGAAGACCGCTGCACCGGGTACAGACCCAGAGCTGCATGGCACGGTTGTACAGCTCCTGCGGGCTGGTGTAGCCACTTCCCCTTTGATATTCCGTTCCGGTGGGGTCAAAGCGAACCACCAGCTTCGGAGGCTGTGACCCATGATTGGAGAACTGAATGGACGTATCTGTTTTCAGGCAGGTCCAGCCGCCCGGCGGCACAGCACTCCACGGCTCTCCGCCTGTCAGAGAAAACTGCAGCGGCACCGTCCGGATAAAATCCCTGTCCGCCCCGGACGCGTCAAATGGAATCGTGAAAGAGCTGCCATCAACCATCAGCGCCTCAGCCGGACCGGTATGTCCCTGCAAAATAGAAGGAATCTCCTTTCCCCCTGCCGTGGCAGCACCAGCGCTTCCTGAAAGACCTGCAAGCTTCATGTATTCCTTTGCATTTGCCACTGCACAGTCCAGCCACGGATACTGACTCCGAACCGACTTTAAGTGAAGAATCAGCTTCAGATCATGCTCCGTCACATGTCTGGTAATCGGCATCAGACCGGCGGAACCTGCCTGCCCGTTGATTTTCTCAAGGGCGGTCCGGCAGACGGTTCCATCGGCCTTATCTGCCAGCATAGAAAGGGTCGCCCAGAACAATATCGCACATTCCTCCCCGGAAAGTCTGGTGGAAGGCAGGACACAGGTATACTCTTCATTGACACCACCCATAATGCCTCCGGCCTCGCCCAGAAGTTCAAAAGAATCAATGCAGTAAGCCGACCTGTCCTCCACACCGATCAGCATGGAATCTCCCGGGCGATGGGCGTCCGCCGCCCATCCCATAACCGAGGTCCCAGGCTGCACAGATAAACACAGCATGACCGAAGCCATGAATCCGGCAATCCATCTTCTTTTCATCTTCTTCATGTTCTTCCTCCACCTCATCCGTTATCGGGTCTGCACCACTCCGTCCACGACCCAGACACCGTCCTGATTGGTCCGGCTGCCGTCCGGAGCCGTAATATTCCGCTTCAGAGAGCCGCGGGTTCCGTCCGATTCCTCCTGAAAGTAACAGCACTTCCCGTCAATCCAGTTCCACCCGGTGTACATGCGCCCAAGAGTTCCATCGGATACCGGATGGAGATAATAGACATTTCCATCCGTATCCGTGTACCATCCGGTCATCAGGAAACCCTCCGCGTCAAACCGGAACCAGTCAAAGGTACTCTGACCTGCTGCCGGGCTGGCATATGGATTGTAAACCGCCGCCCACTCATTGGCATAGCTGCGGGTCCCGTCGGCAAACTTCCAGCGCCCGGACGCATCCTGTGTCCAGGTTCCGGTCACCACGTAAGGCGGAATTTTCCCTCCTGCCATGGCGCCTGCTGCCACCACGCCGCCGGATTTGCTGCCGGGTCCGCCACCGGAACTGCCGGAGCCGCCATATATGCCCGGGCGAAATACCGTCTCGTCCACAGTCACAAATCGAACTGTAACCCTACATTCCGCCGCCACGTGACCATGCGTCTGATCCTCACTGACTGCCGTTACCACTTCAGTGCAGGTTCCTGATCCATTCAGCTTCACAGACGGATCGGCGCTTCGCCGGTTGTTGTCCTCATAGATGATATTCTGAATCCACGCCGGATTTTCCTTCCCTGACGGGTCAAATCGAACCGCGATTCTGCACTCCTGGCTGTTGGCACCGGACGGAGTAAGGGTAATAATCTTCCCGCTCTCCCGGTCTGTCCAGCTTACATTCTTGAAAAACGGCTGGTCCGGATGCAGCTTTGCCGTCAGAATCACCGGCTCCGTACAGCTGATCGTCTCTGTGGGCGCGGTTCTGCTTCCGGTCAGCTTCCGCGTAACCGTACAGGTAATGTCACGCTTATTGAGGTTCATGCTCTCGACCCGCACTGTCGTATTGTCGATAATCTGAAATGTGACACCCACACGGCAGTTGGCATACACAGCCTGATGATTTGCCGATATGTCCGGGTTGGTCGCTGCTGTCACTACTGCATACTTTGTGTAAATCGTGTTGTTGATCTTATTGCTGTATCCGCTGTCTACCTGCGCTTTCACTTCCCTGCTGATGATGTCCTGCACAAAAGCAGAGTCCAGATTCGGCATGATCACGGCATCCCTCAGCGTATAGGAGGTCTCCGAACGGTTGATGAGCAGATTCTCATCATCCACGGACCATCGGACTGTCCGGTCCGCTGTCTGACCGGTCGCGTTGCTCTCTGCATGAATCGTCACCGGCTGCACCTGCACGGACTTATCCTGTTCTCCGTCAATATATCTGGCAATGAGAATTCCCTCTGCGTTTTGCACCTCAGTGACGATTCCCGGGCTTCTGCGGTCGCCGGACCTGGTCTGCGTGATGCTGATCGTCGTCTCCGCCGGATCGACGGAAAGCCTTGTGGTCACCTTGATATATTCCGCATTCAGTTCCGTATCACACGCCGGCATGGTAAAGCTGTAGGCGCCACCGGACAGGTACTGCATGGCCGTCGGATCTCCATTTTCATCCACGTAAGTCGGTGCTTTGACACCCCCTGCCTCATGCTCGTCCACCACCATCTGATAGCGGTTTTCCTCGCTGTTCTTCGGTGCCGTCAGCACACTCACCACCACTCCAGGCGCAACAGCCGCCGCATGGTCCTTGTCAATGGCACGGTAATAGGAATTATTTGCCGTCGGCATTGCGGTCAGCGCTGCCACGTCCGCATCGTAGGTTCCGTTGGCATTGCGCGCATCGATCCGCGGCACGGAAATCAGATATCCGCGAACCGGCTCCCCCATATACCCGGGCGCAAAGTGATCCAGGCGAAATGGCAGCCCGTCAAAATATCCCGTACTGGTAAATTCCTTCTCCAGCTTCTGCGTCACAATATACCGGACCGCATCCTCCAGCTCCTCATAGAAATACCGGTCCCCACAGGCTGTCTCGATTCTTCCCGCCACGGTGACATACTTCTTCTCCTGATCCGTCCAGTATCCGATATGTGCCGCTTTCGTAAAAGAATTGTCCCCGTCAATCGTGCTTCCAAACACCTGCTTCGCCTTGACCGCAGAATTGGTGTACAGGTAAGACAGATTGCTGGTTTTCTCCGTCCCGTAAGTAAAGCTGCTTCTTCCCTCTCGGGTCCCCACAAAGGTTCCCTCTCTGGAAGCAGTGCCGTTGTTGGTACTGGAAATATCCCCCGCCATCCGCGCCAGCACCAGGCTTCCGCTTTCGTACTTTCCTGCAATCCCCCCTGCCGCACGGCTTCCATTTCCACCAACGGTTCCATTTACATAGGAATTGTAAACCTGGGTCAGATTCATCCGCCCCACAATTCCTCCCACATACCCTCTGCCGTAGATACGGTTGGCATCCCCGTCCTGGGTCAGAGCTGTATTGTCCACCAGATACGCCTTCTGGACATTGCCTGCAATTCCGCCCACAAAGCCGTCGCTCCCGGCAGAATAAATGGCGATTCCGTCCGCCGTGCAGTTCTCGATTGTCGCCGGTTCCACACCGCCAGTCACCTCTCCCGCGATTCCCCCTGCATCCTCCTCAGAGCGGACATAACCGGAAACTGTGACATTTTCAACAATTGCATTGCCTTTGATGGCACCAGCCAGCACTGCGATATTTTCCTGACCGTAAATATCCTCTCCCTCGACAGTCAGATTTCTGACCGAACCACCGTCAATGACACCAAACAGCCCCACATTTTTAAGATTCTTCGTAAGGTCGATCACCTTCAGACCGGAAATGGTATGACCGCCCCCATCAAAGTGCCCCCGAAAGCTGTGGGTCACATCGCCGGACAAATCCACGGCATTCTGGTACCAGCCAATCGGATTCCAGTTTCCGTGGTTGGTATCCAGATTCGTCAGCCGAATATCCTGCGTCAGCTCAAAATATTCCCCCTCAAAGCCCTCCCCGGAAGCAACCAGCTCCGACAGCCCCATCAGCTCTGCCAGACTGCCAATCTGATAAGGGCAATCCTCCGTTCCGTCACCTGAAAAATCCATATCACCAGTCCACTCCTCCCAGAGATCGCCGATACTGCTGCTGTAGAGCAAAGGTGCAGACAGAAGACTCGACGGCGTCGCCAGGTTGTCTGTACGCGCTTCCACCTCGTCTGCCAGACTCCACTTATCCCGGGAAGCCGCCTCAATCTCATCGGAATCCGACAATTCTGTCTCTTCCTCCGCCTCTGAAGGTGTAGCAGTCCATGTCACCCGGCAATCCGATGGCAGCTGTCCATTCCGGCTGACTCCGTACCGCACTCCCATAGTTTCTGCCAGCGTCTGTGCCGGTGCCAGCATGCCCTGTGTAACCAGCATGGCTCCTATCACACACGCCAGTTTCGTTCTGCAGCTCTGTTTCATTCTGTATTTCCGCTTCATTCTGTTTCCCCCTCCTTGTTATGTTCTCAATACTATCTGAGTTCTGCTGTTCCGGAAACGCCTGCAGCTTTCCGAATCTCCTGCGGGTTTCCAATTCTCCTGCGCACAGTCAGCCCTGCGGCATGGTAAATACCGGGCGCACCCCCGTGGTTCCGGTCACATTCAGCTCCTCCTCTGCGGTACCGCCCTCCGGTGAAATCTCGCATGGATGAAGATTTCCATTGACCAGATCAACCATATACATCCGCCCCGTGTCATGATTCTGTGTGTTTCCTTCCGGTGTCCGCAGCCAGTATCCCTTGCAGAACATCCTCACCTGTGATTCCGGATTGTCCTCCTCAGCGCCGTCAAATTTCCACAAATACTCCTTATACCGGACCGCTTCATCCACAGAAAGAATGAACAGTTTTCCACTTAACCTTTGGCTTCCGATATAGGAACCTGTCAGCTTCGCTTCCTGAAACTGACTGTACATTCCTGCCTCTGTGCTTCCGGTGTAAGCTCTCGAAACCCCGATATTGACCGGCTCGGTGTCAGCGAAATTCTCCTCAGAATCCGTCAGCCATGCCCGAATACCGGAATATTTATAATCGCTTTTCTCTCCAAAATTCACAATCGGACCAGCCGTAAAATGATAATCAAAGCGTCCGTTTTCATCCGGTTCCAAGCTGTAATCAGACCCAAAATCAGCCGGAATCACAGAATCACACAGAAACAGCGCCGACTCACGATGTGTCTCCATTCCATCTCCATAATTCTGATCAATGCAGCGGAACAGATAGATTTCCCCGTCAAGTTCTCTTGCCTGAACATCTCCGATATTCCAGTGGATTCTCTCCTCCTGACCAATGGCTGGCAGAATAACCTCCTCCTGAAGTCCGCACCGGGCACAGGTATACACTGCCGTTCCGTGACTTGAACCAGTCGGTTCTGACCTGGATTCCTCCTCAAACCGGTGCTGACAGTTCTCCGCACAGTCCTCTCTGCGAATCGTAAACCGGCACACATAGAACGTATCTGCGCCAACCTGAATCCTGTCCTCCACCATGTGCGCATACTCTATCTCATCGCGGTACATCTTCTCCAGAATGATTCCATTGGGCATCATATTTTTACCGATAACGTACACAATGGGTTCGCTCGCAGCCGGAATCTGATCCGCAATCGTCAATAATCTGGCATCACTTTCCCCAGCCTGTTCTGCCAGAAATCTGCTGTCCGGAATCTCTTCTGACTCTTCCCCTGTAATCCCCGATTCTGCTTTTTTCGCTGTCTCCAGCCATTGTGCCAGGCGATTTTCTTCCGCTTCGAAGGGATTTTCCTGCTCTGAAACCACGCCTGTCTGCTCATACTCAACGTAATACAGCCAGTTTCCCGGACCATATATGATGGGTCGAATCGGTGACATTTCCCTGGCTTCCCAGATACGGTTTTCACTGTCGATCACACGCTGACGAAAATTCACCACAAGCTCTTCCCCCTCCCGGATCGTCCCCGATCTGGTGGGCGCAACCACAATCTGATGCGTCTCCCTGTCCACAAAATGCACCTGCCACGCAACGACTGCTTCTGCTGCATCGGACGGAGTTGCAGGCATGTTACCGATCGTTCCGCCTGTGGTTTCTCCAGAATCCTTGTCAGCCTCACTGTCTCCAATATTGGCATTTCCACTGCTTCCGCTACTACCGGCTCCACCATAACTACCGCTGCTTCCAACTTCGCCATGGCTACTGCTTCCATTACTGCCACTACTTCCAGCCCAGCCATGATTGCTTCCGCTACTCCCGGCTCCGCCATGACTGCTGTCTCCATTGCTTCCGCTACTCCCGGCTCCACCATGACTGCCGCTCCCACCGCTTCCGCTGCTTCCGCCACGACTGCTGCCGCTTCCGCCTCCACCGCTCATCCCCGTTCCTGTCTTTCGCGGCACGGACACATCCCAGACACCGGAATGCAGCAGCGTATAGCCGTCTGGCGTGACACAGCTGCTCATCATCGCCCCGGATTCGCTCAGATAATACCAGGCGCCATCTGCATCCTGAAACCACTGACCGGCAAGCATGCGTCCATCCACATGCAGGTAATACCACCTGCCATCCGTGTCCTGAAACCACCGGGCTGCAAGCATCACGCCGTCCGATGACAGCTGATACCAGCCCCCATCCACGTCCCGAAACCAGCCCCGGTCAAGCTCTCCTGCCGCAGAGCGATGCACCCAGCTGCCAGACTCATCACACTCCCAGCGCCCATTCTCATCACGCCTCCTTTCGCCGCATTCCACTTCATTTCCGGTCACAGGCAGTAATACATTCCCGGTTTCCGTCAGTGTATTTCCTGACATTAATGCTATCAGTGCCTTTCCCGGCATCACCGTCTCCAGCGCTTTCTCCGGCATCACTTTCCCCGATATCACCGTCTCCACCGCTTTCTCCGGCACCACCGCTGCCAGCACATTTCCCGGCACCACTGCCGCCATCAACACGGTCAGCGCCAGTGTCCCCACACGACCACAGGACCTCTTCGTTCTGCCTCTTCTTCTCCTGTACACATACATCCCTCCTTATGAAATTTCACCCGAAGATCCTTCCCATTCCAAGCGTCGCCCTCTGCTTTCCTGCCTTTCATCTGGAATTTTGAAAGAAAAAATACTGATTCTCTGATAAATCTGATAAAACTGAATACTGACTAAATAGATACAAAAATTAAAATAAAACATACAAATTACTGATTCTAAACAACTACAAATGTTCTGGGTTTCCAATCGATCCACCAGATAAATACGGAACTGAGATGACTCTCAAAATACATTAGATTTCGGATTTGTGAATATAGGATAGCACACCTGAACGCCAAATGCAACACCCAAAATCAAAAAAAATCAGAAACACCCGCAAGGAGCATTTCTGATTCATTTCATTAACCACGCAGACAGAATTCACTGCAGTCCACCACCCGGGTTGCGAAATCCTGATAGAACTCCGGCTCATGGCAGATCAGCAGAATGCTGCCCTTATATGCCTTCAGCGCACGCGCCAGCTCTTCCTTGGCGTCCACATCCAGGTGGTTGGTCGGTTCGTCCAGCAGCAGAATATTGGTCTCCCGGTTGATCAGCTTGCAGAGTCTTACCTTCGCCTGCTCGCCGCCGGAAAGGACACGCACCTGGCTCTCAATATGCTTGGTTGTCAGGCCGCATTTTGCCAGCGCAGAGCGCACCTCGTACTGGGTATAGGACGGAAATTCCTTCCAGATTTCCTCGATACAGGTGGTCGTATTGCCCGGCGCCATCTCCTGTTCGAAGTATCCGATATACAGATAATCTCCCAGCTCCACCTGACCGCTCACCGGCGGAATCAGCCCCAGAATACTCTTGAGCAGAGTCGTTTTACCAATACCATTAGAGCCCTTCAAGACCACTTTTTCGCCTCGTTCCATGGAGAAATTCAGCGGTTTTGTCAGCGGTTCCTCGTATCCAATCACCAGATCTTTCGTCTCAAAAATGTACTTTCCGGCAGCTCTCGCCTCCTTGAAATTGAACTCCGGCTTCGGCTTCTCCTTCGCCAGCTCAATCACATCCATCTTGTCCAGCTTCTTCTGACGGGACATGGCCATGTTGCGGGTGGACACACGCGCCTTGTTGCGCGCCACAAAATCCTCCAGCTCCGCAATCTCCTGCTGCTGACGCTTGTAAGCCGCCTCCAGCTGCGCCTTCTTTACCTCATACACTTCCTGGAACTTGTCATAATCACCCACATAGCGGTCCAGACGCTGATTCTCCATGTGGTAGATCAGGTTGATGACGCTGTTTAAGAACGGAATGTCATGGGAGATCAGAATAAACGCATTCTCATACTCCTGCAGGTACCGCTTCAACCACTCGATATGCTGCTCATCCAGATAGTTGGTCGGCTCGTCCAGCAGCAGAATATCCGGCTTTTCAAGCAGCAATTTGCCCAGCAAAACCTTGGTTCTCTGACCGCCGGAAAGCTCGGAAACGTCCTTCTCAAGACCAATATCCTGCAGTCCCAGAGCCCGTCCGACCTCCTCCACCTTGCTGTCAATAATGTAAAAGTCATGCGCCATCAGAAGGTCCTGAATGGTGCCCAGCTCCTCCATCATCCCGTTCATCTCGTCCTCGGAAGCCTCTCCCATCCTGTCGCAGATGGCATTCATCTGCTCCTCCATCTCAAACAGATAGGAAAATGCACTCTTCAACACATCACGGATGGTCATGCCCTTCTCCAGCACCGTATGCTGGTCCAGATAGCCCACGCGGACGTTCTTCGCCCACTCGACCTTGCCCTCATCCGGCATCAGCTTGTCCGTAATAATATTCATAAATGTGGACTTTCCCTCGCCATTGGCACCGATCAGTCCGATGTGCTCCCCCTTCAGCAGGCGAAACGAAACATCCTGAAAAATAGCCCGGTCACCGAATCCGTGGCTCAAATGTTCAACATTTAAAATACTCATCTGTATAAAACTCCTTTATCACATTGTCTGCATATACTGTCAGTAACGTACAGCGCCAGGAAGTGTTCTCTATGGTTCTGCCACTCAGTCACATCAGCCCCGGCGAACGCGCCCGTGTCGTCTGGGTCGCCAGCGAATCCCTCATGAGGCAGCGGCTTCTGGACTTAGGCTTCGCTCCGGAGGAAACGCTGTCCTGCGTACTCCGGACCTCCCGCGGTCACATGAGCGCCTATCTGGTCCGCGGTGCCGTCATCGCCCTCCGCCGGGAAAATGCCAAAGAAATCTTCGTGGAAATCCTGTCCTGAGTCCAGCCGCCGCAGGCTCCCCGGGACACTGCCCCGTAAGCCCAAAAAAGTCCGGGCTGTGTACACATCTCTCACAGTCCGGACTCTGTTGTTCTGCCTGAATCCGCCTCTTACTCTTCCTCGTCTTCCTCTTCTTCAACGACTGCGCCAAACACACTGGACATCGTCCCTACGGTCGCCGCAACCACGAACAAGATCAGCAGCAAAAGTCCGCCGCCCATCATCAGAAACATCATATCATCCATCTGTCATTCGCCTCCTGTTATTATTGTTCGAAAAATCACGCAGCAGTATACTCCCGCGCCGCGTCTGCACTATATCTCAGTATAGCACAGGATTCTTCTTAAGTAAAGCAGGCAATCACGCCGCCCGGCTGCCTTTCAACGCTTGGCTTTCCGCTCAGCCCTCTATCTGCTCCATCTCCGCATTTACCGCATCCTCACAGGAGCGCATCGCCTCGATGGTCTTCGTGAACAGCTCATCCAGCTCCCATCCCAGGCGCTCCGCGCCGTCGCGGATCACATCCCGGGAACAGCCTGCTGCAAACCGCTTGTCCTTGAACTTCTTCTTCAGGCTGGAGACCTCCATATCCTTCGTGCTCTTAGACGGACGCATTCTTGCCGCCGCACCGATCAGACCGGTCAGCTCGTCTGCCGCAAACAGCACCTTCTCCATCAGATGCTCCGGCTCCACATCGCAGCACAGTCCATATCCGTGAGAACAGATGGAACGGATCATATCCGCCCCAACGCCACCTGCCTGAAGCAGCTCCGGTGCCTTCTTGCAGTGCTCCTCCGGATACTGCTCAAAATCAATATCATGAAGCAGACCAACAATGCCCCAGTATTCCTCATCCTCGCCAAAGCCCAGCTCCTTCGCGTACCACCGCATGGTGCCCTCCACGGTCAATGCGTGAAGAATGTGAAACGGCTCCTGGTTGTATTGTCTTAACAGCGCTAACGCTTCTTCTCTCGTAATCTGACTCTGCATGATACTCTAATTCCTCCTTTAACACAGGTTTTGTTTCTCTCCTGTCCTTATTTTCAATATAATCACTATTGTATAACAAAGCTTTGCAAATGTTAAGATGTAATGTGTGTTTTTTCAATGACTTCTCCGTCAGAAATGTACTCTGCCGGGCGCGCACTACGAAACAGGCACCCATCCCAAATGAATGAGTGCCTGAATATACAGGTATCGTTTGTCTTATTTTCCGTCCCACATGCCTTTGGCATCAACATAATACCCATCCGGTGTCCGACAGTCCGTATACATCCTGCCTTTCGTTCCGTCTGACACAACATTGAAATAGTACCATTTTCCTTCAATCTGTGCCCAGCCAGTCTTCATGCCGGTATTGATATCCAGATAAAACCATCCCTGTAATGCTGGATCAAACAGGAATCCGGATTTCACATAGCCATCAGCCCCAAACGCAAACCATGCTCCATTGACCAGTTCCCACAGCGGTTGCTCAACCTTCGCACCCGTTTCATCTTTCATCTGATTTCCAGCTTCATCCGTAGCATAACTGCCCTGCGCAAATGTACCATCCGCATACTGCAGCTTCCAGGCAGTATTTCCATCTGCTGCCTCAGAAATCCACCGGCTATAACCTGTTTCTGTTCCTGTGACAATACCCATAGAGGAACTTACATGCCCCTTTTTGGCATCTATCGTGACAGTCGCCGCACCTTTATGAGTGCTGGAGCCGCCACCGCCACCAGAACCGCCGGAACCACCAGAGCCGCCGGAACTTCCTGAACTGCCTTGATTATTGTCATCTGGTTCCAGATCACCTTCTCCCGGGACTTCAGGATCTGGCTCTTCTGGTGTTGGTTCATCCGGCTCCACATCCGGGTTTTCAATACCAACTCCCCATTTCTCATCCTGCTCCACAAAAGCAAAAATGCTAAACTCTGTTACAGTAAACTTCGCTCTTCCATCTGCTGTGATAATCGGATAAATTATCTCCCGACTTCCATCATCATGGCAATGTATAATCCGCAAAAAATCCGGTCTGATATTCTCCGGTATTGGCATAATCACCGTTATAGGCGAGCGAAGCTTCCCTAACGCATTCTCAAGACTGATTTCCAGCATAGCACTCTGGGAATATAACTGCGTATCAATAGCAATTTCTCGTTCCGCTTTCTTCACATTGAATTCTATTGCATCGCTGGCACTGGCAATATTCAAACCGGCTCCAACCACTTCTATCTCTGATTCATCCAGCCCCGCATTCTGATCTATATTCTTTCTGACTTCTTTTCCGCTTTGGACCAGATAAATATTTTCAATATCCTTCATAAGCGAACAAGTATCCTCATCAACCTGCATCGCAAGAGCCGTCTCTTTCAAATCCAGCTCTTCTACTGCCTCTAAAGCATCCGATGGACTTGCCAGCTGTCCCTGATCATCCTCACTACTGACCAGCATATAAATGTCATTCAGCTGGCTTCCTACATTCTCCGTAATTGCCGCAGTATCAATATACTCTTCTCCCATTACCTTCGGTCCATGAAATACATTCACGATATCCTTGCTCTGTGCTCTGACTGCAAATGTATAAGCCCCAAGCTCCCCTATGTAGTCCGAAAAATCCCACCTCAAATCAGTAACATTATATACACCCGTAATGCGAGTATCCCCTTCATACAGATCAAGATAATATCGAATATCCTTTCGGTATTGTTCTGGAATATCCTTCAAATTCCGAGGCGGATCCCACATCACTACTCCGGCTTCTGTATCAGACCAGCGTAGATTCTGAACCTCACCATACGAGATTGATGGCTTCTGATACACAAAAACTTCACTCAGCTCAGACCAATCGCTGTCTTCTACTGTCGCCTGATTACTCACCGCCCGTACTCTGAACCTATAGGATCCATTACGATATAAAGCATACCATACTCCAGTTTTTCCAATTGGGCCTCCCCTCTTTTGCAAGCGGCAATACGGGTTCGAAGATTCATCTTCCTCTCTATATACCTCTACTTCATAATTCCCCTCTGCAGCTTCAATCTCCTCAAAAGACGCATACAATCCATCCGAATTATCCCACTTCACCCATGACGGAGTATCTAACTTCTGTGTTCCAGTTTCTGCAAATACAGCTGACTGCAGGCATGTACTCAATATCATTACCACGATTAAAACCTTTGCCAGCCATTGTCTTACTCGCTTCATCATTTGCCCTCCTAAATTATAATTTCATAATTTCATTATCCCTTTTCCATGTTACGTGCATTCATCGTATCAATCCCCCCATACTTTTTATTTTCATCAGCCCGGCTGCTCCTGCTTCTACATACCAGACTGAAAACCTTCAACTGTTTCTTACAATTTTTGTATTTTCTCTTCTTTATTAAAAATTATATCACCATATTCTCATTTTGCAAAGTACTAGTTTGCAAATATATTGTTTTGAATTGTTTAAGCAAACTGTCACTATAGGATAAAATGTTATCTTAGGAGGGACTTCTATCCATGAAACCACAATATGAATCCTATTACAAGCAACTCGGCTTAAACATCGCATACTATCGCAAGCTCCGTAACCTGACTCAACTGGATTTGGCGGAATTTACAGATTTGAGCCGCACCCATATTTCCAACATTGAAGCTCCCAATATGAAGACCAGCGTTTCGCTGGATACCCTATTTCGTATTGCTGAGATACTGCAGATACCTGCAAAAGAATTGTTAGATTTTCGATTTGAAGAGAAAAAATAAATGATACCACAGACGAAGCGCCTGCAGAACGTTAGAGGACGCGCTGCAGGCACGAATCATTATAATGCGTTACCACAAGCTATTCCAGCCACCTGCAGACGATGTCTCACTACATCCATCTGTATCCCAACATCGAAAGAATCAGGCTGCTTCATACATGGTCACTCCTTCCTTTTGTACATTCTTATAGAAAGGATAAGCAGAAACCCAATGATAGAAATGCTCAATATTCTTAACTACCGGCATCATCCAGATATCATGGTCAACGTTGTATTCAAATCCAAGTTCTGACAATGCATCGGAATACTGATCCATCTCTTCATCCTTCAAATCTACCAGTATCATAATATCCACATCGGAATCTAGTGTATAATCACCTCTCGCATAGGAGCCGTATAGAATCACGCTCTTCAAATGTGAGCCATATATCTTCTGTATCTCAGACAGATAATCTGTAAGTAAAGACTGAATGCTCTTCGGCATAACCTAACCTCCTATTTTCTTGCGCTTGTTCTAATTCCAGTATAACTATCTTTCCTTGATTTATCAATGAGAATTTGGTGATGGAATAAAATTCACCAGCGTTCCTTAACGTTCCGCAGGCACTTGCACGCAACATACGGCAATGCAGCACTTTTCACATTTTCCCCTTTACTTTTCCACCACAATGGCTTATAATAAATGCTGTTGAAACAAAATGAGCAGATATAGTTCATCGGTAGAACACCAGCTTCCCAAGCTGGGGAGGCGGGTTCGATTCCCGTTATCTGCTTACCTTTAAGTCAGGAACGTTGTAGAATATACGTTTTCTGGCTTTTTTATTTTGCTTTGGAACTAAATTGCATTTCTCACTGCGTCGGCATTTTCCTGGATTGCCAGACTCTCTCAACTATGTTATCATATTTTCAAGAACAATCGTGTCACTGCAAGGAGTTGGCCTTCCATCCTACATAAGATGGGAGGTGGTGCTGATGAATTTTGATTTCAAAGACCTTATGGCGTTTGGAATGTTTATTCTGGCATTGCTTACCTTTATTTCCAATAATCGTAAGTAGCGTTTTTCTTTAAAGTCCCGGAAGCGGGCATAGAAAAACCACCCTTGTAAACTTGGCAGTAAAGAGGGTGGTATTTCTATCTTCAATATTGGCCAACCCCTTGTAGAGGGGCGGTTGTTCTTTTTATATCTTCACTATAGCATGATTTGGATGAAAGCGCAAGTACCAAGGCGTTAAAGACTGGCTGCGAATAATCAAATGATTCCGACTGCGCTCCATCCCCCACGTCGTTTTCACCGCTCCGCCCATCTCTGCATACCCTATACCAAACCACACAATGAGGGCTTCACATGCAGTCACAGCAACCTACTCCCCGCCTCTCTTTTGTCCATCTGCTGTCAGACAACCGACCGCAGGCAATGGCATGGGTAAGGGGAAATGCTTCTTATCCTGCGATCAGCGGTCTGGTCAAGTTCTACGACACGCCTTACGGCGGTGTTCTGGTGGAGGCGGAGGTCTTTGGACTTCCCAATGTCACCGTTCCCGGCTCCAGCGACTTCTACGCCATGCATATTCATCAGTTCGGAGACTGTTCCGATAATATTGCCAACGTTGGGGACCACTACAATCCCTCCATGCAGTTTCACCCGTTCCACGCAGGGGACCTGCTGCCCCTTATGGGCAATCAGGGCTACGCATGGAGTGCATTTTATGACAAACGGTTCCGGGTCGCGGACATTCTGAACCGGTCCGTGGTCATTCACCACCATCAGGATGATTTTCACTCCCAGCCATCGGGGAATCCGGGTGCCGCAATCGGATGCGGAGTCATCCGAAGAGCCTGATGTAAATGCCGGATTAAGCTTCCTTTTTCAGTCATAAAAATGTCGTTAATATCTCATACAGATGCCGTTAAAAACCCTCGAAACCTCTTTTCTTTCCGCACAAAACCGGCTAGAATGGGGAGCGTGCAGGAAAATACATCGCGCACGGCGTTGAAGCGCAGACAAGGAGGATTTCGATGGAAATTGGCAGTATTTTTATTATGATTCTTTACGCAATTATTGGCGGCGTTTCTACCCTCGCCATGGTTTTCGGCATTCCGGCCGTTGTGGTCTGGAAAATTTACCGCAAGGTAAAATACAACATTCCCATAACCTGTTAGAGAAATCATATCCCCTTATATGATTTCGTTTTTATAACAGACTCTTTCCCAAAAGCAGCAGACCTCGGAGCTTCCGGCGTCTGCTGCTTTCCTTTTATTTCGAGAACATTTCCGTGCATACAGGCACTGCCGGGGCATTTACTTCATATTTAATCTATAAGAAACTGCTTGCAAATGGGAGCATCCGTATGAGCGAACATGAGCCAACTCCCAGAGAATCGAACCCCGCCCGCCCCGTCACCGTGGCTCTGGCGGGAAATCCAAACGTAGGAAAAAGTACCATTTTCAATGGGCTGACTGGCTTACATCAGCATACCGGGAACTGGCCGGGAGTTACCGTTGCCTCCGCCCGGGGGACCTTCACCATCGAAAATCGCAGCTATCTGCTGGTGGACCTGCCCGGCACCTATTCTCTGACCGCCCACTCGCAGGAGGAGGAAATCGCGCGCAATTATCTTGGCAGCGGCGAGGCGGACCTGATTATGCTGGTCTGTGATGGCACCTGCATCGAGCGCGGACTTCATCTGCTGAAGCAGATTCTGTCTCTGAATCAGGTGAAGGAATCCGGCACGCCCGTGATTCTCTGTGTCAACCTCTGCGATGAAGCGGACAAAAAAGGCATTGTTATCGACCTGGAGCTGCTGCAGGATGTGCTGCAGATTCCTGTCATCCGCTGCTGTGCCCGGTGCGCAGATTCCCTGAAATACATTCGCCACGTGCTGAGCGAGACCTGTGGGCAGCGGCTCAGCTACGACTGTCTGGACTTCAATCCCAAGGCGCTGGCGCAGGCGATTGTGCGCTATACCCGGACGGATTACCGGAAACGCGAGGAATGGATTGACCGGCTGGTGACCGGGCCATTTACCGGAAAAGTTTTGATGTTTACGATGCTGCTGGGTGTATTCTGGCTGACCCTGTCCGGTGCCAATATCCCGTCCGGAGCGCTCTGGGATCTGCTGTTTGAGCTGGAAGGGCACCTGGCGGCAGCCATGACCGCCATCGGGGCACCGGCCTGGCTGATCAGCATGCTGGTCTATGGAGTCTACCGGGTGCTGGCCTGGGTCATTTCCGTAATGCTGCCGCCTATGGCAATCTTCTTCCCCTTATTTACCCTGCTGGAGGATCTGGGTTACCTGCCGCGGGTGGCATTCAACATGGACCACGCCTTCCACCGCTGCCGCGCCTGCGGGAAGCAGTGTCTGACCATGGCGATGGGATTTGGCTGCAACGCCGCCGGAGTCACCGGCTGCCGCATTATTGACTCGCCGCGGGAACGGCTGATTGCAATTCTCACCAATGCCTTCGTTCCCTGCAACGGGCGGCTTCCGCTGTTGTTTACGATGATTACGCTGCTGTTTATGAGAACTGCTTCCTCCGACGGGCTGACTGTCGGCGAAGCAGGCGCTGCCTGGTCTCCGCTGGCGGCTACGCAGACCCCTGCCATGACGTCCTTCCTGCCTGTGCAGACTCCTGTCACCTCGTCCTTCCTGCCTGTGCAGACTCCTGCCATGACATCTTTTCTGTCTGCGCTGCTGCTGACTTGCTTTATTTTGCTGGGCATCGGCGCCACGCTGGCAGTCTCATGGCTGCTATCCCACACACTGTTAAAGGGCATCCCGTCCGCATTTACCCTGGAACTGCCGCCTTACCGCCGACCGCAGATCAGCAAGGTCATCGTCCGCTCCATCTTCGACCGCACGCTGTTCGTGCTGGGGCGGGCGGCAGTCGTCGCAGCTCCGGCGGGGCTGATTATCTGGCTGCTGGCCAACATCCTGTACGTGGGACCCGAACATGGATGGCTGGTCCTGTCCCCGGCATTTGCAGAAAATGCTGCAGCTGCCCCGGTTCTCTCGGCTGCCCCGATTTCTGCCACTGTCACGGTTTCTGCAACCACCGCGTTTCCCGCGGCTGCCCCCAGTCTGCTTGCCTGCATTACCGGCTTCTTCGAGCCTCTGGGACATCTGATGGGACTGGACGGTGTCATCCTGGCTGCGTTCCTGCTGGGCTTCCCGGCTAACGAAATCGTGCTGCCCATCATCCTGATGGCATATACCCAGTCCGGCGTTCTGACAGAAATGAGCGATCCGTCCGCCCTGCTTAAGCTTCTGACCGCTCACGGCTGGTCCGGGCTGACCGCCATCTGCATGATGATCTTCTGCCTGTTCCACTGGCCCTGTTCTACAACCGTGCTCACCATACACAAAGAGACCGGCTCCTGGCGCTGGACCGGCGTGGCTGTCGCACTGCCGACCTTGCTTGGAACCGGTCTCTGTATCCTAACCGCATTTGTTATTCGTATGATATGACGGATGCCGTGATGGCTGACTGGAATGCCATGATGACTGACTGGGATGCCTCAGTTGAAATCCGGCTTGCTTGAAACCGGCTGCTTTGATATCTGCTTGTACACTGCAGCTTTGAGTTGGCTGCTTTGAAGCCTGCCCGCGCACCGTGGCTAAAAATCGGCTACTTTGATGTCTGCTTGGAGTACAGCGCCTTGGAGCTGACTCCCGGCAGCCGTCCCAGCTTTCCTGACACGGCACTGATGATATCTGCCGGTGCATCCAGCACCACACTGATGATATTCACCTGCTTGTCCTTATAAGGAAGCCCCATGCGCCCGATAATATACGAGCCATACTGATGAAGAATCTCATTGACCGCCGTCGCGGACTCCACCTGCTCTATAATGATGCCGACTACCGCGATCCGCGTGTCACTGACTTTCTCTTCCAGTCCCAAGGTTCACTTCCTCCATTTCTATCTGATGCCGCAAGTGCCCACAATTCGTCCGGGATTTGCCTTGCCGCTCGCCTGGTCTCCCGGCTCGTCCAGATTCTGGCTTGCTGCTCTGCCTGCATTCCCGGCTCGTCCAGATTCTGCCTTGCTGCTCTGCCTGCATTCCCGGCTCGTCCAGATTCTGCCTTGCTGCTCTGCCTGGTCTCCCGGCTCGTTCGAATTTTATCTATCTTACAGTGCCTGGCGAATCTTCTCTGCAATCTCCTCTAACTCTGCGTCGCTCAGCACAACTTTGCCCGGATTCATCTCGAAGGTGCCGCCCCACTCATATTCACCCTCATACTTCGGAACCAGATGCATGTGCAGATGACAACCGGTATCGCCGTATGCTCCGTAGTTGACCTTGTTCGGATGGAACACTTTGTGAATCGCTCTCGCCGCCTTTGCCACATCTGCAAAGAATGCATTGCGCTCCTCGTCAGTCAGCTCGATCATCTCGCTGATATGCTTGTCATGAGCCAGAATCAGACGTCCCGGATGGCTCTGCTCCTTAAATACATATAAGAATCCGGTATCCATCTTGCAGATCGGATAAGCAAACTTTGCAACCAGTTCTCCCTGCATACAATATGCGCAATTCACATCTTTCATTGTCTTTACCTTCCTTTTTAGTTTTTGGAATATCTCAAATTGTTCAGTGTTCTCGCTTTTGGTTCAAACCCTGATTCTATTTTACTCCACATGAAGGTCTCATGCAAGTACTTCTATTATGTCGGAGTTGTTTTGCTTTCCACCATCCGCTTCGGCTTCCTTCATCTTTAGGAAATTAGTCATGTTTTGCGTGTCCAGTCTATGGGATACATTTTGCCGCTCATTTTGGACAATTATGACCACTTTCAGGCATTTATTGTCCAATCGCCAGTGCTTTTCCATCAAAAATCAGCTTTATACACCTGTTTTGGACAATTTTGGTCTCTACACACGTATCCATGTCCAAAAATCTCGATTTTTTGGACATGAAACCGCCTGTTTGGCAAAAAATTGTCCAAAGGCATGCCAAAAAAGGCTGAAATCCCCTCTTTTCCCACTCTCTCCGCCCCGTTTTGGATAATTATTTGAAAAACAGCTCAAAATTGTCCAAAATACTGCCCGACGGTACCACATCCCCCACAACTGCCCCATATCACCGCCCAGCACCACCTCACAACCGCCCCACAGCGCCACCTCAACCACTACCACCACCCCACAACCGCCCCACAGCGCCATCTCAACCACTACCCACACACCCCACAGCAACCGCCGCCCAGCACCACCCCACAGCCGCCCCACAGCGCCACCTCAACCACTACCCAGCCCTCACAACCACCCCACAGCGCCACCTCAACCACCACCCTACAGCAACCGCCGCCCAACGCCATCTCACCCCCTCCCACAACCGCCGACAGCCGGACCTTCCGGTCCGGCTGTCGCCCCATTGCCCTCTCGGGCAACGAACATATTCACTTCATCCATCTTATCAAATCAATCTCAAGTCGCCTCAGCTTCAGCGCCCCATCATCTTATCCCATTCAGGAGAATCAGGTCGCCTGCGCCGCCTCTTTTCCGTTCTTCTCATCCTTCGCCTTCACCGGCTTCTTCCATGCATGCATAGCCAGTGCCATGGCGATGACGCCGTAGGACACGAATACACGGAAGTACTCACCGATAACCGGGTCGCCGAACAGCTCTTTGCCGGCCAGCGGGGATACGATGAACAGGGTGTGGAACAGGACGATACCAAGCAGTGCCTGCCTGTTGGTCGCCTTCTGTACGGATGCACCGCCGACAAGCAGCGCTGCGATGGCGAACTGACCCACCTGGGTGTGAGCGCCGTAGGTGGACAGGGTTCCCACGTTCTGCAGGAAGATCAGCTGTCCCCAGCTTGCCAGGACGGTGGAGAAGATCATGGCGATGATACGGGTCTTGTCCACGTCGATACCGGCTGCATTGGCTACGGTACGGCTCTGGCCTACGGTTCTCATGTTCTGCCCCAGTCTGGTCTTCATCAGCACGTTGTTAAATACGCACAGTGCGCCGATGCACAGGTAGGTCATAACCGGAAGCTTAACAGCCAGCAGCACCTTGTACAGAGTCGGTACATAGGTCAGTGCATAGACGATCACAGCAGCCACAACGCTTGCGATTGCCTTCTGCTTATCGAACTGTCTGCGGGAGCCAAGCTCCTCGCCTGCGTGCTTCTTCAGCTCCATCTTCCACTTGATAAAGCGGAATACCGGTGCAAGGATCATGTACAGGCACCACAGCTCCACTGCGTACAGCAGCAGCAGACGGTCAGCCGCCAAAAACTGCTCCACCGGTCCGATGAAGGTCAGTGCATAGACAGCCACAGCAGCCACCAGACCCAGTCCTGTATTCTTCCAGTTCACAGTCTGCTTCTTCGCCATCTTGAACAGGGCGGAGCAGATCAGACCGATCACCACTACATAGAAGCCGATCTCAAGGATGGTCAGCATCGGCACCGTATCCAGTGCGTACTTGACCGTATCCTTCAAGTCAATGGTATTCTTAACACCGACGCCCGTTGCGATCATCAGGGTCGGGTTGTTCAGCTTGATCACACCGCCGAAAATGAACAGGAAGATCAGCTGATAGAAGCCCTCTGCAAAGTAACCCAGCACCAGACCACCGATCATTTCGCTGCCCTTCATCTGGTTGAACAGCTTACCTACCAGGAAGCCGAAGAAGGCAGCCAGCGGAGTTGCCAGCGCAACCGTTGCCAGGAAGCCGCTGATACCGGTGAAGCCCCAGTACGTGGTCAGAAACAGTGCGATCTGCGCTGCCATGGCACCGATGACGATACCGAAGTTCAGACCCATACCGGCGATAACCGGGATGATCAGGGCAAGTACGATAAAGGAGTTCCGGGCGATACGGGTGAACAGCTCCGGAATTACGAAGGTCAGGGGCTGTTTGGATGCGATCGTCGCTCCCACACACAGGATGACGAACATGATCACAACCATATTTTTCAGTAAAATATCTGTTAATCTTCTCTTATTCACGTCCGCTGCCTCCTTTTGTCTGACTCATTGCGTAGATAATGATACCATTGGAGATAATCATACGCATAACCTCGGATAAGTTGCTCTCCGGGATAATATGGTTTACAACCGGAAGTCCCAGCGTC
The DNA here is from genome assembly GCA_030536555.1 of Eubacteriales bacterium. GTDB lineage: Bacteria > Bacillota > Clostridia > Lachnospirales > Lachnospiraceae > Brotaphodocola. The sequence continues at coordinate 13,998 of JAUNPU010000011.1, read as the reverse complement.
AGAATACCCTGGAACAGGAACGTACCCACCAGTACATGGACGATGCCCGCCCGCTTCGGGGTAGCGCCGCCGATCAGAACCGCTGCCACGGAAGTGAAGCCCAGCATCATCGGTCCATTGTAAAGCTGCATGAAGCCGTAGCCCTGTGCATACACCAGGATGCCGACTGCCGCCAGCACGGTGGAAAGGGTGGTTCCTACCAGACGCATCTTGTTGACGTTGATACCGGAAGCCTTGGCAAACATCGGGTTCGCACCTGCCGCACTCATGGCAATACCGGTCTTAGAGCGCATGAACACCCATACCAGGAAGCACATGAAGAAGAAGAACAGCAGCAGACCTGTCGGAATCTTCACACCTGCGATGGTGAAGGACAGGGTGTTGTTCATAACCTCACTGAAGGAGGACGCCAGGGAAATGGTATTACGAAGGCCCTTACCGGCGTTCGGCCAGATCAGCTCACCATTTTTGAAGGGAAGCATCATCCACATCATGTTCATAAATGCAATGATGGAGAATCCCACATAGGTGGTAACGGTCATCTCAGAACCTTTTACCCGGTTCAGCAGCTGTCCGTACAGGTAACCGATGCCGGTCGCCAGCACCACGCCGATGACGATTGCCAGCAGAACTGCCACCCACATGGCAAACAGCGGGTGAATGGCAACCAGTGCCGGATTCTGCGCCAGGTTCATCTCAACTACGATCAGACCGCCCAGCAGACCGCCTACAATACCCATGGAAATACCGAAGTTCAGACCGATACCGCACTGAACCGCCGGAACCATTGCCAGTGCCAGGATACCGAACATACCCCAGCGGCGCAGGATGTCACCTAAAAACTGCGCCATATTCATCTGAAATCCAAATGCCGCTGCTACCAGAATCAGGAAGAAGGATACAATAATGATACGCGGCAGACCAAACTTCTTAACTAAACCATTGAATGAATCACGCATCTTTCTTTCCTCCCATCTTTGCACCGGACATCGCCAGACCGAAGTCCGCATCAGAATCATCCGGATTCAGAATACATGACAGCTTACCATCGGAAATGATGGCAATGCGGTCAGATATGGAGCGCAGCTCCACAAGCTCGGAGGACACCACGATGACCGTCATGCCCTGCTCGCGATTTAACTTGGTCAGGTACTCAAGCACCAGCTTCTTCGCACCGATATCGATACCACGGGTCGGCTCGGATACGAACAGAATGTCCGGCTCCAGGGTCAGCGCCCGCGCCAGGCAGACCTTCTGCTGGTTACCGCCGGATAAGCTGCCTGCTGCCTGTCTGATGCCCGTACAGCGGATATCCAGGGTCTTCACCATCTCCTCTGCATGAGCCTTGGCTGCCGCTGCATCGTACAGCTGCATCCATGCCACCTTCTTTAAGAAACGGTTGTTGGTCTGCATGGCAGAGAAAATGATATTCTGCTCAATGCTCTCGTCAAGCAGCAGACCCACGCCCTTACGGTCCTCAGACACGAAGGCAACCTTGTGGTCAAGAGCGTCACCCAGCTTCTCTAAGTTCAGCACCTTGCCGTTGATCTTCACTTCGCCCTCTGCCTTGTACAGACCCATGATACCGTTGGGGATACCCAGCTTGCCCTGTCCTGCCAGACCGCCGATACCGAAGATCTCGCCCTTGCGGATGTCCAAGTCAATGCCTTTTACCATCTCGCCCGGCATCTCTACTCTATAATCTCTTAAGCTTACAGCGATATCCTGATCGCTGATATTACGATTGTCCTCGGCGGTGTTGTCTACCAGCTTCTCCACCTTACGGCCAATCATAAGCTCTGCTATCTCAGCCACATTTGTATCTTTGATTTCTTTTCTTGCTACAAACTCACCGTCACGCAGGATGGTCATGCCATCTGCCACGGCCATTACCTCATCCAGTCTGTGGGTAATGAAAATGATTGCAATGCCCTGTGCGGAAATGACACGCATTGCCTCAAGCAGTCTTTCTGCCTCCGACTCGGTCAGTACCGCAGTCGGCTCGTCAAATACCAGAATTCGGATTCCGGTCTTGTCCAACTCACGGGCGATCTCGATAAACTGCATGTAGCCTACCGGAAGTCCCGCTACCTTTACATACTCCTCGATCTTCAGACCGATGGTGTTCAGTGCCTTTCTCGCATCCCGCTCCATTGCCTCCACGTCCAGATTCTCCATGGAACGACCGAACAGGCGGCTCACCAGGTTCGGGTTACTGAGTTCTCGACCAACCTTGATATTCTCTGTTACGCTGAATCCCGGAATCAGCATAAATTCCTGATGCACCATACCGATACCAAGCTCCATCGCTTTCAGCGGGGTATCGATCTGGACCTGCTTCCCATCCACTTCAATGGTTCCCTCGTAGCCACCGGTATTGTGAATCACCGGCATACCGAACAGAATGTTCATCAACGTGGACTTGCCGGCGCCGTTCTCTCCCATCAGCGCATGAATCTCGCCTGGGCGGATATGCAGGTTTACGCCTTTTAACACCCGGTTGCCGGAATATTCTTTGGCAATGTTGTCCATCTTAAGGACATAAGTTTCATTCTTCTTTTCCAAAGTTCCAACCTCTTTCTCATGTTTCCTGTGTACTGTAATCAACTTTTGAATCTGATATAACCTGAAACCATGGCAGATATAACTCTGCCAAAAAAACCGGAAAAAGGTTTCGCCAACCATGCAGTCCCGAAAGACGCCAGTTGGCGAAACCCTGAACCAGTCGATCCGCTGTCTCCAGCCGGATCTTATCAACACCCGGAGACTGAAACCTCAGCCCCGGGTCATCGCTCTTACTCGGCTGAAACCTCAGCCCTCAGATCATACTTCTTACTCGAAGGTAACGAAGTCAGACATTACCAGATAGTGGTTGTCTTTTGCATTGCCCTGATCATCCTTGTAGTAGTCGATGGTCATGTTGGCATTCGGATCGTACTGCTTCGCGCACTCCTGAAGAGTCTCACGCAGAACTGCATCATCCAGAACAACACCGTTGGTCTTGCCTTCCAGAACCTTCTTCGCATACTCAACACCTGCGTTTACGAACAGCATGTTGCACGGAACGCCCCAGGTAGATACACGGCCGTTCATGCCAGCCTCGTCAACCTTAGCCTGTAACTGCTCCATCATGTAAGCAACGTCTGCCTCGTGGCCAGCCATATCGATGTTCAGAGCTGCCGGGAATGCGTGGAACGGAGACGGGCAGCACTGTAAGGAGTAGATTGCGCCGTTCTCGAATACGGAACGGATCAGCGGCTCCTGCATACCACAGTTGGTGGTGAAGAATACAGTGTCTTTGCCGTACTTCTCGATCTGACGCGGAACATCCTCAAGGATGAACTGCTGTGCACCGGTGATACCGGAGTCGCCGGTCGGGTCCGGAGCGGTTACGTCAACCAGCTCGATGCCGTTCTCTGCACAGTACTTCTTCAGATTCTCGTGACGTGCAACGATCAGCGCGTAGCTCATGTGACGCGGGAAGGAATAGTGAATCATGGTCTTCGCGCCCTGCTTCTTAGCCTGCGGCGGAATCACAATACCACAACCTGGCTCATCCACCTGAAGTACGATATCTGCCTTCGGGTTGATAACGCCCGGATCCTCACCAGGAGTACCTGCGATGAAGATCATGTCCGGACGGGTCTCACGAACCTTGTCGATTGCTGCTGCGGTACCCGGAACTGCCTGGCACCATACGATAGCCTTCACTGCCGGATCAGAAGCCATAGCCACTGCGTTGGAGATCAGGGTCTCGGTCTCAGTGGTGAAGTTGTCCGGGTAGGTAGAGGTAACGATCATATCGCCGTATTTCTCTTTCATCTTGTTCGCCTGGGTAATCTCCTCATCACCCTGGGAAGCGGTACCGGTAATAATACCGATCTTGAAGTCCTCAGCCGGAGCTGCCTCTTCTGCTGCTGCAGTAGTTTCCCCTTCTGCTGCTGCGGCGGTGGTAGCTGCCTCAGTTGGTGCTGCCGTGGTCGGTGCAGGCTCTGCTCCGCGGCATCCTGCCAGCGATAATGCCATGGTTGCTGCCAGGGTCAAACTCAGTAAACGTCTTTTCATTTCTTTCTCCTCCTCTTTTTTAAAGATTGTTACAATTATAGCAGTGAAAACGTATTTTGTCCAGTTACAATTGTCCGTATATGGCGGATTTTATATTTTCTTTATGCCGTCAAATTGTACACTTCAGAGTGATAAATTAATAAAGAACGACAGTGAAGCCGAAAAAATGCATAATTATTCAACTTCAAACCATCGTTCTTCAAATTGTAGAACTATTATGTCTTTTTGTCAGAATAAAAAGATTTTTCAAAATCCGCTATTTTTCGGATATTTTTGCTGTTTTTCCGGTTCAGTCCAGAATATCCTGACGCAGGATGTGGCGGATCTTCTCGTCATTTAAGCCGCGGATGACCTCCACTGCCATGCGGATGGTCGCCTCAATGTCCTCCTTCGCGCAGAAATTGTAGTGACTGTGCACGTAGCGGGACGGGATGCCCAGTACCAGCACCGGCACCGCCTGGTTGGTCAGGCTGATCTTGCCTGCGTTGGTGCTGCCGCCGCGGCGGACCGTATCCTGACACTTGATGCCGTACTTTTCGGCGATCTCGTGAGCGTACTGCATAAATACCGGATTGGCAACATAGCTGTTGTCCATGTGGCGGATCTGAACACCCTTGTGCATGCAGCCCTGCGCCACGCCGGTGCGGTAGTAGAAGTCATCTGCCGGAGAGCCCTCGAACACGATTGCCAGATCCGGCTTCACCTGCTGAGCGGTCACCGTCGCGCCGCGCATGCCCACTTCCTCCTGAGCCGCAAACGCGCCGACCACATCCACTGCCAGCTTATCGGTCTCCGCCTTCAGCGCCTGCATGGTCTCGATGATGCACATGCAGCCCATCCGGTTGTCAAATGCCTTGCCGAAGCATACCTCGTGCTTCTCGTCGTAGGAGAAGGTCACCTCCGGCATCATGGGATCGCCCACGCGGATGCCGTACTCCTCCTCCACTTCCTGTCTGCTGCAGGCGCCTACATCCACCTTCAGCTCCTCGATGGTCAGAGAATTCTCCGCCTTCTGTGCCGCAGTGAGGAAATGCACCGGCTTGGAGGTGATGATACCGCGAATCTTCTCCCCCCTGCTGTTGCGGATGATGACCGTATGAGCCGGAAGGCTGGTCAGGTGAAAGCCTCCCAGCATGATGATGCTTAAGAGACCGTTGTCCTCAATATTCTGCACCATAAATCCGCACTCATCCGTGTGAGCGTCCAGCATAAATACCGGGCGGTCGCCTCTGGCATCCGGCATGGTTGCGTATACATTGTGCATCGCATCATTTCTCAGGTTCAGACCTTCGCAGTGCTTCTGAACCACCTTCACCACTTCCTCCTCGAATCCGCTGGGTCCGAAGGCATTGGATAAATCCTCGATAATCTTTAAATTTGCCATGATCTTATATCTCCTGTTGTTCTGTTTCGTTCTGAAATACCGCCATTAGTATACTACAAAGGAATGTGCCGTCACAATATCCATCCAGTTCTTGCTGGTCATCCGGTTGGTCCGCGCATCCACAGACTCCATGCCCGGGTAGAAGGACATCTGATACGCCTTCTTCAAGTCCTTAAAGTTGACCTCATAGGTAAATTCCTCCGGCAGCGCCACCCGGCAGCTTTCCAGCCGCGCCTTCACGTCGCCGGACAGAGCCTCGGTCACAGCCGCCTTCAGATTCTTGATGACCGTCGCCGGAGCCACATTCCAGGCACTTGCGCCCACGCCCTTCTTGGACGCCACCGTGGTGATGGCAGGCACCTGCTCCTTCGCCAGTTCACAGATCCGCTCGTCGCCGGAAATGAACAGCACCGGAACCCCGTACATGGCAGCCGTATAGGTGTTCAGCATGAACTCGCTCATCCGCTTCCCGTTCAGCTCGATAAAGTTGCTGTTGCCGGTGGAGGTGTGGCTTAAGGGGCTTCCCGGATCCCCCGCCGGTGCGTGATAACCGATGTAGAGCACTGCATCGTAGGTCTCGTCCAGACCGTACATCATGTTGATGGGATGGCCGCTCTTGCCCCGGATCAGGGTCACGCCCTCCGGCATCGCCATCACGTCGATATTGGTGGCATCCCCGTGACCGTCCTTCACCACGATCTCATCTACGCCGCATGCCAGCGCCGCCTCGCAGACCGCCACGACCTCGTCCGTCATCTGCTTTGCAAACTTCTGATACGCCGGTTCATTCTTGTGGGTCTCATAGCTCAGGGTGGTGCCGGCACAGCCCTCGATATCCGCACTGATAAACAGTTTCATAGCACTTCGCTTCCTCTCAAAATCGCTTTTTATTCCTTCACAACAGCTTCCTCAGCCGCCTTCGCCTGCTTCTTCGCCTCTTCCGTATCGTACAGGTGGCAGTATACAAAATGATCGTCACCTACCTGGTACTTCTGCGGCGCCTCGGTCTTGCAGCGCTCCATGCACTGAGGACAGCGGGTGTGGAACTTACAGCCTGTGGGCGGATTCAGCGCCGACGGAATATTGCCCTCCAGGATGATCCGCTCACGCTTTGCCTTCGGATCCGGAATCGGAACCGCAGACAGCAGCGCCTGGGTGTAGGGGTGCAGCGGATTCTGGTACAGATTGTACTTGTCCGCAACCTCCACAAAGTTGCCCAGATACATCACGCCTACCCGGTCACTGATGTGCTCTACCACACTCAGATCGTGAGCAACGAAAATATAGGTCAGATTCAGATCCCGCTTTAACTGATTCATCAGGTTCAGCACCTGAGACTGGATGGATACGTCCAGTGCGGACACCGGCTCGTCGGCGATGATCAGCTGCGGCTGCACTGCCAGCGCCCGGGCGATACCGATACGCTGACGCTGTCCGCCGGAGAACTCGTGAGGATAGCGGTTTGCGTGGTAATCATCCAGACCTACCCGGCGCAGCAGCTCAATCACCGCCTTGTCGGTCTCTTCGCGGGTCTTGGTCAGACCGTGGATGATCAGCGGCTCTGCCACGATGTCACGGACGGACATACGGGGATTCAGGGACGCATAGGGGTCCTGGAATACCATCTGCACCTTCTTGCGGATCGGGCGCATCTGCTTCGGGGTGTAGTGAGCGATCTCCTCGCCGTCCAGCACAATGGAACCTTCCGTCGGCTCGATCAGCTTACAGATGCTCTTGCCCAGAGTGGACTTGCCGCAGCCGGACTCACCTACGATACCCAGCACCTCACCCCGGCGCACCTCAAAGTCAACGCCGTCTACTGCCTTCACATAGGCTTTCTCCTTGCCCATGCCGCCCTTAACAGGGTAATACTGCTTTAAACCTCTTACTTCCAGTAAATTGTCTGCCATCAGTTCTTACCCCCTTTCTGCTGGCACAGCCAGCATCTGCTCTGATGACCATTTCCCAGGTCCGTGAAGCCCGGCTCCTCTTCCTGGCACTTATCAAACGCATACTTACAGCGCGGTGCGAACTTACAGCCCTTCGGCATGTATTTCGGGTTCGGCACATTGCCCGGGATGGACTCCAGCTCCTCCACATGCTCGCCCAGCTTCGGAATGGAATTTAAAAGACCTTCCGTGTAGGGGTGAGACGGGTTATCAAAAATATCATATACGGAGCCTTTCTCCACCACGCGGCCACAGTACATGACAACCACCTGGTCACACACCTCTGCCACAACACCCAGGTCATGGGTAATGAACAGGATGGAGGTTCCGATCTCCTTCTTTAACTTGTTCATCAGATCCAGAATCTGCGCCTGAATGGTCACATCCAGCGCCGTGGTCGGCTCATCCGCGATCAGAATCTGCGGGTTGCACACCAGTGCCATGGCGATCATCACACGCTGGCGCTGTCCGCCGGAAAGCTGGAACGGGAATTCCTTCATCATCTTTTCCACACGGGGCAGGCCGGTCAGCTTCAGCATCTCGATGGCCTTCTCCTCCGCTTCCTTCTTGCTGACCTTCTGGTGCAGCAGGATACACTCCATGATCTGATCTCCGATCCGCATAACCGGGTTCAAGCTGGTCATCGGCTCCTGGAAAATCATGGAAATCCTGCTTCCACGCAGCTTTCTGCGCTCCTCATTGCTGATATGGACGATGTCCTTGCCATCAAGCAGAATCTCGCCCTCCTCCACACGTCCCGTGGTACCCATGAGCAGTCCCATGACGGAAAGGGCAGTCACGCTCTTGCCGCTTCCGGACTCGCCCACGATACCCAGGGTGGAGCCTTCCTTCAGCTCAATATCCACACCGTCTACGGACTTGACAATACCGCTGTCCATGTGGAACCAGGTGTGCATATTTTTAATCTCCAGTATATTCTTGCCGTCGGCGCCCTTCGTCGCCTCGACTTTGATCGTCTCGTTATTTGCCATATCGCACACCTCCTTAATCTGTCAGTTTCGGATCCAGCGCATCACGCAGACCATCACCCAGCAGGTTGAAGCTCAGTACGGTTGCGAAGATTGCAAGACCCGGGAACATGGTAATATGCCAGCTGCTCATCATGTAGGTACGTCCGTTGCTGAGGAGCAGTCCCCACTCCGGTGTCGGCGGCTGTGCGCCCATACCCAGAAAGCTTAAGGAAGACGCCGTCAGGATGGAAGAACCGATGGACATACTGTACTGCACGATGATATCCGGAACCGCACTTGGCAAAATGTGCTTGAACAGGATCCGCATGTCCCCTGCACCGATATTTTTCGCTGCCTGCACGAAGACACTGTTCTTGGTTGCCAGAGTCTTGCCTCGTACCAGACGGGCGAACTTCGGCGTGTTGAACACGGCAACTGCAATGATGACGTTGGTCATGCCGCTGCCCAGGATCGCCACGATCGCGATTGCCAGGATGATACCCGGAAATGCAAACAGGGCGTCGCAGACTCTCATGATAATGGAATCGATGATGCCGCCGTAGTAACCGCCCAGCAGGCCCAGCACCGTACCGATCACTGCTGCGATGGTTACGGAGAACAGACCTACGCTCAAGGAAATGCCGGTGCCGTTGATGATACGGGAGAACAGGTCACGACCGAACTCGTCCGTACCGAACAGGTGCGCCGACGTGGGCGCCTGCATGATGGAATTGTAATCGTACTCATTGATGCCATACGGCGCAATGAACTTTGCCGTAAAGGACAGCACTACCAGAAACAGAATGAATACCAGCGCCGCGATGGCGGTCTTCTGCTTCTTGAACTTTCTCACGAACTCGGAAAATGGAGTGCTGATGTCTGTCTTCTCGCTCGCTGCTTCACCGGCAGCTTTTGTATTTACTTTCTTTGCCATCTTATACTCCTCCTTCCTAGTCAAGCTGAATTTCCGGATTGAGCACGGCGTACAGCACGTCCACAATCAGGTTGATCACTACAAAGTGCAGTGAAAAGATCAGGATCAGGGACTGGATTGCCGGGTAGTCACGGTAGTTCACAGACTCAACCAGCAGGGAACCAAGTCCCGGGAACGCAAATACGGATTCCGTCACCACGGAGCCGCCCAGCAGGAAACCAAACTGCAGACCAACCACCGTTACCACGGAGATCATCGCATTGCGGAATGCGTGCTTCCAGATCACGACCTTCTCCTTCAGACCCTTTGCGCGGGCGGTGCGGATATAGTCATCCTTCAGCACTTCTATAATAGAGGAACGGGTAAAGCGGGCGATGATCGCCGCGATACTCGAACCCAGTGCAATCGACGGTAATACCAGGCTCTTCAGAGAGTCGGCGCCTGTTGTGGGGAACCACTTCAGGTTGACGGAAAATATCATGATCAACATAAATCCCACCCAGAACGAGGGCAGGGAAATACCCGACACCGCCAGTGTCATACCTGCGTAGTCCTGCCATTTGCTTCGGTTCTTTCCGGACCACACACCAATCAGAATACCTACCACGGTACTCCATGCCAGTGCCATCAGCGTCAGCTTCGCCGTATTGGCATAACGGTTGGAGACCTCCACTGCAACCGGACGCTTGGTACGAAGGGAGGTTCCTAAATCGCCCTTTAACAGTCCTGTCACATAACTGATATACTGCTCATGAATCGGGTCATTCAGACCCAGCTCTTCTCTCACTACTTCTACATCTTCCAGAGTTGCCTGCGGACCTGCTACCAGACGCGCCGGATCACCCGGAATCAAACGCACAAAGAAAAATACGAATGTTACCACGATAATCAGGGTAGGTATCACTCCAACAATTCTCTTACCTATGTACCTTAACATACATTCAACACCTTTCGTTACTTATGGGGCATACCCCCTGTGTCAACAAGTTACAAAATGCGTAAAAATGGTCTGGCGGGGAAGCCGTCAGCCTCCCGCCAAACCATCGCCTTTGATGCTTTCAATTCGTTGAATCTAATACTTCAAACTCTTACAGTCACCATCGGGTCTTACTTCGCCATCTTACCATTTCTGATGTTCAGGCAGTTATCCGGGAATACCTTGACGTCTACAACGTTCTTGGAGGTTGCCCAGGTGTTGGCATCATTTGCCAGGCATACAAGCGGGCTCTCCTCCCAGATGATATCCTGAGCCTTGCCATAAGCTTCTGCTCTCTTCTGCTCATCTGCGGTAGCCAGAGCGTCCTTCAGCAGCTGGTCTACTTCCTCGTTCTCGTAGTAGCACAGGTTGTAGCTCATCGGCGGCTCGGACTCGATTGCCAGCAGCGGGCGGATACCCCAGTCAGCATCACCGGTAGACGGAGACCATCCAATGATGTACATCTCAACCTCTGCCTCAGAACCCGGAACATCCACATCCTGAGTCTTCTGGTTCACAACTGCACTCTCCAGTGCGTTGATCTCCAGATCGATGCCTACCTGAGCCAGCTGCTGCTGTAAGAACTCAGCCTGCTTTAAGTTGCTGGTGGTAGATGCGCACATCAGGGAAGTCTTGAAGCCATCCGGATAGCCGGCCTCTGCTAACAGGGATTTTGCCTTCTCCGGATCGTATGCGTATACGTCATTGCCTTTGTAGTGCTGAACAGCCGGTCCGATGATGGAGGTAGCCGGGGTAGCTACGCCATTTTTAACAACTGCACAGTAAGCGTCTTTGTTGATCGCATAGTTGATAGCCTGACGAACTCTCACGTCGTTGAACGGAGCCTTCTGGTTGTTCATCATCAGGTAACGAACTACGATACCCTCTTCCTGACCTACCGCTACGTTGGTGTCAGCCTTCAGAGCGTCGATGCTCTCGGTCGGAACCGGCCATACCAGCTGTGCGTCGCCAGACTGCAGCATAGCTACACGGGTTGCATTCTCAGATACCGGCTTGAAGGTAACAGACTTGAAGCCTGCGTCCGGATCAACCAGTGCGGTACCGCCGCAGATCTCCGGGTCATAGCCCCACCAGTCCTTGTTCAGAGCTACGGTTGCAGACTCGCCTGCAATCCACTCTACGAAGGTGTACTGACCGGTACCAACCGGGTTCTTTGCACACTCTTCACTGCCCTTGGCAATGATTGCCGGGCTCATAACGACACATGCCGGATGTGCCAGCGTCGGGATAAATGCACCGAACGGGCTCTCCAGGGTAACCTTTACCGTATACTCATCAACAACCTCTGTGCTCTTCAATACGTTGCACAGCAGAGTGGTTCTCTTTAAGCCAAGCTCCTTGTCTCCCCACCGATCAAAGTTTGCTTTTGCTGCCTCTGCATTCCACGGAGTACCATCGGAGAACTGGATGCCCTCTCTTAAGTGAATGGTGAACTCGGTTGCATCATCATTCGCCTCATACTCGGTTGCCAGCATCGGGATGATCTTCATCTCATCATCGAAGCCGAACAGACCGTCCATGATCATTCTCTGAATACCGCCGGATAAAGTATCACTGGTATCCATCGGATCCATGGTAGTGAAGTCTACCAGCATCGCTGCCACAATGTCCGTATCCTGAGATACAGACTCACCCTCTGCAACTTCCACTGCCGCAGTAGTCTCTGCCGGTGCAGCTGCCTCGGAACCTGCCGCTGTGGTATCTGCCGCCTTGTCAGCACCGCCGCCGCATCCGGTCAGCGCTGCCATAGCCGTAGCCAGAACGATTGCACATAACTTCTTCGCGCTCTTTTTCATAATGCTTTCCTCCTGAAAAATATTTGACCTTCCTTCCCCGGAAAATCATCTGTTCGCTGCTGACGTACATTTGTAAGTAGCAACTGTCTAAGTTTACCACAATTACCGTGATTGTGTCAATAAATGATGGGGAAAAATGCAGGGGAATGAGGGAATATTAATAAAAATGCAGGGTGGGGGGAGGAGAGGAGGGTGGGCTGGCTCGGCTGCTCGTCCGATTGGACAATAATTGCCGTTTTCAGGAAAAATTGTCCAAACTCCTGCTTCGCTGTGCTCAAAAACCTGTTTTACAGGACCTTTAAGCCGCATTTTGGACAATGAGGACCCATTTTGCCTACTAATTGTCCAAAATTTTCATCTTTTTGGATAATTTTTCCTCATTTAGTTCTCTAATTGTCCAAAACACCCCCTAATTCCTTTTATTTCGCATGTCAAGACCACCCGTTTGGACAATTTTTCAGAATTTCGATTAAAATTATCCAAACACAAATCAACTTCGTTTCCTTATCATCACAATAAGCAAGTTCTATCCCTGCCAAATAATAACTTCACCCCTGCCCTGTAAAATAGTATATGCCCCCCAAAGCTACACTCCATAGCTTTAAGAGGCACACTTTCTTAGCTTAATAATCTACCGGCAAGATTCTTTACGCTTTCCAAAATTTCTTCATATACTCTGCTGCCACATCTCCACTCAGTGAGAATTTCTGCATTACTCGCGACAACGTCTCTTCACGCGTTTTACCAAACTCCTGGCAAGTCTCTATCAAAGTCTGTATTCCCTGCTGTAGCCCACGCTGCATCCCCTGCTGTATCCCTTTCTGCATCCCACGCTGTATCCCTTTCTGCATCCCACGCTGCATCCCCTGCTCGATCGCATCTCCAAACATGATCTGCCCAAACGCCGTCATATTCAACACCTCCCTCAAATTTTGCAATCTATCCTCTGGTACAAACTTCATCGCAAATGCATAAAATATCGACTCCATCCGCAACAAATCCTCCCGCTCCAACAGATGTGCCTCCTCCTGCAGCATCCGAGCCCCCTGCTCAATTCGAAACTCCACAGAATATCTGCTGCTCATAAGCGGTGTCAGGAGCAGACGGACCAGGTCCTTGCGGCGCAATATTCCTTCCGCCTGCTTCTGTCTCAGTTCCTCCATCGTCTCTTCTGCATCCTCATCCCGAATCCGGATCAAATTGACTCGATACACATTATCTCCACATCTCAGCTCTGTCCTCTGATTCTTCTTTGCTGCTGTACAAAGCACATATGTCGTCACTTCCACCTTGTGGTAATATGCCGTAATTGCCTCATACACGCGGAACCGTCTCAGATCATCTTCCGTAATATCATCACTCTCGAACTCAAAATGGCACCAGCTCCCATCCTCCATCTCAAAATTGAAATCTTCCGAAAAACTCTTCATCTCCAGATGAATCTGCTCTGTCTGAGCGATTCTGGCAATACGCCCCTTCACTCCCAACAGCGCCAACAACTCCTTCCCGAAGAAATACGCCGCATACTTCAGCACCCGGTCTTCCAGCAGCGAAGGCTTTCCGTCCACTTCCAATCTGTTTTTCATCGTCCTGGAACTCACTGCCCCAGCTTCTACCGCCCCGGCGCTCATCTCACCGCCGCTCACCGCTTCAGCGTCTACTGCCCCAGCGCTCATCTCACCGCCGCTCACCGCTTCAACGTCTACTATCCCGGCACTCGCCGCCTCTGCACCTGCTGCTCCTGCACTCCCAGCCTCTACGCCAGCTTCTCCTTCACTCCCCGGCCATACGCTGATATCCCCGATACTTACCGCACTGTCTCTCTGCTTCCTCTTCCCCTTCATATAGTCTCCTTCCCGGCGACTATATAAGAACTCCTACCATAATTATAAATTCTTTTCA
>JAUNPU010000001.1 GCA_030536555.1 Eubacteriales bacterium | reverse complement strand
TGTTGTCCGATACAGAAATATTTATGCCATTTCCTCCTGCATGTTGTAGAGGCCGATTCAGACGGATGGTATGAATCTCTTACAAAGCTAATGCAACACGAAATGCAACACGGCATAAAAAAAGTACCGTAAATACGGTACTTTTTTAGTGGAGCTGAGGGGAATCGAACCCCTGTCCGAAAACCAATTCCCTGTTCTTCTACTATCATAGTCGGTTATTTGACATTCCCTCCACCGCACGGGAACAGACACCCTTACGGCTTTGGTAGCTTCATGATACGCCCATGCAGGCAAAGCTTACTGCATGTCGTTTCTCACATAGTCGATGCCAGGTTCTTAATGTGTGAGTGCACTAAGGCTGACAGCAGCCATTAGGCTGCGTATGCTAAATTATCTTCAGCGTTTAATTTTAATTTTGCCATTTAACGCATCGCATGCGGATAGCTTCACCAGCTGCATGACCCCCGTCGAAACCAGTACAACCCCTCACTGGTTCACCGCGACTCATCGGTGGAGTTTCATTGTAGCACCCGATGGCATGATTGTCAACGCCGCAGTTCTTATTGTAAGAAAGTGGTAAGAAATTTGTGATTCTCAGTTTCTTTCTACCAGTCGAAAGGTTTTTTCAATCATCACGATCATCAGCAGGAAAAAGGCTGCCAGATACAGTGGAAACAATTCCATGCTGACATGATTCGCAAGCAGTCCGAACAACGGTGGCATAAACGTGGAGCCCACATATGCACTTGCCATCTGAATACCGATAATTGCCTGCGAATTCTCAGCCCCGAAATTCGATGGGGTCGAGTGAATAATACTCGGATATACAGGAGCGCAGCCCAGTCCAATAATCACAAGACCAGCCAGCGCAACGCCATCCGTCCTGACCGGAAGCAGTACACACAGGATTCCTGCTGCAATGATGCCCGTACCAAGCCGAATCAGATTTCTGTCGCCCAGCTGTTCTGCAATAAAACCGGATATAAACCTGCCTGTGGTAATTCCGATGAAAAAAAGTGCGCCGAACGCAGCTGCCAGCTCTCTGGAAATTCCCCGCGTTTCCACAAGGTAACTGCTGGACCACAGCATTGCTGTGCTTTCCGCTGCACAATATGCCAGAAATCCAAGCAGCAGGTATGGCACGCCTTTTATTTTCAGTGCTCCTTTGATTCCGAGTGCCTTGCTTTCCTCTCCTTTATCCGCGGAACTCTGTTCCACTTTCCACACCGTCAGGGTCAGAATCAGTACCACAGCGATGCAGAACTGAATGCCGGAAACAATGCGATAGCCACAGTTCCACGTTGCATGTACCAGAGACCACCGCATGACATAGGGGCTGATGATCGTCCCCACTCCCCAAAAGCAGTGAAGCCAGCTCATGTGTCTGGAATTGTAGTGCAGTGCAACATAGTTATTCAACGCCGCATCAATCGCCCCTGCACCACAGCCATAGGGAATTGCCCATATACACAGCATCCAGAATTCCGCAGAAGCGCCAAAGCCAAAAAGCGCTGTTGCTGTCAGACAGACACTGCATACAACAACATATTTTGTACCAAATCGGCTGGTCAGACGGTCAGAAAGCAAACTGGAGCAAATCGTCCCTCCGCTGATGATCATGGAAATAATTCCCATATACGAGATGGGGACATCAAACACCGCCCGCATCGACGGCCACGCAGAGCCAAGTAATGAATCCGGCAGTCCCAGACTGATAAACGCCAGATAAATCAATGCCAGTAATAACAGGTACATAGCATTTTCTTCCTCACTTCCTGTAAATCATGATTATAAATCTCAAAAACGATATCCACACACCATAAAAGGAAGCCATTTGTCTGCCAAACAGCTTCCTTCTTTTTATTTGTATCCAATCTGCAGAAATTACATGATCTTGCGGATCCAGCCCTCCGGAGCTTCGATTCTGCCCATCTGGATGCCGGTCAGGGTATCATAGAGCTTCTTGATCACCGGTCCCATCTCGGTCATGCCGCTGGGGAAGCAGATCTCTCTGCCGTGGTCCACGATCTTGCCAACCGGGGAAATAACGGCTGCCGTGCCGCACAGACCGCACTCTGCAAAGTCCTCCAGCTCAGATAACTTCACCGGACGCTCGGTTACCTTCATGCCAAGATAATGCTCTGCCACGTGGATCAGAGAACGTCTGGTAATGGACGGAAGGATGGAATCGGACTTCGGAGTCACAACCTCACCGTCCTTGGTCACGAACAGGAAGTTCGCACCGCCGGTCTCCTCAATGTAGGTTCTGGTAGCCGGATCCAGAAATACGTTCTCATCGTATCCTGCTGCGTGAGCTGTCACGGATGCATGCAGGCTCATGGCGTAGTTCAGACCAGCCTTTACATGACCGGTTCCATGAGGTGCCGCACGGTCAAAATCGCTGACACACAGGGTAAGGGGCTTCGCGCCGCCCTTGAAGTACGGGCCAACCGGAGTTACCAGAATACGGAACTGGTATTCCTGAGACGGTTTTACGCCGATTACCGGACCTGACGCAAACATGTACGGGCGGATGTAGAGGGTAGCTCCGCTGCCATAGGGCGGAACCCAGGCTGCATTTGCCTTCACCACCTGATCCAGCGCATCCAGCCAGCGCTCCTTCGGGAACTGCGGCATCTCCAGTCTCTCACAGGAATCCATCATACGCTCTGCATTTAAGTCCGGGCGGAAGGTAACGATGCTGCCGTCCTCGGTGGTATACGCCTTCAGTCCCTCAAAGCACTCCTGGCAGTACTGCAGGATGCCTGCACACTCGTTGATCACCACGTTCGGGTCAGCAGTCAGGGTTCCGTCGTCCCACTTGCCGTCTTTATAATTTGCCACATAGCGGGCATCTGTAACCATATAGCCAAATCCGATATTACTCCAGTCAAGATTCTTCTTTTCCATCTTTATTTCCTCCATTCATGTATCTGACCCGGCTGCCGCTAAGTCTCCACGTGCATCCGGTCTCTCTGTCATAGCTGTTCACTGCTTCACAGTCATGAACTGTATGTCACTCATTATAATCGCATTGTCCCGTAAAATCAATGGTCGATTACAAATTCTCCATATCGTTCTCTCATATCTGTTATAACCGGCAGTTCTAATCAGGCAGGCTTTCATAACCAGAGCATGGCACGAATCTTCACCACCAGCGGAATCACCATCACCAGCCATACCACCGGCTCCGCCACGATAATGCCCCAGTAGTGGAACACCGGCGTCAGAAACAGGGCGACCGCCACCTTTCCCGCCAGCTCGATAAAGCTGGAATATACGGGAATCCGGTGCTCTCCCAGCCCCTGCAGGGCGTTGCGCAGCACGGCGATCGCCGCCGGTGCAAAGTAAAACAGGGTATCCACCTTCAGATACAGGGCTGCCGTCTGAATGACCGCCAGCTTGTCCGTGCCGGTAACCATGCGGATCATCTGCGGCGACACCGTATAGCTCAGGATGATTGTCCCCACTGACCAGCCCCAGGTCAGCAGCAGCGCCTGCCGGATTCCCCCGCGGACCCGGTCCATCTTGCCGGCACCTGCATTCTGGCTGCAGTAGGTGGCCATGGTGGCACTCATGACAGAAAATGGCAGCATGAAAAATTCCGTGATCTTGCGGGCCGCCGTGTGTGCCACGATGGTGTCCTCACCGAAGGTATTGATCGCGCACTGCAGCGCCAGAGTTCCGAAAAATACAAAGGACATCATCGCCGCCATGGAAAGTCCCGACGCATACAGCTCCCTGGCATCTTCCCGATTTACCCGAAAGTCCGGGAGCCGGAACCGGAACATCTCATAGCGCTTCTGCATGTACAGAAAGCTGGCGACCGCAGATACCGTCTGGGACAGCACCGTCGCCAGCGCCGCTCCGCCCACCCCCATGTGAAATACCAGAATGAACAAAAGGTCCAGTCCGATATTCAGAAAGCTGGCACAGATCAGAAACAGCAGCGCCGCTGTCGTGTCTCCCACCGCCCGCAGAATACCTGCGCAGGCATTGTAGGCGAGGGTGGCGGTCAGCCCCGCCAGCACCACCCGGATATAGGAGGTCGCCTCACGGGTCAGCTCCTCCGGCACATTGAGGATGCGCAGAAGAAACGGCAGAAATGTCACACAAACCACCGTGAACGCCAGCGCCGTAGCCACCCCCAGGGTCAGGCTCTCCGCCGCAAACCGCTTTACTCCGTCCTTTCTTCCGGCGCCGTACTCTCTGGCGACCAGAATGGCAAATCCATTGGTCAGCCCCGACAAAAATCCAATAAACAGCGTACTGATGGAAGTGGTAGCTCCCACCGCCGCCAGAGATGTCATACCCAGCGTACTTCCCACCACACGGGTGTCCGCCAGGCTGTAGCACAGCTGGAATATATTTCCCAGCGCAATCGGAAGGGCAAACCGCACCATGACCCGCGACGGCTTGCCCTGAGTTAAGTCATTCATAGATGTCTTCCTTATTCGTTATTTGTCTGTATTCCCGACAGCCACCTGTCCTCGAACTCCTTCCATTCCACAGGCTTTGCCAGATAGAATCCCTGCATGCAGTCACAGCCCAGCTCCTTAAAATGCTCGTACTGCTCCCTGGTCTCGATGCCCTCCGCAACAATATGAAGCTTCAGCCAGTGTGCCAGATCGATGATATATTTCAGCACTCCCGGGTGATTCATCTCATTCTCAATCAGCTTCTGATCCAGCTTCAGAATATCAAAGGGCAGCTCCCCCAGTGCACTCAGGGAAGAATACCCGCTGCCAAAGTCATCCATCTCCAGACAGAAGCCCTCTCTCCGCAGCTGTAAAAGCGTCCGCTTCATGGCGGCTGTGTTCTGCACGTAGAGAGTCTCTGTAATCTCCAGATGCAGCTGAGACGGCTTCACCTCATAGTCCTGCACCAGCTTCCGCAGTCTCTCCACAAAGTGCTTTCCAAATATGTCTGCCCGCGACACATTGACCGAAATCCAAATCTCTCCCCTGCCCTGCCGGTTCCACTGCTGCAAAAGTCCGCAGATCTTCTCCCACATGTACCAGTCCAGCTTCGCCACAAAACCATTTTTCTCAAAAACAGGAAGAAAGGAAGCCGGTCCCAGCAGCCCCTTCTCCGGATGCGCCCACCGCACCAGCGCCTCGGCACCACACAGCAATCCGTCCGCCATATGGAACTTGGGCTGCAGATACACCTGAAACTGCTCCTCCTCCAGAGCCTTCTCCATCTCGTCAAGAATCATCTGTTCCCTGTGAAGCCTCTCACTGAACTCCGAATTATAGTATGCCGAATACACACCGTAGACGCCCTTGATGTGCTTTGCCGCCAGCATGGCACGGTCACACATCTGCTCGATGGTCTTCTTTTTCCTGTTGCCCGAATAAATGCCCCACTTCACCTGAATGTTGCCGGTACACTCCATTGCATAGACCTGATCGCTGAACGCACGAAACGTCTCATCCGAATAGGTGTCCCGATGCTCTGTCAGGCACATGAACAGATCCGCATAGAACCTTGCACAGATGATATACCACTTCTGTCCGTCCTGAAATGCCTTCGCAATCCGCTTCAGCAGCTCATCGCCCTTCTCCATGCCAAAGCTGTCATTGTACAGCTTGAAATTCTCAATATCCGCACAGATTACATCGTACTTCTTGTCCGGATTCTCCTCCATAACCTGTCTGGCGTACCTGTAAAAATAATCCTTATTGAACAGCCCCGTCAGATGGTCGTACTGCAGCTCCCGGGTCTGCTTGTCGATATTGGAAACCCAGTACAGCACCCGAAAGTCCTCATCACTGGTCCCCAGCCGCACACAGAAAACCTCCGTCCACCGATACTGCCCGTTCAGTAGATGGCGGATATGGAAGCTGAAGGAATCCCCCGGATTGGCCAGCTTCTGCCGGTAGGCCGCAAGGGTGGTGTGCTCCCAGAACATCTCCCGGTCCGCCTCGTAGATAAAGTTCAGCCCGTATCCCAGATTGTCATTGACGTAATCCCCGTTGGGGACAATATCCTGAGATGCCGTATAGTCAGTGCCGTAGGGATTGTAGGAAATATAGGTCTCCTGATTGACATCGATCAGAATAATATTGAAAAATATCTTGCCGAACCCGTGAAAGCAGTCTTCCGCCAGCTGCCGCATCTGCTTTGCACCATCAGCCGAATCCTCATCCAGAAACAGATTCATATTCCTCGAATGAATCAGAATCCGCTCCGGCTCCTGTCCATTGCGGTCCAGCACCGTTGCCGTGGTCTCACACCACTGAAGCACCTTTCTCACATATGCCCGGTACTGAAACGAATAGGAATCCTGCTCCCGAAGCTTCGACACCACCACCTCCGGAGATGCCTTCCTCCGAAAGTTGTCCACATCCTCCTCATAGATGATCTGACTATCCAGCAGAATATCCAAATATTCCTGTATGTTATGAACCTCATTCAGCTCCTGATCGCATTCCAGCAGCTGAACAGCCCCCGTCTGTACATGATAAATAAACAGTTCTCCGGTGTATACCTTCATTCGTGCATCCTCACTTTCCCCATACAGCAATTATATAGCTGCTGTATGGCAGTGTCAATTACAACCGCAAATGATGGTAAAAATCCCGATCCATAACCGGATTTATTGATGCTCAACCTGCCAGTTTCCCTCATGGAACGGAGCTTCCTGACAGATGCCTGAAATGTAAGTCCGTATGCAAAAGAGATGCAGGAACCGCTTTCTCGTCAGTCTCTGCATCTCCTGATTCATGATCCTTCAATGGCAATATATTTTATGCCTCGTCAATCGCCTTCCCGATATCATGGCGCATATATTTGTTGCCGAATTCCACCCACCCGGTTGCCTTATAGGCATTGGCACGCGCTTCCTTTAAGTCACTTCCGGTTGCGGTCACGCCCAGCACGCGACCACCGTTGGTGACGATATCACCGTCTGCATCAAACTTGCTTCCCGCATGGAACACATAGTAACCGTCTGCGTCCTGAAACTTCTCCAGACCGCTGATCTTAAAGCCCTTCTCGTAGTGCTCCGGATAGCCGTCAGATGCCAGCACCACGCAGACAGCCGCGTTGTCCTCGAACTGCAGATCAATCTGATCCAGCGTGCCGTCGATGCACGCCTCAAATACGTCCACAATGTCATTCTTCATCCGCGGAAGCACCACCTGGGTCTCCGGATCGCCGAATCTTGCATTGTACTCCAGCACCCGCGGTCCCTTTGCTGTCAGCATCAGTCCGAAGAAAATGATTCCCTTGAACTCTCTGCCCTCAGCAGCCATCGCGTCCACGGTCTTCTGATAGATGTACTCCTTACAGAAAGCATCCACTTCCTCCGTGTAGAAGGGGCTTGGGGAGAAGGTTCCCATACCGCCGGTGTTCAGTCCCTGGTCGCCGTCCTTGGCACGCTTATGATCCTGTGCGGAGGTCATGATCTTGATGGTTCTGCCATCCACAAAGGACAGTACCGATACCTCGCGTCCGGTCATGAACTCTTCCACCACGATGCGATTGCCTGCGGAGCCAAACTGCTTGTCCAGCATCAGGGTCTTTACGCCCTCTTTTGCCTCTTCCAGGTTATTACAGATCAATACGCCCTTGCCCAGCGCCAGTCCGTCTGCCTTCAGCACGATCGGCATGTCTGCGGTCTCTAAGTAAGAAAGCGCTGCCTCCGGGCTGTCGAAGGTCTCATAGGCTGCTGTCGGAATGCCGTATTTCTTCATCAGATCCTTGGAAAATGCCTTGGAGCCTTCCAGAATCGCCGCATTCTTCCTCGGTCCGAACACCCGCAGACCTGCTGCCTCAAATGCATCCACAGCGCCTGCTGCCAGGGGATCATCCGGTCCCACGATGGTTAAGTCGATTGCCTGCTCCTTAGCAAATGCCGTCAGCTTGTCGAACTCCATCACACCGATATTCACACACTCTGCCACCTCTGCGATTCCCGCATTGCCCGGTGCGCAGTATAACTTGTCTACTTTCGGGCTCTGAGCCACTTTCCATGCGATTGCGTGCTCTCTTCCGCCGCCGCCAACAATCAAAACTTTCATCTGTCATTTCCTCCTCTGTCATTTCAGATGATTCTTTCATTTGCGATCATATCAATCGCCTGGGGAAGCAGCACCCACTCCGCCTGCTCCATGACTCTGCGCTGCAGCACCTCCGGCGTGTCGCCTTCCTGTACTTCCACAGCCTTCTGCAGAATGATCGGACCGGTGTCCATGCCGCTGTCCACAAAGTGTACCGTCGCACCGGTCACCTTCACGCCTCTTGCCAGCGCCGCCTCATGGACCTTCAGCCCATAGTAGCCCACGCCGCAGAAGGACGGAATCAGAGACGGGTGGATATTGATGATTCTGTGTTCATACTTCTCAATCATGGCTGCCGGAATCTTCACCAGGAAGCCTGCCAGCACAATCAGATCCAGATTGTACTCGTCTACCTTTGCCAGAAATGCCTCATTGAAGGCTTCGCGGCTGTCGAACTCCTTCGGAGAAATGCAGACTGCATCGATTCCATGGTTCTTCGCCCGCTCCAGTGCATAGGCATTGGGGTTGTTGCTGATCACCACCGCAATCTCGGCATTGGTAATCTTCTTTGCATCAACCGCATCCAGGATTGCCTGCAGATTGGTACCGCCTCCGGATACCATCACACCGACTCTTAACATAAGGTCACTCCCTTTTCTCCCTCTTCGATGGAACCGATCACATACGGAGTCTCACCGGCTGCCTTCATGGCTTCCATGGTCTTGTCCACATCTGCCGGATCCACAGCAACGATCATACCGATACCCATGTTGTAGGTGTTGTACATCATCTCTTCTGCAATGTCGCCCTTCTTTGCCATCATCTTGAAGATAGCCGGAACCTCGTAGCTATCTTTCTTAATCACAGCGCGGGTGCCTTCCTTCAGCATACGCGGAATGTTCTCATAGAAGCCGCCGCCGGTTACATGGCTGCATGCCTTCACCTTCACGCCTGCGTTCTTCACGCTCTTCATGGCTTTCACATAGATCTTGGTGGGAGCCAGCAGTGCCTCGCCCAGAGTCTTGCCCAGCTCATCGTAATAAGTATTTAAACCTTCTTTGGTCAGCTCATTCTCAAATACCTTGCGCACCAGAGAGAAGCCGTTGGAATGTACGCCGGAAGAAGCCATACCGATCAGCACATCGCCTGCTTTCAGATCCTTGCCGTCGATCAGATCCTTCTGATCTACCACGCCTACTGCAAAGCCAGCCAGGTCGTACTCGTCCTCCGGATAGAAGCCCGGCATCTCTGCGGTCTCACCGCCTACCAGCGCTGCCTCAGACTGCTTACAGCCGTCAGCCACACCGCTTACGATGGTAGCAATCTTCTCCGGGAAGTTCTTGCCGCATGCAATGTAGTCCAGGAAGAACAGCGGCTCGCCGCCTGCACATGCAACGTCGTTCACGCACATAGCCACACAGTCGATACCGATGGTATCATGCTTGTCCATGATAAATGCCAGCTTCAGCTTTGTACCAACACCGTCTGTACCGGACAGCAGTACCGGATGCTCCATGTTCTTGATGGCATCCAGAGAAAATGCTCCGGAAAATCCGCCGATTCCGCCCAGTACCTCCGGACGCATGGTCTCCATAACGTGCTTCTTCATTAACTCTACTGACTTGTAACCTGCTTCAATATCAACTCCGGCGTTCTTGTAATCCATGATTTATCCTCCGATTTTCTGTTATATTGTGATACTCTGTTATCGATTCTCCAACCGGCTTCCTGCTGCAGTCGCGTTCTCCTGTCGCAGCTGCCGGTCTGCTCCTTACATCTGTGCCAGATACTCTTTGTATCCGATGCTCTCCAGCTTCTCAGCTTTCTTCACCACGTCGCCCTTTAAAGATTCTGCATAATCCTTCACCTTCTGAAGCAGCGCGTCATCAGAAGCTGCCAGCATCTTCGCTGCCAGAATGCCTGCATTGGCACCGCCATTGATTGCCACGGTTGCCACCGGAATGCCGGACGGCATCTGCACGATGGAGTAGAGAGAATCCACACCACCCAGATCAGAAGTCTTCATGGGAATACCGATGACCGGAAGCGGGAAGATCGCTGCACACATACCCGGCAGATGTGCTGCCTTTCCTGCACCTGCAATGATCACCTTAATGCCCCGCGCCTCTGCACCCTTCGCCCAGTCAAAGAAAATATCCGGTTCCCGGTGTGCGGAAATGATCGTCATCTCATAGTCAATTCCAAACCTGTCCAGAATCTCTGCAGCCTTTGCCATAATCGGCATATCTGAATCGCTGCCCATCACAATTCCAACTTTTGCCATCGTCTGATCTCCTTCTTGCTGTGGCATCTTCCCACCATGATTCCAGCCGGAAAGCTGCCTTGTTTATAGGTTAAATGAAAAACATTCATTAGCATTACTTATAATGATAGTTTATAAATAAACCAGCACTTATTAATTATAATACTAGATTTTTTTTCAGCCGTCAATAGCAATTTAGTACTCTTTTGTAATCAGCAGTTCCACCGCCAGCCGGTCCTGAAGCCGCCCGCTCTTCACCGCCTCCTCTGCCTCCACACACAGATTCACGTAGGACAGGATCTGCTCCCTGCTAAACTGTCTCGCCTGGGGCATCACCTTGCCCACCACAAACGGCTGCATCTTCAGCCTGGAAGCAATGGTTCCCTTATCCAGCCCCTTTCCCATCAGCTCCTTCACCTGTAAAAGCTGGTTAAACTGTCTGGCGATCAGAAACAGAATCCGCATGGGCGGCTCCTTTAAGGTCAGCAGGTCCTCATACAGGTCCATCGCCTTCCTGGTCTGCCGGTTCACAATCGCCGCCACCATATCGAAGATCTTGTTGGTCACCTGCACCGTGCAGATGGCTCTCACGTCCTCATCCGTGATCACATCCCGACCCATGGTATAGCTGATCAGCTTCTCCAACTCCATGCGGATGTGCTCCATATCGTCTCCGGTCATGGACAGAAGCAGCTCCATGGTCCGCCCGGTGATCTTCCTGCCCTCCTTTGCCAGAATACTTCCCGCCCACTTGCCAAGCTGCGCCGCATCCTGTCTGGTCATCTCCGCCACATGTCCAAGCTCCTTCACCTTCTTGTAAAGCTTGCTGCGCTTATCCACCTCGGACTCCACAAACAGAAGGCAGGTGGTATCCGGCATGGACGGCAGGTACTTAAC
This sequence comes from Eubacteriales bacterium, assembly GCA_030536555.1. Taxonomy (GTDB): domain Bacteria; phylum Bacillota; class Clostridia; order Lachnospirales; family Lachnospiraceae; genus Brotaphodocola. The sequence continues at coordinate 262,295 of JAUNPU010000001.1, read as the reverse complement.
CAGCGGCTCACAGGCATTCTTGAAATATCCGCTGTCCTCAATCAGAATCAGCCGGCGCTCCGCAAAAAACGGCATGGTATCCGCCAGCCGGATCAGCTCGTCCACATCCAGACTCTTCCCCTCAAAAGAAGCAAAGTTCATGGTATCATCCCCGACAATCGCCTCCTTCAGCCGGTTCTTGTAGCTGTTCTTTAAGAAGCGTTCCTCCCCATACAGCAGATACATCCGTTTGAATGTCTGTTCTTTGATGTCCTGGATCAGTGTCTGCATAGTCTCTCTCCTGTTTTATCGTAATATTTAACTGCATTATAGCATTTGTAAAAGTTGGCGTAAAGCGGTATTACAAAGGGAGGATATTATTTACCAAGAGTTCATGAATTATCACTTGTGATACGCTTTTGCGTAATATAATAAAAAGCTGATACCGCAGACGTTGCACCTGCCGTATCAGCTTTTTATTCCTGTAAAATTTAATTCTCCGCCGGAAGGGTTCTCTTTAAATATGTATTCCACACAATCTGAAGCACCAGCACCACTGCAAAAACGCCTGCACCTGTAATGAATGCATTGGCAGGAATCTGAGCATCTCCGCCCCAGAACCCCGTAATCAGGTTCAAAATAATCGGGCTGAGAATAATTCCCATAAAGTTACAGCTCATGGCCATGGAAAATGTTGGACCATACTGGCTCTGATTACAGATGCGTCCAATATAATATCCGGGGCTGGCTGTATTGATTCCAAAGAAGATACCCGCAAGAGCGGTTCCCGCGTAAATCATAGTCATACTGGAAGCGTTGATGATACATATGGACGCCATCAGTCCAAATACTGCCGCAAGTGTACTGATATACAGGCGGCTGACCCGGATCAGCTGAGGGAATACAAGTCCGATCAGGGCGCTGATCACCGTAATCATTGTCATACCGATTCCCACTGTAGTTGCAGTGCCCAGTCCTTTGGAAACAACAAGGAACGAAAGATTCAGCGGAAATGCCGTGTAGCCAAGACCCATCAGAACCACCAGCGCACACTGGATCCAGCCTTTCACCGGTATCTTTATACTCTCCTTCTTTTCCTCCGATTCCGTCGTCTTCTTCTTCTCGTCCTTTGTCAGGAACATCTGGGCAATCAGCATAACGGGAATTGCCGCAAAATAGAGAAAATACACCTTAACCCATCCCATGTTGCACAATGGTCCCGCAAGAACAAGAAACAGAGCCGAACCCCCGGTAACAAAGGTTGTATTCAGCCCCAACATACGCTCTCGCTCTGTGCCTTCATAATTTTCCAGTATAAGTGCGCCTAAAAGAGGCATAAGAAAGCCCTGTCCGGCTCCGGTAATGAAGCCGCAGACATCCAAGAACCAGATGGAGCTGTGATTGATGACAGGCAAAAGTCCTCCCAGGAAAATAGCTCCCAGTCCCATCAGGATCATAGGTTTTTTATCAAAACGCGAAGTAAATACACTCATAAGAAATGAAATTACAAATGCGCCGATCATTCCGGACTGCATGATATACTGAATTGCCACATTGGAAGCATCCGGAAATGCCATGGATATATCCGCCAGCATAACAGACGCTATGGAATTGATCTGACAAACAAGAGCAATCATAAGGATTGCAAATGTAAGTGTCCTCTTTTTATTCATTTTAAACGACTCCTTTCCTGCACTGAACAGGCGTCACTCCGGTAAATGCCTTGAACATCTTTGAAAACTGCCGGTAATCGTCATATCCCACCGCAATCGCTACCGCGTTCACAGATACATCCGTATTCATCAGCAGTTTTTTTGCCTCCTGCATGCGACGCATGGTAAGATACCGTTTGATGCCTGTCCCGGTCTCCTTTTTAAAGCACTGGCTCAAATAAGAGGAGCTTACATTCAGCTCCTTCGCCATTTCGTTTACCGACAAAAGCTGTGTATAATTTTCCTCAATATATTGAAGTGCCTGACGCACAACAATATTTCCGATGTTATGAGTTTTTACCTGCTGTTTTGCAAGGGTTCCGATACATTCCAGCACCTGACTGCAGCTTTCCTCTATGGTTCCCAGCTGGCTGGTCAAAATCAGCCAGGGACTGTCCATGGTTTCCAGGAGAATCTTTACCTGCAATTCCTTTTTCAGAGATTCAAGAATGGACTCACTGACAAAATAATACAGGGTATAACTCATACTCGGCTTTACAACACGCATATAAAGGTGCCTGATTTCTTCCTCAAGCTCCACATTTTCCATATCAAAACTGATATAATGACGGATTTTATCCAGACTCTCCTGGATTTCCTCCCGGCCGAACCATTTCCGGTGGGTTCTGACATACTCCTCCGAAAGAGCAGTGGCTTCCCTGCAAAAGAAACGGTACGCACAGGTTTTTTTAAATTCCTGATGACCACTGTAAATTTCCTCCGGGCCATGGAGCAGCCTGCTAATAAAACAATGGGAAGAAACGCGCCCTGCCACTCCTGCCAGGGCGGCGGAAATACGCTCTGCCTCAAGCTTACGCATACGCAGGCTGGCAGGTTCCGACCCGTTGGCTATAATATAGGCGAAGGATATATCCGTAAATATAATCTCACCGCCCATATTTTCCTTTAACACCTGCTTAAAATCCTCCAGACGCAATGCATGAAGGAAATAGTGGATCGACGTATTGGCCGCATAATCAATCAGCGATGTTTTGTCCAGCTCCCACATAAAAAGATAAAAATTGTCACTGTCAATATCCAGACCATATCTTTCCTTTGACCGCCGGAATTCTTTTTCCGTAATGCCGTAAAGCATGGTTTTCGTGATTTCACGGCGCTGCTGGCCTTCAAAGGCATGAGGGAACCGCAGTTTCCAGCTTTCCTCCGGATATTTAAGCAAATATAAGGGATTTTCTCCTAATGCCCTGCAGAAAAAATCCTCCAGACCGGAATCCTCTTCTTCGCTTTTCACATAAAAACAGGTTCCATCCGATCGGCGCTCAAATAAAAGGAACCGGTGTACTCCGCATTCCCTGTGCAGTTCCGTCATATAATCCTGAACAAAGGCAGCAGGCCTTGAAATCATTAAAACCGCGCACTCCGGTTCAAACTGAGCAAAATCCGCCAAATCGGGAAACGGTTCTGTAAACCAGATATTGTGCCCGTATTTCACTCCTGCTTCTGTAAAACTTTGTTCGAGACAATTGTCACCGACCACCAGTATATTCATCTTTCGCTCCAACCCCTGTTTCTTCTTCTGACAACTCCTTCACTCGTGCAAATAAACCGGAACAGCTGATAGGTTTATGTCTGCTGTTCCGGTTTATCGTTTCTTTTATTTTACCAGACGGCCATGAACATAACATTTATGCTTCTCAAGGATTTCCGCTGCTGCCTCTGCCCCCTTTGCAGGATCTGCGGCGTAAATGGAATACAATTCTTCGATTGCGCGAAGTCCGAATCCCTCACAGTTGTAATCAAACAGAACCGCTCCGTCCTTGGCAAAAATCTCACCGGAAAGATGACTTGGAATATGAAGAATATCTCGCTCCTTGGCTGTAAACTTCTCCATACCGTCAATCCTTACCTCTACCGTGCCTTCCTGTACAATAAACAGACCGTAGAATGGATTTTCTGCTCCCCAGCTGATCTCAAATCCGGGATCCATGCAGAGCTGCCAGATTTCCTTGTGACCCTTAGTCTCCCAGCGCGCAACCTTCTGGCGAAGCTCACAGCCCTCGAACTTATAGGTGCACAGACCACCGTTGTATGGGCGGATCTGGTAAATCTGCTCTTTGGGAACGGTCTCTGTTACAGGCGTAAACTTGTAATAATTGCTGTCACCGCTCTGTCCGTCCTTAGCCATATCAAACTGTTCTCTATTATATTCTTTATAACGCAGGTTTGCAATACAATCCTCACCCATCTGAGTCTCCTGGAACAGCTCTCTCCAGATTGTGCCCGCTTCAATCCAGGTAAACTTATGAGGCGTGTACGGCGCAAGATGAATGATATCACCCTTATGGCAGACTGCCTTTTTGCCGCAAATTTCTGTGAGAACAGAACCGCCGTCTACCAGAAATGTCTCCACACCGCGGGTGTGCTCGTGATAGCACATCTCATGATCCGGGTCCACATAAACAGTGTCCAACATTTCGTTATGCTGATAAGGTCCATAAGGTTCAATGAAATACTTTGAATAGGTTTTCTTTCCCCCATAATACTCATCAAAATCCATCAGATAATTTTTTTCCGGGTCAATGTGGATATCGTGAAGTGAATACTTACTCATGGTAACTCCTCCTGTTTTTTGTTGTCATTTTTTATGTTGCTTTTTATTTCGGACGTCCTTTAATATGACTATATTATATACATTTTCTTCCGGCTTATGGTATCCTAATAATCGGAAAATGTGTGCTTTTTATCGTTGTTTTTTCCAGGGAATGTGTGCGAAATACAAATTTTTTATGATCAACAGACAAAAAAGCCCGTGGCGCACCGCGAAGCCCGTCTTCTAATCCCCAAACACCTCCCACCATATCTTCTCCCCATCCGTTCTCAGCATCACCGCCCCGCTTTTCGCCGTTTCAAAGACCGCACTCCCCTGACCGCGAAGCCTTTCCAGCACCGCGTCATGAGGATGTCCATAGCGATTCCCCTCCCCGTAGGAGATCACCGCCCACTGGGGTCCTACCGCTTCCAGCCACTCCTCCGTTGTGGAATATTCGGACCCGTGGTGGGCAATCTTAAGCACCTGGATATCCGAAAGCGTCCCAGGCGCTGTCCGGCGCAGAAGCTCCTGCTCCCCTTCTCCGGTCATATCACCGGTCAGCAGCATGTGAAATCCGCCATAATCTACCCGCAGAACCAGGGAATGACAGTTCCGGTCATTTTCCTCTCCCTGCTCTTTTGAAGGGTACAGACATGTCACGGAAAATCCCTTCAGCGAAAGCGCTTCCCCCGATTCCATCCACAGAATCCGGCTGCCCCGCCGGAGTGCCAGCGCCTCCAGCTCCCCATAAACTACATCCCCTCTTCCGGCTGCCGGAAGCACCAGCTGTTCCACCTGAATATCCGGCTCCTCCTCCAGCAGATACCGAAGTCCGCTGATATGATCCTGATCCCCATGGCTGACCACCGCACAGGTAACCTTCGAGATGCCCCGGCTCTTGAGAAACGGAGCCAGACGATTCTTCCCAAGGTGTGTTTCATCGGTACTTCCGCCATCCACAAGAACAACCTCTTTTCCGGACTGCATACAGATTCCATCCCCCTGACCGACATCCAGAAATGTCACCTGCAGTCCGTGTACCGGAGCCGGGACCATCAATAGCAGAATCGACACCATGACCGGAAGCCATTCTCTGCCCGCCTGCTTCTGATGTTCCAGTCTGTGCGCCCTTCTCCATGCCAGCGCCATCAGACTCCCATAATACACCCCCATTTTCCACGCCGAAGACCGCCCCGGCATCAGGACGTAACCTGGCAGCTTCGCAAAGATCCGGCAGCACAGCTCATACCAGCACAGAATCCAGTGCCCGGTTCCCAGAGCAAATCGCCCCGCCGCCCGGTTCCACGCCCCCAGCAGGATTCCTCCGGTTCCCGAAGCAACCACTCCTCCCATCAGTGGTACCACCAGAAAATTCAGAAAGATTCCATAGAGCGGATACTGAAAGAAATGATAGAGAATCGGCGGCAGCGTCACAAGCTGCATGCTCATACTTACAAGCAGCGCCTGTCTTATCTGTAATTCCCTTTTCACTTCCCCGGTCAGACACGGTGCCAGCCACCCGATTCCAATCAGCGCACCGAAAGAAAGCTGAACTCCCGCCTGGCAGATCCGGTACGGACTGTCCCAGAACAGGCAGAGTGCCGCCAGCGACAGCGCCGACATCAGGTCATAGGTTCTCCCCAGATATGCCGCCAGGAATCCGCACAGGGCCATAATCAGCGCCCGCAGTACAGAAGGCGATGCGCCAGTCAGCACCGCATAGGCTGCCAGCACTGCTCCCCCCAGGATGCCGGCTTTTCCATACCCTGTTCCCAGCTTCCTGAGTCCCCCGTAAGCTGCCATGCTGACCATGGACAGATGCAGACCGCTGACCGCCAGCAGGTGCGCAATTCCGCTTTTCTGATACAGATTCCGGACAGACGGATTCATTCCACTCTTATCCCCAAGAATGACTGCCCGGTATATACCGGCCTCCTCCGGGTCTGCCGTCTGTTCCAGAATCCCCGATGCCCACCATCCAAACTGCAAAAGTGCATACCGGACAAAATCTTTACGCCCGTCCAGAATCTCACATTGATCCGCAAACATCCGGTAATTCAGCTTCAGAGAGCGATAGTAGAGCCGATAGTCAAATTCACCCGGATTGCGTGCTCTGTCATACGCCTGAACCGTACCGGTCACACGGATGCGGTTTCCGGGGAATACCATCCAGTCATTTTCTGGTGCGTCCAGATATACCTGCAGTCTGCTCAACCGCTCACGACACGTCGCTTCCACCTGCCCTGCTGTTTCCTCCCGCTCTGTTTCACACTCCCCCCATACTCCTTCGCACCTCTCCATCACCACGATCAGACCTCCGTCCTCCCGCTCTTCCACCGTCCGAACAGTTCCGCAGACTTCCATCCTCCTGCCGGAAAGCTCCAATCCCAGTTCTTTCTCACAGGCATTTCTCACCCAATCCGCCCGCATCATCCCCGCAAATACAAAAACAGGCAGAAGCCATAACCATAAACTTCTGCCTGTCCTGATTCGGAACGCTCCGTATTCTGTGTGACTGTCCGAATGGACGGCTTCACCTGCCGCTCTTCGTCGCGCGGTCACCATCAGGCTGACCGCGGCACCTGCCACCAGCCACAGAATTATCTTTACCGCAACTGACATTTGCAGACCCAGCACCTCTCCAAGTACGAATCCCGCTGCTAGTATCAGTAGTGGTCGTTTAATTTTCATTTCCTCCTATATAGTCCAGATTCCGCTCGAAGGCCGTATTCAGCGGAATGGAATCGCGAAATGACATCTCCTGGCTTCCATTGACCGCAATCTGCACCCGGCTGATGCCGGTCAGCTCCGACAGAGAATTTACAATGGAATAGATCGGGATGTAGTCCTTCACCTCCAGCGCGTTGCTTAAAAATGCGCCGTCAAAATTCAGATAACACACATTTTCGTTGACGGATACGTTCAGCACTTTGATGGACGGATCCAGCGTCGGCTTCAGTCCCCACTGCTCCGGACCGCTGATCAGCTCCTCCAGCACCACCTTCTCCGCCGATGTGTTGATGTTGTGCATCACGTTGCGCTTCTCGGCGTACAGCTTTTCTCCCGACTGATCGGTAAAATACAGGGTCAGCTCCGTGCTTTCATATGCATTGACATCGCTGACGCTGTCCACAAAATCGCTGGCTGACATCATCCCCACCGGCATGCCGGCGGTATTCATCAGGGGCTGATCTCCGGTATAAATGCTGACGTAATCCACGCCTTCCACCTGAGTCAGCGTCTTGACCAGCGCCGCCCGGCACAGAATCTCTCTGCCGGATTTCATGCTGGTGTAGCCGTTATCGAAGAACAGATACAGGACCATGTCATCCCGGCGAAATCCCTGATAGACAGCCTTGTCAGACAGCGCTCCCTGACAGTCCAGATCAGCCGGCACATGACGGAAGCAGTCCATCAGCTCCTCGATCAACTGGTCCGTATCCTGAGTTTTCGTCCGGTATTCCTGCGGCACCATCCGGGTGGTAGCCGTATTCAGATAGTAGATCTGATACGCCTTTTCCCCTTCTTCCAGCTCCCTGGTTCCGCTGCATCCGGTCAGCGCCAGACTGCAGACTCCCGCAAGCAGAAGGGCTGTCAGCAGAACGGACCATTTCCATAATCGTTTCATGCGTTATACCTCCTGCTATGCAATGTAATTCAGAGGGATTCGGATCGTAAATACACTTCCCTCGCCCTCTTTGCTGCTCAGTTTGATGGCTCCCTTGTGCATCAGCACCACACTCCGGGTGATGGCAAGCCCAAGGCCGCTTCCGCCGGTCTCTCTGGATCTGGCCTTGTCCACCCGGAAGAACCGGTCGAAAATACGCTCCTGTACCTCCTCCGGAATGCCAATGCCGGAATCCGCCACCTTGATATAGAAGAACTTGTGGTCCGCATCCAGCGTTACCCGGACCCATCCCTCTTCCATGTTGTACTTGATGGCATTTTCCACCAGATTCGTGATTACCAGCGACAGCTTCGTCTCATCGATGTCACCCGTAACCTCACGGATACTCTCAAAAATCAGCTCCACCTTCCGCTTGTTGGCAATCGGCCGCAGCCGCTTCAGCGTCTGCTCCACCAGACCGTTGATATTGACCTGGCTGATATTCAGCTCTGCCTCCGACTTGTCCATCTTCACCAGAGCCAGCAGATCATCGACAATCTTGCTCTCCCGGTCGATCTCATCGGAAATATCCTCCATAAACTCCCGATACAACTCCACCGGCACATCTTCCATGCCCATCAGCGAATCCGCCAGCACGCGAATGGATGTGATCGGCGTCTTCAGCTCGTGGGACACATTGGATACGAACTCCTGACGGGACTGGTCCACCTCCTTAAGCTTGGAAAGGGTCCTGCCGACCGCCTGAGAAATATTCCGGGTCTCCCGGTATGTATCCGCACTGATATCCGTATCCAGCGAACCGTCCGCCACATGATTCAGCTTCCCCTGAAACTCCTTAAAGGGCCTCATCAGAAATGCCACCGCCACCGCCGCCGCAATGAACAGCAGCAGCAATACGATAAACTGCAGCAGAGAAGCCTTATTCTCCACCGCATCCACCATGGACAGAATCCCTTCCGTCGATATGATCGACATCATCACACCGTCAATATTCTGCTCACCGCTTCCGTCATAGATCGGAAGGGTATGGATAAAATAATGCTTTTCCTTGTTATAACTGCTGCTGGACTCCCCCTGAAAACAACGGATGACCTCCTCCGCCACATGCAGCCGGTTCTTTGCAATGTCGTAGGTATCCTGAACGATCCGGTAATCCTTATTGACCACGACGATCCGTCCATTGTAGATGTCCGCAATCGTACTGATCTCGCTGTCCACAGAACCGTCCTTCACTTCTCCGCGAAGATACCCTGTTCTGGACAGCTTGCTGCTTAAGATCTGGCACTGATTCTGCACCTCGATCATCCGGGCATTGGTCTGATTCTGCTCGATGGAGCTGATCACCGTCTTGACACACACCATCATGGGAATCATGCCAAACAGCACCAGCAGGATCACCATCGGCACCTTCAGGCTGATGGTAAACTTCTGTTTCCAGGGAAACTGCAGCTTTCTCATCTCATTCCCCATATTCTGACCTTCTTACTTTTCTTTTCTGCATTCCGCTTCCATATCCAGCTTCTTCACACATGCGATTGCCAGTGCACCCGGTCCGATATGGCAGGCCACACTCAAGGACAGAGGATCCACGCGGATCTCACCGCACTTCGGATACAGCTCTCTTAACTCCTCTTCCAGCTCTCTGGCAGCCTCGTGGTTCTGCGTATGTGCAATCTCCAGCCACATGCCCTCCCCGTCCGGCGCGTGGAACCGCTCCTCGAAGTCATGGGCAATGGCTGCCATCATGGTGCTCTTCGCCTGCTTCATGGTCCTTGCCTTGGAGAAGGAATCCAGCTTCTCGCCCTGAATCTGCAGCACCGGCTTAATGCGAAGCAGGGTACCCAGAGCCGCTGCCGCCGGTGTGATCCTGCCGCCCTTCTTTAAGTATTTCAGGGTGTCCACCGTGACATAGATGCTGGATTCCAGCTTCGTGCGCTCTAACACCTCCCGGATCCTGGCCGCATCCAGACCGCCCTCTGCCAGGGCTTTGGCATCCATGGCAGACTGATACTGAGTCACGGAGATCCGCTGGTTGTTGACCACCTGAACCTTTCCGTCATAGTCCTCTGCCAGCATCATCGCCGTCTGGCAGGAGCCGCTTAAAGCACTGGACATGGGAATGTGCACGATCTCGTCATACTCCTTCAGCACCTCATCCCAGAGCTCCATGACGGCCTCCGGTGACGGCTGGGAGGTGGAAATATCCGCCCCGTCCTCCAGTTTCTCATAGAACTGCTCCTGAGTCAGGTTGATATCCTCCTCATACACCTCTCCATTGATCATAAACGGCATGGGAATCACATAAATGCCAAGCTCCTTCGCCTCCGCCTGGGTGATTCCGCTGTTACTGTCCGTCACTACTGCAACTCTCATAATCCTTCTCCTTCCGCCAGATCAGCTTCCGGCTGATCCTGCACTGACATATATAATTGATAATAAATTCCCTTCTGCTCCAGCAGCTCCCTGTGGCTGCCTTCCTCTGCAATGTGTCCGTCCGACAGCACCAGAATCCGGTCTGCATTCTGAATCGTGGTCAGACGATGGGCGATGGTCACCGTGGTCCGCCCCTCTGCCAGACGGTCCAGAGACTGGGATACAACATGCTCGCTCTCATTGTCCAGAGCGGAGGTCGCCTCATCCAGAATCAGAATCGCCGGATTCTTCAGAAATACCCGCGCGATGCTGATGCGCTGCTTCTGTCCGCCGGACAGCTTCACGCCCCGCTCACCCACATAGGTGTCGTAGCCATGTTTCAGTTCAGAAATGAACTCGTGAGCGCCTGCCATCTCAGCCGCCCGCATCACCTCCGCGCGGCTCGCCTCCGGCCTGCCGTAGGCAATATTGTCATACACCGTTCCCGAGAACAGGTAGACATCCTGCTGCACGATACCGATATTGGACCGCAGGCTCTGCAGGGTGATGCCCCGAAGCTCCTGCCCGTCGATCCGGATCGTACCCCGGGTGGTATCGTAGAAGCGTGGAATCAGGTTGCACAGGGTGGTCTTGCCGCCGCCGGACGGTCCCACCAGCGCAATCCGCTCGCCCGGACGGATATCCAGACTGATATCATCCAGTACCGGATTGTGGTCATCCGGATACTCAAAGCTCACATGCTCAAACCGAATACCACCCTTCACATCCGTAAGCGCCTTTGACCCCGGCTCATCCAGAATCTCCACGGTGGAATCCATGATCTCCACGAACCGCTCGATCCCCGTCATACCCCGCTGGAACTGCTCCGCGAACTCAATGATTCTTCGAATGGTAGCCAGCAGCGTCGTCACATACATGGTGTACGCCACCAGGTCCCCCGGCGCGATCTTCCCTTTCAGCATGAAAATACCGCCTGCCAGGATCACCACCGTGTACATCAGGCCGTCAAACATCCGGATGGTATCCTGGAATGCCGCCATGTACTTGTAGGTCTTCCGCTTGATTGCCAGAAATGCGTGGTTGTCCGCGCGGAACTTCTCAATCTCGATGTCCTGGTTGGCAAATGCCCGCACCACCCGGTTGCCCAGCAGATTGTCCTCAATCTTGGCATTCAGCTCACCGATCTGATGGCGCTGCTCCTTAAATGCCGCCCGCATCTTCAGATTGAAGCAGGTACAGGACACCGTCATGATCGGAATGAAGATAAAGATGGTCACCGTCAGCGGCAGATTGATCCCCGCCAGAATCACAAAGGAAACCACCGCCTTCAAAAATGCAATAAAGAATTCCTCCGGACAGTGATGGGCGAACTCCGTCACATCAAACAGGTCACTGGTAATCCGCGCCATGATCTGCCCCACCTTGGTGTTGTTAAAGTAGCTGTCAGACAGCTTCTGCAGATGCTCAAAGGCATCCTGACGCATATCCGTCTCAATCTGTGCTCCCATCACATGACCGGTGTAGGCCATGTAGAACGCCGCCAGACCGTCGATGATCCTCAGTCCAAAGTAGAGACCTGCTATTTTCAGAATCAGCCCCACCGTGATAGAGGACAGATCCTGCATGCCCTGATTGGTGATATACCGGAGAATCATCGGCAGCACCATCTCGCAGACCGTGGTGAGAGATGCACAGAATAAGTCAAATGCCAGCGTCTTCCAGTACTTCCCGTAGTAAGGAGCAAATCGTTTCAACAGCTCCGTCGTTTTCATAAAATCCGTCTCCTTGTATGTCATTTTTGGTGCTTTTTCTTCAAAGCACATTATTTTTTATTTTATCGTATTTTCGCCGGAAAGGGAAGTGCTATTTCCGTTAATCAACACTTTCATGAATTCTGTCCTTTATCTTTTCACTTCCCCACTGGACGAACAGCAAAATCTGTCATATAATCGTTCTTAGAATATTTTTTTACCCGGGAGGAACCTGATTATGCCTTATTGTCCAAAATGTGATATGGAATTCGTAGACGGAATCACCACCTGCTCAGACTGCGGCGGTCCGTTGGTTGAATCAAAGGAAGTGGCGGATGCCATGAAGAAGAAACAGCAGGAGGAGGAACTGGCAAGAAAGCTTGCCGAGTTCGAGGAGGAGAATCCATCCCCTGCCCACCCTTACGGCGGCATGGCGGATGTTCTGGAAGGGAAACAGGCGAAAACCATACAGTCCATGCCCCGCACCCAGGTCTATGTGAAGAAATCCCAGCAGTATGAGGACTTAAAGTCTTCCGCCTCGGCGTTCCTGCTGGTGGGCGGCGCCCTGACTGTCTTCTCCGTACTCTGCTGGGTCAATGTCATCAGCCTTCCCATGACAGGCACATCCCGTCTGCTGACCCAGGGTGTCATGACCGCCATGGGCCTCGGCTCCCTGATCGTAGCCCTCAAGTCCAGCAGCTCTGCCAAGAAGGTCAGCGGACAGGTCGCTGAGGAAGAGCAGGCAACCAGTGCACTGATTGACTGGTTCACCGCAAGCTACACCGGTCAGCAGCTGGACGCACAGCTTGCAGACGAGTCCGGCGACTTAAGCCCGGAGGAGTTGAGCCTCAAGCGCTTCAGTCTGATTCAGGACATCCTGATCACCAGCCACGACCTTGCCGACCAGTCCTATGTGGATATGCTGTCGGAGGAGATCTACAGCAAGCTGTACGAGGATTGACCTTCCCTCAGATAAAACTTACACAAAAGTCCCGCGGACTTCCAAACTGATTTTGGGAGCCGCGGGACTTTTTATGCTTCTTCTTTCTCTTCTCAGATATGCTTACTTCTCAGACTTTCTGCTTTCCAGTCATTCTGTTATCTCAGTTGTTCTTATTTCACAATCAGAGACTTGCCGGTCATCTCTTTCGGCTGCTCCATACCCATCAGTTCAATCAGAGTCGGAGCGATATCTGCCAGGCAGCCGCCCTCTCTCAGCTTGTAAGACGGGTCTGCATTCACCAGAATGAACGGAACCGGGTTGGTGGTGTGAGCGGTAAACGGCTCACCGGTCTCATAGTCCACCAGCTGCTCTGCATTGCCGTGGTCTGCGCAGATGAACATCACGCCGTCAACCTCTTTGATGGCGTCTACGGCTCTGCCCACACACTCGTCCACAGTCTCGATAGCCTTGATTGCTGCTGCCTCCACGCCGGTATGACCAACCATATCCGGGTTTGCGAAGTTGATGATGATCACGTCATAGTTCCGGGACTTGATTGCCTCAACCAGCTTGTCGCATACTGCCGGCGCACTCATCTCCGGCTTCAGATCGTAGGTTGCAACCTCCTTCGGAGACGGGATCAGGAAGCGGTCCTCGCCCTCGTTCGGCTCCTCGATACCGCCGTTGAAGAAGAAGGTAACATGAGCGTACTTCTCGGTCTCAGCGATTCTTGCCTGCTTCTTGCCGTTAGCTGCCAGGAACTCACCGAAGGTGTTGGTGATGCTCTCTTTTACAAATGCAACCAGCTTGTTGCCGATGGTCTCATCGTAGTCAGTGAAGCATACGAAGGTAGTTGCCACTCTCTCGCCTCTGTCGAAGCCCTCGAACTGCTCGTCGCAGAATGCGCGGGTCATCTCTCTTGCACGGTCCGGACGGAAGTTGTAGAAAATAACAGAGTCGCCGGTCTTGATGGTGCCCACCGGTGCGCCGTTCTCCGTCACTACAGTCGGCATTACGAACTCGTCGGTCTTGCCGTCATCGTAGGAAGCCTGGATGGCTGCGGTTGCACTCTCGCATACCACGCCCTCGCCCTTCGTCAGAGCATTGTAAGCCATCTGTACACGGTCCCAGTTCTTATCACGGTCCATCGCATAGTAACGTCCATGTACGGAAGCTACCTTGCCCACGCCCAGCTCTGCCATCTTCGCCTCCAGAGCTGCCACGTAATCCTTACCGGATGCCGGCGGAGTATCACGACCGTCTAAGAAGCAGTGTACAAATACCTTCTTAAGACCATTTCTCTTAGCCAGCTCCAGCAGTCCGTAAATATGAGTGATGTGGCTGTGCACGCCGCCGTCCGATACCAGACCGAACAGATGCAGTGCGGAGTCATGCTTCTTGCAGTTCTCTACTGCTTCCAGAAATGCCTTGTTATCGAAGAAATCACCATCCTGAATGGATTTGGTGATGCGGGTCAGCTCCTGATACACGATGCGGCCTGCGCCCATGTTCAGATGTCCCACCTCAGAGTTACCCATCTGACCGTCCGGCAGACCTACTGCCATGCCGCTTGCCTGTCCCTCTACAAACGGGCACTGGCTCATCAGCTGGTCCATGATCGGGGTCCTGCCTTCGCATACTGCGTTGGCTTCACAGTTCTTGTTCAGTCCATATCCATCAAGAATCATTAATACAACCGGTTTCTTGCTCATCTGAAATCTCCTTTTATTCTTCAGCCGCATATTCTGCGGCCGTTTTATGGTATCCTGTCTTTCGTTTCGTCTAAAATTTGACGATCCGGCTCTATTGTACTTTATTTCAAACATTTTTGCAAGATTAGTTTCCTGTTATTTTACGCTGAATACAATCGTCTCGTAAGGTTTCAGGCAGATGCTGTCGCCATCCAGACCGGTTCTTCCGTAGTTGCTCAGCATTACCGTCTTCTCCCCGGCCAGTGCCTCATGGCCGAACCGGCATTCCTCCGCCGAGAAGTTGTGGATGGCTGCCCAGGTCTCCCCGTCTAAGCTTCTGGTAAATGCGATCAGCTTCCCCTCTTCCTCTGTGAGCATCCGGAAATCTCCGTATACCAGAACCGGATGTTCTTTTCTCAGACCGATCAGCTTCTGATAGAAGCGGAAAATGGAATCCTCGTCCTTCATCTGCTGCTCTGCGTTGATATCCACATAGTTGGGGTTCACCGAAAGCCAGGGTGTCCCTTCTGTAAATCCGCCGTTGGCAGAAGCATCCCACTGCATCGGTGTTCTGGCATTGTCGCGGCTGATATTCTGAGAAGCCCGCAGCGCCTCCTCCTCAGATGCACCTTCCTCGATCATGGTCCGGTAATAATTCTTCGTGTCGATATCATCGTAGTCCTCGATGGACGGCAGCTTGATATTGGTCATGCCCAGCTCCTCGCCCTGATACACAAACGGAGTACCCGGCAGGGTGTGGAGGAAGGACGCCAGCATCTTGGCAGACTCTTTCCAGCAGGTGCTGTCATTGCCATATAAAGACACCTGCCGCGGCTTGTCGTGGTTGCTGAAGAACCGTGCCCACCAGCCATCCTCCTTCGTCGCCTCGTAGGTCTCTGTGATGGTTTTCTTCAGATTCTCCGGAGACCAGGTCTCAATCTCCACAATCGGCGGAATGAACGGAATCGCCATATCGAACTCCCCTCTGGAAGCGCTGGTATAGTTCCAGGCATCCCGGGTGCTGTTCACGATCACCTCTCCCACTGTCATCAGATGATCCGGCGCGATGGTCTTTCTCACCATCTCCTGAATATAGCGGTGAGTTCCCTCCAGATTCGCACAGGAAGCCGTTCCGAACAGTTCTTCCATATTGGCTCTGCCGTCCAGTCCCTTATCCAGGTAGCTGATGGCGTCAATCCGGTATCCGTCTACCCCCTTCTCGTTCCAGAACCGGATGATATCGAAGATCTTCTCTCTTGCCTCTTCATTGTCCCAGTTCAGATCCGGCTGCTGCTTTGCAAAAAAGTGCAGATAATACTGTCCCCGCTCCGGCACATACTCCCATGCGCTTCCGCCAAATACGGACTGCCATTCGTTGGGCTCTTTTCCGTCCTCAGAAGGATCCCGCCAGATGTAGTAGTCGCTGTAGGGATTGTCTTTGGACTTCTTCGACTCCTGGAACCAGTGGTGCAGATCGGAGGAATGATTTAAAACCAGATCCATGATGATGGCGATTCCTCGCTCATGCGCGCCATCCCGGAACGCCTCCCAGTCCTCCATGGTTCCGAACTCGTCCATGATCTGATAGTAGTCAGAAATATCATAGCCGTTATCTACATTGGGAGAGGCGTAGACCGGTGACATCCATACTGCATTGATTCCCAGCTCCTTCAGATAATCCAGCTTCTGAATCATACCCTTTAAGTCGCCTACTCCGTCTCCGTTCCCATCCTTAAAGCTTCTGGGATAAATCTGATACACTACAAGCTCTTTAAACCAGTCCTTCTGATGTCTCATATCCTTCTCCTTTGCCGCCCTGCCCCTGCAGCAGCGCATCCACTGCCGCCGCAAAGCCGTCTTCTTTATTTGACAATGTAACCACGTCCGCCGCCTGCTTTAACATCTCTCCGCCATTGCCCATGGCAACGGACCATCCCAGCGGAAGCCCGATCATGGATATATCATTATCCCCGTCTCCCACTGCCATCACCTGCTCCAGACTGTAGCCCAGAGCTTCTGCATAGTCTGCAAGTCCTTTTCCCTTGCTGGCATGCTCATGGGTGATCTCCCAGTTGGTCGGGAAAGAGGCTGCCACACATACGCCGTCCACCGCCTTGAGCTTTGACTCAATCTGCCGGATCAGCCCCGTATCCTCACTTAAGGTAACCATCTTATAGCACTGCACCTGCTTCCGGAAAAACTCCTCCGCCGTTATACGGATGAAGGGTGCCAGCAGCCGTTCTTCTTCCTCTCCGGTTCTTACTTCGTCTCGGGAAGGGAAGATTCTGGTCAGGAAAAAATGCCGGAATATGGCTTCATCCGCCAGGATGAATTCTCCCTGGTCAGTCACCATCTGTATGATCAGCTGCTCCCGGACCTCCTTCACCGCCTCCAGGGCTTCCCGAATCTTATCCATGGAGAGCAGATACTGCTTTTTCAGGATTCCGCCCGCACCGTAGACTGCCGCGCCGTTCATGGCTATCATATCACAGGAAATCCCTGCCGCCTTCAAGGGAACCTCCGCCTCCCTGAGACTTCTTCCCGTACAGACCATAAAGCGGATTCCCGCCTCCTGAAGCCTTCTGACCGCCGCCTCATTGCCCGGACTGACCTCTCCGTTTTCGTTTAAAAAAGAACCATCCATATCCGTGACCACTGCACGGATATGGCTGCTTCTCTCTCTGCTGCCCCTGAGCAGCTTCAGACTTTTATTCATATACTCCATCCTTAAATCTCTCCAGCTCTTGCCGCAGCAGCAAAAAGCGCGATCTCCATCATATCCCCGAAAGACTTCTGCCGCTCTTCCGGTGAAATCTTCTCGTGAGTGAGGGAATGGTCGCTGACCGTCAGAAGTGCCGCCGCATGTCTGCCCGCTGCCTTCGCCACATGGAACAGAGCAAAGCTCTCCATCTCTTCTGCCACACAGCCGTAACGGTCTCTGATCTTAATATTGGCATCCCGGTCCATCCGGTAAAAGCAGTCTGTGGAATGAACCTTTGCCCCCTTAAGCGGTCTGTGAAGACATTCTGCCGCTCTTCGAAGCTCCTCATTCAGCAGCGCGGACGGATATACGGTGTCCCCCTCATACCCGTCATAAGTCCTGGCAAAGGTGGATTCACTCCAGGAGCTCTCCACCAGCAGCACATCCCGCATGGCCACTTCCTCTGCAAATGCTCCGCAGGAACCGATGCGGATAATGGTATCCACATTGTACTTCCGGTAAAGCTCATGGGAGTAGATTCCCGTAGAAGGACCGCCCATGCCGCCTCCCATAACAGAGATCCGCGCTCCTTTATATGTGCCGGTATACCCCAGCATATTCCGCACACTGTTAAACAGCCGGGCATCCTTCAGATACTGCTCCGCGATCAGCTTTGCGCGAAGGGGGTCCCCCGGCATCAGCACCACCGGTGCAATCTCGTCAACAGCCGCCTGATTGTGTATCGTTGCCATACATTCCTCCTGTTTACCGATTCTGATAAAGCTCCATCAGTTCTGTCACAAGAAGACGAATGGTCTCGCAAGACATGATCTGATCCTCTCCATGGACGATCATCAGGCAGACCTGTGGCTCCATGGTCTCTGCTTCCTTCTGAAGCAGCCCCATGTGGGAATCATGTGCCGTGGCAAGCATCTCGTCTCCGTCCTTCAGCAGCTTTTCCGCCTGAGAAAAATCCTGCTTTTTGGCACTTTTCAGTGCATTGATATAGTTGGATTTTGCCATGCCTGCGTAGGTGACGATCTCCATTGCTTTCATGGATAATGCTTCAATATCGATCATAGCGCTTGTACTCCTTACTTCTCTAATAATGCCTTTGCCTGAGCCAGTGCAGCCTTGCCGTCTGCCATGGCATAGGTCCGCATCTCTACTGCCTCCGTCGGTACCTCTACCGCTTCCTGAATCTCATCCACTGCATGCATCAGCTGAGGACCTACCAGACATACATCCCACTCACCGGCCTCATCCTCTGCAGACGCACTGCTGACTGCCTTGATCTCCAGCTCCTCCCCCTGGGAAGCCGCATACTCCTTCATCTTCTTGACCAGAATGGAACTGGACATTCCTGCATTACATACAACCAGAACTCTCATGTTGTTACCTCCTGTCATATTTATTTATCATTCCATCTGCCAGAATCTGCAAAACCTCCACAGCATCTGCGGCATCTCGCAGCTGACAGACTGCTTCCTGTGTCTTTAAAATGCTCTGAAGCAAACCGATGGTCACATCAGGATCCACCTCCGAGCAGGGCGCAAACGCACCGGCCAATACAACTCCGTTCCCCGGTCCCGGCTGTCGGCTGATTCCCAGACAGATACCATCCGAAGCTGCATGCCGCTCCCATGGAAGGAAGAACCTGCATCCCGCTTCCCGGTCTGTGGGGTAATTCTGCTCCCGCTCCATAAGCTCCTGCCAGAACTGCTGACCGTCTTCCACGCTGCCTGTAGCCTCCAGCACCTGACAGCAGGCACTCAGCATAGCCTCCGGCGGCAGCCCGTCCTCAAAAAACAGCACTCTCCGTCCGTTCAGCAAAGTCTCCTTCAGCAATGCCAGCTGCTTTCTCAGAAAAATATCTTCCAGAAACAGCCGCAGCCTCCGCTCCTCTGCCCCGGTCAGCGCTCCCGACAGCGTCAAAAGTGGGATATGGGACGAAACATCCACCGGCTCCGCCGCAATCAGCAGATCCGGCTCCCGGCTCCCGCAGACCTCATCCAGCAGGTATCCGGGGCAGGGCTCCCTTAACAGCACCCACCTGCCTGCCTTTTCCCGAATCCACCGGAGTACATGGTAGTATCTTCCCCGGTCGGGACCAGAGAGCAGCTGAAGCTCTACCTTTCCCTGCTTCCTCTCTCCACCAGCCAGAATGTACTCTGCGATTCTGCGAAGCTCCGCCCGGGTCAGAACCTGGTGACACTCTCTGCATATAAGCCCCGCCATCAGCATGGCAGCTTCACAAGCCAGCCCTGACATCAGCTCCGAAGCCGTTCCCGGAAAGTCCTGAAGCTGGGAGCCTACTTTCACCCTTCGGATCAGATCATCCAGATCCTTGGAAAATGCCTGCCGGACGGCTTCCTCTCCAAAGGTAATCTGATACTGATCTTCAAGCTTTTTGAAATATTCATGAATCAGCAGCCGGTTCTTCTCCCTCTCCAGACTGCGCCGTTCCGAATCTGCAGGCCAGAATCCCAGTCCGTCCAGAAAACGGTATATGAATTCCAGGTCACAGCTCTCCAGCTCCAGAAACAGAGTCTGATTCATATAGTTCAGAAAACCTGCCAGTTCATCCTGACAGGAATGACACTCCGCCGGTTCCAGAAAGTTGGCTTCCTCCCGGCGTACATTGGTATAAAATATCAGCCATGCGGCGACCGCAAGCAGCTGATCCGGTATCCCATACCGGCGTTCCCTGCAGTACCGCACCGTATACTCATAAAATGTGTAGATCTCATTGAGATTCACAATGCCGCGCATCAGCTGATACAACGTGCTGGGCATCAGCTGACCGGTCCGCATGATGCAGCCGGTCAGTATGCGGAACACCAGCCTCCGAATCTCCCTCTCGGAAGCCTGGAGACAGGCTCTGTGGTTCTGCACATACAGTCCGCAGAAAGCATATTCCCTTGTCAGCACCTTGTCCAGATAAGCCAGATCCTTGTATATGGTCTGCTCGGAAACACACAATGTCTCCGCAATATGATCGATGGCAATGCCCGGTCGCCCCAGAACCCGGTCCAGCACCGCCATCCGGCGCTCAATCGGAGTCTGTGCCTCCTTCTCATCCTTCGGAAACCGCTGTTCCTCCAGAATCCGGATCATCTGGCTGCGGTATTCTTCTCTTATAAAATAACCATTCTTCTGAGCAGAGCTGATCTGGATTCCCGCTTCACGAAAGCTCTGATTGATCATCGTGATGTCATTCCTGGCAGTCTTCTGGCTGACTCTCAGTTCCTCAGAAAGCTGCTTTCCGGAAATCCCCTCGGGATGTCCCAGCACGCACTGAATCATGGTCTTTTGACGTATTGACAGCAAAAGAACTCCTCCTTTGCTGTCAATTATATCATATCTTATGGAATTATTCTGCCTCTTTTTTCAGCTCATCTGCTTCCATCATCTTAAAGAATGGATAGTAGAATACGGTCATCAGGACCACATTCAGCAGAGCCATCACAGCGGCCTTCCAGTCCAGAGTCAGAAGGAATGCCTGGAATCCCGGCGGTAAGAATCCCGGAGACTCCCACAGCGGCAGACCAACCAGACCGGTTGACATTGCCAGATAGTTGAGAGCTGCGATCACGACCGGACCAAATACGAACGGGATCATCAAAAACGGGTTCATGATCAGCGGTACACCGAAGATAATCGGCTCATTTACACCGAACAGAGACGGGATGAAGCCGATCCGTCCGATGGTCTTTAAGGATTTTGCCTTGGACATCATCATCATCATAACAAGACCAAGGGTCATACCAGAACCGCTGACCTGCAAAAATCCATAGTAGAAACCGAAGGTAAATACATGGGTCGGAGCCTGTCCTGCTGCTACTGCCGCCGCATTGGCTGTGGCATTGGCGATTGCAAAGGGAGCCCACACACTGGAGGTGATTGCCGCGCCGTGAAGTCCGAATACCCAGAGCAGCTGGGTCAGAAGTACGACGATCATAACCGCCGGCAGAGAGTCCATAGAACTGATGGCCGGAGCCAGAACGTTCATGATCACCTGCGGGAATGTGGTTCCGCCAAAGGTCTGGCAGAGGCTTGCCACCGCTGTAGCTGCCACCACATCAATAATCAGCGGAATCAGAATGGAAAAGCTGTCTGCTACCATCGGCGGCACACTGTCCGGCATCTTGATGGTCAGATGATATTTATTACAGAGACGAACCACCTCCACTGCAAAAATTGCGGAAATGATTGCCACAAACAGGCCCTCAGCTGCCAGATAGGTGACATTCCATGCACCTTCTGTAACCGTCACACTTAAGATCAGATGTACCAGGATTGCAGATGCGCCTACCAGCACGTTCTTGATCTTGTAGCGCTTTGCCAGCGAGTTGGCAATGTAAAGCACTGCATACAGAGACATGATATTGGTTGTAAAGTAGGTAGGCAGTGTCAGGATATCATTGTGAGCGTTCACCCACTCCAGCACGCCGCCGCCAATCAGGTTGCCCACGCCGGTCGGTACCAGGCAGAAGGAACCGATGATGATAATCGGGACGATTCCCACGATACCATCCTTGATAGCCTGAAGGTGCTTTTGTTTTTCCAGCATCGTTGCGATCGGCATCAGCCACTTCTGAAGCCATTCCTGAAGCTTGTTCATACGTTAAATCCTCCTTAATGATAAATAGAATCTATCTATAAAATCATTATAAAATAGTAACGTATTCTTCTCAAATAATAAAATTCTCAATAGACGTGGTAAAATGATATTTCTGATTCATAGAACTGCAGCGCATCCTGCACCACCCGAAATGCATTGCCAAATATCCCCGGCGCCATCCGATACTCCTTTGCCGTCTGCACCGGATACTGCACACCGCTGCTCTGATGCACATAATTCACCCAGGAATCCACCGTAACAAGCGATTCCCGCTCCCTCACTTCATAAGACACGTAACCGCGATGATGCTCCCCCTGCCCTGGCATGGAAAATTCCGCAAATACATCCGTGGCGGTCTGACCTCCAAACAGCATACGGTCCTGATCATAGGTCTCGCATCCAAGAGCATAGTAATCTGCCGCCATCGTCTCACCATTCCTGTCATACAGAACCTGCCCAGTAAACGGACCGTCCTCCACGCAGCCGCCCATTTCCATCCGATATGCAGGCAAGATCTGCAGCGCTTCCGTCCCGTAAAATCCCGGATTCTTCGTCCAGCGAAAATGATGGAACAGCTTCCAGCGTTTTAAGTTCTCACCCTCGTCCCCCGGAACATCCCTCACGCCACTTCCGGCGCCATCCCCCGGCAGTTCCACCGCGATTCCGGTCAGGTGCAGCTCTTTTACATCATACTCCGTACGGATCTGCGTGCTGCTGCCCTGCTGCGTGCGCACCTCATCCCCGTCGTTGACCGGGTAATCCTCCTCGCTGACCAGCACCTGCAACGCTCCCCTGCATGCCAGCACATCTTCCGGACGCAGATCCTTTAAAATGTCTTCCGGAAAGCCAAGTACCGCAAGATTCCTGCGGATCTGCGCCAGATCTTCTGCCGCTTCTTCCTGTCCCGCCTGCGCCGCCCCTGCCGGCTCCATCTGATGCCACTCCATGTGATACCGGTTCAGGAACAGATATCCGCATCCAATTCCCACCACCAGTACCCCAAGAATCCATCCCGCTATCTTCCCGTCTGTCATATATTCCGGCAATTCCGGCTGTACTGACAGAGACTGCACCTCATATCCCGCTTTCTCCAGTTCCACAGACAGGCGGTACATGCCACGAAGCAGCAAAAAGAACAGAATCATAAGCACCAGCCCCAGGACCAGTCCGTGATACCCCATCTTCGCAAGCAGCAGACTTCCTGCATTCCAGACAATCATTCCATCCACACAGCCGGTATGCACCGGAAGCTCCACCTTCCTCTGCGCCTGCCGGAATCCCTCTCTCAGACTGAGCAGCACTCCAAAGGTGGCAGCCACGCCCAGCCAGACAAGAACGGTGCCCGCCGCCGATTCCAGCACCCTCGTCCGATATACTGTGGCATTGAGGATCAGAACTGCCAGACAGCCCGCCACCTTTATCCACGCCAATCCATACCCTGTATACCAGGCTGCATGTTCCCGCCGAAGCGCCCGAAAGCCCAGCAGCAGCTGAATCACACCAATCAGCGGAAGCACATAATCAAGCCCCAGAAAGTTCCATGTAATTCCGGTCAGTCCGATTCCCCACAGGATTCTGTTCATGGCACTACGCCAGCACCCGATGTTCTCTGTTGTCTGTTTATCCTCTGTTGTCTGTTCCATCCGCTTTCCTCCAGCTTTCATTTATCTGATATGGTATTCGTTCTCCATCTCTCTCAAAAATCCCGGTTCTCTGCTCAGTCGAGGAATCTCAGCTGTCTTGCCATCTGCAGCCATTGCATCAATAAGACGAAGGAATTTAGTTCGCTCCTCTGCCTCGCCCTCTGCTCTGCCTTCTGCCTTTCCTTCCTCTCTCGCATCCCGCATATCCATCTTCCGCTGCTTCTTCGCATCATACTCTGTCAACAGCACTCTCATCACCTCGCTCCTGTTCTTCTCCAGATACTCCCGGAGAATATCATTCTCAATACAGTAAACACAGGCTGCATCAACTGCCTCAGCCAATCCCATGCCTGCCTTCTGATAATTCCGGACCATATCAATCAACGTCGAATATCCTGCAAGCGTGCTGCACTGCTTCATCAACTCCTGATTATGCCCCTTATTAATATTATAAACGGTTGCAACAAATTCCAGGCAGCCGTCACTCTCCTTAAAAGATTCTGACAGTCTGCACTCTTCCCGATCCGGTCTCTCCTCTGTACCATTATAAAATACAATATATTTGGGAGTTGGAAGCATAATCCGCTTACGCCCATACAGGTTAAACTGATGCTTTGCAATGTAGCTCTGGTAAATGTCAATCAAATAGATCAGTCCACGTATCGGCATATTAGGACAAAATGTAGACTGCTGCTCATACAGATTCAGATAACTTCCAATCATAAAGGAGCAGTCATTCTTCATGCCAAGGTATACCACATCATCCATCGTTGTGATTTCCAAATCATCCGGATTCGTATAATTGGTTCCATTCAGTCCATTATAAAGCTGCAATAACTCCTTTTTGCTGTGAAACAACGCCACAAACAGCCTGTCCTTATAGTTTCTCCTGACAAAAAAACGTCTCAGACGATATGCTGCCCTGCCTGGTTTTGAATACATTTTTAGATTTTTTCTCATGTAACTACCTCCATTATAATTGAAAAAAATGATGAAAACAAGATGTATAAGAATTTCAGACTTTGCAGAAATGAATTTTCTGCGAAGCTTATATAAAGTATAGTTATTCCACCCATGAATGTCAATCCCTTTTCAGCAAACAAATTCACGTCCCCACTGGTCTTTCCCCCAATGTTCTGATACAATAAATAAAAACCTCTAAAGGAGCATCTATACATGAAATCACTTGTAATCGCAGAAAAACCGTCCGTCGGCCGCGACATCGCCCGGGTCTTACACTGTGAGAAGAAGACTCCCACCTCCATCGAGGGAGACCGCTACATCGTCACCTGGGGACTGGGACATCTGGTGACCCTGGCAGACCCGGAAGATTATGATAAAGCTTATAAAGAATGGAATATGAAGGACCTGCCGCTTATGCCGGACCCGTTTCAGCTGGAGGTCATCAGACAGACCGGCAAACAGTATCAGGCAGTCAAAGTCCTGATTCACCGAAAGGATGTAAACGAGATCATCATTGCCACCGATGCCGGCCGGGAAGGCGAGCTGGTGGCCAGGCTGATTCTGGCAAAAGCCGGCAGTAAGAAGCCGATCAAACGGCTCTGGATCTCTTCCGTCACCGACAAGGCAATCCGGGAAGGCTTTGCCCATCTGAAGAACGGACACGAATATGACCATCTCTACGACGCCGCCATGTGCCGGGCCGAGGCTGACTGGCTGGTGGGCATCAATGCCACCCGCGCCCTGACCTGCAAATACAACGCACAGCTTTCCTGCGGCCGCGTCCAGACACCGACCCTTGCCATGATTGCAAGACGGGAGGCTGATATCCGCGCATTTGTGCCCCAGCCTTACTATGGCATTACCGCCCGCTCTTTTTCCCCTGCCCTGACCCTTGTCTGGCAGGACCGCCAGTCGAAGAGCACACGGAGTTTTGACCGGGCACGCGTCAACGCCTTAATCGAGAATATGAACCGCCAGCCCGGTACCGTGACCGACGTAAGCCGCACGCCGAAGAAGCAGCCGGCCCCACAGCTCTACGACCTGACGGAGCTGCAGCGGGAAGCCAACAGGCGGTTCGACTACTCTGCCAAAGAGACCCTGAACATCATGCAGCGGCTCTACGAGAACCATAAGGTACTGACCTATCCGAGGACCGATTCCCGGTATTTGAGCAGCGACATTGTTCCGACCCTGAAGGAACGCTTAAAAGCCATCAGCATCGGCCCCTACCGCAAGCTTGCCGGACGCCTCTCCATGCAGCCGATTGCAGCAAATCCTGCCTTTGTAAATGATGCAAAAGTCTCCGATCACCACGCTATCATCCCGACTGAGCAGTTCGTGCAGCTGGACCACATGACCGTGGACGAGCGGCGGATCTACGACCTGGTGGTACGGCGTTTTCTTGCGGTCCTCTGCCCTCCGTACCAGTACGAGCAGATCACACTGCAGGTGGATATCGGCGGAGAACTGTTCACCGCCCACGGCAATATTACGAAGTCCGCCGGATGGAAAGAGGCTTATGACCAAAGTACGTTTACATACAGCGAAGATACTTATGACGCCAGCGATGAGGACAGCTTTGGGAGCAGCGGTACAAACAACAGCGATTTTGCCGACAGCAGGACCGATTCCTCCATCCGGTCTCAGTCTCTCCCCGACTTAAGGAAAGGAGACCTTCTCCCCTCCCTGACTGTCACAAGGACCGAAGGTAAGACCAAACCTCCGGCTCATTTTACAGAAGCCACCCTGCTGTCCGCCATGGAAAATCCGGTTGCCTATCTGGAATCCCACGACAAGGCTGTGGCAAAGACCCTGGGTGAGACCGGCGGTCTGGGCACCGTGGCGACCCGCGCCGATATCATTGAAAAGCTGTTTTCCAGCTTTTTACTGGAACGAAAAGGAAAAGAGATTCATCTGACCTCCAAAGCAAGGCAGCTTCTGGAGCTGGTTCCAGAAGACTTAAAGAAGCCGGAGCTGACCGCTGACTGGGAGATGCGGCTCTCACATATCGCCGCCGGTTCTCTGTCCCGCAGCGAATTCATGTCCGATATCCGCAGCTACTCCACCGCCCTGATTGACGATATCAAGTCCGGGCAGGGACAGTTCCGCCACGACAACCTGACCAATACAAAGTGTCCGGTCTGCGGCAGGCGCATGCTCTCCGTCAAAGGCAAAAACAGCGAGATGCTGGTCTGTCAGGACCGGGAATGCGGTCATCGGGAAACCATTTCCCGCACCTCCAATGCCCGCTGTCCAAACTGCCACAAGAAAATGGAACTGCGCGGCAAGGGTGACGGTCAGATCTTCGTCTGCCGCTGCGGCTACAAGGAAAAGCTCTCCTCCTTCCAGGAGCGACGCAGGAAAGAAGGCAAGGGTGTCACCAGGCGGGATGTAGCCAACTACCTGAACAAACAGAAAAAAGAAGCCGAAGAACCCATCAACTCTGCATTTGCCGATGCATTTGCAAAGCTGAATCTTAGGTCTGATGAGACAAAATAAGTGGAGAAGCCTGCGCTTCTCCACTTATCCACAAACCTTGCAGCTTCATTCACATGTTCAGACTTGCCCGGCTTTCAGCCGTGCAAGCTCGGCCCGCAGGCGGGCATTCTCCTGCTCCGCTGCGTCCGCACGCAATCGCTGCGCCTCTGTATTCGTCCGCTCTCGGAGTTCTCCTTCTCGACGTCCCTCCTGCCGCCCCCTGTTCAGCAGCATCTCTTCTCTCTCATAAATCTTCATATATTCTATCGACACCTCCCCGTCTCGCTTCACTACCTCCACCATCTGCTGGATATCCTGCAGCTCTTTCGTCGTAGCGTTCTCCTCTGTAGTATGTTCCATATAGCGGAGCAGCTTTTGCAGTTCTTCCGGCGGATTTCCTCTATGCCCTTTCGTATACAGGTATACTGTCATCGCGCCGTCATCATACAGCATATCCGGTTCTTCCCGGCAGCGGTTCTGAATCGTATAAACCATACGGTCAATCCCGAAGGGATCATACGGCGTAATTATGATGATGACCACGTTCTTCAGCGCATGATAGGTCTCCCCCGACTTTAAGCTCTGCGCATCAATCTTCGCATGATAGAATCGAATCCGCTTCGGGAGCGCTGTCCGCGCCGCCTCATTATCGTTCTGATCCGGCTCCACATCATAGATTGTAGCACCGCCCGGCTCCTCATCTTCCTCTGCTGTAAAGTCACTTTCCTGTTCCTCTTCCAGATATACATCCAGCCGTGTTCCATGCTTATCCGTATCGCTGCCATAGTAGACCTTCTGCGGATGTACAACCAGCTTTCCGAACGTTCTCCCGAAAATGATCTGCAATAGCAGTCGGATGAACTTTACCCCCAGTCCCGGATAGCTCACCAGCGAACCAAACAAAAAATCATCCAATAAATTCAGGTCTTCCAGCTTTTTCTTCATTAACACTTCTCCTTCCGTACTATGACGAAAGAGAAGTACAGATGCAGGATAATCTGCCCCTGCTTCGTCGTCTCTCCGCCATATTTGAATTGTAATCATATGGGGATTGACAACCGAATCGGTTTAGAACTTCCCTGATATATACTTATATTTTAACAGTACCGTATGGTGGTGTCAATGAATTTAGAGAATATTTATTTAGGTATCCATAAAATAAGTGGAGAAGCCTGCGCTTCTCCACTTACCGATAACTATTTTATCTCATTTTTCTCTTCTTTCCTGCGTTTCAGAATCAGATACAGAACCGCTGTCATTCCACTCAGCAGCGAAATGATACCGTAATCCATTCCTGCATGACCTGTCTTAGGAAGTGCTGCCGCCAGTATCGCTCTTTTCCTCACAGGATACATTGTATACCAGATTCTTGTTGATCCAATCCTTTATCTGGCAGGCTCTTTCTTCTCAGGGTTCAATCTTCCCCAGTCTCACCGCCTCCAGATACTCCGCCAGATCCTTCTCCACACCTGCAAACAGATAGTTCTTCCCCGGCTTTGGCATCCGCCCTTTGGCCTCCTCCAGCTGCTGCCCCACCCGGACCAGATCCTCCTTTAAGTCACTGGCAGACATCAGGATACAGCCCTGACCGCGAATGATCAGCTGCTCCAGCCCGTCAGAGGTCGCCACGGTCACCCGGTACTTTCTGCCCATCTCGTGAGCGAACTTCTCAATGTACTGGTCCGCCGTCTCCGCCTCCTTCGTGTATACCACATGAATATTGTGGTAGTCCTGAGCACTGCCGACACCTCCCGGCACCTTGTAGGCGTCAAAGACCACAATCAGATTGCACTTTTTATACCCCTGATAGTTGCACAGAATGTCCATCAGTCGATGGCGGGCGCCGTCCAGGGTCACCTGCATCAGCTCCCGAAGCTCTTCCCAGGCATAGAGAATGTTGTAGCCGTCCACCAGCAGATACTCCTCCATGTCATCCTGCTGCGCCTTGAAATACCCCGGCTTCGGACCGAACGGTTCGCCCATGCCGCGGCTTCCGGACCGACCTCCGACCTCACCGCCACTGCCATACTTTCCACCACTGCCGTGCTTTCCGCCGCTGCCGCTTCTCGCCCCGGCTTTCCCCGGATCATAGGTGACGCGGCGCGGACCGCTCTCATTTGGCAGTCTGCGCCTGCTCTCCCCGTAGGTGCGGGTAAATATGGCTTCCAGTTCCTTATCATCTGCTCCGTAAGAGCGTTCGCCGCCTGCACGGGAGCCCGTCTGGGAGATGCCGGAGCCGCCGACACGCCCTCCGGCTCCCGGACCTCTGCCACGACCGCCACCTGCACCGCCATTTGCTGCACCGTCACGTTCTGTCCCATCACCGGTCTCATCCTCATGCATCCCGCCAAGCGGACTCTCCACATGCATATAGTCCTTCACCTCATACCAGGGCACCACGAATCCTGCCCCATGGGCGCAGAATACCGAACCAGTGGGATAGTCCAGATCCGCCTCCGGATCATACCCGATCCGCTCCAGCACTTCCTCCTCATTGTGACAGGGCTCATAGCCCTTCAGGGAACACGCCAGCCTTCCCCGCCCTCTGGTATAGGAAATGACCTCCATCTGATAGTCCCGCATATTCACCACCGGCGCACTGCCGGTCAGCACCGTCATATCGCCCTCCGGCTCCGGCGTGTCAAAGCTTCCCTGCATCCGCTCGATGTCCGCCATGGCACGCCCCACAGACTCCGTCGGCACCTCCAGCCGGAACTCATAATACGGCTCCAGCAGCCGGCATTTCGCCTCCCGCAGTCCCTGACGCACCGCCCGGTACGTCGCCTGCCGGAAGTCGCCGCCTTCCGTATGCTTCTGGTGCGCCCGTCCGGCAATCAGTGTAATCCGCATATCCGTAATTTCCGCCCCGGCAAGGACACCGCGGTGCCGCCGCTCCTCCAGATGAGTCAGAGTCAGCCGCTGCCAGTTCCGGTCCAGCACATCCTCGCTGCAGCGCGCTGCAAACTCCAGCCCGCTCCCAGGCTCTCCCGGCTCCATCAGAAGGTGCACCTCCGCATAGTGGCGCAGAGGCTCAAAATGCCCGACGCCCTCCACCGGCTCCAGAATAGTCTCCTTGTATACAATATTTCCGGCGCCAAATGACACGTCCACGCCAAACCGCTCCGCAATCAGACTCTTCAGCACCTCAATCTGCACCTCGCCCATCACCTGCGCCTGAATCTCCTGCAGCGTCTCGTCCCAGACGATGTGAAGCTGCGGTTCCTCCTCCTCCAGCTGCCGCAGATTTCGAAGCATTTTGTGTACGTCACAGCCTTCCGGAAGCAGCACCTGGTAGGTCAGCACCGGCTCTAAGATCGGCAGCTCCGACTCTGCCTCCTCCCCCAGTCCCTGTCCCGGATGGGTCAGCATCGGTCCCGTCACCGCACAGACCATGCCTTCGGTGGCTTCTGGCACCAGCTCATACTTCGAACCGGAATAGATACGGATCTGGTTGACCTTCTCTTCCTCCTCATCCGTAACCCGCAGCAGTTCCTTCACCTTCAGGCTTCCTCCGGTGATCTTCATATGAGTCATCCGATTCCCCTGCTCATCGCGGGAAATCTTAAATACCTTCGCACCAAAGCTCTCCCGGTACGCCGGACACCGGGTCCAGTGCTGCAGCCCATTTAAGAACTCCTCCACTCCCGTAAGCTTTAACGCCGAACCGAAATAACAGGGAAATATCTTCTGCTCCCCAATCAGCCGCCGCACCGTGTCATCCCCCAGCACTCCCGTCTCCAGAAACTCCTCCAGAGCCCCTTCATCGCTCATAGCAATGGTCTCCCACAGCTCTGAAAGCTCCATCCCGGCATCCCCGGCTTCCGCGTCTGCAAGCGCACCAAAGTCCACACAGTTCTCATCCAGATGCTTCCTCACATCCTCCATCAGCAGTTCCCAGTCCGTGCCGGTCTGGTCCATCTTATTGATAAAGAGAAACGTCGGAATCCGGTAGCGCTTCAAAAGTCTCCACAGAGTCTCCGTATGCCCCTGCACACCGTCCGCCCCGCTGACCACCAGAATGGCATAGTCCAGCACCTGCAGCGTCCGCTCCATCTCCGCCGAGAAGTCCACGTGCCCCGGTGTGTCCAGAAGTGTCACCTCCGTATCCCCCAGCGTCACCACCGCCTGCTTGGAGAAGATCGTGATTCCCCGCTCCCGCTCCATCGCATAGGTGTCCAGAAACGCATCCCGATTATCCACTCTTCCCAGCTTCCGGATACTTCCGCCCAGGTAGAGAATTCCCTCCGACAGCGTTGTCTTTCCCGCATCAACATGAGCCAACAGACCTGCACATATTCTCTTTTTCGCTCCCTCACCTATCTGTTCACTCATATAAAAATGTCTCCTTAGTCTCTCATCGTTTTGCAGACAATCTTGCAGTGCTTCTTATAACAGGCAATCCCATAGGCATAGACAGTCTGAAAGCCCAGTTCCGCCATTTCCTGCGCATAGCGCATATCTTCAATCTGCTTCATCGCCTTTGCGCATCCGGCATCCAGCGCATCATTCTCCGCATACTTTACTTCCATGACAAATGCCGTATCGTCCCCTGCTTCCACATGGATATCGCTGTAGCCATCCCCGTCTTCCCGGTTGGAATATACGTTCCAGTTATCGCGGCACATCATAAGCCCCAAAAGCACACCGTGATAAAAGTTCTCCTTCTTGGAGTCTGCCACCGCCGTATCTCTCACACTGATTCCATTCTTCAAAAATGTCGTGAACAACGTCTCTGCCGTCTGTGCGTCACCCTGTTCCAGCGCCCTGCAGAACCCGTCCCACCGCTCCTGCTGTCCGCCCACAACTGCTTCCGTGAACCACTCCGATATCTGCGTCAGAAATATCTCCCGAATCTCCTGATTCGGTATCACCAGTTCCAGCATTCCGTCCTCCCGGACACTCCTGGCTGTCAGATACCCGGTCAGATACAACACACTCCACAGGTTCCCGATGGTTTTATCAATCTCATCATAAGTAAGCTGATCGCTGATTCGCTTCCACACACTTTCTCCCGCTATCAGCTTCTCAATCTCCGCCTTGGTAGTCCGACCCGCCCTGCGGAAAAACTTCTTCAAAATGCCATTCTCACTGGTATTGGCCCAATATGCCTTTGGTCTTGCATTGGGATTCATTTGCAGTGCATTCAGATAATTCAGCACATCCCACGGGCAGTATACATCCACGTTTCCAAAGCGATAACCATCATACCATAACCGAATATCCTCAGCGCGTTCTGCAAAATCCGTATCCTCAAGAATCTGCTTCATATCTGATTCTGTAAAACCGATATACTCATCAAATCGATCATCTGCAATCGTATCCGGCACAAAATGATTCGTTCCTGTGAAAATACTCTCCTTCGAGATTCGCAGGCATCCGGTTACTACTGCGAATTTCAAATATCGATTGGTCTTCAACGCAGATCCTATCATGGCGCGAATCACATCCATCATCTCAGAATAATATCCATATTCACTTGCCTTTGCCAAAGGCACATCATACTCGTCAATCAACAAAATCACCGGTTTTCCATAATGTGCATTCATCATCCGCGTAAGCAGGAGAATACTGTCTGCAACATGAACAGGACTCGCATTCTGTCCCTTCAGTTCTTTAAACAAAATGCGGTCATCCGCATCCGTCTTTTCACTGTTTTCCAAAAAAGCAACTGTTTTGCAGAGGTTTGCAATCAAAACCTTCAGCCGTTCAAACGCCGTACTAAAATCGTTTCCCTCCACACTCTTCAGCGTCAAAAACACCGTCGGCCACTGGTTCATCCACTCCCTGCAAAGCTCCGACTCCTCAGCAATCTTCAATCCCTCAAAATGCGCCCTGCTGTCCCGGCTGATATCGAAAAAATCCTGCAGCATGCTCATGGTAAGAGTCTTCCCGAAGCGGCGCGGGCGTGTAACCAGATTCGCCTGAAACGTCTTATTCAACAGTTCTTTGATGAATCCCGTCTTGTCCACATAGTAGAAATTTTCTTCTCTGATCCGTGAAAAATCATCATATCCAAGAGGAAATTTTATGCTCATACACACCCCGCCCTTCCAATCAATTCATGCCTTTCCGTCTGTCATAATGTAAGTTTATCATAGCGACCTGTAAATAACAAGCCACTACTCCGCTATCCACCTCTACCGCCGTCTCTGCAGCTCCATGGCAATCTGTTTCATCCGCGGCAGCGCCGCCTCAAAGAACTTCTTGTACGACTCACAGAAATAGTTATTCCCGAGCTGTCCCGCCTCGTCCACCTGACGGTTCCGCCTGCAGCCGCCCCGGCAGATATAACCGTACTCACATCGCTCACACTCCGACCGTTTCTCCAGCGATTCCTGCACGAAGCCGACCTCCCTGCCCCGCTCCATCATCTCTTCCAGCGTATTGTCATGAAAATTTCCCAGCCGGTATCGGTCCACCACATAGAAATCGCAGGGATACACGGAGCCATCCGCCTCCACCACCGTCTGAAGACTGCAGAATCCCCGCTGGTCACAGGCCTCCGGCATATATCCCATCAGAATTCCGATATAGTTCTCAAAGAAGCGGATGCTGGGCTGAATCCCCTTCTGCCAGTCCAGATACCACAGGTCAAACAGATTCACCAGAAAATCCCCGTAGACCTCCGGCGTCAGGGAATATTCCCGCATGCCCTGCTTCTCCCCCAGCGGGTCCAGACAGGCGATGAACTGCAGGTACTTCCAGTTGTGCTTTGCATAGAAGGCATAAATACGGGAAATCTTCTCTGCCGTCCGCCGGTTCACCACCGTCAGAATATTATACTCCACCTTCTTTTTGTCAAACAGCTCCAGCGTCTTCATGATCTCCCCAAAGCTGCCCTTTCCGGCGGCATCCAGCCGGTAGGCATCATGGGTATGTACGATTCCATCCAGGGAAACCCCTACCAGAAAATGATTCTCCGCGAAGAATTCCGCCCATTCCTCCCCCAGCTTAAATCCGTTGGTCTGGATGGAGTTGTTGATCTGTACATGCTTTGTATTGTACTGCTTCTGGAATTCCAGCAGCTTTTTATAGAAATCCAGCCCCACCAGCGTCGGTTCTCCGCCCTGGAACGCGAATCCGCAGCTCCCATCTGCAAATTCCAGCGACTTCTTTACCAGCACTTCCAGTGTGTCCTCAGACATAAACCCGTAGTTGGCAGTCTCCCGCTTCTCCATCTCATCGCAGTAAAAGCAGTATCTGCACCGCAGATTGCAGTTGCCGGAAGACGGCTTGATCAGTAATTGTAATGGTGGCATAATCTTTGTCCCTTTCCCCTGTTTCTGTAATTCAAATCTATCATCAGTTTCTCTATTATAATGTAAAACCGGGTGCTGTTCAAGACCAGCACCCGGTTTCCCTAAGCTTTTGCCACAATTATTATATCTTTGCAAAGACAATCCTATGATGTTCTTCCTGACAAGTCCACAAAATACTGAACCATATCCACATATTCTTCCGGCACAACCATCGGAATACATGCAAGGACCGTATGAGATTCCACCCGTCCTTCCGGCACATAATGCGGGATTTCTCTCTCCAGAACAGAAACCGCTTCTTCCTTCTGTGCTGCCGGAATAAATTTCATCAAAGCACGATAGGTATTGACCGCCCCCTTGGTCCACTGATACTGCGGAAGAATCAGCGGTTGAATTTTCAGTTTTTCTTCTTCATGCAGCTTCTGAACATCATCTTCTGTAACCGGACTATCTTCCGAAAAACCAATCCGCTGGAACTGTTCTGACGGACAGTCATTTTCCTTCATTGCCTGTCGAAGAAGATTTGCCATCCTTGTCTCCACCTTTACATCATCCAGCTCATGTTCCTGATGTGAATCCAGCTCCATATCAAACAGCTTATCTCCAAAATTTGCTGCATTGACAAGACTGTTATTGTCAATATGCTTTGCCTCTTCACTGTCTTTTCCATTGATCAGCAGATCACTGAAATCCCGTTCACCATTTCCATTCCCCTTCGGGATCTTCCACACCGGACATCCTTTTGTGAAAGCAAACCTGTCACCAGGTACTGCTTCGGCTTTTCTCAATTCTCCTACAGAGAACAGATTTCTCATGTGCATCGGCATGGTGGTGTATTCGTAAAGCGGCAAATTGTTCTCCGATGCAGGTGCTTTCATATAGACATATCTGCCGTCAAAAATATTGATGTGAGCACCGTGAATTCCAAACAATGCACAGTCACGAATCGGTTCATCCTTCTCAATCACTGTGCGAATTGGTTTCCCCTGCATATCCGCCGGGCATTCTATGCCAAAATATTCAAGAAGTGTTGCCGCTATATCGATTGTCTGCACGATTTCTTTCCGCACTTCTCCATCACATGCAAAACGCGGATCGTGAATAAACAGCGGTGTATGGACAATCTCATCATAGCACGGCATAACCACCTTGCTCCACCAGCCATGCTCGCCCAGCAGATATCCATGATCTGTATTGACGATCAGCATGGTATCTTCCCAAAGTCCCAGCTCGTCAAATTTGTCCAGAAGCTTTCCCAGATATTTATCACATAAAGATAGCAGCGTTGCATAGCGGTATTTGTAATGCTCTGCAGTAACTGCATCCTCTGTCACATGATGGTAAGGTGGCCAGTCTGTCCGTTCTCCTTCATAGGCATCCGGATACAGCTCCTCGCAGTCTTCCGATACAAAAAACGGTTCATGAGGGTCGAAGCACTCTATCTGCAGAAACCACCTGTCGCAGGCATGGTTGGCGTCCAGATACTCCAGTCCGCACCGGATTGTCTTCGCAAGTGCCATATCCCCCTCTGTCTTCATGAACTTCCGGTTTACTTCATCATGCCTCTGCAAATCTCTGGTGGAGCAAAAATATTGTCCATCTTTATTCTGAATCCGTGCCTCTTCCTCCGAATCAAACAGCTCCGGAAGGCATTTCCACTTGTCTCCCTCCTGTCCGCGAATCATTTCCCATGAATTATACCGGTAATGGTAGGTAGAACCACCATCCTCCCAGTAATGAACATGGTCAGAAACCAGATGCGTATACACGCCATGGTCCTTCAGAATCTGCGGTACAGAATCGTCAAAGGGTTCCACCGGTCCCCAGCTTCTGTGCAGGAAATTATAACGCCCTGTCTGCAGTTCCCTTCGGGCCGGCATACACGGAAGGCTTCCTGCATAACACTGGTCAAAGCGGACACTGTGCTGTGCCAGTCTCTGAAAATTCGGTGTTTTCGTCCAATCGCAGCCATACGGCTCCAGCATCTCCCGATTGAGCGAATCAAACATCAGCATCACTGCTTTCATGCAAGTCTCCCTCCTTTCCTACCACCACTTGATCAGGTCTGTAACCTTATTTCTCAGTTCAATAAACTCAGGCGCCACAACGCTTCTCGGACGTGGAAGTGTATTCGCCAGCTTCTGCTTGATTCCGGTTGGCTTATTGGTCAAAACCAGAACATTTTCACTCATATAGACCGCTTCTTCGATATTGTGCGTAATAAAGATAACGGTTGTGCCAAGTTTCTGCCAGAGTTTGATCAGCTCATCCTCCAGCCGGAATCTCAATTCCACATCCAGCTGTCCATATGGCTCATCCATCAGAAGAATATCCGGTTTTACAGCAAACGCCCGGGCAATCACCACGCGCTGCAGCATACTGGTGGACAGTTCCACCGGATAGTAGTCCTTATACTTTGTCAGACCTACCATCTCCAGTACCTCTGCAACTTCTCTGTCAATGACGTCCTTCGGTTTCTTTTTCATTTTCAGGCCAAATGCCACGTTTTCTTCCACCGTCAGCCAGGACATGGTAGAATACTCCTGAAAAATATAGGCAATATTGTGCTTCTTTGTATTGACCGGTTCACCATTTACCAGAATCTTTCCGTCGGTCAGATTATACAACCCGGTAATACAGTTCAGGAACGTTGTTTTTCCACATCCGGTCGGACCTACAATGCACAGGAATTCTCCCCGATGTACATCAAACGAAATATCATCAAGCACCTTCAGGTCACCGAAGCACTTTGTCATATGATCGACATGCAGAATAATATCATTTTCTTTCACGGTTTTCCTCCTTACAGCGCTTTATCTACAACGGCACTTATTTCTTCACGCAATTTCAAAAATTCCGTATCCACATAGTTTCTTGGTCTCGGAAGATCGATTACATATTCCTTCTTGATCTTCGTCGGACAGTTCGTCATCACCACAATGCGGTCTGCCAGATAGATTGCTTCCTCAATATTATTGGTTACAAATACAATAGTACGTTTCTCACGTTCCCAGATCTTCATCAGATCCTCCTGCATCAGATAACGGGTCTGAGCATCCAGATGTCCGAACGGTTCATCCATGAACAGCACATCCGGTTCATTGCAGTAAGCCCGCGCAATTCCCACACGCTGCTGCATACCTCCGGAAAGCTGATTCGGAAATGAATTTTCGAACCCCTTCAGGCCTACCAGTTCGATATAGTACTGTGCCCGCTCTCTCCGTTCTTTCTTTGGAACACCACGCATTTTAGGTCCGTATTCCACATTTCCCATAACTGTCAGCCACGGAAACAGTGCCATACGCTGGTACACAACACCCCTGTCCGGTCCCGGCTTTACGACCGTTTTTCCACTCACTTCCACAGAGCCACCTGTCACCGGCTCCAGACCGGACATGCAGTTGATCATTGTGGATTTTCCGCACTGCCCCGGTCCGAAAAGCACCAGAAGCTCATTTTCATGGACATTCAAAGTCACGTCATCAATGACATGCACTGCACCACGGGAAGTGTCAAATGTCTTATCCATATGTTTGCATACAATAATTTCTCTGCTCATTTGCCTCTCACACTCCATCTGCAAAGTCTGGCCTCAATCGCTCTCATGGTAACTGCCAGAATATAGCCTACAATTCCGATTGCCACGATTCCTACCAGGATTTGTACGGTACTGTTGCTGTCCTGTCCCTTGATAATGACCCAGCCAACACCTTCCGAAGAACGAACCATTTCTGCCGCAACCACCGTTGCCCATGAGGTTCCTACTGCAATCTGCAGACCTGCAAAGATCTGAGGAATGCAGGAAGGAAGCACAATCGTGGTAAAGACCTGACGGTTATTGGCTCCCAGCATTTTCGCTGCTCCCATCAGTTCCGGGTCTA
The DNA here is from genome assembly GCA_030536555.1 of Eubacteriales bacterium. Taxonomy (GTDB): domain Bacteria; phylum Bacillota; class Clostridia; order Lachnospirales; family Lachnospiraceae; genus Brotaphodocola. The sequence continues at coordinate 224,118 of JAUNPU010000001.1, read as the reverse complement.
CCGAACGGACACCGGAATAAGCATTCATCGTTACCGCACAAAACGCGGAATAAAATATCAGGAAATACTTTGACATCTCACCCAGACCAAACCACACAATGGAAAGCGGAATCCAGGCAATCGGCGGAATCGGACGAAGGATCTCAAATATCGGGCGGAATAACGCCGATACTGGCTTGAACCATCCCATCAGAATTCCCAGCACAACCCCTGCAAAGGATCCAAAGACAAATCCTACCAGCACCCGGCTCAGGCTCCATAAAATATGTCCCTCAATTGTATGGGTTCCGATTGGCTGCAGAATCGAGCCGAAAAATGCTCCCAGTGTCTCTATCGGTCCTGCCAGTACCATTCCTGCTTTTGTAAAGCTTACCACCAACTGCCAGATGCAGAGGAATACAAATATCGCTATGGCTGCGCAGATTGTCTTCTCGTAGCTCTTTGCCTTTATATGAAAGCGATTAACCATCTCTTCGTACTCCTTTCACAATCGTATTTTCAATCAGAGACAGAATCCAGGAGAACACTGCTCCGATTGCACCGATACCGATCATACCGCAGATAATAATATCCGGACGGTAAATACCACGCGCCTGCTGGATCATGTAGCCCAGACCCATGGTAGATGCCAGCATTTCTGCTGCCACGATGCAGGTCCACGCAGCTCCCAGTGCAACACGAATACCTGTCATAATCAGCGGAAGTGCTGTCGGTACCGCAATGTGAACCAGCATCTGGGTATCCGAAGCTCCGAAAGTCTGTCCCACCCAGAGATGTACATCTTTTGTCTGGCGGATTCCCGTATAGGAGTTCAGGACACAGGGCACAAATGCTGACAGGAACACAGTAGCAATCTTTGGTGTAATACCGATGCCAAACAGAATGATCATCAGCGGAATCCAGGCAAGTCCCGGAACCGGACGCAGCAGGTCAAACACCGGTCTCACAAACAGATCCACTTTCTTGTACCACGCCATAAAAATTCCCAGAGGAGTTCCAATCAGAACTCCCATGGCCCAGCCTCCCAGCGCAATCTTCAGAGACGAGAAAATGTGCTGCGGAAGAGTCGCGCCATCCGGTGCTGTGCTGGTAAGCTTCTTCACAAAGGTCTGCGCCACCGTCACCGGACCCGGCAATGTGGATGAGCTTGCGAGCTTTAAAATATCACAGCAGAACCACCAGACTGCCACAAACAAAACAATGGAAAGAATGGACAGCCACCAGTAATTTTCTTTTTTCTTTTTCATATCTGACCTCTTTATCTGATCTCTTATTTCACTTCAGTTCCGATCGTTTTTGATACGAAAGACGGATTAATGGACTTCTCTACATTCGGAGCATTGTCAGCTGTAATCTTCTCTGCATTTACCAGGAAATCCGTGATTGCAACCCATGCTTCACCCAGCTTGTATTCGGATTCTTTCATCGCCTCGGTTCCTACATAGTCGCGGTCCTCGATTTCGTGTGCCAGATCCGCATCGGAACAGGTAATCGCATTGGTATCATAGACCTTTCTGGTATATTCGGAGCGGAGCTTGTCATCCTGCATGTCATCCATGGCCTTCACCAGACAGTCAATGAACAGCTGAACCTCCTCCGGTCTCTTCTCAACCACCTCGTTGCGAGCGAAGCATCCATCACACATATTTACACCGGTTGCATCTTCAAAGGAGCAGAGCTTTGCATACCCGCCTTCCTCAAGCTGATAGGAATACGGCGGATTGGCTGCCATCGCATCTGCTTCTCCCGTGGTAAATGCCTGATATGCAGATGCATACTCCATATTTACCTGGTTAATATCAGACGGAGTAAGGCCATACTTTTCCGCATAGGACTCTGTCATATACTGTACTGCTGTTCCCAGAGGTTCCAGAATCTGCATTCCCTTCAGGTTCTCAGCATCTCCAATCAGTCCATCTGCTTCTGCGTTCTGGGCGATCGCGGAATCTGCACGTGCATACAATCCCATGCCTCCGGTTGTGTTGACATCTGCCAGCCAGGTGCAATTTGCATTTGCCAGAGAATAAACTGACGCAAATCCAGATACTGCAATGTCAATCTGATTTGCCGCAATTGCCTCATTGATCGGTGCGCCGGTGGCAAACAGCTCAACATTAACATCCAGTCCTGCCTCCTCAAAATATCCCTGCTCCTGCGCATACAGAACCGGAATACCACAGGTCAGCGCCATGGTGCCGACATTCAGCACTTTGTACTCTGATGCCGCCTCACCGGCTCCCTTCTCATTGTTTCCTGCCGGTGCTGAACCACATGCTGTTAAGCCAGCTGCCATTGCTGCGGATAATACAGTTGCTAATACTCTGCTCTTTTTCATTGTTTTACCTCCCTGGGTGTGTGATTATATTGCTCTTGTGTGTTTTTGTTGCGTTATCGTACACGCTTTATGGTTTGATTATAGAAATTACACATTCAAATGTCAATGGTTTTTGTGCAACTGACATATTTTTGTTATTATCAGCTAAACACGCAACATCATTTTTATTCATTTTGACCATATTTTTGTATGGTTTCCTTGACATTCTCACTTTTTTTTGATATTATTATCACAAGCGTTATCGAAAACGCACACTATATGGAGGCATATCATGGCTGTTACGATTAAAAAAATTGCAGAACTGGCCGGCGTATCAACCGGAACCGTAGACCGGGCATTACATGATCGTGGTCGTGTAGACCCGAAAGTTGCACAGCGAATCAAGCAGATTGCAATCGAACTGGACTACCGTCCCAACTCGGTTGCCAAAAGTCTGTCTACCAGAAACAAGAATATAAAAATTGCGGTGATTCTTCATGTTCAGAGCCGTAACCTGTATTTTGATGACGTTATTCACGGAATCGAGAAGTGTCGTGACGAGATTAAGGATTTTGGAATTGCAGTCGAGATCAGGACCTGTCCCGATTTCAACGCCGCCGCACAGCTGGAGCTGATTAACCGTTCCATTGCGGAAGGTGCCAATGCCATTGCCATCGTCCCCATCAACAATCCACTGATCAAGGACCGGCTGAACGAGCTGCATCGTGAGAACTATCCTGTAGTTTTCCTGACTAACATTATTGAAGATACCGATTATCTGAGCTATGTTGGCTGCAACTATGAGCTTGCCGGGCAGGTCACTGCCGGTCTGCTCCACATGCTGAAGCCAGAGAATGGAAAGCTGCTTCTATTCTCCCCCAGCTTTCAGATGTACGGACACACGCTGCGTGCCAACGGTTTAAAGCAGCACCTGATGGAAGAATATCCACAAATTCAACTGCAGGATATTTATGAGATGACCGGCGACGATATCAGAGATTATCAGATTACCAAAGACGCGCTGATGATTCACCCTGACACCAATCTCTTCGTCTGTCCGGGAGCCTATAGCCGCGGCAATCTACAGGCGATTCAAGAATGCGGTTATTTTCAGAAGTCACGGATTATCTGTTACGACTATTCTGATGAAATTGGCTCTGAGATTCAGAAAGGCAATATCGTCGCAACCATCACACAGTGCCCGCAGGAGCAGGGCTACAACGCAGTCAAAATTCTGTTTGAATACCTGACTGCCAACAAACCGCCGCGTTTCAAAAACCACTACATTCGCACCCGGATCATCCTGAAGGAAAATATTTCAGAGATTACGCAGATTCGAGCCGAATACAACTGAAATACTGATACCACAAGAGGCACCGGCAGGAATCTTTTTTCTGCCAGTGCCTCTTATGTCAGATTTTTATTGATGGCTCAGCCACTTCCGATAAGTCAAATCGATCAGAAATGCCCCCAGGGGCGCCGTGATCAGAATCGCCAGAACCGCCACCGTCAGCACGATATTGCCACACTGCAGCCCCATGGCAAGGGGCAGTCCGCCGATGGCTGCCTGCACCGTCGCCTTGGGCATGTAGCCCAGCACGCAGAAGCACCGCTCCTTCCAGTTAAGAGGCGTCCGTGCCACGCAGCACAGCACGCCAAGCCCCCGGAACACCAGCACACCGAAGATCAGGACCACCGGCGCAATTCCCGCTGCCGCCGCATAGTTCAGATTCACCGTCGCACCCACCAGCACGAACAGCATGATCTCCGCCACGACCCACAGCTTGTTGAACTTCACCGAAAGACGCTTCGCCACCACATTTCGCTTCTTCTGCAGGGCAATTCCGATTCCCATCACCGCAATCAGTCCCGAGAACGGCACCACCGTGCCATATGCGTCCTCCAGTATCACCAGAATAAAGCAGATTGACAGCACGATCGCCACCTTCACCGTATCCCGGATATGAATTTTCTCAAAGTATTTCGCCAGCAGCACCCCGATCAGCATGCCTGCCGCCATTCCCGCTGCAATCGCCACCGGAATCCGCACGAAATCCCCCGCTGAGGCACTGCCACCCTGGGCGATTCCCGTAAATGCCGTGAACATGACGATGACAAATACATCGTCCACCGAAGCTCCCGCCAGTATCATCTGCGGAATCCCCTGCTTTGTCCCGTACTCCTCTTCCATCAGTCTGATCATCTTTGGCACGATAACCGCCGGTGACACTGCCGCCACCACAGCGCCCATGATGGCTGCTTCCAGCACCGTGATTCCCAGAAGCTTCGGCGCCAGCAGCACCATCCCCGCCATCTCAAAGCACGCCGGCACAAAGCACATCAGAATCGCCGGCCGCCCAACCTTCTTTAAGTCCGCCAGATTCAGCGATAGTCCTGCTCTGGTCAGAATGATGATCAGCGCGATTCGCCGCAGCTCCGACGAAATATCCAGAATGGACCCGTCAATCAGATTGAACATATACGGTCCCAGCAGAATTCCCGTAAATATCATTCCCAGAAGCCCCGGCAGGCGCATTTTCTTGCAGCACCAGGCCAGAAACATTCCCAAAAGCAGCATATAAGCAAGACTTATTAACATCGTTTGCAACCTCCTGTTACGTTCGGATATGGCTCTATCCAAAATATCATGCCTATTTTACCATTGTTTCCCGCGCTTGTATATAGATAACCTGCCAGCAAAGCACAATTTCCCCTGCATCAAAAAGCCACCAAAGCAGCCCTGCATCCGGGAAATACTCCCCGCAGGTCTGCTTCGATGGCTCTCCATCCTGTTGGTCCTTATGAAATCTGTTGATCCTTATGAAATCCACTTTCCCCCGTCCATCAATATCCGTAGAAAATCTGAGAGATCGGTGAACTCTTATCCAGAATCAGCGTGTTATTGCCGTTCTTAAGAGATGCCTTCGCCGCATCCAGGGAGCGGACAAAGTTGTAGAAATCCGCCTTGGACGCATCGTTGTAGGCGCCGGACAGAATCTGCATGTACTGTGCCTCGCCTTCTGCCTTGATCTTCTCTGCCTCCGCCTTCGCCTCGGACTTCATCACCGACACCTCCTTGGTGGTGTCATTCTTGATCTTCTGGGCAGAAGAATTACCCTGCGCCGTGAAGGATGCCGCGATGTTATTTCGCTCGGAAATCATGCGCTCGTACACGGACTGCTTGTTGTCATCCGGAATGTCCAGAGACTTGGTCTCCACCGCCAACACCTCGATGCCGTACTCATCCAGAGAGCTTCCGATATTGCCGCTGATGTCCAGCGCCAGCTTGCCGTCACGGTTCTCGATGATCTCCGACTGGTCCATATTGGAGATCACGGACTTCATGGACGAGAACACGGAAGCCGAGATTCGGGACTGGGCCTGCGCCACCTGCCCGTTCAGATGACGGGTGAACAGCACCGGATCCGAGATTTTCCACAGCACAAATGCATCTGCGATCATGCTCTTCTTATCCTTGGTAATGACATCCGACTTGGGAATATCATAAATCTGCAGCGCCTTCGGAAGTGAGGAACTGCTCTGTACAAATGGAATCTTGAAGGACACTCCCGGTGTCTCCACCACATTGACGATCTCACCGAACTGGCGGATCAGCTTATACTCGTTGGGGTAGGTGACCACCAGAGAAGAACCAAGCACCATCACTATCGCCAGTACCAGAAATCCACTGATTAACTTTGCTGTTTTCTTCATGCTGCCACCTCCTAGTTACCGGCAGACGGACTCGTCTGCGCTGTGTTATTGTTCTGACCGGTACCACCTGCCGCGTTGCCATTGCTTCCACCGGTCGCATTTCCTGCCGCTCCGCTTCCTGCTGCACCACCATTTCCGCTTCCTGCTGCTCCGCCGGTGGCGCCTCCGCTCTGCATGGATGCCGTAAAGCTGTCCAAGGGCAGCATCTTCTGGGTGCCGCTCTCGTCCACCAGATATACCTTCATATTCGGCAGCACATCCTCCATGGTCTCATAGAACATACGCTGCTTGGTGATCAGCGGATACTTGCTGTACTCCGCATACATCTGCTCAAATCGGGATACCTGACCCTGTGCCTCATTGATACGCGCCTGCTTCTGCGCCTCCGCATTCTTGATGATCTGGTCGCACTCAGCCTCCGCCTGCGGAATCTTCTCATTTCGATCCTTGTTGGCGTTGTTAATGGCTGTCTCCTTGCCCTGCTTTGCATTTTCCACATTCTTAAATGCATTCATGACCTCTGTGGTCGGCGGAAATGCATCCTGGATGGTAATATTGACCACGGAAAGGCCGATATCCTCCTCAATCATCCGATTGGTCAGCTTCTCCTTAATCTCCGACTGGATCACCGCTTTTCCCGTGGTAATCACATCATCCACATTGTAGACGCCCACCGTATCACGGATGTAGGACTGGGCCAGCATCTTAAGCGTCGCCTCCGGCTCCACCGATGCGTACAGATACTTCACCGGATCCGACACCATATATTCCAGATAGAAATCCGTCTCAACAAAGTTGAAGTCCTTGGTGATCATGATGGACTCCTCCTCAATCGCCTCTCCCGTCTCCGGAATATAGCCGATCGGCAGCCCCTTGATGCCCTTGGACACCAGTCTCACATTCTGGATAAATGGAATCTTGAAGTGAAGTCCCGCCTGAGTCTCAGCCTGCGGATTGCCCAGAGTAGTCACCACCGCATAATTCTCCTCGTCCAGCACATAGTAACAGTTCATGCCGGCAAATACCAGCACCGCCGCTGCCAGCGCCACACCAAGCCCCTTGAAGGACGGTCTCTTTCTCACCGGTCTGCCGCTGGAATCGAACTTCTCCGGTCCCTGCTCCGGCTTCTGCCCAGAATTCTGATTCTGCCTGTTCTGTGCATTCTTCTGCTCCTGTTCCCGGATCTTGTTTAGAATATCCTCGAACGGGTTCTGTCCATTAAACGGATTCTGATTGCCGCCAAACGGATTGTTGCCAAATGGATTCTGATTCATCGTTATAATCTCCCCTTTTCCTGACTCCATCTGTCTTTGAATTGTGTAATACCGCTATTCTATCGTGAAATTGTCAGATATGCAATGAAATTGCCGTACTTTATAAAAACTTAATACACAGGTAATCCTTTCTTCCCACTTGTTTTATACCTGAAACCATGCTACACTCATCCGTGTATTTTTCGTTTTATATTACTTAGTTAAAGGTGGAATTCGCTTATGAAATTAAAAGCATTCAAGGCAGCCTTCCCCTACACCATTCCCATCTTTGCAGGATTCTGGTTTCTGGGACTGGCTTACGGTATTTACATGAATGTATCCGGCTTTTCCTTCTTGTATCCCATGCTCATGAGTCTCACGATCTTTGGCGGCTCTCTGGAGTTCATTGCCGTCTCCATGCTGTTAGCGCCCTTCGCGCCGGTCCAGACCCTCATTATGGCGCTGGTGATTCAGGCAAGGCATCTGTTCTACGGGATCTCCATGCTTGACCGCTTCCGGGGAATGGGCTGGAAAAAGTTCTATCTCATATTCGGCATGTGCGACGAGACCTTTTCCATCAATTACACTGCCGATATTCCGCCGGATGTTGACAAGGGCTGGTTTTACTTCTTCGTCACTCTTCTGAACCATCTGTACTGGTTCTCCGGGGCGACCATCGGAGGGCTTGTGGGGTCTCTTCTCCACTTCGACACCACCGGACTTGACTTCGTGATGACCGCCATGTTTGTGGTCATTTTTATGGAGCAGTGGATGAAGGAGCAGCAGCATACTACCGCATGGCTCGGTCTTGGCAGCGCCCTGCTCTGCCGCCTGTGCTTCGGTGCCGATCAGTTCATGATTCCGACCATGCTCTGCATCCTTGCCGGACTGACACTGTTTAAGAATCCACTCGAAAGGTCAGGTGGACTGAAATGACACTCACACAGCAGATAATAACCATAGCCCTTTGCGTACTGGGAACCATGGCAACCCGCTTCCTGCCATTTCTCGTATTTTCCTCAAAAAAGCCCACTCCCGGGTACATTCAGTATCTCGGCAAGGCACTCCCCGCTGCGATCTTCGGCATGCTTGTCATATACTGCCTGAAAAACGTAAGCATCCTGACCGGCTCCCACGGTCTGCCGGAGCTGATTGCCATCGCAGCCACCATCACACTGCACCTGTGGAAACGCCAGATGCTCATCTCCATTGCAGGCGGGACAATCTGTTATATGGTGCTGATTCAGACGATTTTTTCTGTTTGATGCAGGATGATGTTTGATACAGGATTATGCGCAAAGGAGACATGTCCATCCGGACATGCCTCCTCTTTTTTTGCGATGTATATCAGGGAACTATCATAGGATAAAGTCAAGCATCCTCAAAAGGACACTTTCACGCATCCTCTATTTGGAAAGGAGGGGTGGCGAATTGGCAATATTGATTTATCACCTCCACTCCCTCATAAACCCTCATTTTCCTTGTAAAATAAGCACTTTTTCTAAACTCCCCACTCTCCCTGAAACATAAAAAGAGACCTCTAATGAGCGTTTAAACTCACACAAGGTCTCTTATACTGAGAATATTAAATTTTGTCCCTAGAGGATATGGGGAGTTGTCCTATGACAGGAACGCGCCAGTAACGCATTTTCTGATTAGTGATGGAATAACCGGATTCCGGTAAACGCCATCGCCATATTGTACTTGTTGCAGGTCTCGATCACATTGTCATCTCTCACAGAGCCGCCCGGCTGTGCAATGTACTTCACGCCGCTCTTATAAGCACGCTCAATGTTGTCGCCAAACGGGAAGAATGCGTCAGAGCCCAGGGCAACCTCGGTCATCTGGTCTAACCATGCCCGTTTCTCTTCCTTGGTGAATACCGGCGGTTTTACCTTGAAGGTCTTCTCCCACACGCCGTCAGCCAGCACATCCATGTACTCCTCACCGATGTAGACGTCAATGGCATTGTCACGGTCAGCACGCTTGATGCCGTCCACAAACTGCAGATTCAGCACCTGCGGTGCCTGACGTAAGAACCAGTTGTCAGCCTTCTGTCCAGCCAGTCTGGTGCAGTGTACCCGGGACTGCTGTCCTGCGCCGATGCCGATTGCCTGTCCGCCCTTTGCGTAGCAGACAGAGTTGGACTGGGTGTACTTTAAGGTAATCAGAGAGATCACCAGGTCGATCTTCGCCAGATCCGGAATCTCCTTATTCTCCGTTACCACATTAGAAAGCATCTCTTTGTTGATATCCAGGTTATTTCTGCCCTGCTCAAATACCACGCCGAACACCTGCTTGCGCTCAACAGCTTCCGGCTCGTAGTTCGGGTCGATCTCGATCACACAGTAGTTGCCATTCTTTTTCTGTTTCAGAATCTCCAGTGCCTCCGGCTCATATCCCGGTGCGATCACACCGTCAGACACCTCACGCTTGATCAGCTTTGCCGTATCCACGTCACACACATCTGACAGGGAGATGAAGTCTCCAAAGGAAGACATTCTGTCTGCGCCTCTTGCTCTCGCATAAGCACTTGCCAGCGGAGATAACTCGCCCATATCGTCCACCCAGTAAATCTTCGCCATGGTCTCGTCCAGCGGAAGTCCCACCGCTGCGCCTGCCGGAGAAACATGCTTGAAGGAGGTTGCCGCCGGAAGTCCGGTCGCCTTCTTAAGCTCTCTTACCAGCTGCCAGCCATTGAATGCGTCCAGCAGATTGATGTAGCCCGGTCTGCCGCTCAGCACCTTGAACGGAAGCTCCTGCTCATCCTTCATAAATACTCTTGCCGGTTTCTGATTCGGATTACAACCATACTTTAATTCTAACTCGTTCATGATGACCTGTCCTTTCCATCTCTTGTATCAATCTTTTACATGGATTTTGGACAATAAAGTGCGTTTTCAGCCATTCATTGTCCAATCCCCGTCTCATTTCCGCGAATTCCCCGCGAAAAGCACCTCAAAACTTCACTTTTGGACAACAAATGCACCTTTTCGCCTTTTATTATCCAAAATTCCTGGATTTTTGGACAATTATGGTCTCATATGCCCTCTAATTGTCCAAAAGCCGCCGGATTTCGCCTGAATCCCCTTACTTTTCGCCTGTTTTGGACAATTTTATGGAATTTTGCTCATAATTGTCCAAAACACGGTTGCCGGGTATCCTGTCAACGGATTATTGCAGCCAAAGCCTGCCCGCACAGGCCACATATACCGTAAGCCTGTCACTCTCAGCCGCATCCGCACAGGACACATCCTGCCGCTCTCAGCCCTTACACATTCTTATTTACAATCTTCGTCTCATATTTTCCGGTCTCGATGTCGATATAGCGCACGAACAGGGAAACCTTATTGTCTTCATTCAGGCTGTTCCACACAAGCTCTGTAAATGCATCCATGTCATCCAGAATATCCACCAGCTTCGGCTCGCCCTCAAAGCTCGGCAGCGGGTTGCCGTCATGCATGTAGGTGTGAATGAAATGTCCCTCACCTGCCACCGGATTCTCGTATGCGAAAGTATAGCGGTTGCAGGCATCCGGGTTGCCGTTGTTGCTCTTTAAGATAGACATTGCGTAGTTGTATTTGCCGTTCTCGATGTGCATCACACCGGAAATCCGCGGGGTGTAGTTGGGGCCGTCCGGCTCGAACTCACGGCTGCGCAGGGACTGCTCGAAGGTCATCTGCTTGTCCATACCCTCATAAATGGTATCGGTCTGGTCGCCGTTGGTCACGATGGTCTTGTTGCCCAGCACGCGAACCGGTGCATAGATGATCAGGCTCGGATCCTCTAACTTTGACGGATCAAATGCCTGGGTACGGATGCCCTCTCCGTCCTCCACGAACACACGATTGCGGGAGTTGGAGCTTCTTCCCATAATAAAGTAGGCAGTCACAGCCTTCTTTCCATCCGGGGTCTTGCCGATCACAATTCCTCTTCCCGGATATGCATTGCTTTTCAGTTCCTGTTCCAAAGATAACAGATTCATCTTCATTTCCTCCTTCAACCTAAGACATGGCAGCCGATTCTCACAGCGCACTCCGCGCCGTTGCAGCTGCAACCTCATGCATATCAACGCTCAAACCATATCTGTGCCCGTTCCCGGCGGAATTCTATTGTCAGAAGCCCCGTGACAGTCCGCAGCAAATGCTCTCCGGATTTTCACGCAAAAGCTTCTCGACAGCAGCTTCATAAATGCAAAAAGACCGCCTGAGTACCACAAAATATGGCGCCCAGGCGGTCGGCATTCTTAACTGTAACGTGCTCCCTCGTGGTTCCCCACTGTCTCCGCCAGTCGCACGCATCTACCATCATAATACTGGATTCACAGACAAATTGCAAGTATTTTTTCGCAAGCACACGCTCCGCCGACGTATATTCCGCCGACACGCACCTTGCAGGCATCCCTTCCCGCCGACAGTCCTACTCGTTCCGGATCGCCGCCAGAGGGCTTAAACGCATGGCCCGCACTGCCGGGAAGAATCCCGCCAGCATGCCCACCAGCACCGCAAATCCCACCGATGAAGATGCCAGCCATACCGGAATCCGGGAGATATCTCCCGCCATGCCGGTCATGGTCTGCGCCACATCCAGGAAGTGATTGATGGAAAAGGAGACAACCAGGCTGAACAGCAGTCCGATGATTCCACCCAGGAATCCGATAAATCCGGATTCCAGCAGGAACATATTGCGGATTACCCGCATATCACAGCCCAGCACCTTCAGCACACCGATCTCCTTGGTCCGCTCATAGATGGACATCATCATGGTATTGGCGATGCCGATAGCTGCTACCAGCAGGGATACTGCGCCGATGCCGCCTAAGACCATCTGGATCATCTTGGACTGCTTCTCCGTCTGCTCCATCCAGTCAGCACGGCTGTACGCCTGAAATCCCATGTCCGTCAGCTGCTTCTGCACCTCGGTCACATGCTCCATGTCCTCCACATTGACGACACAGTTGTTGTAGATGAAGTAGCGGTAGGGCTTTCCCTTCTTGTTGGTCGGCTGCCCCGGAATCGGATTCTTCTTGAATATCCTCCGAAGCTGCTGCTCAAGCGGCTCTAACTCCGTGTAGACCGAGTAGGCGTAGTCATTGAAATCATTAGGTTCTCCCTCCACCACTCCGGCAGTGGGAATCAGATACTTCTTTGGCGCCTTCACATTGGACTCCGGGTTCTGAGACTGATAGTAGGCATCCGTATCGAAGATCACGAACATAGGCCGTCCCATAAAGTCCACATCCGGCAGCACCCCGGTCTCCCAGTAGCGGTTGCTGCCCTTCCCGTCATCGAACCACTGAATCACCGCATTGCCATAGATCAGCGACAGCTCCGATGAGCCGGCCGGCGGCAGCTGCCCCTTCCCCAGCGGAATCTGCTCCAGATACTCTCTGGGCGCTCCGGTCAGCTGGGTCTGGGTGGAATACTTTCCCTGACGAAAGAATGCATTGACCTGCAGCAGAGGATACACGCTCTTCACATGCTCGATCCGCCGCAGCTCCTCCACCTTCTCGTCCGTCAGATACAGCGGCTCACTGCTGCTGTCCCCGCCTCCGCCATACATGTCACTGCTGACCTCGATGGAGGTCAGACTTCCGTAGGAGCCGATCAGCTCCCGGTTCAGCTCCTTCATGCCGATGCCCAGCGACACCATGACCACAATGGACGCCGTACCGATCACCACTCCCAGGACCGTCAGCGCAGTCCTTAACTTTCTTCTCCGCAAGTTGTTCAGACTCATGCTGAGCAAATCAGGAAATCTCATCGTCGTCCTCCTCTGTGGACTCCTGCTCCCTCTTATACCGGCGGTGCTTCACTACCAGCACAATGACCACAACCGTCAGCACGCCGACTGCCGCCAGCGCCACCGGAAGCAGCTTGTCCTGATGCTTCTGGAAGAATCCCGGCTCCTCCATGGGAATGTCCTCGAAGCTGCCCACATCCATGGACTCTGTCATGGACATATCCTCCGTCACAAACAGGCTCAGTTCCTTCTCCACACTGGAAATCTCTCCATTTTCATCCTCATAGGTGATGATTGCCTTTATCTTGCCGTCATCTGCCGTCGGCGCAGCGCCCACCAGCATACAGTCCACATTGCCGGTCTCACCCGGCTTGATATTGCCCACATAGGTGTCCACCGGCTGAATGGAATCCGCCTCGAACTTCACCATCACATTGTAGAGCAGCACCTTGCCGGTGTTATTGATGGGGAACATCACATTGGACTCTGAGCCAACGGTAATGGACTCCGGCATGATCTCAAAGGTACCCGTATTCAGTCTGGCAATCTGCTTCACCGGAATGTCGATCATCATGCTCTCTTCCGCATTCTTGAACTCCGGGCTGTCGAACTTCGCCTTGATGGTCAGTCCGTAGGAACGCTGGTCCACGCCGGGCTTCGACAGCAGCCGGATGCGCAGCTCCTTCACCTCTCCGGGCTTTAAGGAATCCATCGCCACCGAGGAGGAACCGGACTCTGTGGTAAATACCGCGCTGTCCGACACCTTCTCCGACTCCATGGAGTAGAGGATATTGGAGGCGCCGATGCTGTTAGAGGCGTTCTTCAGCTGCAGCACCAGTTCAAATACCTCCCCGGCAATGATCGTCTCCGGCTCTGTCTTATAGCCGTCCACAATAATGCGGGCTTTCTCCCGGTCGTGCTCATTGAACTCGCCGAATTCATCCTCCTTGTCCTTGTTGAACACATGGACGTAGAAGGAGGTCTCATAGGTCTGCAGCTCCTCGCCGGTAGAACTCTTGGAGTAGTAGACCTTCATGGGAACCTGATAATATCCCGTATACACATCGGAACGCACCGCAAAGCTGTAGTCCAGAGACACACTCTGGTCCACCTCGATTTTCTCAAACATCCGGTCATAGGTCACATCGTTGATGTCAAATGGGAACTTGGTGCTGTCCACATCCGGCACGATGGACGCCTTCACATTGTAGACGGTCGCCGGACTGTTGTTGCGCAGATTGAGGGAGAAGTTGCAGACCTCCGGATACCGCGCCACCGGCGTGCTCTGCCCCTCGCCCAGCACGAAGTCGTAGGTCTTGTTCTTGTCCTCATCATCCTCATCGGAGCTTCCCGTGGACTTGGAGATCCACACCTGCAGATCCTCATTGCCGATCCAGTTCAGATTCTCTCCAATGCGCTCAAATACCACCACCGGGACCTTGTAATATCCCTCATTCAAGTCGCTTCTCACCCGACCGGATAGGGACACGGTCTTGGACTTGTCATCCCCCAGGCTTCCTGCATTCTTCGGGTTCTCCGTATCCGGCAGAGACCCGGACATCTCGAACGGAAATGCATAGCCGTAAGTCCGGTCCTCCTCATCCTCGTCCCAGATCTCACCGCCGCTCACATCGAATCCCACTGCCAGTTCCTTGATATCATGTCCACTGTGGTTCTCCACCTTAAAGGACACCGTCATATTCTTGCCGGTCTTTCCCCGGGCAATCTTATCCGAGTGAATGGACACCTCCGATGCCATCGCCGTAAACGGCACCGCCGCCAATACCATGCACACTGCCAGACATGCCGTCAGCCAGCGCTTCCACTGCTTTATCATCTCAAATCTCCTCCCGCATTTGTATTTGTATCTTCCTCTCCGCCCGCCGCCTTCAGCGCCGAACCTGCCTCCACCGGTTCCGTCTGTTCTCCATCCGGCTCCTCATCCTCATGGTGCTGCTCCTCAATCTTCAGGATCTTCCCGTCCACAATATGGAACTGCCGGTCCGCGAAGGTCGCCAGATAGTTGTCATGGGTGACCATCACCAGAGTCTGATTCTGCTCCCGCACGATCCGCCGCATCAGCTTCAGCACCTCCATGGTAGTCTTGGAATCCAGATTTCCCGTGGGCTCATCGGCAAATATGATCTTCGGATTCACCACCAGCGCCCTGGCGATGCCCACACGCTGCTGCTGACCGCCGGACATGGCGTTTGCCATGTGCTTCATCTGCTTCTCAAGCCCCACCAGCTTTAGATACTTCTTCGCCTTCTCGTTGCGGATCTTCTTCGGTATCCCCCGAAATGACAGGGGCAGCGCCACATTCTCCACCGCATTCAGGGTCTGCAGCAGATTGTAGGACTGAAAGATAAATCCCACATTCTCCCGCCGGAATGCCACCAGCTGGTTCTCATTCATCTTCTCCATATGCTTTCCGGCTATGACGATCTCCCCCTTCGAGGGCTTCTCCAGCCCCGCCAGCATGTTGAGCAGCGTGGACTTGCCGGAGCCGGACGGTCCCACGATCGCGCAGAACTCGCCCTTGTACATCGTAAAGTCCACGCCGTTAAGCGCATAGACCTTGTTGGTACCTACTTTGTATATCTTATATAGATTCTTCACCTGTATCATCGGTGTCCGATTGTCATTCATCTTAATTCCTGTCCCTGCACGGTCCCGCTTTCGGTTTTCCACGAATCTCTGCCAGATCCTGTGCATCTATTACATCCCACAATTTTCACTGTTACATTATAGCATCAATCGCCCGGTATTCCCATCTTTTATTTCTTAATCTTCCTTACATATTTATTACCGGTCCTCCCGGCTGACAGGCCTGTCCCGTTTCCCCCGAAATGCTTCTAAATAGCACCCCATTCTTTCAAAATTTTAATAAAAAAGGACTGGCATTCTTTGACAGAATCCGCTATAATATTTAGCAAGTATGGTCGCTGTCCACGTCCGGACCGCGGCATCCTATGAACATCAACCAATCAGAAGGAGAAATGCTATGAGACACATGTTAAACCCATTGGATTTTTCAGTGGAAGAGATTGATCAGCTGCTGACCCTTGCATCTGATATCGAGCATAATCTTCCCAAATATGCACACGTTTGTGACGGCAAGAAGTTAGCTACTTTATTTTATGAGCCAAGTACGAGAACCAGACTTAGTTTTGAATCTGCAATGTTAAGCCTCGGTGGTAGTGTACTTGGTTTTTCTTCGGCTAATTCCAGCTCCGCTGCCAAGGGCGAGAGCGTTGCCGACACCATCCGCACCGTATCCTGCTATGCAGATATCGCAGCTATGCGCCACCCAAAGGAAGGTTCCGCACTGGTTGCTTCCATGCACTCTCAGATTCCGGTGATCAATGCCGGTGACGGTGGTCATCAGCATCCGACCCAGACTCTGACCGACCTGCTGACCATCCGCTCCGTAAAGGGACGCTTAGACAACTTAACCATCGGTCTCTGCGGCGACTTAAAGTTTGGACGTACCGTTCACTCTCTGATCAACGCCATGGTCCGCTATCCGAACATCCGCTTCGTGCTGATCTCCCCGGATGAGTTAAGGGTTCCGGAATACATCCGCGAGGACGTGCTCCGCGCCAACAACATTGAATTCAAAGAAGTAGGCAATCTGGACGCTGCCATGCCGGAGCTGGATATCCTTTACATGACCCGTGTACAGAGAGAGCGCTTCTTCAACGAGGAGGATTACGTTCGTCTGAAAGACTGCTACATTCTGGACAAGGCGAAGATGAAGCTTGCCAAGGACGATATGTTTGTACTGCATCCGCTTCCCCGTGTCAACGAGATCTCCACTGAGGTGGACGATGACCCGAGAGCTGCTTATTTCCGTCAGGTACAGTACGGCGTATACGTGCGCATGGCATTGATCATGACTTTACTGGAGGTGGAGAAACCATGTTAAATATCAGCGGATTACAGGAAGGCGTAGTTCTGGACCACATTCAGGCCGGCAAGAGCCTTGACATTTACTATCATTTAGGATTAGACCATATGACCGACTGCCAGGTTGCCATCATCAAGAATGCCCGCAGCAACAAGATGGGCCGCAAGGACATCATCAAGGTTGAGGGACCGGTGGACAACATCGATCTGGATGTGCTGGGCTACATCGATCACAACATCACCGTCAACGTGATTCGTGACAACAAGATCGTGGAGAAGAAAGCACTGAAGCTGCCGAAGAAGATCACCAACGTGATCCGCTGCAAGAATCCGCGCTGCATCACCTCCATCGAGCAGGAGCTGCCGCACATCTTCACCCTGACCGATGAGAAGACCGAGACCTATCGCTGCATGTACTGCGAGGAGAAATACGGCAAATAATCACCGGGAAGCACCGGACCGCCGAAGGGAGATATCCTCTCCCCTTCGACGGTCCTTTTTGATTCCTGTATTCTACCAGGATAAAAGCGCTGCAATGTCCTCCACAGTCTCCACAATATGGTCTGCTCCGGCACTCTGAAGCTCTTCCCGGTCCCCGTAGCCATAGAGCACGCCAATCACCTCGATGCCGTTCTCCTTCGCACCCAGCACATCGTTCTCCCGGTCTCCCACCATCATCACTTCCTCCAGCCGGTCTGTCAGACCGTTGGACTCCAGCACATAGCGGATCACGTCCCCCTTGTGAGTGCGCTTCTCGTCCATGGTAGCGCCGCCGATAAAAGCAAAATAATGATCAAGTCCGAAGTGCTCTAAAATCTGTCTGGAAAATCCATCCGGCTTGGAGGTCGCCAGCATCAGCGTATAGCCCGCCTCCTTCAGAGTCTTTAACAGTTCCTCCACTCCCGGATACACCCGGTTCTCGAACAGCCCTCTGGTGCTGAAATACTCCCGGTACTTCACCACGAACTCTGCCGCCTTCTCCCGGTCAAAGCCATAATACTTCATCACACTGTCGATCAGCGGCGGTCCCAGAAACGGACGCAGGCTGCTTCTGTCCTCCACCCGGATTCCGTAGCAGGCAAGCCCATGCTCGATGGAATTCATGATTCCCTCCTGGGAGTCGGTGAGTGTTCCATCCAAATCAAATAAAATGTACTGTTTTTTCATGGTGTATGTGGTCTCCTTATACGGAAAAGGACCGCTCCCGCGGCATATACCGTAGAAATCGGTCCTTCCATTATATCACAGGCAGTCCGTTCATTCAAATCCGATATCCGGACAGTCCTGCTGTCATCTTACTTTAACTCGTCTACTACCTTCTGGATAGCTGCCAGTGCATCATCCGGAAGCTTGTCATAGCCGTCCTTCTCGGTGCTGAATGCCTTGATCTCGTTGACACGGTCATTCATACGAGCCTTCAGCTGATCGGTGTACTCCTTGTCGTTCATATCCGGAACGAAGCCTTCCCAATCCATGATCTCGATGTCAGAGAACGGACCCCACTGATGGAAGTCTGCCTTCTTCTCAACGATTGCTTCCAGTACGCCCAGGGTATCAGCCGGTTTTACCTTCTTGCCCATGAAATCACCGGTGTTGACGATGTAGCAGTCTACGTTCTTCTCTTCTACCAGCTTTTTGAACTTCTCGTAGTCGTTAGCCAGCGGATAGGTACGGAACGGGTTTGCATACGGAACAACAACCAGCTTGTTCGGATCTACGCCAGGAGCCAGACGCTCTGCGGAAGAACGCTTGGTAGCCAGGGTTGCACCCATAACAGATGCCAGGGAAGCACCTTTCAGTTTTACTACCGGCGGAATGGTCGGGTCTTTCATGATCCAGAAAATAGCGTTAACCGGAGACTCGATCTTGTCCACGCGGTTCGGGGACCACAGTTTGGACTTGATTGCACGGCCGTTGCCGTTACGGATATCCTCGGTAACCAGCTGCAGCTTGCCATCCTCGTCCAGAGTTGCGGAGCAGTTCTGAGCGGTCAGCAGGTACTTGTTGTCTGCACAGCCGGTCGGGTAGTCAGCAGTCTTATCGAAGTAAGTCGGCTCTAATGCGATGGATGCACAGGTATCGGTATTGATGATAAATGCGTCGTCATGCAGAACCTTGATAGCCGGATACTTGCCGCCATGTTTTGCATGGGTCAGGGTGGACTTACCGGATCCGGACAGACCGTATACGGATGCAACGAACTTGCTGCCGTCCTCTAAGGTGTACTCCTTCTGTCCGCCGTGGCAGGAAGCGTAACCGTTGCGGTTAGCGATAGCCCATGCCATGGTCAGGGTGCCCTTCTTGTGCTCACCGAAGTATCTCATACCCAGAATGCATGCGCAGTTGGTCTCGGTGTTAAAGTAGCACAGAGTCTTCTTCTGCGGATCAGACAGGCAGTCTAAGGATACGTTCGGACGATCGGAACCAACCCACTGCGGATCGGAGAAGATGAAGATATCAGCTTCCTTGCCGTCACCTACAGCTTTGGAGTTCTTATACATCTTAACATACTCATCAGACATGTACTGGAAGTTCAGCATCCAGTTGTACATGATATTCTCCTCGCCTTCCGGAATCAGAAGATGAGCCTTTACCATGAACTCCGGATCCAGACCTACAAATACTTCTGCATGGTACATGGTTTTCCAGCGGGACTCGTAAACAGCATCCATAGCGACTTTATCAAGTGCCTCGCAGTCTACTCCTGGCTCACCTGCAATACGACGTGCAGTAGCATAACGTCCGGTGATCGCACCGTCATTGAATAACAGAACCTTTGCGTCCTTCTCCAGACCAAACTCCTCGCCTCTGTATACCGGCATATCGGTCACGATGGTTCCCGGAGAATTCTTTGCTAATTCATATGCTTCTTTTAACGTATTAACTTTGATTACGTTGTTGCCATAAAATGCTGCTTCGATGATCGCTCTTGTCTTGGAAAATCCTGGTTTCCCCTTACCGATCTCACTGATAGGGTAGTACGCTTTTGTTGCCATTCTACATCCTCCTTAATCTAAACTTCGTTTAATCGAAATTTGTTTTTATTATCTCACTTTGTGAATTAAAAGTCAATATATTATGCCGAATTTATAGAAAAATTCATATGGCATTCATAAGCTTTGAACTATGTATACAGCATCCAATATTTATATGTCACAACAGCCTGTTTTGTGGTATAATTCTCTGGAAAATCAGATGATATATTGGAGGAATCTTTATGATACTGCACGTTGCATCCGACGGAACCGGAGACTTCCGGACAGTTACCGAAGCGCTGGAGGCGGTTTCACACACCACCGGTCCGGCGACTCTGTACATTCACAGCGGCACCTACCGGGAGCGGCTGACCATCACCCGCCCCGATCTGACCCTGATCGGCGACTCCCCGGAGGAAACCATTCTCACCTATGACCTTTACGCAAGAATGCCTCAGGAGGACATTGGAAAGCTGGGTACCTTCCGCAGCTATTCCTGCCTGATCGACGCCCACGACGTTACCGTCACGAACTTAACCTTTGAAAACAGCGCCGGCAAAGGCACCGATGTGGGACAGGCACTGGCCCTCTACGCCGACGGCGACCGGCTGGTCTTCGACAACTGCCGCTTCCTGGGAGGTCAGGACACCCTGTTCACCGCCCCTCTTCCACCCAGGGAGATTGAACCAAACGGCTTCATCGGTCCCAAGCAGCATGCGCCGCGGCTGACCGGCAGACATTACTACAGGGACTGCTACATAGAAGGCGATATCGACTTTATTTTCGGCGGCGCCACAGCCTACTTTGAGCACTGTGAGCTTCACTGCAAGAACACCGGCCGGGAGGTGAACAGCTACGTGACCGCTCCCTCCACCCCGGAAGGACAGACCTACGGCTACGTGATGGAAGGCTGCCGCTTCACCAGCGACTGCCCCGCCCACTCCTGCTACCTCGGACGCCCCTGGCGGGAATACGCGAGGGTGGCACTGCTGCACTGTGAGATCGGGGAGCACATCCGCGAGGAAGGCTGGCACGACTGGAACAAGCCCCAGGCACATGAGACCACCTGCTTTGCCGAATATGAGAACTTCGGACCTTCCTCAGACATAAAAAAGCGCCCCGACTGGGTGAAATCTCTCACACCAGCCGAAGCTGCTCTCTACGCCCGTGCCCTCGTACTTGGCGGCACGGACCACTGGAATCCCTGATTCTCTTTTATTTAAAGAACTCGTGACCCTGATGCTGGAACAGGAAGGTCAGCCTTCCGTCGAACCAGCCTACACTGGAGGACCTTGACCGGCCTCTGTTCATAAAGTACAGAGCGCCCTGGGAGTAGTCCTCCCCGGTCAGGGCCAGATTGACCGCGTCAATCGTATCCTGTGTTACCTTGCATGTATTGATGGATCCGTTGGATACCGGAGAAAACTGGGATCTCTGGTACACCACCTCCGTGATCGTGTCGGGGAACTTTCTGCTCTTCACACGGTTGATGATCACATTGGCTACCAGTACCTTTCCCTTCTTGTCACAGATTCCAGCCTCTGCCTGCACGATCCGCTTCAGGACCTCATAGTCCTTGTCAGAAAAACTGACCACGGCGGATGTCCGCACCGCTTCAGCTGCCTTCCGGATTCTCTCTTCCTCTGCCTTCCTTGCGGCTTCCTCTGCTGCAATTCTGGCACGTTCTGCCTCTACCAGACGGATCTCTTCTTTTGTTTTCTCAATGACAGCCTTCCGCTCTCTCTTCACGTCCTGCTGCTCTGACACACTCTTTGCCAGCGTGTCACCCACTAATCTCTGTCCGTCCCGAATAAACTCTGAATCCGTAAGATGAAACTGTACTTTTGCTTCCGTAAGCAGTTCAATCTCCTCAGTCTCTTCCTCTTCTCCCGGCTCTGCCTCCGGCGCAGGCGTCTCTGCGTAAGCAGTCAAAGCATTCTTACCGCCGCCTGATAAACCGGCTGAAGTGAAGACCATCACGGCTACCACAAATGTACCGGTCATGATTACTGCAGATGAACGATACATCCGTTTGGTCACATGCACTGCCTTCATGGTCAGCATGTGAATCATCTGCCAGATTGACTGAAGAAATGAGCATAATGTCAGCATACATACTCCCTTCTTCGTAACTCTTCAGCGCCCTCCAAAGCCCAGACAAACACGTATGCAAATCTGCTGAATCGTTACCTCTCTCGTTGCAAAATGAGCAATTCCCAAAATGTCCCCCGTATTTAACCTCAAGTGGGACCAGATTCCTAAAATCGCCCGTTTTGTGGTGACGCCCGTTATTATAGTGGGGGAAAGGCAAATAAGTCAATAAGCTTTTTACATTTTTGTCACATCTGACACCCCAATTTTTTACCGCCTCCCCGTCATTTATACTTCCTGTACAAATTCTACGGTTTATCCCCGCCCGTTTTTGTACAGATTCCACTTTATTGTGTTACAGAAATATTACATATTTGTTAAGTTTAACGACATAAAAAAAGAGTCGATTCCAGTCGGCTCTTTTTTATGTCAACACTTCAAGGGGTTTCGCCCTCCTCACTCCTGCACCAGAGAGGCATATTCTGCCTCCACATATCGGCTTAAATCCTCCGGATTCAGGATAATCTGGGCGCCCCGAATCCCGGCACTGACCGCGATTTCATCGAACAAAATTGCTGTTTCTTCTATATAAGTAGGGAACTTCTTTTTCATGCCGATGGGGGAACATCCACCGCGGATGTAACCGGTGGTCGGAAGCAGCTCCCTCATGGGAAGCATCTCCACTTTCTTGTCTCCTGCCGCCCGCGCCACCTTCTTTAAGTCCAGCTCCTCTGCCACCGGAATGCAGCATACCAGATACCCGGTCTTCTCTCCTTTAAGCACCAGCGTCTTAAAGACACTGTCCGGGTCCTGTCCGATCTGCTGCGCCACATGCAGCCCGGATAAGTCGTTCTCGTCCACTTCATACTCCTGGGTGCGGTACTCAATCCCTGCCGCATCCAGAAGACGCATCACATTTGTCTTTTCTGTCTTTCGTTCTCTCATGTTTCACCTGCCATACACAATTTCAGGGGACCTGCCCGGTCCCCTTACGTTCACTCTTATTCATGACAATAGAAAGTTCGCGCAGCGTGCTTTCTATCGTTTTGCTGCCACGATCTCGCCTGCGATTGCACATGCCGCCGCAGTCGCAGGAGAAGCCAGATAAATCTCCACCCTGGAGGTTCCCATTCTTCCCAGGAAGTTCCGGTTGTTGGTGGCAACCACCCGCTCACCGTCGCTTAAGATACCACCGGTACGGCCGCAGCACAGCCCGCAGCCCGGATGCGTCACGATTGCACCTGCCTCCACCAGTGTACGGATGGCACCGCAGGCAATGGCATCCTCGTAAACCTTCCGGCTTGCCGGAGTCACGATCAGCTTCACAAACGGTGCCACTTTTTTGCCTTCCAGCACCTTTGCCGCCGCCTGCAGATCCTCCAGTCGTCCGTTGGTACAGGAGCCGATAAATACCTGGTCGATCTTCGTCCCCGCAAGATCGCTGACATTGCGGATCTTGTCAACCTGGGATGGACATGCCATCACCGGAACCAGCTCCTCTGCCCGGTATGTCATGGTCTTCAGATACACCGCGTCCTTGTCTCCCACCAGACTCTTCTGGAACTCATCCAACTCGATCCCGCAATACTCCGCCGTCTTCTCGTCCGGCGTAAATACCGCACACTTGGCACCTGCCTCGATTGCCATATTCGCCATGGTCATCCGGCTTGCCACCGTCATCTGCTCCACCGCGCTGCCGGTAAATTCCAGAGCCCGGTAGGTAGCGCCGTCAGCTCCCAGATCCCCGATCAGCCGCAGGATCATGTCCTTCGACATCACGCCATCCGGC
Source organism: Eubacteriales bacterium (assembly GCA_030536555.1). Lineage (GTDB taxonomy): Bacteria > Bacillota > Clostridia > Lachnospirales > Lachnospiraceae > Brotaphodocola. The sequence continues at coordinate 200,331 of JAUNPU010000001.1, read as the reverse complement.
AGATTGCCCTCAATCACCACCTTGATGGTCTCCGGAACCTTCACCCAGAGCGTACCCGTTCCCAGGATTGCCGCCATCTCCGTGTAGCCGATGCCCGTGGAAAATGCGCCCACACAGCCGTAGGTGGTGGTATGGCTGTCCGTACCGAACACCACATCTCCCGGCTTCACATAGCCCGCCTCCGTCATCAGCTGATGGCAGATGCCGTCGCTGCGGTGAATATTCCGGATACCGTACTCCTCCACAAATGCATCGCCAATCTTAAAGTGACGGGTATCATCCTGCTGGCTCGCCGGCACCAGATGATCGTAGATCAGCACCACCTTGTCCGGGTCCCACACCTTCGGAAATCCCATCTCCTTGAATTTGTCTACAATAAACGGAATCATGATATCATCCAGCATCACCCGGTCCACGTTCGCCGTCACAATATCCCCCGGCTTCACCGGTCTTCCGACATTGTGAGAGATGATTTTCTCTATAATTGTCTGTCCCATTGGATCTTGCACTCCTTTTTGAATAATATTTCCTACTCCAGTCCATTCCGGCTGCGCATCGCCTTCACCAGCCCGCCGGCATTGATAATCTCAAGCAGATTCTCCGGCAGGGACGCAATCGGATACTTCTTCCCGTTATATTCCACATCCTGCCCCAGGGTCACTGTAATGGAATCCCCTTCCTTCATATCATCATACAGATCCGGCTGCTCGATCAGCAACAGTCCGTTGTTGATTGAATTGCGGAAGAAAATCCGTGCAAAGGACTTAGCGATGATACACTTAATCCCCAATGCCTTCACCACCTCCGGTGCCTGCTCTCTCGAAGAGCCGCACCCGAAGTTCTTCCCTGCCACAATGATGTCTCCATCGCCAATCTGCGCCGCCAGCTCCGGCCGCAGCGGACTGAAGCCGTACTTCTTCATATCCTCAATGGTCTTCAAAGCCAGGTAATCCGTGGGAATAATGATATCCGTATCAATATCATCCCCCAGCACCCAGACCTTTCCAGTAAACTGTTCCATATCCATTTCCTCATTTTCTAAAATTTTACAGCATATCCGCGGTACAGATCTCTCCTTTCACCGCCGAAGCCGCCACCGTAGCCGCCGATCCCAGATACACCTTGGAGCTGGGATGTCCCGCTCTTCCTTTGAAATTGCGCGTTCCGGTACTGATCAGCACCTCATTTTCCCCGATCACGCCCTGACAGCTGCCCCAGCAGACGCTGCAGTTAGGATTCATCACGATCGCACCGCTCTCCATGAAGGTCTGAATCAGCCCTTCCTCCAGCGCCTGCAGATACACCTCCTGGCTGGCAGGAACCACCAGGAATCTCACATGGTCAGACACCTTCCGCCCTTTCAGAATGGCAGCGCCCACCCGCAGATCGTCAATTCTTCCGTTGTTGCAGGATCCTAAGAATGCCTCGTCGATCCGCACGCCGCTGACCTCCTTCGCCGGAACCACATCATCCACAAAGTCCGGTCTTGCAGCCACCGGCTGAATCCTGGACAGGTCAAAGGTGTACTCTCTCGCATAGACTGCATCCGGGTCACTGGAAAATACCGCCTTCGGCTCACGACCCCGGGCTTTCAGATATTCCAGCGCCACCTCATCCGCCTCAAAGATTGCAGACTTGGCACCTGCCTCCACAGCCAGATTGCACAGCACCATCCGGTCATTGACGCTTAAGTTGTGTGCGCCCTCTCCGGTAAACTCCATTACCTGATAGTTGCAGCCATTGGCACCGGTCTCGCCGATGATGGTCAGCATCAGATCACGGGGATATACACCCTCCGGCAGCTTTCCAACCAGATTGAACTTCACCGTCTCCGGCACCAGCACCCAGGAGGTTCCGGTCACCATGCCGTACAGCAGGTCCGTGCAGCCCACGCCGGTTCCAAAAGCGCCAAGTGCGCCATAGGTGCAGGTATGGCTGTCCGCGCCGAAGATCAGCTCGCCCGGACACACATAGTGCTCCATCATGATCTGGTGGCACACGCCCTTGCCCTCCCAGAAGTCAATGTTATGCTCCTTCGCAAACTCCCGCATCTTCTTCTGAGATGCAGCCGTCTTCGGACTGTCAGAAGGCACATTGTGATCCACGATAAATACCATCTTCTTCGTGTCCGCAATCCGCGGATTCTTCAACTTGTTGTGATACATGTCCACCGTCAAATGGGTGGTTCCGTCATTACTCATCATCCGGTCCAGATTGACCGTGTGGATATCTCCGGCTTTGACCTCCGGCACACCGGCTGCCAGCGCAATAATCTTCTCAGCAATCGTCATTCCCATAGCTTATGCTTCCTCCCTGTTCAGTGATGCAATCAGGCCGCCCTGACTCAAAATCTGCTGCATGTATTCCGGCAGCTTCGTGCAGGAATAGGTAGTTCCATTGGCTCTCGCCACACCTTCTGTCAGAGACAGCTCCATCTTGTCTCCATCCTTCACCGCATCCGGCAGATCCTTGCACACGATAACCGGCAGACCGATGTTGATGGCATTCCGGTAGAAGATCCGGGCAAATGACTTGGCAACCACCGCCTGCACCCCCAGTGCCTTCAAGACGCTGGGTGCCTGCTCTCTCGATGAGCCGCAGCCGAAGTTCTCTCCGCCAACCACATAATCCCCCGGCTTCACCTGCTTCGGGAAGTCCGGATTCAACGATTCAAAGGTATGTACCTTCATCTCATCGATGGTTGGAAGCAGAAGATACTGGGACGCGATGATCTGATCCGTATCCAGATCATTATGAAATTTAAAAATCTTACCTGCAGACATAATATCCTCCTCATAATCTGAACATCCTGTATGACGCCAGAATCATTTCGTATTTTGCGCATAATCAGCGCGCTTTCTGTATTGTATTATATCATTTCGCCTGTTATAATGAAAATAAATATAACTCATAGGTATTATAACAGACAGTTATGTTTTAGGAAAGGATTTTTATGGACCAGAATTTATCCCAGTATCGCATTTTTTATGCCGTAGCCAAGGCAGGCAATATATCCAAAGCGGCAAAGGAGCTCTATATCAGCCAGCCCGCCATCAGCAAGTCCATCAGCAAGCTGGAGGACACTCTGAACACCACCCTCTTCACCCGCAATTCCCGGGGCGTACAGCTGACCGAGGAAGGTCAGATTCTGTTTGAGCACACCCGGGCGGCATTTGAGGAGCTTGCCATCGGTGAGCAGGAGTTAAAGCGCATCCGCCAGTTCCACTTAGGGCACATCCGCATCGGCGTCAGCAACACCCTCTGCCGGTTCATCATGGTCTCCTATTTGAAGGGATTTATTGAGAAATACCCTCACATCAAGATTACCATCGAGAACCAGTCTACCACCCGCACCATGGCAAAGCTGGAGCAGCAGCGCATCGACATCGGACTGGTGGCAGAGCCCAAGCCCCAGAAGAACCTGGTATTCCTGCCGGTCATGGAGATCGAGGACATATTCGTGGCAACCCCCTCCTATCTGGAGAACCTGCGGCTGCGGGAAGGCAGTGACGTGGACGTGTTCCAGGCAGGCAACATCATGCTGCTGGACAAGGACAACATCACCCGCCATTACTTAGACGACTACATGGGCCACCACAACATCGCCGTCAACAATCTTCTGGAAGTCACCACCATGGACATGCTGATCGAATTTGCCCGCATCGGCATCGGCATCGGCAGTGTCATCAAAGAATTTGTTCAGGATGATTTAGACAGCGGACGGCTGGTACAGCTTGAACTGGAAGCACCGATTCGCAAGCGGACCATCGGCTTCGTCCACAATGCAGGATATACCTCCAAGGCACTGGATACCTTTATTGATTACTGCAGGTGCGCTTCCGGTACCGAGCCGTCTGCTTAACCGATAACAGAGTTTCTTGCATCAGGCAGCAAAAATGATTCTGAATACAAAATAACACCAGACTCTTCCTCTTGGAAAATCTGGTGTTATACAGAACCTTTATCCTGTTTTCTGCCTCTCAGGCACTGAAACCAATCTCATTTTCGAAATACTGGAGTGTAGAATACTTCACAAGGTTTTGATTCACCTGCTTACTTAAATCCTGCTTGGCTTTCCTGTAATCCTCAATATACCTTTGCATTTTCATTTTGATTTTGTAATCCTTACCTCTTAGTGCATCAAACTCATTCTGACGTATATGCGGATCCGTAGTTAAATCTATGTATTTTTCATCCGTTATTACTACTGCTTTCGTAAAATCCACTCCACAATGGTTTTCTTTATCTGTCCATAAGACATGCGGATGATGTATGTCCGATCTTAATGGAATTGCAAACTGAACACCATCTATTTCCACGTAAACCTGAATATACGGCCTGTTATGCTTTTGCTCCATCTCCGGATACTTGGCAGATGGATAATCTATGTAAAAAGCTTCCGACAAAAATATAAAACGTTTCTTATTTGCCATATTCTCTCCTTGTACAAAAACAACTCCTGTTTCCAGGAGTTGTCTTCTCAGTGAACTTTTCTTTTATTTTACTTGGTCGCGTTCTACGACCAAATCTTCTGTTGAACTTTCTTTATCCTCACGTTCTATGAGATATCTTCACATATAATATAGCATACTTTACGCATGGCGTCAACCAAAATCAACCGAAACATAATAAAAAGCCCCGCCAGAATCCTTGGCACAACCTTGTGTGCGTCTTTCTGACAGGGCTTTTTTGCGTGGTTCATCCTGCTGCTAAAGCAGCTTCCCCATATTGACTTAGTTGTTGATCAGCTTGCCGCTCTCATCGTTCCAGCTGTACAGCTTACGAATCTCTGCGCCCACCTTCTCAGACGGATGCTCGGAAGCCAGCTTTCTCATAGCCTTGAAGTGTACCTGACGTCCAGCCGGGGACATATCCAGTAAGAACTCTTTTGCAAAGGTACCATCCTGAATGTCGGACAGAATCTTCTTCATGGTCTTCTTGGTCTCCTCGGTGATCAGCTTCGGTCCGGTCACATAGTCGCCGTACTCAGCGGTGTTGGAGATGGAATATCTCATGCCAGCGAAACCGGACTGATAGATCAGATCAACGATCAGCTTCATCTCGTGGATACACTCGAAGTAAGCATTTCTCGGATCATAGCCAGCCTCAACCAGAGTCTCAAAGCCAGCCTGCATCAGCGCACATACGCCGCCGCACAGAACTGCCTGCTCACCGAACAGGTCGGTCTCGGTCTCGGTACGGAAGGTGGTCTCCAGAACGCCTGCTCTTGCGCCGCCGATAGCCAGTGCGTAAGCCAGTGCCAGCTCCAGAGCCTTGCCGGTTGCATCCTGCTCTACTGCTACCAGACACGGAACGCCCTTGCCCTCCTGGTACTCGGAACGAACGGTATGTCCCGGTCCCTTCGGTGCGATCATGGTAACGTCTACATCCTTCGGCGGGGTGATGCAGCCGAAATGAATGTTGAAGCCGTGAGCGAACATCAGCATGTTGCCTGCTTCCAGGTTCGGCTCGATGTCCTTCTTGTACATATCAGCCTGCAGCTCGTCGTTGATCAGAATCATGATGATGTCTGCCTTCTTTGCTGCCTCTGCTGCGGTATAAACCTCAAATCCCTGTGCCTCAGCCTTTGCCCAGGACTTGCTGCCCTCGTACAGACCGATGATTACATGGCATCCGGACTCTTTTGCGTTCAGAGCGTGTGCGTGTCCCTGGCTGCCGTAGCCAATGACAGCGATTGTCTTTCCTTCCAGTAAGGATAAATTACAATCTTCCTGATAATAAATCTTTGCCATATCTTTTTCCTCCTCAGAATTCTAACATTCATTTTGTTTGAATCTATTCCGCCTCAGCTTATGTACAGGCTTTGACCGGTATCCCCTACGGCAGGTAGCGGATGTCGTCAGCTCCGCGGGACAGTCCCGTAAGACCGGTTCTCGCAAGCTCCAGGATCTCATAATCCTCCAGCAGATTGATCAGCGCGTCCAGCTTGGACTGGTCACCGGTCAGCATGACAGTCAGAGACTCCTTGCCCACATCCACGATGGTGGCACGGAATATATTGGAGATCGCGTTCACCGCCTGACGATCGCTGGCATTTGCCTTCACCTTCACCATGATCAGCTCCCGGTATACAGAACGTCCCGGATTCAGTTCCTTAATGTCACGCACATCTTCCAGCTTGCTCAACTGCGCCTTGATCTGCTCCAACACATTCTGGTCTCCGAAGGAAACCACCGTCATTCTGGAATACCGCTCGTCTGCGGTCACGCCTACGGTAAGACTCTCAATGTTGTACCCGCGGCGGCTGAACAATCCTGCCACACGACTCAGTACACCAGCGGTATTGTCCACCAGCAAAGATAACACGATTCTATCCATGTTCTTCTCCCTTTCCTATCAATTAACAAATATCATAACAAATCAGGGCATTATTTGTCAACTATATAAAAGTAATGTGTACTATTCCCTGAAGTTATGTTGTGTTTTCTGTGAATTATCGGATAACCTGACCTCTCACCATATCCGCCGTAATCTCGCTGATTCTGTGCGCCCCGCACATGGTCATGGTGTCCTTAAGCTCCGCTCCCAGGCGTCCGATCAGCTCCTCCACGCCTTCCTCCGCGCCGCCATAAACCGCAGTCACGAACGGACGGCAGATCAGCACACCGTCTGCCCCCAGCGCCAGCGCCTTGAAAATGTCGGTGCCGCAGCGAATGCCGCCGTCCACCAGAATCTTCATGGAGCCACCGCCCACAGCCGCTGCAATCTCCGGCAGTACCTCCGCCGTCGCCGGACACTGATCCAGCACACGTCCGCCATGGTTGGACACCACAATCGCCGCCGCACCGGCCTCTCTCGCCTTCAGAGCGCCCTTCACCGTCATCACGCCCTTCACGATGAACGGAACTCCTGCATCACGGATGATCTCAGAAAGCTCCTCCACCGTCTTGCTGCCTGCCGGCGGGGTCATGTTTTTCAGGAACGGCAGACCTGCCGCATCGATATCCATCGCCGCTGCAAATGCACCGGACCGGCGCACCTGCTCCATCTTCTCCCGGACGGTCTCTGCATTCCAGGGTTTCACGGTCGGAACTCCCACACCGCCAGATGCCTGAATAGCTGCCGTTGCCGCCTTCATCACATCCGGGTTGACCCCGTCGCCGGTAAATGCCGCAATGCCGCATCCGGCACAGGCCGACACCAGCACATCATTGTAGGAAGCATCGTTGTACTTCTCACCGTAATGCAGATTCACCGCTCCCACCGGACCGGCAAAGAACGGATAGGCAAAGGTTCTGCCAAACAGCTCCACAGACGTATCCACCGGCTTATTTTCGCACAGGGTATCCATCTGCACCCGTATCTCCTTCCACTTATCGTAGTTGCGGATTGCCGTGTCGCCCACACCCTTGGCGCCCGGTCCCGGAATCTGATTCCGGCAGGCGCGGCCATTGCAGACCCGGCATCCCTTACAATATGCACCCAGGCAGGTTCTCGCCTGCTCCAGCACTTCATTCTGTGTCATCCTGTTGTCCTCCTCAATTTGCCATCTGAAAGCCCTGCTCCGGCTTTGTCGGCATATCTTTTGATTCCATATCTTCAATCTGAATATAGGGCTGACGGTGAAGACTGCTGACCAGGTCCCAGACCAGCCGCTCCTCCCCCTGGGCTTCCAGCTCCACGCGCCCGTCCCAGAGATTCTTCACATAGCCTGTCAGTCCCAGTCCCCGCGCAAGCCGGGTCGCCTGGTACCGGAAGCCCACGCCCTGTACCCGGCCTGAAAAGTAAAAATGCTTTCGTATGATCATGCTGCCACCTTTCCGGGATCTCCAATAATCCGCTTAAACAAAAGCAGATACACCACCACCGAGCATACCGTCGCCACCACATCGGAGATCGGCTCCGTGTAGAATACACTGTGGATTCCTGCTATCTCAGGAAGCAGGAAGACTCCGCCCAGATACACCAGCTTTCGCCACATGGACAGCGCCATCGCCGCCGATGAGATGCCCATGCCCGTAAATCCGTCCACGATCTCATACTGAACCGCCAGCGGAATGACCCCCAGAGTATAGATGCGGATTGCCTTCACCGTCATGTCGATATAAGCATCATTCTGGGTGAAAATCCGCACAAACAGCTCCGGAACCAGCTGTGCAGCCAGAAACATGGTGGTGGTGAACATCAGGCACAGCGCCACAATGTGCTTCTGCGCCTTCCAGATCCGATCCGGCCGCTTCGCCCCGTAGTTGTAGCCCAGAATCGTCTGGGTTCCCAGGGTGATTCCGCCCAGCGGCATGGTCACGATCAGCATAAAGCTCTGCAGGATCGTATTGCAGGTCAGCAGCATATCGCCCTCTGCAGGACCGCCATAGCGCTGAATCACCGCATTCAGAGAGATGATCAGCACATTATCCATGGCGATGATGATAAATGGAGTCACGCCCACCTTCATCACCCGCTTCATCACCTTCCAGTCATATCCGCCGAAGGTAATCCGGATGGGAACCCGCCTGCCCAGAAGAAAACCCAGCACAAACAGGCAGGATGCCAGCTGGGAAATCACCGTCGCAATCGCCGCGCCCTTTACCCCCATCTGCAGGACAAAGATAAAGACCGGGTCCAGTATAATATTGCTGACCGCGCCGATCACCACGGATTTCATGCCGATTTTCGCAAACCCCTGACAGATAATGAACTGATTCAGTCCCGTGGTCAGCAGCGCAAACACCGTGCCGGTCAGGTACCAGGTGATATACTCCATGGCATAGGGAAATGTGGTCTCCCCCGCTCCGAACCACCATAAAAGCTTCTCTCTGACCGCCATGGAACCCACCGTCAGAAGCACGGAAAGCACCGTCAGCATCAGAAAACAGTTGGCAAGAATCTGGCTTGCCGCCCGCTCATCCTTCGCTCCCAGACGGATACTTAAGAGGGGCGCGCCACCGATTCCCACCAGAAATGCCACGGAGGAGATCAGCGTCACAATCGGTCCGCAGATGCCCACACCCGCCAGCGCCACCTCCCCGATCTCCGGGATATTGCCGATATACATTCGGTCTACAATACTGTAAAAAACACTCACAAACTGGGCCAGCATGGAGGGAAACGCAAGCCTCCACACCAGCCCTCTGATATCATCTGTATCCAGGTCATTCTCCAGCGCTGCAGAGTCTGTACCCTTCTTTGTACCTAATTTCATAAGATAAACTCCGGTTCCTTTCTGCCTGCACAGACCTTCTTAAGCTTGTTGCCCACCGCGATCTGAACCAGCATTCCCAGCTTCCTGCCGCCGGTCGGACACACCTTCACGCACCGCATGCAGCTGATGCAGCGCTCCTGATCCGTCACCTTCGGATCCGTGCGGGATATGGCCTGCACCGGGCAGCTCTTAATGCAGGCACCGCAGCTGGTACAGGAGGAGCCCACCTTGATCTTCAGCGGAAGGGTGTGATATTCCCGGTAGGGATGATTGCCCTTCACAGACAGCTCTGTCAGGTCACAGGTACCCGGAATGTCATGAAGCTTCGCCGCCACATTCTGCCCGAATGCCCGGATCCGCTTCTGATCCTCCTCATCCGGTCTGCCTGCCGCAATGCTGCGGACAATGTTGTGCTCCGTCACCACAGCCGCCGCTGCCGCCGGACGGAAGCCCTGCTCCACCAGAATATCCTTCAGCTCCAGCAGCGCATCCTCATAGGCACGGTTGCCGTAAGCCACCACCAGCACCACCGGAGTCTGCCGTCCGTGAAGCTTCTTAAGCCGCTCCGATGCCGTCATAGGCACCCGGCCGCCGTACACCGGCACGCCCACCAGCACCACCTCATTCTCCGTAAAGTGATAGTCCGGCCGATGCTTCGCCTCCGTCAGATTCAGACTCTCATGACTGCCCGGAATCTGTGCTGCAATCAGCTCCACAGCCTTCTTCGTGCTGTCCGTCGGGCTAAAGTAAATACTGGTCACCTGTGTTAAATTCATTCGTCTTATCCTCTTTCCTTGTTCTCATTGGTCAGTAATTCCCTGCCTCATGCTCTGCATTCAGCCAGTCCACCGCCTCCCATAACCCGTCCTGGGAAAATGGAAAATCCCTGCTGTGCTTCTTCTCCTCCGGTGTCACCTCGAAGTTAAATGGCTCCGGCCAGATGATCGCCCGGATCACCGTCTCCGTCTCCGCCGGCACTTCGCTCTCCTCCCCGTCCGGCCCGACCGTCTTCTCCGCCTCCCGGATCACCCGCTCCGCCTTCAAAAGCACATACCGCATTCCCAGATAACTGCCGGTAAACCGGCTTTTTTTCAAAAACGGTATGGAAATATCACCATGTAAATCAATCATAATTAGTAATGCTCCTTATGTCAAGTATTTGCGCCCGGATACCTTGACGCCTGCCAGAAACCGTCGCTTCTTCCATCCATCAGAGGCTGTTCACAATCAGCGCCGCGCCGGAGAATATCAGCATCACGATCACCACTTTCCGCACAACCTTCTCATCCAGCAGACTGCTGCTGACCATTCCCAGCACCAGCCCCAGGATCATGAACGGAACCAGCTTCACCGCAAAGCCCAGCACCTCCAGCGAGATGATTCCCCAGTGAAGATACAGCAGAATCCGCATGGTGCTTTCCACCCAGAACACCGTGCACAGGTTGCCCTTAAAGGAATGGCTGTTCTCCGTGATTTTCCCCATGTAAGCCCCCAGAAGCGCTCCCACGCCGTACAGCCCGCACAGCACTCCCGACAGCACCCCGATCACCGCCAGCGCCACCTTCGACTGCCTCACCGGCTTCGCATGCTTCTCCTGCCAGAGCATCTGCCCTCCGATGCCGATGATCACAAAACCGAAGAGAATCTTGATCACCGTCGTATCCGCATTCTTCAGAAACAGAATCCCCGGAATACTTCCCAGAATGATCAGCACCGACAGCGGCACACAAAGCTGCCACCGGATCCACCTGCGCTCCTTCCACGCCACAATCACATTGGTCGGATACCCCAGCACCAGCTCCACCGGGGAGATATTGACATTGTTGTTGGTAAAGCTCAGCAGACTGGTAAACACCAGCGTGTTGGCAAAACCGCACAGACCCTTGATAAAAAATGAAAATACTGTTACTGCAATCCACCAGAGCATGGCTGGTTGTCCTCCATTGTCAGTTCAATTATCGTAATTACTATATATACATAACAAACTCTTTAACTATGAAATTTGCCATATTTCCTTCAAATCATTAATATTTTTTATTCCCCAACTACCAAACACTATTTTTAATGGATCTTCCTTTCGTTGATCTATGCAATTATTAATAATAAACCTGTTCCCATTCCAGCCCCAATTTCCACAGTAATTCCAAATTACCCATTGTCCATACATATATGACAATTCGATTAATTCCTCTTCGTTTTTTTCTATAGTATCTGTTTGCAATTCCAAGAATCTGTTACAAATTTGATTAATGTAATAACTCTGTTGTTCTTTTAATATTGTATATTGGGACTCTACAGCTAACTTTTCCAATTTAATATATCTTTTATCCACTTGTTTATAATCATTTTGAACACCAGCCATTTTATCAATTACTTGAAAACCTTTATTGCTTAGTGTACTTGCAAACATTTTTATCACACTAAGAAATTCTTTTTTATTATTATATGAATATCCCTGTACCTCATCTTTCAAAGAATGATTATCTAAAATTTCAGCCACCTTAATTTCTTTACATTTTGGCAAACTTACAAAAAAGCTCATATTTAAAGAAATATTATCATCATATATTGATATTACCTGCATCCCACTATTATCATTCAATTTTATATAGTCCCAACTTTGACAATCAAAATCTGGTGTATAATCTCTCTTATACCCATTTTCACTCATAATTGGTTCTATAATTTCAGTAATTATTTTTTCTTTTTCTTTTAAATTCATCCTTCTTCTTATGTAATGTTTACGTTTAAAACATTACATTTTCTCCCTCTGTTAAATAATCACAATAATTCCCTTCCCATACTATAAGCCTCTTCTAAAGCCCGATGTCCTGCAATATCCCCTCTCTCGGCTACACCACCCGCAAAAACAGTCCCTGCAAGCTTCGCTTTTTCAAAACAGTCAACCCAGCCCTGAATCGCTTTCTGCGTGCCCGAAACCGTTTCCTCCCCATCTTCCGCGGCAGCTGCAAGCAGATAAATATCACGGAACTCATACTCTGAATTATACAGAGAATTAGCACGGTCCAACATGGTTTTCAACTGTCCGGACACACTATAATAGTAAACTGGCGTAGCAAATGCGATGACTTCTGCATGCTTCATCTTTTCGGTGATCACGATGGCGTCATCGTTCATAACACATTTACCCGTCTTTAAGCAGACAAGGCAGCCGTGACAGAATCCGATATGTTTATCTCGAAGCGTGATGATTTCCACCTTATTCCCCGCTTCCATCGCCCCGTTTGCAAATGCCTCCGCTAATGAATCAGAATTGCCGCCTTTTCTAAAACTTGATGTAATAACTAAAACCTTTTTGCTCATAATTATGTTCGCTCCTTTGTTCTTCAATTTTCCTATTATTTTACTGTAAAATCATATCCCGCACTTCATCCACACTATAAGTTCCCCAATATCCGGAATATACATCGTTTCCTTCATCGGTTTCAAACAACTCTCCCAGACTTCCCCCGACTCTCCAGTAATCTTCCGGTTCATTGCCGAACGCATCGCAGTGCTGCAGGAACACGACCTCCTTCTGATGAATCGAAACAGCTTCTTCATCTTCATATACCTGACAAATCAAATCTTCTTTATCATAGCTTCCATAATTTCGTTTCAAATCACCCTGAGCAGTTTCAGGAAACGATGCCAGATACTCATCAATCGAGATTGTTCCGCCCATGCGGTAGATATTGATATACTCTTCTTGAGGCACCGTTCCGTCCAATACTTCTTGAACCTGAAACTTCTGCTTTGTCCAAATGATGCCGTTTGGAGCCATAAAATAATCCAGTCGAACCGTTTTTCCCTGTACGACTGTATCGGCTTCCTCTGCTATCTCATTGAGATTGTCATAAAATACAGCGACTGCCGGATCAAATGTCTGGGTTTCCACGACTTGTGGTATATCCTGGTTTTGACAGCCTGCCAGAGACAATGATGCCATAATCACACATAATATTTTTCTCATAAAGGAAGTATACCACACAGACCTGCCTGCTTGCCATAAAATTTTTCAGCCTGCGGTTGCTTTGCACCGGTAACAACAAAACGTCGAAGGCAGTCTGTTCCTTCTGCCTCCGACGCTGTATTGCACCTATAAGTTTTTTCTGAAAAAATCCATCAGCCGTTTATAGTCCTTATCTTCATCCTCCCCCGTAATAATGACACGGATTTCTTCTCCGTATCTGACACCAAGACTGAGAAGTTTCATCATATTTTTTGCTGAGACTGTATTGCTCTTATATTCGATAAGCACATCCGAATGAATATCTGATATCACCTGTGCAAGTTCTGCAACTGGTCTTGCATGCATTCCCATACTGTCTTTTATTACATATTGAAATTGCCTCATGACCTTCGTTCCTTTCTCACAGCTCTTCTCCGTTGGTGGCAATCACCTTCTGATACCAGTAGAAAGAATCTTTTTTCATTCTCCGGCATTCCTTCGCATCATCATCTGTGCGGTCAACATATACAAAGCCATAGCGCTTTTTAACTCCGTTGCTGGTGGACAGCAAATCAATGGCAGACCATGGACAATAAGCCAGGACCTCGACTCCTGCATCCATTGCTTTTCTCATAGCTTCGATATGTGCCTTCAGATATGCAATTCGATAGTCGTCATGAATCGCCCCATCTTCAGTCACCACATCAAAAGCTCCCAAACCATTCTCCGTCACCATTAACGGTTTATTATAACGGGTATAAATATCGCGGAAAATGTATTCCAGACCGGTAGGATCAATCGACCAATCCCAGTCACTGGTCTCCAGATTGGGATTTTTACACATTTCATAAAAGCCGGGGTGTGTCTCAAAGCCTGAGATTTCTCCCTTCTTTCCGCTGTAATTGACACCACTGTAACGGATTTCTTTTCCTTCACCTTCCGGGCAGGCTTTGGCACAATCACTGTAATAATAGTTAAGTGCAAGGAAATCCGATTCACCCTCCTTGATCAGCTCCATATCTCCAGGCTGAATCTCCGGCGCCAGACCATGTTTTTCCAGATACCGCATAGCAGATTTTGTATAAAATCCCTTAAAATAAATATCCAGATAGTAGGCATTTCGCAGATCATGAGCATTCTGAGCTGCCATAACATCTTCCGGACTGGATGTCAGCGGATACACCGGAGCATAGCCAATCGCAGATCCCACCAGACCGCCCGGAACCAGTTCATGTACCAGCTTGCAGGCAATGGCATGCGCCAGATTCATATAATGGTTAATCTGGTAACGCAGCTGATTGTTGCTGCGGCATTCCTCCGGAATATAGCATTTCTGCGTCCAGTACTGCACAATAATACTCTGCTCATTGATGGTCGTCCAGTATTTTACCTTGTCCTTAAATTCGGTGATAATATAGCGTGCATAATACTCAAAATCCTTCACCACCTGACGGTTCAGCCATCCACCGTACCGTTCTACCAGTGCCCAGGGAAGATCATAATGGTACAGAGTCACAATCGGCTCAATCCCGTTCTTTTTCAGTTCTTCGATCAAATCACGATAAAATTGAATCCCCTTTTCGTTGACAGGACCGGTTCCATCCGGAAACACCCGGGACCAGGCAATCGAAAAGCGATATGCCTTAAATCCCATCTCCTTCATCAGTGCAATATCTTCTTTATAATGGTGATAATGGTCGCTTGCAATCTCTGCAGTGGCAAAACCGCGTTCCACGTAATTTTCTTTGTTGATAATATCCTGCTGAGAAGCTTTCTTCCCATCCTCATATGCTGCACCCTCTACCTGATATGCGCTGGTAGAAGCTCCCCATAGAAAATTCTCCGGAAACTGATATTTCATCTATTTCACCTGCCTTGTCCGCTCTTCCAGCAATTTCAAAATATCAATCATCTCTTCTGCCAGTCGAACCTCGGAATTGATGGTCATGATCGTGTCCTGTGCATGAGTGAAAATCAGTGTATAAGGATATGCATCACCACCTGCTTCTCTCTGAATTACCTCAGTCTGCGCTCTGTGTGCTTCCGTAATCTCATCCACAGCCTCTTTCATCTTGCTGTCTGCCTGTTCAAAATCAAATACCTTTGCCGCCTTCAGCGCCTCATTAATCCGCAGTCTTGCATCTCCGGCATGCATAATGATCTGCATGGCAACCTGCAGCAGTTCTTCCTGTTTCATTTCTAAAGTATCATCCATGATATGCTCTCCCTCATCAAACTGATTTTGTTATGCCTGTTCTTCTGCCAGTTTCTGCTTTTCATACACTTTGAAAAACGGATACCAGATTACCAGATAAATGACAAACAAGATTGCCCACCACAGCAATGCGCGAACATCCTCTGTAATCATCATACTACAGATTGGTGCCGGAATCTGACCCACCTGAATCATCTTCGCCGGAATATGAAGCAAGCCGGAACTCATCAGAATCCACACATACAGCGGGCCGACAAGCGCGTTAATCCATGCAGGAATCATCAGAAGCGGATTAAACACCACCGGAGCACCAAACATGATCGGCTCATTAATGTTAAAGATGGAAGGTGCAATGAATACACGTCCCAGGGTCTTAAGCTGTCTGGATTTCGAGAAACACATCAGCACGTTCAGACCCAAAGTACAACACACACCACCCATGGTAATGAATGCAAGGGTATAAAATGATTCGCTGGTCACAATGTTGGTTGCCTGCTGACCGGCTGCCACCGCATCAATATTTGCCTGAATTGCCACCATGAAAATCGGTGTTGTCACTGCATTCCATAACCAGGTTGAGATACCCATCGTATAGAAAAATGCAATCACAAAAGAAATCAGCATGAAGCCCGGCAGTGTCTGTCCAACTTTTACAAGCGGCATAAAGACGCTCAAAATCAGCTCCAGCAGATTCAGCTTTAAGTTGAACACCAGCACCATGGTAGTTCCCAATGTAATGACATTCGGAATCAGTACATTGATCCAGGCAGTCACAAAATCAGGGACACTGCTGTCACGAAGGAAATTCAAATTTCCCCAAAGATGAAATACAAGGGCTACAAATAAACCTGCAATCATACCTACAGCAATACCGGTTGCTCCTAAATTACTCATAAATGCAGAAAGACTGTCCGCATTCTCTCCCTGAGGAGTTGCCACCATACACAGCACACACATAGCCGTAATACCGGCATTGATCACATACTGCGGATGCTTTAACTTTTCCATACACTGATTCGCCATCATAAATGCCACAATCAGCGTAATGATACCGAAACTGTAGTTGGCAATCGGTGACAAATCCGGAAGAGCCGGTACAAAAGATACGATTACATTATAAAAAAATATCAGAGAGCCTGTCAGAATAAATGGAATTATTTTCTGCATACAGGCTGCAATTGCGGATAACCAGGGTTTTGCAAATACATCTTTCATCGTAGGAGCGAAAGAATCGCTCAACCATTTCATGAATTGATTCATCGATAATCTCCTTTATCAGTGGTATTTATTTGTTCTCATTTACGGTTTTCTGTGCCAGTTCAATCAGACGTGCACCATCCAACTGTGCGTAAATATCCTGAGGAATCAAAATCACCGGAACTCCATAAGTTTTTCCAAGTGCCTGATATTTCTCCAGCTCAACAGCAAAATGCGGTCCCAGCATCAGGATATCAATAGAGTTCAAATAATCTGCAACCTCTGTATGGCTTCTCGCCTCCACACTCACAGAAAGCTTCGCCTTCTTGGCATACTTTCTTGCACTGCTTGCCAGGAATCCACTGGACATACCAGCACCACAACATAACATAACCTTCAAATTTTCCATTTTTCTGCTCCCTTCCTGCTGCCCTGTAACAGCAGCTCGTCATTTGTTATGACCATTATGCCGGAAATCTTCCCACTCCTCAACTTCACTTCTGCACCCTTCCGTGCAAATCCTCAGTTGATTAATTTGCACCCCTGGGTGCAACAAATCAGTTGTTCAATTCATGAAATCATGTATAATGATATTAAGTATATCATAGAAGAACCTATTACAGAAGAATGATGTGGGGAGATTGGACGATGAATCGGAATCAAAAAGAACTGTTAAAATATCTATCATGTCAGACCAAACCGCAAAGCAGCACCGCTCTCGCCAATGCACTGAACATTTCTGCCCGCTCGGTCAAAAGCTATGTGGGCGATTTGAATAAGCTATATGGAAAAAAGATCATACTGTCATCCCACAACGGGTACGAATTGAATCCGGTTATCAATCTGAATCTGATTATGGAGGATGACGAGGAGCAGATACCACAGACCATGGAGGAACGGGCCTTCTATATTATCCGACAGTTGATTCTTTGCCATACCTCTCGTCTGGATCTGTTTGAACTGTGTGAATATCTGTGCGTCAGCTACTCTACAGTCAAGTCCGTCATTTCCATGATGAATCGGATGTTTGCCACCTACCAGGTGAAATTTGTCTGTGAAAATGACTGTGTTTTAGTCGTTGCGGACGAACTTAACAAGCGCCGCCTCATCAGCTATGTTATCAACGAGGAGTCAAAAAACAGCTTTATCGATACAGTCCAGCTGCAGAAATGTTTTGCAGATATTGACATGGAACAGCTTCGCCTGCTGATACAGCAGACTACCAAGCGCCACAGCTTCTATCTCAATGATTTTGCTGCCGCCAACCTGCTTCTCCACTTTGCGATTATCATTGACCGGGAGCAGAATGGCAATCATTTAGAGAACCTTTTTACGGACTATCAGCCGGACAATGCCATGGAATATGATCTGATTGAGGATTTCTGCTCTCAGTTGGAGCAGATGTTCCGGTTTTCACTGAACCAGTCAGCCCGTGCCGAAATTTACACACTGTTCAAAGCAAATGTCAACTACTCCATTCCTGCGTCTCAGAAAGAGTTGGAACGCATTATCGGTCCCGATATTTTGCATCTCACCAGAAGCTATGTGGAACAAGTAAACAGTCTTTATCTGATTGATTTGAGTGATACCGCTTTTACTACGGCATTTTCCCTGCACTTAAAGAACCTGCTTTTTCGGGCCAGCCATGGACGATGCAACCCCAACCCCATGACCGATGTCATCCGCATGAACAACCCTATCATCTACGATATTGCCATTTATCTTGGAATTGACCTGATGGAGCGGTATCATATTCAGATTATGGAGGATGAAATGGCATTTCTTGCCATGCATATCGGTGCGGAGATTGAACGGCAGAACACAAACGGCTCCAAGGTTCCCTGTGCGCTCCTCTGTCCCGATTACCGCAATTTGAGCAGTGATTTATCAAATCGCCTGCTGCTGAATTTCAGTAATCAGATTGATATTGTATGCAGTGTTAACTCCGAAGAAGACTTGAAGGACAGACAATTTTCCATTCTCTTTACCACCCTTCCCGTTCACCGGACCTACCCGGGGCATGTAGTTCAGATTTCTCCATTTGACCTGAGCTCACAATATGAACAGATAGAGGATGCCATAATCGCAGAACAGGATTGGCACAATAATCATATTTTGAAGAAAAATTTTGATTTTTTCTTTGAAGAAGATCTGTTTCTTGCCAACCCGCCTATGACTTCCAAAAATCAGATTATTACGAAACTCTGTGATACGCTGTTGTTGAAAAAGTATGTGGATTCCACCTTTGAGGAGAAGGTATATCGACGTGAAAATGCTGCTTCAACCGCCTTTGGGCACATTGCCATCCCCCATTCCATCGAGATGGATGCCATCAAAACCAGCGTGGCTGTAGCCGTCTCCCACAAGGGTTTCATCTGGGACAACAATACCGTTCATCTGGTTTTGCTGATATCGATCAACCGTGCCGACAAGAAAACATTTCGAGAACTTTATGAATCACTGATCATGCTGTTTCATGAGGACAAGATGGTTCAGGAAATACGAAGCTGTACTTCTTTTCAGGATTTCAGGGATTTCATTTATACACATATCGGCTCCTGAATCTGATTTTCTCTCTGAATATATCGTCATGTCCACCCCATATGCCGCCAGAAAGACCCCTTGTCCCCTGGGCGGCATATGGGTGACCGCATAGATTATTCTGATAGCAGAAAATTACACATCCTGCCTTCTCAACTCCCAGAACGCCACAGCGCTGGCCGCTGCCACATTCAGGGAATCCACTCCCGCCTTCATCGGGATACGCACAATATAATCGCAATCGTCCATGGTTTCCGCATCCAGTCCATCGCCTTCTGTGCCCAGCACAACAGCCAGCTTTTCCACGGATTTCAGCACCGGATCCGCAATGCTGATGGAATCATCCCGAAGTGCCATGGCTGCGGTTTTGAATCCCATTTCTTTTAATACGTTCATGCCGTTTCCCGGCCACGCTTCATCCTGTTCATCAAAAAATGTCCACGGAATCTGGAAAACGGTTCCCATGCTCACCCGGCTTGCTCTGCGGTACAAAGGGTTGCTGCTTCCGGCCGTGAGAAGTACCGCGTCGATATTCAACGCCGCCGCAGAGCGGAAAATAGCCCCGACATTTGTCGGATTCATGGCTTTCTCCAGCACGGCGATCCGGCTTGCCCCCTGGCAGATGCTCCTGACATCCGGCAGTTTCCGCCGCCGCAGAGCGCACAGCACGCCTCTCGTCAGCTTGAATCCCGTCAGCTTTGTCAGCACATCAAACTCTGCTGTATACACCGGAATCTCTCCGCAGCGGGCAATGATCTGCCGGGCTTCTCCCTCTATGTGCTTTGTTTCCACCAAAAGTGAAATCGGTTCATATCCCGCGTCCAGCGCCCGCTCCACTACCTTGGGGCTTTCTGCAATAAAGATTCCTGTGTCCGGCTCATGGTAATGCAGCAGCTGGCTTTCGGAAAGCCGCCCGTAGATATCCAGCTCCGGGGCGGAAAAATCGGTGATTGTAATAATATTTGACATGAAAGGTCTCCTTGCTTCTGTTTGCAGATTCATCTCCATGACGATCTGCCTGATACAGGAAAGTATACCATACACTTTTATGGAATTTCCATATTTTTCTCAAAATCCCATCATTATTCTTGACATATGCCGAAAATAAGTATACTATAAGCATAAGTGGTATATGTCAGAAATACAAGGAGGTGAGTGCGATGCCAAGACCGAGAAAATGCAGAAAAGTCTGCTCTCTTCCCCGGACACCGGAGTTTGCTCCGGTCAACAATCAAGGCAGCGAAAAGCCTGCCGTGATTATGACCGTGGACGAGTATGAGGCGATCCGGCTGATTGACAAGCAGGGCTTCTCCCAGGAGGAATGCGGGGAATACATGCACATTTCCCGGACTTCCATTCAGCAGATTTACACCGTCGCCCGCAAGAAGCTGGCGGATGCTCTGGTAGACGGTCTGACACTGAAAATCGAGGGCGGTGACTACCAGCTCTGCGATGGAAAGGAAAGCTACTGCGCCTGCGGAGGCTGTCGGAAGCACCGACGTCTTCGCCAACAAGAAAGCGAGGAGAAAAGCTCATGATTATTGCTGTTCCATTAGATGAAAATAAACTTGATATCTGCCCGTCCTTTGGCCGGGCGCCCTACTTCCTGATCCGCAATACAGAGTCCGGACAGACGGATATTCTGGAGAATCCGGCGGCACAGGCGGAGGGCGGAGCCGGGCTTCAGGCAGCCCAGTTCGTGGCAGATCAGAATGCACAGGCACTGATCACCTTCCGCTGCGGCGAGAATGCGGCGGAAGTACTGAAGGCGGCGGATGTGGTCATTTACAAGGCAGAAGGCAGCGATGCCGAGACCAATTTAGCCGCACAGAAGGAAGGAAAGCTTGCTGAACTGACTCATTTTCATGCAGGCTTTCATGGAATCCGATGAAGGTTGCGGTCTTAAGCGGAAAAGGCGGCGCAGGAAAGACCATGGTTGCTGTGAATCTGGCGGTAACAGCCGGAAATGCTGTCTACATCGACTGCGATGTGGAGGAGCCCAACGGACGGCTGTTCTTAAAGCCGGAGCATGTCACGGAGACTCCGGTCTGTACCAGACTTCCGAAGTTTGATGGAGACCGCTGCAGCGGATGCCGCGCCTGTGTGGACTTCTGCCGCTTTCACGCCCTGGTCTATATCAAGGGTGTGCCGAAGCTGTTTGCCGATGTCTGTCACTCCTGCGGCGGCTGTATGCTGGTCTGCCCGGAGCAGGCTATCAGCGAAATGGATTCCCCGGTGGGGCACATTGAGCAGGGACATCACGGTCCCCTGCAGGTCATCACCGGAGTGCTGAACACCGGAGAAGCTTCCGGAGTTCCGGTGATCCACAGCGCCCTGAAAGCCGGATTCGCGGCGGCGCAGACTGCCACCCTGTCCGCTGAGGGGAGCGCCGTTGATGACGTCACCTCGTCCGCTGAGGGGAGCGCCACCGACGGCTTCCCTCTGACCATCATCGACTGCCCGCCGGGCAGTGCCTGCTCGGTCATGGAGAGCATCGCCGATGCAGACTGCTGTCTGCTGGTGGCGGAGCCCACTGCCTTCGGATTCCACAACTTCCGCATGGTCTGGGAGCTTGCCACGCTGCTTGGCAAGCCCTGCGGCGTCATCATCAACAAGATGGATGCACCCTTTGAGCCGCTGGAATCCTTTTGCAGGGAGCAGAAGCTTCCGGTTCTGATGCGGATTTCCTTCAGCCAGAAGCTTGCGAGACTGGCGGCTGAGGGCGGTATTCCGGTGGAGTCTGACCCGGAATTTGCGGCAGATTTTGCAGAACTTCTTGAGAAGATCGGAGGTGTCATCCAGTGAAACGACTGCTGATCTTAAGCGGAAAAGGCGGCACCGGCAAGACCACCACGGCAGCAGCATTTATCCGGTTTGCCCGGGCGAAGGCCATTGCCGACTGCGATGTGGATGCGCCCAATCTGCACCTGGTCACTTCCATGAAGACGGAGCCGGAGTGCTCGGATTTCATCGGCTCGGAGAAGGCCTGCATACAGGAAAGTCTCTGCAGCGGGTGCGGAATCTGTATGGAGCACTGCCGCTTTGACGCCATCGAAAAGACGGGAACTGTCTGCCGGATCCGGGAGTATTCCTGCGAAGGCTGCGGCGTCTGCACCCATGTCTGTCCGGCGCAGGCCGTCAGCATGAAGCCGGATGTGGCGGGAACACTGGCGCTGTATCGGGAAGACACGGTATTTTCCACAGCCTCCCTGAAGATGGGCCGGGGCAATTCCGGAAAGCTGGTCACGGCAGTCAAGCTTGCCATGCTGAAGGCTGCGCCGGAGACAGAACTTGCCGTCATCGACGGCTCTCCCGGCATCGGCTGCCCAGTCATCTCCTCCGTCAGCGGCACGGATCTGGTCCTGATTGTGGCGGAGCCGTCCCTGTCAGGTCTCAGCGACTTAAAGCGCCTGATACAGACAGCAGAGACTTTCCAGACAAGGACTGCCGTCTGCGTCAACAAGTGGGATATCAGCCCGGAGATCACTGCCTCCATTGAGCAGTTCTGCCGGGAGCATACCATTGACTTTGTGGGGAAGATTCCCTACGACAAAGCCGCATCCAGCGCCATCAATGCCGGTGTCAGCATCGCCGATTTTGACTGTCCCGCGCGGGATGCACTCTATGAGGTATTTTGCAGCACCATGAAGATTATTCAAAAATAACACACATATAAAGGAGATTTTAACTATGAAAATTGCTGTAGCAGCTATGGGAAAGACCGTTGCCGGTCACTTTGGTCACTGTGAGAACTTTATCTTTTTTGACGCTGAACATGGTCAGATTACCGGAGAAAACAGCGTGCCGAACCCGGGACATCGTCCGGGATTTCTGCCGAATTTCCTGGCTGACAACGGGGCTGAGGTGATCATTTCCGGCGGTATGGGCGGCGGCGCCGTGGATATTTTCAATGAGCGCGGCGTGGAAGTGATCATCGGCGTGACCGGCGATGCACGTGCTGCGGTTGAGGCTTATCTGAAGGGTGAGTTAGAGTCCACCGGCTCCATCTGCCATGAGCATCAGCACGCAGACGAGTGCGGCGAGCACTGATCAGGGGACTTACGTTTCTTATGATTTCGCAGAAAAGTCACTGACATTTGTGACTTACTATGATATAATCATGCAAAGGAGGGGAACAATAACTATGAAACAGTATGTATGTTCCATCTGCGGATTCGTATACGATGAAGCAGTAGGGATTCCCGGTGCCGGCATCCCCGCCAGTACCCGCTGGGAGGATCTGCCGGATTCCTGGGTCTGTCCGCTGTGCGGAGCCGGGAAAGCTGATTTTCGTGAGAAGTCCGATCAGCCGGCAGCGGAGCCGGATGCTGCTCTTTCGGCACCAGACGTGGAGAAGGAACTGTCTGCCATGGAGATGAGCATTATCTGCTCCAATCTTGCACGGGGGTGCGAGAAGCAGTATCTGCCTGGTCAGCAGGCGTCCTTTGAGAAGCTGGCAGACTTTTTCAGGTCCAAGGCAGAACCGGTTGCGGATGCTTCCACCGAAGCACTTCTTGCGCTGGTGGAGAAGGACCTGGGAAGCGGTTTTCCTTACGCCAGTGCCGTTTCCGGCAAAGAGGCGGACCGTGGTGCCCTGCGCGCTCTGGTATGGAGCGAGAAGGTAACCCGGATGGTGAACTCACTGCTGTCCCGCTACGAGAAGGAGGGCGACAGCATGCTGGAGAACACCGGCGTCTATGTCTGCACCATCTGCGGCTTCATCTATGTAGGTGATGAGGCTCCGGCGCTCTGTCCGGTCTGCAAGGTCCCGAGCTGGAAGTTCGAGAAGGTAGAAAGGAGGACGGTATGATGGGTGAAAAGTATGCAGTAAGGAATATCCGTCTTTGCACCAAAGACTGCTTATGTCTCTATGTCTGTCCTACCGGCGCTTCCGACACAGAGAACAGTATCATTGACGTATCTAAGTGTATCGGCTGCGGAGCCTGCGCGGATGCATGTCCTTCCGGCGCTATTTCGCTGGTTCCGAAGGAATATCCGCCTCAGCAGCCCAAGACCGATGAGGTCGTTGCTGCCCTTCGCTCTCTCATTCAGAGCAAAGCGGCACAGGAGCAGATTGCATCAGCACTGCCGGACGTATTAAGCGCCGCAGTTGCCAGATCAGCCCGCTTTATGGCGGAGGATCTGTACCGTGAGGCAGGCTTTATGCTTCCGCAGAGCGGCAACGCCAAAGCATTTTTAACCACCCTGAAGCGTAATCCGGATGTCCCGCAGGGCATTGTGGATAATTTGCTTAATACAATCAAATTCAATGAAAACACGGAGGGAACAACAATGGAGAAGTGGAAAGCTGAGGAAGTTCCGGTTAAAAATCCATATGCCGGAACCAAAACCGAGAAAAACCTGATGGACGCATTTGCAGGCGAGTCCCAGGCAAGAAACAAGTATACCTATTTTGCATCTGTGGCAAAGAAACAGGGATTTGAGCAGATTGCCGCATTATTCCTTCAGACTGCTGAGAATGAGAAGGAGCATGCAAAGCTGTGGTTCAAGGCTCTGGGCGAGCTGGGCGATACCGCTGAGAACCTGCTGCACGCTGCTGCCGGTGAGAACTACGAGTGGACCGATATGTACGACCGCATGGCAAAGGAAGCAGACGAGGAAGGCTTCCATGCTTTGGCAGAGCAGTTCCGCGGCGTTGCAGCGATCGAGAAGGCTCACGAGGAGCGCTATCGTGCACTGCTTAAGAATATCGAGACTGCACAGGTATTTGAGAAGAGCGAAGTACAGATGTGGGAGTGCCGCAACTGCGGTCACCTGGTAATCGGTACCAAGGCTCCGGACAAGTGCCCGGTATGCAACCATCCGCAGAGCTTCTTTGAGGTTCGCAAAGAGAACTACTGATTCCAGAAATGAAATTCCACGGGAGGTATGGCAGATTCTTCTGCCATACCTCCCGTATTTTCTCTCACAAAATCTCTTATCCCAGTGCCACATCCAGCACCATCATAAAGCTGAATCCCAATGCAAATGCCAGCACGCCGATATTGGAGTGCCGTCCCTCGGACATCTCCGGGATCAGCTCCTCCACCACCACATACAGCATGGCGCCTGCCGCAAAGCTCAGCAGATACGGCAGCGCCGGAACCACCTGCTCCGCCGCCATCAGGGTCAGAATTGCCGCGATGGGCTCCACGGTTCCGGACAGCACCCCGCTCAAAAATGCCTTCGGCTTACTCATTCCTTCCGTCCGAAGGGGCATGGATATGATGGCTCCCTCCGGGAAGTTCTGGATGGCAATTCCCAGAGACAGGGTCAGGGCACCCATGGCGGAAATCTCCGCATTGCCAGTCAGATATCCGGCATAGACCACGCCCACTGCCATGCCCTCCGGGATATTATGTAATGCCACCGCCAGCACCATCATGGTGGTCCGCTGGAACTTGCAGACCGGTCCCTCTGCCTTATCGCAGTTCTGATGAAGGTGAGGGATCACATGGTCCAGCAGCAGCAGGAACAGGATTCCCAGCCAGAATCCCACAACCGCCGGTATAAAGGACAGCTTTCCCATCCCCGCCGACTGCTCAATTGATGGAATCAGCAGACTCCAGACCGAAGCCGCCACCATCACACCTGCCGCAAATCCGGTCAGTGCCCGCTGCACCAGATCGCTGAGGGCATCCTTCATAAAGAACACACCGGCGGCTCCCAGAGATGTCCCTACAAACGGGATCAAGATTTCAAACATCGCCTCATTCATGTATAAACCTTCCTTTCCGACAGCACATCCTCATAACAGTTTTCTCCTGTCACAGCGCTGTCCCCTTCTTCGGCACAGACAGCTTTGTCATGTCCACTCCTTCGTGTGTCAGCAGCAGAATCTTCTTGTCTATTCCCCCGGCATAGCCGGTCAGACTGCCGCCTGCTCCCACCACCCGGTGACAGGGAATGATGATGGAAATCGGGTTGTGTCCCACGGCTCCGCCCACCGCCTGGGCGGACATCCGCTCCCTGCCCAGCCGTCTCGCCGTCTCCCCGGCAACCGCCCCGTAGGTGGTCAGCTGACCATAAGGAATCTCCGTCAGAATCTTCCACACAGTCTGCTGGAATGCACTGCCCACAGGCGCCAAAGACAGCTCAGACAGTTCCGGACGCTTCCCTGCAAAATACGAATCCAGCCACTGAACTGCCTTCTGCAGCGGAAGCATATCCGGTTTTTCTACTATAGTTTCCGGCATGGTTTTGTCAAGATATTTCTGATTCTCGATCCACAGACCGATGATATTTTCCTCATCGCAGGCCAGATAAATCTCTCCCACCGGCGATAAATAATGTGTTCCGTAGTACATGAATGTTCCCCTTTCTGTCCTGTTATCTCCTATTGTAGGAACCATCCCTGTACATGTCAAGCGCAACCTCTGAAACCGGAAGCACCCGATTTCGGAGAAATGCCGGGTTACTGTCCAGTCTGCCGGGTACCAGGTTAGTGCCTCATCATACATTGTAAAATCTTTAATCTCACGGTTATCCTTATATTTCCGGTAAACTCATCATAATGCGAACAACCGTATCACAGGTTTCTTTAAACTCTATTCCTGTAGCATAATCGAAATCTTTCTGATAGTTTTTCCACTGGCGATTCATAACTTCACTATTTTGTATCATTTTCATAATTTCACGGTACCGAGATATAATTGTTGTAGAACCTCTTTTTTCTGCGGTTGCTTTCAATGCAAATGCAAGAGTTTCCAAATCAATATTTTCCGACTGCAATTTTGTAAGTATATAGATATCATAATAATCTCTTGGTCTGGTATTTTGATCTCCGCGGGATATGACTGTTTCTAACTTTTCGGCCAGTATTGTCGCCAGATTATATGCAAGCACATGAATATTTCGATCTTCCATCATCAACTTGTATTCATACTCTATTTCCCTTGGTGTAATCCTGTCACCAGTAGTAATATCCAGCTTTAACGGTACTGCCATCGGAGGGAAATTTGCAGATAATGCCACACGATAGCCAGTATATTCATCACCCTCGCGTATTTCTCCAATACTTTTGAAGTCAAATGCAATGTCATCTTTCAAATCAATTCCAGCAATCTCAATGAACATTCTTTCAACAGTCTCTGCATTGACCGGATATCTCTTAATGGTTGCATCCATATCCATTGTTGCTCTGGAATCCAAACCAACCATTGATGCAATCAGAAAGCCACCTTTAATAATGAAATTGTCCTGATACTCCGATACTGATACCCGTTCCAAAAATCTCTCTAACATATAATTCTGAAGTACAAGTTGTGCAGATATCTTTTTCTCTTTCGCAATTTTCCTCACAACTGCCTTTAACTGCATTGCATTTTTCACAATAATACCTCTAAATAAGCTCTGATCTTATCTTCCACTTTCAACATATGTGCGTATTCAGAAAGCCTTGGAATATTTTTATTTCCTCTCGCCGTGTATCTCTTAAATGCTTCTGATACAATCTGTACATCCGTGCGATTTCTTGTACGCAAAATATCACATAAGGTTCTCTCCGGGCCATAAACTTTGACAAGGTTCCCTCCAGGGGTTTTTAACAATTCAATTCCAAGACTGTACAATGGTTCTTTTGCACTGTTGCACAGAATCCCCTCTGATTTCGGACCGGAAAGATTATAAGTGCTCGGAAACGTCATATAAAACTTTCCCGGTGTCCGATCTGTCAAATCACATAAAAACAGTGCTGTATCAAGTGAAAAAATCCCCCGCTTATACCGGCTTTGAAAATTAACAAACTCATCTTCCCAAACCTCGGGCAATATATAAACGCCTCGTGTAACTCGCTCCAAACGACCATTGTCAGCTAAATATTTTAGGCATCCACGTGAAATACCAGCATCGACAACCATTGCTGTCGTAACTATTCCGTTATTTTCTTGTGCAAGGCTCAAAATTTCTTGAGAATAACTCATATATCTCACCACCTTTTACTTCTATGCTTAATATTATAGCAAAAACAAGCATATAAGTCAATCTGGTGTTAATGCCAGGTTACCGCCCCAGCCCACTCTGCGCCGGATCATCCTTCAGATTTCCATGGCAGTCAAACCGGGATCCGTGGCAGGGACAGTCCCAGCTCTCCTCATCCGGGTTCCACTTGAGCCCGCATCCCATATGCGGACAGCGGCTGGGAGTTCCGGAAAAATCTCCACTGCTCCTATCTGCCGGATGCTGTCTGCCACCTGACGGATTCTGCCTGCCGCCGGTCGGCTCTCCCGGCGAAGTCTTTCTCCCTGACGGCAGAAACAGTCCCCGCGTCAGCCCCGCCACACTTTTCCATACGTCAATCACCGCTGATTTCGCCGCAGCAGCCGGGTGGATTCGCTGAGGTGTAAACAGCTTTTCATAAGGACTTTCCACCCCGCACACCATATCACGGATCATCATGGCCGCCACCATGGAGGTGGTCATCCCCCACTTCTGGAACCCGGTCGCCACATACCAGTTTTCCCGCATCATGGAATACGTTCCAATAAACGGAAGCCCGTCGTGGGGCATACAGTCCTGGGCTGACCAGTGCGCCACCTCCTTCGCCTTCGGATACAGAGCCTCCGCCTGATTGCGCAGCTGCCGGTACCTGCCGCCGGTCTTATTTTCCCCGGTCCGGTGGGCGCCTCCGCCTACGAAAAGCAGGTTCTCATAGTTGCGAAATGACAGTCCGTTCTCGTCAATGCTGTAATACATTCCGTTCAGATCAGCCGCATTTTCATAGGCGACCACATAGCTCCGCTCCTGATGCTGTCTGGCAAAGTAGAATCCGGGCACATTGACAAATGGAAAGTGGGCTGCGAATATAATATGCTCCGCCGTCACCGCCGCACCCCGATCTGTGCGAATCTTCTTTCCCTTCACAGACAAGACTCTGGTCTCTTCATAGATGGTCAGATTCTTCGAAATCTCCCGGATAAATTCCAGTGGATGGAACTGTGCCTGCCGCTCAAAGCATACCGCCCCGGCGGTCTTCATGGGCAGGGTCTCCAAAGGAAGATTTACCCGCTCCTGAAACCGCGCCGGAAGTCCCAGCCAGGCTGCCGCCTCCGCCTCCTTCAAAAGGATTCCCCGGTTTTCCGGCTCCACCGTGTACAGATACGCAGGCAGGCGCTCAAAATGACAGTCGATCTGATTCTCCCGGATGATCATCTCGTACTCCAGAATCGCCGCCTCGTTGGCTCTGGCATAGAGCCTGGCTCTCCGCTCCCCGTACCGGCGCAGCAGCTTTTCGTAGGTCAGCCCGTGCTGGCTGGTGATCTTCGCTGTGGTATTTTTCGTCTGCCCGCCGGCGATCCGGTCCGCCTCCAAAACCGCCACGGACATGCCACTTTTTTTCAGCAAATAAGCCGTCAGGATACCGGACATACCGGCTCCAATGACGGCTGCATCTACCGAAAGATTCTCTTTTAACGGCTCCCGCGCAGGGAGCTTTACAGTCTTACTCCATATGGATTCCATGCATCCTGTCTCCTTTATCGTTCTATGAGACAGTATGCACAGAAAACCATTCCATATCCATACTAGCACTTCCGACGATTCGCCCGCACCTCTGTGGGTGTCCCATTGAAATGCTGATAGAACACCCGCCGAAACAGCTTGTAATTAGAAAATCCATGGCGTTCCAGTATCTCCTGTATCGTATCTTCTGTGGTAATAAGGTCCTGATAAATGTGCGACAGACGCAGCTCATTCTGATATTCCAGATAAGTAATGCCCATACACTTTTTAAAGAAACGACAGAAATACTCCGCCTGCAGATATGCCACTCCCGCAATCTCTTCAATGGAAATCGGCTGGTTATAATACTTCGCCGTGTATTCCAGCACCCGGTTCAGCCTTGCCATATCCCTGTCCTTCTGATTCCGGTTGGCACGAAATACTCTCACACTGAAATTGTGATACAGCTGGAACATAATCTCAAACAGAAGACTGTTGAATCGCAGCACAAACCCTTCGGGGCGAATGTCATTGGCTATCTGCATCTGAGTAAGAGTTTCCTTAAATATCGTAAGCTTTGTGTTGCGAACCGGATTATCTGTCGGCTCATCCAGGGAGAAATGAAGCTGCTGTACATCCGGAATATACTGCTGCATAAACTCCATGGGAATCTGAAACACCACTGCCTTATTGGGTGCGGTACACTTCGTTGAATGAATCTCACCGGTATTAATCAGAATGCACTCTCCCGCATGAAGCTGGCGAACTGCCGCCCCGCTCATCACCGTCAGTTCTCCCTCCTGCATGTAGATGATCTCCAGCGCATGATGCCAGTGCTTGGGAATATAGCTTCCCGGATCCACCGATGTAAAGAATCGAACCCCCGTGGTTTTCGGGACCTGTATCACCTCATAAGTCATCTGGTCCTTCTGCCCGTATAGCGAAGTATCATCTGGCTTCCCCTTCTTCATCCTGCTCCTTCTCCTCCTTATTATATAATCTCTCACCATACTGCAATTATATCCCCTTTCTTAGTATCGCGCAACAAAAAAGATAATATTGACCTATATAATCGCCAGTATCGCACCTGTCTTCACCTTCGTCATAATGCTATAATTTCATTACAACAAACAAAGAAATCCAACGCGCGCCGGATTGATTGAGAGAAAAGAAAGTGAGAATAAGAGTATGGAAAAAGAATCAAAATTAACCTTATCAAAAGTTGTCGAGCGCTTCTCCTACGGGTGCGGTGATTTTGGATGTAACATTATCTATACGGCAATGTCAGCCTTCCTCATGTTCTACTACACAGATTATGCCGGAGTAAACATCGCTGCCGTAGGCCTGATCATGCTGCTGTCACGTTTTTTCGACGGAATCAGTGATATTATCATGGGCGTTATCGTAGACCGCACCAAATCACGCTTTGGCAAGGCAAGACCGTGGCTTCTGCGCATGTGCGTGCCCTTCGCCCTGTCCGGAATCCTGCTGTTCTCCGTACCTACAAGCTGGACTGCCACCCCGAAACTGGTATATGTTTTCATTACCTACAATCTGGTTTCCACTGTCATATACACGGCAATCAACGTGCCCTACTCCGCACTGAATGCACTGATGACTCAGGACCCATACGAGCGTTCTGTATTGAGCATTTTCCGCAACCTGCTGGCTACTGCCGGCACCCTGACCATCAACACGTTCACTCTTCCACTGGTTGAAAAATTCGGTGACAATCCGACAGCATGGACCAAGACCTTCTGCGTATTCGGCTTGCTGGCTGTTGCAGCATTTTTGATTAACTTTTTCGGCACCAAAGAGCGTGTCAAGCCAGTGGCGTCCACCCCGGACGGCGAAGCAAAACCGGTTCCCTTCAAAGAAGGTCTGAAGGCACTGTTTCAGAATAAATACTGGATCATGATGACCGGAATGCTGGCACTGTTCTTCCTGATGTACTCCGTAAACGGCGGCGCAACCGTCTATTACGCAAAAGACATTTTGGGCGACAAGAACCTGGTATCTACCATCAACGGAATCTTCAATATTGTACAGATTTGCGGTATGTTCTTCATTGCAAAGCTGGTAAAAAATCTTGGCAAACGCAACGTATTTTCCATCGGTCTGATCCTGGATATCGTAGGTATGCTGATTCTGAATTTCTCCAGCGGCTCTATGGCATTGATTGTTATTTCCAGTATCATCCGCGGTATCGGAAATGCCTGCGGCGGCGCAACCATGTGGGCTATGGTTTCTGACACCATCGACTACGGCGAATGGAAAACTGGCTACCGCACAGAAGGTCTGGTAAACAGCGCCTGCAGCTTCGGCTACAAAATCGGCAACGGCGTCGGCGTCGCACTGCTGGGTCTGATTCTGGAAATGGGCGGCTATGTAGGCGATGCAGCTGCTCAGACCGCATCTGCACTTTCTTCCATCAGAGTGTGCTTTGTATGGATTCCGATTGCAGTCTATGTTGCCGGTCTTGCGATTATGAAGTTCTATCATCTGGACGAAGAATTTAATGGTATCATTGCAGACTTAAAAGCAAGAAATACTGCTGCACAGAAGGGAGAATGACCATGAACGGATTAAATAAGAACATAAAAGGAGTCAATCTGGGGAACTGGCTGGTGCTGGAAAAGTGGATGAGTCCTGCACTCTTTCAGGGAACCACGGCGGAGGATGAATATTATCTTCCCCGCCAGCTCTCCCGTGAAGTATACGAGGCCCGCATCCAGATTCACCGGGCGGAATACATTACGGAACGCGATTTTGTACATATCAAAGCCATGGGCTTCAATACCGTCCGCATTCCGGTTCCCTACTTCATCTTCGGCGACCGGGAACCATTCATCGGCTGTATCGAAGAGCTGGATAAGGCATTCAACTGGGCAGAACGATACGGACTGCAGATTCTGATTGACCTGCACACCGCCCCGCTGGGACAGAATGGCTTTGACAACGGCGGCATCTGCGGCGTCTGCAAATGGTCCCAGTATCCGTCGGAGGTGGAGTTCGTGCTGACTGTTCTGGAGCGTCTGGCAAAGCGCTACGGCAGGCGAACCGGTCTCTGGGGCATCGAGATTCTGAACGAGCCGATTACAGAAAACATGTGGAAGCAGATGAACGTGGAAATCCGCTATCCGGCTGTGGACAAAAACCTTGCCCGTGGCTCTGCTCCCAACACCCTGGAGTTCTTAAGAGGCTTCTATCAGAATGCCTACCACCGCATCCGTCCTCATCTTCTGCCTGAAAAATACATCGTATTCCATGACGGATTTGAGCTGACTGCATGGAAGGATTTCATGCGGGAGGACGTTTATCAGAACGTGGTACTGGACACTCATCAGTACCTGATGTTTGCAGAATCCGATGGCTGTGAGCAGACAGTAGAGGGCTACAAAGCATACATTACAGAACATTTCGAGAAGGATATTGAGGAAATGCAGCAGTATTTTCCGGTTATCTGCGGTGAGTGGTGTCTGTTCAATTCTCTTGCCTGCGGCTGGGATACCAAGGGCGGTCAGTCGGTATTAAACGGCATGGAAGGGAAGCAGGAAGAGTCCTTAAGCGACGAGGAAAAGAAAGCCATTTATCTGGAACTTGCAAAGGCACAGCTTCATGCCTGGAATCAGGGGAGCGGATATTTTTACTGGAATTACAAGCTGCTGATTGACACGGTCAACGACAGCGGCTGGATTGGCTGGGACAGCTGGGACCTTGGGAGAAGCGTTGACTTTGGCTGGTTCCCGACAGAAGAATAACGACGATTCGCAGCATTTTCATATCAAATTAAGGAGGACTATATCATGATTCAGAATCCGATTCTCCCGGGCTTTAACCCGGACCCGTGTATCTGCCGGAAAGGCGACGATTACTATATGGCAGTCTCCACCTTTGAATGGTTTCCCGGCATTCCGGTCTATCATTCCAGAGATTTAAAGAACTGGGAACTGTACACCCATGTGCTGACCGATGACGAGAAGGTGGACCTGAAAAAGCTGCCGAGCGCCAAGGGCATCTGGGCTCCCTGCCTGACCTACTGCGAGGCGGAGGACATGTTCTATGTAGTGTACGGCGTCATGAATTCCATGAATGCACGATACTTTGATGTGGACAATTATCTGATTACATCAAAAAATATCGAAGGACCATGGAGTGAGCCGGTCTACCTGCACTCTTCCGGTTTTGACGCTTCCATCCTGCACGACGACAACGGCAAAAAGTACATCGTTTCTCTGGAATGGGAAACGAGAGAAGGCTATGAGAAGCCGGGTGTCATCTGTATGGTAGAATATTCACCAGAAAAGGAAGAAATCATCGGCTATCCGAAACGTGTCTGGCGCGGAGGCACAGACCGCGGCTGCATCGAGGCGCCGCACCTGACCAAACGTGGCGAATACTACTACATAATGTGCGCAGAAGGCGGCACCGGATACAACCACTGTGTGACCATGGGACGCTCCAAAAATGTCTGGGGACCTTACGAGAAAGACCCCATGAATCCCATTGTCACCAGCGTACCGGGCATGTCTAATGAGCGTCAGGACCCGGATCATTTGAAGCCGAAATACTACAATCCCGCGTCCATTTTACAGAAATCCGGACACGGCAGCTACGTGGATCTGCCCACCGGCGAGACCTATCTGGTGCACCTGTGCGCAAGACCCTTTGCACCGGAGCTGCGCTGCACGTTGGGTCGGGAGACCTCCATTCAGAAGATGATGTGGACCGAGGACCACTGGCTCCGCATGGCAGACGGCAGCAATCTTGCCAAGCTGGAGGTGCCGGAAAGCAGTCTTCCGGAAGTGCCCATGCCCAAGGCGCCATCCTTCGATGACTTTGACAGTCCCGAGCTTGGGAACTTCTATTATGCGCCGCGCATCATGCCCAGCCGCTTTGCCGATGTGACCGCCAGACCGGGCTATGTGCGCCTTCGCGGTCAGGAATCCCGAACTTCTCTTAATAAGGTGAGCATCCTTGCCAGAAAGCTGACCAGCGTATACGCCAGAGTCACAACCAGGATGGAATTTGTACCAGAAGTTCATCAGCACAGCGCAGGCATTATCCTGTACTATGACAACATGAACTACATCAATCTGCGCAAATACTACAGCGAAACCTTAGGTCAGAGCGCACTCTCCATCATCCATCTGGAAAACGGCGAGAAGACGGAATTCTTAAACACAAGAATTCCGGTGGATGACTGCCCAATATATCTGCGTATCAATATCGAAGGCAGAAAGTCCTGGTTCTCATGGAGCTACGACAATGTGCACTATGAGCAGATTGGACGCGTATTTGACACCACAAAATTCTCCGATGAATACTGCAAATATGGCGAATTTACCGGTACCATGGTGGGAATCACCTGTGCCGACCGTGTAAAACACAAACATTATGCGGACTTCGATTTCTTTGAGTATATTGCAGATGAATCAAGAAATGTAGAATAAACAGCAGAATTTGCTGACTCAGGAAGGACAAATGAACTATCTATGAAACGATTGATCTTAATGACGGCAGGGGTCTTTCTGATTGGATTTGGCGGGGCGATGCTCCGCCTGTCCAGCCTTGGCACAGACCCGTTTACCTGCATGAATCTCGGTATCAGCAGCATCATCGGAATCCCCTATGGCACCAGCCAGCTGCTGTTCAACCTGCTTCTGATGATTCCGATGCTGATCTGGTACCGCAAAGGACTTGGCATCGGAACCATCTTCAATATGGCTGCTCTGGGCTATATTTCTGACTTTTGTGTCTCCATGTGGGGACATTTGGGAATCACCGCACCGTGGTTTACAGAACACATGATTCTGCGCTTCGGCTTCCTGCTGGCGGCAATTCCAATCTTCTGTCTCGGGGTCGCTTCTTATATGGAATCCGACCTTGGAATCGCACCTTATGATGCCCTGGGGCAGATCATAGAACAGTGGACAAATCGCAGAATCCGCTTCTCAACCGCCCGTGTCATAACCGATGTATTGGCTGTCCTCATCGGATTCTCTGCAGGAAGTGTTGTGGGAATCGCCACTGTGATAACTGCTTTCTTTACCGGCCCGGTGGTAGGCTTCTTCCGCAAAAAAGTCCGGCTGCATACCTTATCAGTATAAAACAGCACAGTTTTCAGATTCCATTTCGGATTGCCCTCAGATTGCGCATGCCGTAAAGCACCAGGGAGACCACCATCATGGTCACGCAGGCAAGGATACATCCGTTGGAAACCCGCACCGGAATGTCATACCAGAACACATGCAGCACCATCATGGCATCCAGAAGAAAGGTTGCCACCTTGCCGTGCCACTTTGCTCCGTACACATGCCCGGTTTTTCGGATCACCAGCCAGCCGGTGACTGCCATGAAGATCTCCTTTACCACCAGGACTGCCAGCAGAATCCACATCAACCGGAAGCGCAACAACAGGCAGATCAGCATGGCCGCATGGGTCAGCTTGTCCGCAATCGGATCCAATACCTTGCCCACATTGCTGCTCATATGGAAGGTCCGCGCAATAAATCCGTCCGCAATATCCGTGATGCCGGACAGAATCAGCACGTATCCCGTCATCCGGAAATCCTGCTTTTCAATATACAGCCAGACCAGTACCGGCACCAGCACAAGGCGAAATGCCGACAGCACATTGGGTATGGTCAGAATCCGGTTCTGGTAAGGATTCTGACCGGTTTCACTCCTGTTCACATTCGTTCTCTTCCCCATACTGCTCATATCTTACATCTCCCATCTCTCGGCAGCAGCGATTCCAACTATTCTTACTTTCTCTCCAGATATTTCGGAATTCCGCACTCCATCACACGGTCCACCTCGCCCTGAATCAGCGGCAGCGCATAGTCGATAAATGCCTGACCGATGTCATTGGCATCTCCGGTAATCCACTCAGCCGGAACCGGCTTCTCCTGATTGCAGACCTCATTCACATCCACGGTGCGGCACTCCATCCGGTACGGAGACTGGCTGACACGGCAGAATGCGATCATCTTACCGGTCTCGCCTGCCAGAGCAGCCTTCACGCCCTCCTTACCGGCAGCCGCAGCCTCCTCAATATCCACAGCAGAAGCAATCATGCCGGAACAGCGCTGGCATACGTTCAGTTCCACAGAGCGAACCTTCACGCCGAATTTGTGGCGGACAAAGTTCTCCAACACCTTGCCGCAGCCGGTCAGCATCTTGTGACCGAAGTTGTCCACCTGCGCCTCATCTCCGTACTCACAGATAAAAGTACCGGATGCGTCAGAAATGCCCTCAGACACGCAGACGATCACATTGGACTGCTTCTCCAGAGCTTTCTCCAGATCCCGTGCAAAGTTCTCCAGCTCAAAGTCAGACTCCGGCAGGTAGATCAGCACCGGGTTGTCATCCGGGTGCTTTCTTGCCAGCACACTTGCCGCAGTCAGCCAGCCAGCGTGACGGCCCATCAGCTCAATGATCGTCACAGACTTCTGCTGATATACGGAAGAATCCAGCACGATTTCACGAACGGTAGAAGCCACATACTTGGCTGCACTTCCGTATCCCGGAGTGTGGTCGGTCTGAATCAGATCATTGTCAATGGTCTTCGGCACGCCGATGAAGCGGATATCACTTCCCACCTGCGCTGCATAGCGGGACAGCTTACTGACCGTATCCATAGAATCATTGCCGCCAATGTAGAAAAAATATCCAATATTCAGCTCACCGAACTTTTCAAATATCGTCTTATAAAATGTAGAAGACAAATCCTCCGGCAGCTTGTAGCGGCAGGAACCCAGATAGGCAGCCGGTGTCAGCTTCAGAAGCTCCCTGTCCTCCGCCATAAGCTCCGTTCCCAAATCCATGTATTTGTCCTGAAGAAGTCCCTCAATACCGTTCACCATG
This sequence comes from Eubacteriales bacterium, assembly GCA_030536555.1. Classification (GTDB taxonomy): domain Bacteria; phylum Bacillota; class Clostridia; order Lachnospirales; family Lachnospiraceae; genus Brotaphodocola. Next base: position 162,957 of record JAUNPU010000001.1, on the reverse strand, counting down.
CCATAGACATGGCCAATCTGATCCTCGTGTGAAAGTGCCTCCATAATCACGCCGTAAAGGCTGGCGTTGATGACAGCGGTAGGTCCGCCGGACTGACCAACGATAATGTTTTTCATATGCGCTCCTTTAATTTTAAAATATTTTCCGTGCAGTGTATAATCTGGAACAGGAAGGAGATAATGAGAGTAGTACCAAAGAAAAAAGAAATACTTATCCTCCCCTTTTTAATCGGTTCCGTTGCAGACAGTGCTTCGGGACCGGTTTTTTGTTGTAAAACCGTAGGTTTCGCTCCACTCATGTCATAGATAGATTATAGCGAAATTAAGTTATACACCAATAATACACCATTTTTATTACAAAATCATTATAAATGTTCTTTTAGATACCGTCAACCGCATCCTCGTATTATGTATTAATCCCCCCTATCACTTATATAAGTTCTTTCAATTCTGCATCTATGATTTTCAAATGCGCTTCTTCCATCATACAATTTGATTGTTAATTCATTAGAAACACTATTTCTTTCATAATGATATTTTTTCACACGTTCCAACATTTCTCCTGTATCATAGTCCTCTATATTTACAATTACACTCAGTGTAGTTGTTTTATATCCTCCACCTACATATGAATAGCTATGAATAATTTCAAAATCTCGTTTTTCAACACTACGCTCTGGATAATTCCATCCTATAAATACTCCCAGCAAAAAAAGCACTCCAAACCGCAATATATAACTCTTCAAAATATCGTCTCCTCTCTGAGGGTCTGAAAACAGAACCTTTGTACATACTTAGTATAGATGTAAAATCAAACTATAACAATATACAAAGGTAAGATTAATGATTAAATATGACAAATTATGGGAAACCATGAAAGAAAAGGGAGTTACACAATATACCTTGACCTCGAAATATCATATCAGTAAATCTCTTTTGCATAGGCTGAGAAATAATGAGGGCATCAGTATGAACTCAATTAACACATTATGCAATATATTAGATTGTAAAATTGAAGATATTGCAACACATTACAAGGATTAAGACCTACTTGCTCAGAATCACACAGCAAATAGGTCTTTTTTCACCAAATCATAATTTCTTTGCTATATTGGAATAATATAATGCTCAAGACACATATTCTGACCGAAACAGATTCGCAATCTTTTGAATCTCCTTTGACTTTGTATCTGGAAGCACATGTGCATATAAATCCATTGTCATTGAAAGTTTAGAATGTCCCAGTATTGCTTTTAGCACTTGTGGCTCCATTCCATTCTCGATGCATCGTGTTGCAAACGTATGTCGCATAGTATGAATTGACAGTTCCTCAAACTCTGGATATTCTTTTTGTATCTTAAGCGTAATTCTATTAATTGCATTATTCAAATATCCTTTTCCTACAGGGTGTCCTGTATTAGTAGTAACAATCAAATTTTCTAATCCTTTCAATGGCTTCCACTCGTTTCCCAATAAAAGTTTCTGCTCCGATTGGCACTTTTTTCGTTGCTTCAACAATGTATAGACATTATCCAGCATCGGAATATCTCTATAACTACTTTGTGTTTTCGGCAAATCCTTATAAAAACCATAACGATTCTGTACTAGCGTGCCACGTACATGAATAATCCTATTTGAAAAGTCAATATCTTGCCACTCTAATCCTCTTATTTCGCCACTACGCATACCAGTTGAAAGCGCTAATTCAAAGGTATAATAATACTGATGATTTTTAGCCGATTCCATAAATATTTCCTGTTCTTCCTTCGACAATACCCTACGTTCTTTTCTCTCTGTCATTTTTGGAAGAGTAGCAAGCGGCACCGGATTCTTCTGAATTAACTGATTTTTGTATGCTTGCTTATACATACCACTCAACACAACAGACACTAACTCTATCGTATTTCTTGAGTAACCCTCTTTATTAAGTGTATTGTATAAGTTTTGAATTTGCTCTGGACGCAAATCTTTCAGTTTTTTCTTACCAAATGGTTTCTTGATATAAGAATCATAATTGTCTTGATATACTCCTACCGTTCCTTGTTTGACAGTCGGTTTCTTATATTCTTCTATCCACGTATGAAACCAGTCATCAATGGTTATTACTGATTCTTTTGCATACAATCCATGTTCCAGTTCATAACGCAAATCTTCTAGTTTTTTCTTCAATATTTTCAAATCTTTATCATAAAGTGTATATCGCTCTCCATAATAGGTAAAACGTCCCATATAGTAACCGTCTGACCGTAGTGTAATACCTTTTGGCAATTTCTTTTCTTTTGTATCAACCACAATAATACCCCCTTTAAATTAAATATGTGGGAGAAGGTTTGCACCTTCTCCCATGGTTTAGATTTATATTTTATTTATTGTTTGAGATGAACACCATTCATCAAAAGCTACTCGATCGGCATATACTCGATTCCCTATCCGGATTTCACATCCCGCTCGTTTTACAAGCTTAAACGCATTGTTTCTTCCGATACTGGCATATTTTTGAAAATCGCTCATACTCAATAATCTCTTACAATTAAGCGGTACATACTCTTTCTCCATTACATATCCTCCACGCTGTCAATTATTGTTTTAATTTAAGATATACAAAGCCATTTAAACACTCGCCATTGATGTTAATTTTCTTTTTTATTACTCTACCGGAAAATTTATCATTAAATTTTCTGGAAAACTCAGGATTTTTTAATGGCTCTAAATCCTTAGAATGGCAATAATCTCTATATGCTTCATACAATGTCGTGGAAAACACTTTATCGGATTTCGAATCAGTAAACTCGCAACACTCATTTGCAAAATACTCTATAACCTTATTATCATCTATATTGTTTTCTAACTCTCTGGATAAGTCAACGTCGGTAAAATGATACCGCTTGTATATCAATGCCTTATAATACTGCATTGCTTTTAAACAAATCCCTTCTTTCTCTAACAGCAATTTCCGTTCTAAATCAAAATCCTGTTCAGCTCTTGGAATGGAGTAACGGAACGGAATTACAATTAAGCGTTCTTCAAATGCCGAATCGTATTCTTGCGTTTTGATTAAATAGTTAGAACCAAACAGCAACCTAGCTGTAGGTTTAAAACTAATTGCATCTTTGTATTTCACATCTGAGTACATAATATCATTTCCTGTCATCTCCTTTATTATCGCTTGGACTTCTGGTGATAAAGCACGGTTTGGCAAATCCATGCAAGTATTTAGCTTCTTTCCATTAAGTCCACTAAGGCTAAATCTACCAGCAAAATCACTTGGACTTAAATGAGTAGTAGCATCATTACCAATTATATTGGTAATAACTCGTGCCAACAGGCTCTTACCGGAGTTCTTGCATCCAATAAATGCAAAAAATCGTTTAGCGTTTGTATCGTTAGAAAACAAATACCCTATCGTCTCCCAGATAAGATTAATAATTCTATTATCACCACAGGCAATGGAGTTAAGAAACTTATCAAAAGTAGGGCAGATTGCCTTTGAATGATAATCGCACGTTAAAACGTTTCGTACAAAATAACGCCCGTCATTTACAATACAAGTTCCTTTATAAATATCACAAAAACCATTTTGAAATCCCCAGTATTGTAATGGCTGAAAATCAGCTTCTTGCACAGCTATTTCATAATTCACTTTAAGGTGCATTAAAATTTCATCGTACAAATATAAGCCGCACTTTTCGATAATCTCTCTAAAATGCAAATTAATGAGATAGTTTAAATCGTCTGTAGATAGCTTCCTATATATACCATGCACTTCATCAAACAGATAAACATCACCACAGTATACTCGCAACTTATATTCATTTAATAATTTTTTGTATAAACGTACACTTACCATGTTTCTCTTTTCTTCCACTACTTCAACAACCTCGGATTTTTTAAACAATTCTTTGTCCAGCGGTATCGGCATATGGATTCTAGCATCTGTGAGAGGTGCTTCTGGTAAAGTGGCTTTTACAACCGCAGGAATGGCTTCTACAACCGCTGGAATGGCTTCTAATGCCGTTTGTTGCTCTGTAGGAGTAACAACTATCATATTATCGAGAACTGGCTCTATAGGCTTATTAGTTAGTTGCATACTCGGTTTTGAACCACTGATTTCCGCAGGAACACCAGCCATAAAGGTAATGGCATCTATGGGGCTACCATCCGTAAAAGTAATAATATCCCTGAAACTACCATTCTGGGAACCGTTTCCATCATACATAGCACTACTTGTTTGCTTAGACATATCGTATCTCCTCCGTTTATAATGAGTTATTCTCGGTTACAGATACATTATGGCATATTATTGAGAAAACGGCTTATGTCGCAAATTGCGACAAAAAAGGAACTGTTGCTTTTTAAGCAAACAGTTCCTTGGAATTACTATTCTATTTCAACTTTTCCATTTCTTTATAAATAAAACTTATTGCGTGATATTGTATACAACCATATCTATATGCTAAATCCCCTTTATTATAATTCCTTTTTTGGTAAGTTGTCAATAACTTATTTATTGTTTCGATTTTATTAGTAATATCAAGTAAAATCACTGGGGTCACTATTTTGGCATCATTTCCAAAAGAGAGTTGTGGTAAGTCAGCTTCAACAAAACAGGAACTATTATCCTTTGCTAATATTATTTCCATGACAAGGGGTTCTAATTTCACCTTTGCATCATATAAGGTATTTAATATTGTAATATATATTATATTGATTTTTGAAACTGTAGCATTTAATTCATCTAATAGGTTCTTAATCTCATTCTTATCATATAAATCATTTACATTTAAACCATATGGTGAATTTTTACTTGCTGTGGTCATTTCACACAACACATCACTCATTAACTCCGCTAAAGTCGTTCGTATATGTATTGGCTTGCAACTTAAAAGTATATCCAAAATCGGACTTATAACATTTTTAAAAGTATTATCGTCATAAGATTTTTCCATTACTGGCATTAAAGATAATACCGTATTCACACCAAAAATTTTTTCTATTAGCCAACGGTCATCATTTGTAACTGGACATTCATTATTATCATATGTCAAAGATTTTATAATTCTAGGAAATATTTGAGCATTAAAGTATTTCCCATCTCCGACACTAAAGCAAGCTATTGCATCGCTGTCTTGGAATAAACTATGCCATGTATATGAGCAAAAATCATCATACTGATTTTCCAACAACGCAAACGGTAAATAATATTCCTTTTCCCTTGTTAACTCTAAAATATCATTTGAACGATTGAGTCCTGCTTTTTTCTGTCTGCAATCAAAGTCATAATTATATTTTAAACACATCTTTATATCGCTTTGTAGTAAAGATATTCTATTGGCATATGGATACAATATTAGCTTGAAAGCATTTTTATCATCTCGTATCAACTTATCGCATAGAGTTGTATATGGATTAGGACTATCATCAAATAGTGTTTCTTTCACAATATTTTCCATAAAATCAATTTTGAGTTCATTATCCATCCCGTATGGTGGCACACTCTGATATTGGCTCTCTAGCATACAAATCTGCTCCCATACAGCTTTAAAATCTGAATTAGGCTTAACAAAATTTTTGAGTTGTTTTTCAAAATTCTTATCAATGGAAACTTCCGATAATAAGTCGCCATATTTTCTCATGGCATCTCCTCCCCGTATAAATTAATCTATTAACTATTATTATACACTATAAATATACTTATTCTAGTTCCATATTGTAAATTTCTTTTTTTCTTTATAAGATTCCATGGAATTCTATAGAATCTCTGATAGAAAAATTCTTTTACCATGTGGAATCTGTAATTTTACTTAAAGAAAAAAAGACTCCCAGATAGTTTAACTATCTGGAAGTCAAGATACTCAATCGCCATTCGTAATGACATCAATGATTTCTAACAGTGCTTTTAATATAACCGCAAGAATAACTCTATTCATGGTCTTAACCTCCTTTGTCTTATTCTTACAGTTATATTATTTAACCAAAAATATTTACTTTTTTCTACGTTCCATTTCTTGGCGTATAAGTTTTTCAGCCACTGGATTATCTTTATTTTTTTCATATCCACGGCTCAACTGGTCATCAGATTTTTGTCTTAACTGAGATGCTGCTTGCTTTTCAGCTTTTCTTCTAGCCTCATCCGTTTTCTTTTCCACTACATCGTATAAGTCATTAGCAACACGTTCCACATCTCTCGAATCTATGTTTTTCAATGACTCAAACAATCTACTAAATAGTCCCATTGTAAAATCTCCTAGAATCAATACGTTCTTATTTTTTCCAAATCTTTCATTCGTTTATCATCAGTACCGATTTTAGGCAACCATGTCCTTTCATTTTCATTGTCAGTATATGGTGATGGTATTCTCGCTTTTCTTTCAAATTCTTCCGGCTTTCGTATTTCTTTACTCATCCCTTTTTCCTCCCACAGTTAATTTTGTGACATAAAATGGGTCACCTTGCTACTATCGGTCAATAACTCCGGTACCGTTGCACCTATCACATTGTCCACCATCCAATGGGTCATATCCAGTACCGTTGCAATCTGGACAATCCCTCTCATCAGGTTCATCTTCATAATAGTAAATACCAGAATTGTATCCATCACTGGATTTATTTGATTTTCGTCCCATATTTGTTACCTCCTTCTTGTAATATTCTCATTTTAGGTCAATTTCACCCTATTGTCAATAGGTCAGTATGACATAATCGAACTATGCAAAAAATATAATTATGAAGGAGATGAGTCATGTCACGATTAAAGGAATTGCGAAAATCTAAAGGATATACACAAGTTAAAATGCAACTTCTAACAGGAATTGACCAAAGTGATTATTCAAAAATTGAAAGTGGAAAACGGTATTATACATTTGAACAATGCAAAAGAATAGCAGTGGCATTAGATACCAGTATGGATTATCTTGCTGGATTAACAGATACGCCTAATCCATATCCAAGAAATGATAATTACAAATAATACAATTCTGAAAAATGGTAATACATCTATTTTTCAATATTCTATACACCAATATTTACACCAAATTATTACACTAATATAAATCAAAATAAATTCCAAAAAATATAATTGAATAACAATAAGACCACTTTAAACGGGTATAAACCGCCTAAAATGGTCATTACAATAACCTCCCCTTTTTAATCGGTTCCGTCGCAGTCAGTGCTTCGGGACCGGTTTTTTTGCACCTAACGCTATTATAAGGGTTCTTACAGAAGCCGTCAACACGATAAAATCTAATCGATACGTCAAAACGCCCTGCATTCACAAGGCGTTTTCTTATCAGATATTCACTGCTTTCAACTGTTTACAAATCTCAGCATTGTCTGCGTCCGGATTCCGGCGAAGCTGCTCATAGACATCTTCTATCACGGATACCGCCACCTCCAGGCAGTCTGCGGTCTCTGCCGTACTCAGTCCCTTCTCATACTTTCTTCGCACCATTGTTATCAGAGTATCCATCTGACCCTCCAGCCACGCACTCTGTCCTTTCTCCCTCAACTCATCTGCAAACAATTCCATCAACGCATCGCACATCCCTTTCGCCTCCTCATATTCATCTTTATTTGCTCTCACAATCAGATTCATTACAGACTGATATAACGGACTGTGGTCATGACTGCGATACGCTTTCAATAACGGTTCAATATCTTCCTTCACCGTCAAATCATATCGCAGCCGGCTCATCCACACATACTCTTCCCGCGACAGCTTCGGGATGATAATAAGCTGAACCGGAAACGGCACCTTCGTCAGATGATAGATTCCTGCATCCACCTCTTCTGCCTCTGTCCCAAACATCTCATACAAATGCTTCATCAATTCTCTTGGGAAATGACTGCATACCAGCGTAATCGTCAGTTCCCTCGGATCAATCTCATTGACATGCTCTGTCTCGGACTGATACAGACATGCATATGCCAATACCTTGTAAAACACATTGATGCTCACATAATCATCGGGACTCTTATATTCGACAATATTGTACTTTCTGAAAAACCTGCCAATACTCTTGCTGACCTGATGTCCTTCCTTCTTGATAATCACTGTGTCAATCTGCAAGGGCTTCTGCGTAAGGTTCCGCTCCTTCTCAAATGTCAGATAACTGCTGTCATCCTGCAGCTCCACCTGCAAGGCTGACTGAAATCCCGGATGCCACTGTATCGGATTCCCGTTCATATATCCTCTCCTTATAGTATAATCAAAATCTGTAATTACCGCAATAGTGTTATGAAAATCCTCCTCTCATCCCATATTTCCCATTCTCGAATTCACGACCGAACCGGTCAACACAGTGCCATCGGCACCAAAGACTGTCAGAAAGACAGTTACATCTGTTCTGCGGAACTGACTCCGCAGGAAATGATCTTCTTACTGGAATATCTATAGTATAACACAGGAAACAAAAATAGCAAGAACTGTTTTATCACAAACGGGGAGGTCTCCCTCCCCGTCAAATCTCATCTGATTTTTATTCCCCCAGGTCCTTCGGCAACGTCAGATTCAGAATCACAGCCGTCAGGCATGCCACTACTACCGGTGAAGTACCGAAGATCGTCTTCGCCCACTCCGGGAACAGCAGCAGACAGTCTGCCACCTGGTTGACACCGCTTCCCATTGCCACTGCCAGACCTACGATTGCCGTATTTCTCACGTTGAAGCCTTCCTTTGCAATCAGCTTGATACCGGTCATGGCGATCATGGCAAATACGGATACGGTTGCGCCGCCCAGTACGCAGGACGGAATGGTGGTCAGCAGAGCTGAGAAGTTCGGAATCAGACCTGCTGCTACAATGACAACTGCTGCCAGTCCCAGCACCATCCGGTTGACTACCTTATTCATGATGACGATACCAACGTTCTGGCTGAAGGTTGCGGTCGGAAGTCCGCCCAGCAGAGAACCGATGATACAGATGATTCCGTTACCTGCAATACCGCCGCACATCTCATGCTCTTCTACTTCACGGTTCAGTCCGCCGCCTGCGGTGGAAGTAAAGTCTCCCATGATCTCCAGAGAGCCGACCACGAACATGATCGCCATGGAGATGATGGATGTAATCTCAAATTTCATACCAAAGTACAGCGGTGTGGTGAACTGGAACCATCCAGCCGTTCCAACACCCGCAAAGGACACCATTCCCATGCACAGCGCGATCAGATATCCGCAGAGGATGCCGATCAGAATGGATGCCAGCTTGCAGATTCCTTTGCCAAAATAGTTGAAAAATGTCACGATTCCAAGAGTCAGGATTGCCACCAGCCAGTTCTTCGGACTGCCGAAATCCGGTGCACCTGCGCCGCCTGCCATGTAGGTAATCGCCACCGGATACAGTGACAGACCAATAGTAAATACAACGGTTCCCGTAACCAGCGGAGTAAATATCTTTCTGAGCTTCCGGTAAAACAGACCTACCAGGATTGCCACAACACCGCCGATCAGCTGTGCGCCGAATACGGTCGGCAGACCGAACTTGCCACCAAGAGCAATCAGCAGCGGCACATGGGCGAAGCTGGCTCCCATGATAACCGGAAGTCCGGAACCCACAAAGCGCCCAAGTGGAAACAGCTGAATCAATGTAGCGATTCCGGATACCAGCAGGGATGCCTGAATCAGACGAACCTGCTCCGTACCATTCAGTCCCGTCACCCCGGACAGGATAATGGCTGGTGCCACACACCCCACAATCATCGCCATCACATGCTGCATCGCCAGCGGAAGCGCCTCTGAAAACCTCGGTGTTCCATTTAATTCTGTAACCTTTGCATACCCTCTATTCTCTTTCATGTCAAGTAAAACCTCCCAATATGTAATCATTGCTGCAGTCATTTTTCTGCAGCCTGTCATCCAGAATATCCCCGCAATCAGCCTTATTTTTCAAGATAAGCATTTACAGAAGCATATGCTTTTTCTGTAATTGCACGCTCATCCACACCGATCAGCTGACCGTCCTTCACAACAATCTTTCCGTTGACAACCGTGTAATCCACACTGCCCTTGAAGCCTACGGTTCCAAGCATGGATTTCACGTCATATTGGGCTCCGACCAACTCCAGCCGGTTCAAATCAATCAGGAAGAAGTCTGCTGCCATTCCCTCTGCAATCTGTCCCAAGTCATTTCTGCCAAGGAGGGACGCACTTCCTCTTGTAGCTGCTTTCAGAATATCATATCCGGTCGGCGCATTCTGACTCCAGTTCAAGCGGTGCAGCAGGAATGCCACACGCATCTCCTCCAGCAGGTTGGAGCCGTCATTGCTTGCGGAACCATCCACAGCCAGCCCCACCGGAACTCCCAGCTTCAGCATCTGCGGAAGCTTCGCAACGCCGGAAGACAGCTTCATATTAGAAATCGGGCAATGTGCCACGCCGGTCTTCGTCTCTGCCAGACGCACCAGCTCCTCATCCGTAAAATGGATTCCGTGTGCATACCACACATCCGGTCCAACCCAGCCAAGGCTCTCCATGTACTCCAGCGGGCGCATGTGGAAGCGCTCCAGCGTGTAATTCTCCTCATCCATGGTCTCTGCCAGATGGGTGTGAAGTCTCACATTCAGCTTTCTCGCAAGCACAGCGCTCTCTTTCAAGAGTTCTCCCGTCACGCTGAACGGAGAACATGGTGCCAACGCCACCTGATGCATGGAATACTGCTGCGGATCGTGGAATTTCTTCACCGCCTCCTCGCAGTCTGCCAGAATCTCATCCACCGTCTGCACCACACTGTCAGGCGGAAGTCCTCCGTCCTTGACACTCAAATCCATGCTGCCTCTGGTCGCATGGAAACGCATGCCCAGCGCATCCGCCGCAGCAAACTGAGCATCCAGAATGCCATATTTTCCCTTCGGGAACACATAATGGTGATCCAGACAGGTAGTACAGCCGGTTTTCAACAGCTCTCCCATACCGGTGAGTGAACTGTAGTAAGCCACGTCCTCATCGACGTTCTTCCAAATCTCATATAAAGTTTTCAGCCACGGAAACAGCTCCATGTTCTGAACCTGGGGTAAGTTACGACTAAAGGTCTGATAGAGATGGTGATGGGTATTAATCAGACCCGGATACATCACCATATTCGACGCATCAATCACATCATCTGCTGTCACATCATCACCGCAGCCAACCCTCGTTACAACTCCATCCTGCACCAGCACATTGACTCCGTCAAGTACCCGGTCCTGATCATCACAGGTCACAAGATGTCTTACATTCTTTACCAGCAAAGTTCCCTTCATAGTAAGCCTCCTTCTGCAATTTTCTTGCTTCATCGACTATACATCTGGTGTACTGCTGGCGGCTCAAGGTGGTCACGAGGCACCTCTCATACAATCTGTTTGAAGAATCCCATCCGGGGTTCCCCAACCGTCTGTATGCCGCGTGGACCCAGCTACGTTTTAGACAGCTATATAGATATGATTTTGTCAAAGAACATTTAACACCCGTTAAGTATAACAAAAATTCCCACCGAAAACAATAGACCATATTTCACATATATCTCTAACTGTTTTTGTGAATACCTCACAATTTTTCAGCTTTGCAAAAAGTCATTGACCCCCGGATATCCGGTTATCAATGACTTTTCAATAAAACTATGCTACACTAAATCTGCAAAACCAACTGTTTCAAAACATCCACAGAAAGGACATTTACCGATGAACCATGGAAGAATCATCATAATCACCGGAGCACCCGGAACAGGAAAGACCACAATCTCATCCATCGTGGCACAAGAATCCGATCTGGACAAATCTGTACATATGCACACCGACGACTTCTACCACTATCTCAGCAAAGGAGCCATCCCGCCCCATCTGCCGGAATCCAACGAGCAGAATCTGATTGTAATAGAAGCATTCTCAGAAGCTGCCATGCGCTACGCCCGCGGCGGATACGACGTAATTGTGGACGGCATTATCGGTCCCTGGTTCCTGAAGCCATGGCTTGACACCGTCCGGAAAGGCTACGAGGTTCACTACATCATCCTGCGAGCCGACAAAGAAGAGACTCTGAAGCGAGCCATCAACCGCGCCAAACTGGACCAGGAAGCCAACACCGAGCTGGTCGAAACCATGTGGCACCAGTTCCAGAACCTCGGTTCCTACGAGTCCCACGTCATCCCCACCACTCGAGCCACCATCCCCGCCACAGTAGCCGCAATCAAGGAAAAAATTTCAGCCAAAACCGCTCTGCTCCGCAGCTGACCTCAAAAAAACTCACCACAAATTTACACATACCCCAGCAGTCCCGGCAGCCACATGGATATCGCCGGAACATAGGACACCAGCATCAGCACCACAAAGATTGCCGCAAAATACACCACCAGCGGCTTAATCACATTCTCAATCTTCGTGCCGCCCACCTTCACGCCCACAAACAGCGTCGTTCCAACCGGCGGCGTGATGGTACCGATACACAGGTTGAAGATCATCATAATACCAAAATGAATGGTATTCATCCCCAGCTGCTGGCAGATCGGCAGAAAGATCGGCGTAAAGATCAGACACGCCGGTGTCATATCCATAAAGGTGCCGATAATCAGCAGCAGCACATTGATGATCAGCAGAATCACATACCGGTTGTCCGAAATACTCAGCATCGCCTCGGATACTGCCGTCGGAATCCCTGTAAATGCCATCACCCAGCTCATAATGCTGGACACGCCGATCAGGAAAATGATAATGCCCGTCATTTCCGCACTGTCCAGAAAGATCTTCGGCAGCTCAGACACCTTGATGGACTTATAAAATACCAGTGACAGCACCAGACTGTACACCACCGCAACCACACTGCCCTCTGTTGCCGTAAAGATTCCCTGGATGATACCGCCGATGACGATCACAATCATCAAAAGACAGGGCAATGCCTGAAAGACCACATTTACCTTTTCTTTGCCGGTAAACTTCTTCGTGCTCCGGTATCCCTTCTTTTTCGCAAAGAAGAAGATCACCACCATACAAGCCAGTCCCCACAGGATTCCCGGAATATAGCCTGCCATGAACAGGGCCGCCACAGAAGTGCCGCCGGAGACCAGAGAGTAGGTAATCATCACATTGCTGGGCGGAATCAGCAGTCCCGTGGGAGCTGTTGCAATATTGGCTGCCGCAGAGAAGTCGCGGTCGTAGCCCTCTTCCTCCTCGATGGGACCGATGATGGAGCCCATGGCGGAAGCCGCCGCCGTACCGGAACCGGAGATTGCGCCGAACAGCATATTTGCCACCGCATTGGTGTGTGCCAGCGCACCCGGAATGCTTCCCGTAAACAGCTTTGCAAAGTTGATCAGGCGGATTGCAATGCCGCCTTTATTCATCAGGTTGCCTGCCAGAATGAAAAATGGAATCGCCAGCAGACTGAACACCGAGATACCGGAAAAGATTCTCTGGGCACCGGTCAGCACCGCTGCGCCTGTATCCAGTACCGGAAGAATCGCGCAGATGGAGGATACCGCCAGCGCCACCGCAATCGGAACACCTGCAAGCAACATCACAACCAGAAGGACCAGAATGATCAGTCCACACACAATCGCTACAGAATTCATCGTTTACTCCTCCCCTCTCTCTGCTGAAAAGTCTGTATGATACATGTCCACCGCATTCATGACGCTGAACAGCATGATCAGCACGCCGGTCACCGGCACGATCACATAGATGTAAGCCATAGGCACCTGCAGAGATGCCGTAATCTGAATCATGGTCAGCTTCGTGATGGCGATACCGCCGTATACCATGACCACCGCTGCCAGTGCGAACACCAGCATATCAATGGCAATTTCCAGATATTTTCTTACGGGACCGGTGATCTTGTCCGCCAGGAATCCCATTCTCATATGATCCCGCTTTCCAAACACATAGGCGGAAGCCAGCAGTGCCATCCAGGTAAAGGAGTAGGTCAGAAGCTCCTCCGACACGGTGCTGGGCCGGTTGAAAAAGTAGCGGGTAATGATCTGGTAGGAACCGATCAGGGTCATAAATGCAAACAGCGCCACGATGGCAACACCCAGCACCTTCATGATGCCATTTCTCACCCGATGCATGGCAGCGGTCATGCCGCACTCCTGCGCCTCTGCCTGCATGTTATTCTGCTTATTTTCCATTCTGCTCTCCTCCTCTCGCTGCTTCATTTGCCGCCTGAATGTGGTTGTACAGATCTGCGATCTTTGGATTTTCCTTCAGCATCTTCTCATGGAGCGGAAGCACCACCTGCTTGAAGGCGTCCACGTCCACATCCAGGAATTCCACACCCTGCTGGTTGACGGCGATGTCCTTCGCCTCCTCAATGCTCTTGTCCCACTCGTCCATCTCCACCTCCGTAGACAGGACAGCCGCATCCTTGAACACCTGATATTCCTCGTCGCTTAAGCTGTTTAAGAACTTCAAGTTTGCCACCAGCATATCCGGCACCATCTGGTGCTTGTTGTAGGTGTAATACTTGGCAACCTCGCCGTGCTTGTTGTTGGTCAACGCCAGCTCATTGTTCTCCGCGCCGTCGATCACACCCTGCTGGATAGCCGTGTACACCTCGCCAAAGCCCATGGGAGCTGCCGCTGCGCCGAAGGCATTGACCATGGCAACACTCGCGGGACTCTGCTGTACGCGGATCTTAAGTCCTTTTAAGTCCTCCGGTGTCCGGATCGGCTTTTTGCCGTAGAAGTTACGGGTTCCCGCATTGTACCAGGTCACCACCCGGAAGCCTGCCTCGTCCGTGGACTCGTACACCTGCTCCATATAGTCGGTGTCCTGCATCACAGACTTGTATACCTCCTCCGAGTCAAACAGATACGGCATACTGAATATCTCATAGACCCCCGCAAAGGTCTCCAGATTCGCGGTACCTGCCACAACGAAGTCGATTGCTCCCGTCTGCGTCAGCTCGATTGCCTTCTGAGCCGATCCCAGAATCTCGTTGGGGAATATCTGGACCTCATACCGGTCTCCCAGATTCTCCTCCACATACTCCTTAAATGCCAGCAGTCCCAGATGCTCCGGATGCGTCTCCGACTGTGCATGGGACACACGGATGATCCGCTTGCCGTCAGTCAGGGAGCCACAGCCGGTCAGACCGGTCACCATCGCAGCCGCCAGCACACAGACCGCTGCTTTTTTCATCATCTTCTTCACGTCATACCCTTCCTTTCCTGTCATACAAAAAGCTCCAGAAGTCATACCATGGAGCTGCGTCAGAAATTTGTCATTTCCTCATGCCCTCCATTATATAACCCGGAGCTTTTATTTTGTACCGTAAATGTTTGTCATCGGGGAAGAAGATTTTGTCCTCCTGATCACACTCAAAGTGCTGCCCGGTACTCCGACGGAATCATCCCCGTAATCCGCTTAAATACCTTGGCAAAGTAGTTGGAATCGTAATATCCCACCTCCATGCTCACATCCTTGACGCTGATATTCCGGTCCCTCAGAAGCCGTTTTGCCTCCTCAATCCTGAAATGAGTCAGATAGGTGGTAAAGTTCTGGTCAAAGCACTGCTTGAACAGCTTGCAGAAGTAGGCATCCGAATAATTCATCATCCGCGCCGCATCCTGCATGGAAATCTCATTCATGTAATTGGTGCGGATGTAGGTCCGGATCGTCTCTGCCGCCTGATCCAGCCGCTCCGCCCGGTCGTCGCTGATGCCCGGATTCTGCCCGTGAGTCCCATACTCAGAAGATGCCCCGGAAGACTGCCCGGCTTCCGCCATCCGCTTATCCGTCAGCCGCATGGCCTCCTCCATCACCGCCGTCAGCTCCTCCTGGTCGCAGGGCTTTAACAGATAATCCAGCGCCCGGATCACAATCGCCCGCTTCGCATAGGCGAAGTCATCATAAGCAGTCAGAAATATGATCACGCACTCCGGGTCCAGTTTCCGGATCTCCTCCGCCGCCTTCATCCCGTCCATCTCCGGCATGGAGATATCCATAATGATAATCTGGCTCTGCTCCTGCCCAAACAGCTCCAGCGCCTCCCTGCCATCCACCGCTTCCCGTATCTCAAGCACATCGCCGAACACCTTCTGCAGCCGCCTCACCAGCGCCATCCGCTCAATCTGTTCATCATCTGCCAGTAATACCCGATACATCCCTTATCCTCCCTGCTTCTCTTATACTTCCCGATACCGCTCCGGCGAAAATACAATCTGCACCGCCGTTCCGCAGCCCTCGATGCTGTCCACGTACATCTCACCGTCCTGATACATGGTCAATACCCGACGGTAAATATTCCTCACACCGATTCCCACCTTCCGGTCGTCATCCGTCTCCAGTGCCCGTCTGACCTCCTCCAGCCGCTCTGCGCTCATGCCGCTGCCCGTGTCCGCCACGGAGATCCAGAGGCGATTGTCATGAATCCAGGTCCGCACCACAATCTTGCCGCCCTGACTGCTGGCGGAAAGTCCGTGCTTGATGGCATTTTCCACCAGGGGCTGCAGGATAAAGGACGGAATCAGCACCTGCAGGGTGTCCTCTTCGCAGTCGGCAAAGTACCGGATCCGCTTTCCGAACCGCATCTGCTGTAAGTACATATAGTCCTGCACCACCTTAAGCTCCCGCTCCAAGGGCATCACCGAGTCGCTGGACTTCAGATTGTAGCGGAACAGCCGGCTCAGCGCCTCGATCATCTTCTCCGTGGTGGCCGCATCCTCAATCTGCGCTGTGCTGGCGATCATGTTCAGGGTGTTGAACAGGAAATGGGGATTGATCTGGTTTTTCAGCATCTGCAAGCTGACTGCAGATAACCTTTTCTCAACCTCATGTTTCTCCTTCAACGTTCTGATATAATTCCAAATAGAAGCTTTCATGGCATATAAAGCTGCCAGTCCGCAAACCATACTCACTGCCGGCACAGCAACCATCAGATACTGCCTGTTTACATATTGATGATTTCCCATCTCAATTGTCATTTGTTCCAGCATTCCGGCATAACCATCCAGATAGTCCTGCAGTCGGTGTACCAACGACAGTTGTTCCACATACAGCTCATCATTCCGGTCCATGACGATCAACGCTTCCCGTTCTCTGACATATTGCTCATACATATTGTAAACAGAGCAGGTTCTTGCATACCGCTCTGGTCCGATCTCTCTGTAATCAAATGGAAGCTGTTTCAACTTCTGTTCTGTTTCTGTACATGCCGCCTGATATTCTGACAGATTCTTTTCTGTCCTGTTTTTCACATAACGATCAAATGCCACACTCTCCTGTCCCATTGCTGACCAAAATGCCAGACTACGGGATGTATTATCTAAAATAGATCCAAAGCGCCGCATTCCAACCACACCGGTCATCACATTGGCAATTACGGACAAACACACTACTATAGTAGCGCATATGGTAATATATCTCATTTTGCATTCCTGTGACATTGACACCTATCTCCATTTCATGATGCTTCATATGAACCTCTCTATCACCCCCATTTTATAATATTTTTCAAAAAAATAAAAGCCAAACAGAAATATGATTTGTATTCATTCCTGTTCGGCTTTCATCATTTTATCATTTAATCAAATATCAGTGCAATTTTTCGAATAGACGGATCTCTGCTGTCTACTAAGTCAAACGCTTTCTGCGCATCCAGAAAATGGAACTTATGAGAAATGCTGTTACTTAAATCCAGTTTTTTCTCCTGAATCAACTCAATTGCATCCTGAAATTTCCTGTTTTGTAATCTGGATCCTCTAATATCCAACTCTTTGGAAGTAATAGAAAACTGATTCACCT
Organism: Eubacteriales bacterium; assembly: GCA_030536555.1. Classification (GTDB taxonomy): domain Bacteria; phylum Bacillota; class Clostridia; order Lachnospirales; family Lachnospiraceae; genus Brotaphodocola. The sequence continues at coordinate 145,254 of JAUNPU010000001.1, read as the reverse complement.
CTGTTGGATTCACAGAAAAACCCATTGTAACAACACGTCCTGCATTACCTGTTACATTCAGAAGTGTAGCGAGTGAATCCCTGGTGCAGGCTGCGTCGATTGATACCGTTACACCATATCCGTCGGTATATTCCGCAATCTTCTCTTTAATATCTTCTTTTGCAAGATTGATCGTATAATCAGCTCCCTGGTTTCGTACTTCCTGAAGCTTTTCATCAACAATATCTGCCATGATGATCTTTGCTCCACTTAAACGGGCAACCCGGAGAATGCTGTTTCCAAGAGCTCCGCATCCCATAATCAGAAGTGTATCTTCTTCTGTCAGCTGAGCGCGGGAACAGCTCTGAATTGCAATGGTTGTCGGCTCAATCATAATGGCATCTTCATAAGCCAGTATGTCCGGAAGAACATAACAATCCCGCTCCGGCACTGCCATGTACTCCCTGTATCCGCCATCAATATGTACTCCCCTTACTTTAAGATTTGCACATACATTTCCGCGTCCCTCTCTACATGCATAACAGGTACCACAGTTCGTTACCTGATCAATAATCACACGATCTCCAACTTTAATTTTTGTTGCATTACTTCCTGTTTTTACAACTTCTCCGACCATCTCATGACCAATAACTCTCGGATATGTTGCTGCCGCATTCGTTCCGTGATAGATACCCACATCAGAGCCGCAAATTCCCGCTGCCTTAATTTTTACCAGAACATTATCATGTTCCGTGATGCTGGGTATTTCCATATCAATGATTTTCAATACATTTGGTTTTTCAATTTGAACTGCTTTCATTTTCTGTGACACTTCTTTCTTAATCTATTTTAACTTTGCAGATTACCTTTTTTACCTTTTGCTGCTGATTTCCGATATTGCATAGCGGACAATGAGGTTCCATCGGCCAGACGGCATAAAATTCGCCTTTCTGAATCACCACATCATATGTATCATCACAAGCATAAAAACCATTGTCCGTATTTTCATCATAGGAGATATCCTCTGCCAGTGGTGCTACTCCACATCGCTCTCCTCCCTCTATGATATAATGAATATCCATAAATTTCTTATGAATCTCCATATCTGCATCATATCTGTTGTGGGAATCCTTCGTAATCACATGTGCTATTACCTCATCTGGAATCAAAACATAGGTTCCATCTTCCAGTTCCGGATTCTGTGCTTCATTTGCCAAAAACTCAAGTGCTTTTTTGATGTTCCCGCTACAATCAGTGTAGCGGGAATAATTCTTAATATGATCAACTATCATAAATGACTCCAATCTTATAAGGACTTGATTTCTTCCCAAACGGAATCATCTACAAAGATACCGTTTTTATCATGATCCTCATTGAACTTCACATAATCTTCGCCAGGTGCCATAATACCGTTTGAATGCTCTGCCAGCTCTGCACTCTTCAAATACTCAATCGCACGTTTTACTGTCTCATACATATGGGCTTCTGTGGTAGTCTTCTTCGGATCAATCACAATCATAATCTGAGAGCATCCTCCGCAGCTTCCTTTCTTGGAAGCATCCAGATCGACCGCACCAACACCATCTGACAGAATGGAACCCAGAATATCCAGCATAAAGGAGAAACTGGAACCCTTCCAGTAACCGATTGGCATGATTCTCATGGATTCCTCAATTGCACCTGGATCATCTGTGATGTTGCCATCCTTATCAAATCCACCCGGGAACGGAAGCTTCTTTCCTGCTAATCTGGTTACCTGCAGTTTTCCATATGCATACTGAGAAATTGCCATATCAAGCTGAAGTGCCGGACCACCATCCGGACCAGGAACTGCCATAACAAATGGATTATTACCAAGCCTGCACTCTTTTGCTCCCCACGGTGGCATACATGCTTCTGTATTTGTCCACATGATTGCAACATAGCCTTTTCTTGCTGCATATAAACCGTAGGTGCCGCCTCTCATCCAGTGTGTCGTATTTTTCAGTCCTACCATACCGATTCCATACTGGTCAGCCATTTCCATCGCACGATCACAGCCATACAATGCATTTAAAACACCTGGTCCCATATTACCGTTATAGACCTTAATTGCTCCACAGTCTTTTTCCAGCGTTGGCTCTGCATTCACATCTACCCAGCCCTTCTGAATATAATCAACAAATCTTGCAACACGGTTGGTTCCATGTGAATAGATTCCATCATAAGTGGACTCCGTATGAATCCGCGCACAGATATCTGCCTTTTCCTCAGTCAGACCATATTTCATAAATACCCGCTTGATTTCTTTCTGAATTTCATCAAATGATAATCTCATATTTTTGAACTCCTTTTATAATTATTTTTTGACCTTTAAGCACCATATACCATATTTGGAAGGAACAGCACCAGCTGAGGGAATATTGCCAACACAATCAGCAGCACAATAATTGCAATAATGAAAGGTATTGCTTCCTTCGTATACACCTCCATTGGACAATCCAGGATGGAACATGTGGTGTACATCGTAACGCCAATCGGCGGAGTCATTCCTCCCATTGTAATCAGAATCATGTAAAGCACGCCAAAGTGAACCGGATCAAATCCATACTGCTGAATAATCGGAAGGAAAATCGGAGTCAACAGTAATACATTTGCCGTTGCTTCCATAAACATTCCCACGAAGAATACAAATACCATGATAATCGTAAGCACTACATATGGGTTACTGGATGCACCTACGATCACATTAGCCAGAGTCTGCGGAAGCTGTCCGGTTACGATTGCGTAACCAAATGCATTGGAGCAAATGATTATGAACATGATAACCGCCAGGTCTATGGCTGTCTGCTGTAAACACTCCATCAACTTCTTAATCGTAAGTTCACGATATACAAACAGACCTACAAACAATGCATATACAACCGCGAATGCACCTGCCTCAGACGGAGTGAAAATACCGAACCGGATTCCTACAATCAAGATAATCGGAAACATCAGCGCCCATATATTCTCAACCAGTCCCAGAAGTACTTCCTTTACCGTCGGGAACTGCTCATGCTCTTTTGCATAGAGCCGTTTTTTTGAAATCCTGTCTACTGCAAACATCAGCACCAGAGTCATCAGGATTCCAGGAACCATACCTGCCAGGAACAATCTTCCGATAGAAACCTCACCGGTAACACCATATAAGATAAGCCCCAGACTCGGCGGGATTGTGGAAGTAATCAATCCACCCATGGCAAGAATTGCCGCTGTAAAGCCTCTTGAAAAGCCACGCTTTTCCATATCCGGTCCCAGGATACGGCTTTCCATAGCTGCATCCGCAGTTGCTGATCCGGAGATACCGCCCATCAGGCAAGACAGAACTACAGATACCTGTGCCAGTCCACCTCTCATATGTCCTGTAACCAAAGTAGCAAATTTAATCAGACGGGAGGTAATTCCTGTCTCATTCATCAGATTACCCGCCAGAACGAAAAATGGCACTGCCAGAAGTGAAAAGGATTGTGTGCTGCTTACCATTTTCTGTACAACGATCTGAACCGGAACCTGCTCTGTTACAAAATATGCCAGCGCAGACAAACCAACCGTAAACGCCACCGGCATACCAATTGCCAGTAATACAACGAAGGTAATTCCCAAGAAAATCATGCGTTTACTTCTCCTTTCATCAAACTACTGTAATCATGCTTCATAATATTTCTGATATACAGTGCAATCTTCCTTACTGCCGTTATCAGCATCAGACCACATCCGACCGGACAGCTTGCTGTTGCAAAGGAATAACTGATATAAAGAGTATTATATTTTCTCGCTGCATTGACGACGCAAAGGTTAATTCCATATCGAACGGCAAATACCAGGAATGCAAAAATCAATAGATAGTTAAACAAAAACACTGCATTCTTCAGAGCAAGCGGGAGCCGGTCTACCAGCATATCAACTCCCATGTGCTTGTCCTGACGCATAGCCAGATCAGCTCCAATAAAGCTGACCCAGGCAAATGTCAACTGGGCAAGGTCCGTTGACACGGACATATCGATACCGAAAAATCTGAGTACTGCCGCTGCAAAAACTGTAGCAATCAAAAGAATCAATCCGAAGCATACAATTGCAATCTCTACTTTTGTAAGAACCTTTTCAAATTTTTTATACATACCATACTCCTTGATCAGCGTCCAAGCTCTTCGTCAATTTTAGCCTTAATCTCGGTATAGCCTAATTCTTCATAAGCTTTATCACATGCAGTTCTGAATGCATCAACATCGCACTCTACTACCTCAATGCCGCCATCTGTAAGAACCTTTAAATACTCCTCATTTTTATCAAGAACATTCTCAGATGCAGTTTTACCTGCTTCATAGGAAGCGTCTTTTAAGATGGTCTTATATTCATCAGGTAACTTCTGGAACCATGCATCAGAAATTACAAGTCCTGTCAGAAGCTGCTGATGACCGGTGAACTGCAGATATTTGGTAACCTCCTGCATGGAAGAACCAACCGCTGCTGAAAGATGAACCTCAACGCCTTCGATCACCTGCTGCTGAAGAGCCTGATATGCCTCAGACCATGCAAGAACTGTGGTATTTGCTCCCATAGCCTCCAGCGTACTGGTAACAACTTTAGAACCTGAAGAACGGATTCTCTGCCCCTTCAGATCTTCTGGTTTTTTTACCGGATTCTTGGTGAACAGTTCTCTCTCTCCCTGATAATAGTTAAAGGAAAGAATCTGAAAACCATTCCCCTGCAGCTCTGTACACAGATTCTCATAGGTCGGAATCTCAAAAAGCTTCAGTACTTCATCATAATCGGATGCAATATACGGTGCCTGCAGTACGCCAAAGTCATAAACATAGTTGCTTAAACGGCCCGGGTCTGTGATTACGCCAACACCAGCCCCTACGATTGCCTGCTCCAGAACATCCTCATCACTGCCCAACTGAGAACCGGAATAAACCTCTACCTGCAGATCACCATTGGTCTTTTCCTCTACAGTCTTCTCAAACACTTCGGTCAGTGCCAGGTAAAGTGGGTCAGTCTCAGTCAGCGCCGTACCAACCTTCAAGGTATAGGTTGCCTCACCGCCTGCTCCAGGTGCTTCCTTTCCAGATGCTCCCTCAGTCTTTGCCGCCTCAGTTGCCTTCGGTGCAGAACCTCCACATCCAACTAAGGAAACTCCCATTGCTGTGACTAAGCTTAATGCAATAATTTTCTTCATTTTTTGTTACCTCCTGTTTAATCTTTGTACTGTTATACTAACATGTTAGTATGTTATTGTCAATATTGAATTTATGCACAATGATTCTCGTCTTTTTTTATTCATTTTGTATAGTTTCATTGTCCGTAAAACAAAAAAAGATCCATTGCCTGATTAAGCAATCGATCTTTCTGTAATTCTTATTATAACTGCAAATGAATTCCTGTCGTCTCTTCTTCAAAATACCCTGGGTACTGCTGAAGCAACTCTTCTTTCTCATAAAGAAGCTTCTTAACATGATCTGTCATTTCAACTTTAATCTGCTCAATCAGCCCCTGATCAATCAACCCCTTCTCAATCAGCGCCACTATTTTCTCGTGCTGCTCAATAGTACCTCGCATTGTCTTTTCTGTCTGAACTGTGAGAACACGAATCCGATTATAATGTCCGTTGACACTCATGATAGTTTCCCAGCTCAGTCTCTGCCCTGCTGCTTCAAACAGTATCTCATGAAATTGATTATCACACCCTACAAATTCAGCATACTTTTTCTGTTCACAGAACATTTTCTGCTTTTCAATATTGGCTTTCAGCCTCCACACATCCTGCGATGTAATCTTTTTTACGAAATGCTCCACAACTGCCAATTCCAGACTTTCCCGGATAAAGCGCTCCTCTTCCACCCGTTTCAGATTAATACGGGAAACCATCGTCTCTTTCTGAGGAACAATATCCACCAGCCCCTCCCTTTGCAGACGAATAAAAGCCTCTCGAACTGGGGTACGGCTAACTTTCATTCTGTTAGCCATCTCCTGAGTACTCATTACAGTCCCCGGAGAAAGCCGAAGCGTCATAATCCCTTCTCTCAAAATATAATACACTGCCCCCTGCACAGTATTATCTTTTTTACCGATGTTCAATGCTATAGTCACCCCCGCTATCTAAATATAACTAATATGTTAGCATGTTTTCAAATGTTTTTCAAGCATTGAACTCCGTTTTATTTTCCACGTACCTGACTGCCATACTTACAAGCAGCATTCCAATGCAGGGAATTATAATGCATGCCATCCCGGCTCTGATTCCGAAACGCTCCGCAACAATTCCAATTATCCATGGCATAATGATGGCTCCGCTGCTGGCTGCCGGCAACATAATTCCCATACTCGCCGCACTTGTCATACGTCCAGCACTTGCCACTGCTGTCGGATTCATGCCTGCCATTGCTGCGGCAAATGCAAATAACAAAATAATTGCCGGCCATTGAGAACTCACGCACATTAATCCTGCATAGAACACCGTGCATCCGATTCCCATTTTAATCATAGCTGTTCCAGCATCCTTGACCGGAAATACAAATGCAATCAACAACCGGATTATCAATGTTGCAAACCAGGTAACCGTCACCGTGTAGGTACTGTATGTTCCCGTCAAAATCCCGCTTCCCTTAAAATAAGTGACCAGCCACCCAATTACACTTGTCTCTGTCGCATTTTGAAAAAAAAGCAGGGCAGTAAGAAGCCAGAATTTCTGTTCATGCAAAAATGACCAGTCCGTCTTCTGTTTTTTACTTCTATTACCATCACTCATATCAACAGATGCAAATGCCAGCCACATACTCACTCCGCAGACCCCCAACACCACCATTGCCGCCCGCGGCGCCAAACGGGATGCCTGCACAATCAAAAACGGACATAGCAATGCGCCGAATGCATAAAAGCTATGCAGAAAATTCATGCCTACAATTCTGTTTTTGGAATTATCGCCAACCAGAATCGTACAGGTATTGATTGTGCATCCCTTCCCTATTCCTGCAAGAAAAAAAGCCGCCATCAGAATCGGCACCTGTGAAAAGGATGCCATCGCAAGATAACCAACTCCATATCCGGCTGTCAGCAACAGTACTGCATTCTTTCTTCCAATAAATCCAGGCAGTATACCTGTAGCAAAACCTGCAATCAGATTTCCTATGCTCATCAGAGAAAGCAATGTTCCGGTTATGGCATAAGCAAATCCTATCTGCTCCTGCAGCATACTAACAACAATACCACTGCTGATTGCCCCAATACCACTGATAAAAAAGGTATAAAAACCGATATTTCTCTGTTTTACGTTAATTCTTTGTTCCATCTCTCATATGCTCTCCTATCCTGTTATCCTGCAATTTCCTCCACGCTTACTCCCTCATAAAAGAACTTCAGAATCTCCTCATATCCGATCCCGCTCTTCGCCATCCCCTGGGCACCGTTCTGGCTCATGCCGGCTCCGTGTCCGAAGCCGCCTCCATAGATCTGGAACAGATGCCGGCCATTCTCAGCCGTCCCCAGATCATCGATCACAAAAAATCCGCTTGGCAGAGAACTCCAGCCCTCCACGTCCTTGCCGTCGCCACGGTGGATCGTGAGACTGCCGTCTCCCAGTGCCTTCCGGATGGCATCCTGACCGCGGATGGTCTTGCTGCCCTCGGTCCCGGTCACCTTAAGGCTCTTTGCCACGCCGCCGGGACCACGCTCCGTGACCTGAATATGCTCCACCGTCCCCACGCCGCCGATATGCTCCGTCAGCACCCGGGTGCTGGTGGTCACATTCCAGCGATACAGCGGATATCCCGCATCGTAGGCAGGCTGATCCGTATTCTTGATAAATGCCCGAAACGCTTCCTCCGACGACAGATCCGGCTTCTCTCTGCCCGGCTGCAGCGCCACACTGCAAAGATACGGCGTTCTCGACGCATCCCCGCCCCAGACGCTTCCGTCTGTGGTCACACCGCAGGAGGTGGAAAAGTAATAGGCAGGAATCGGACTGCCCTCGTAAAGCAGCAGCTTCCCGTAAGTCTCCTCCACAGCCCGGCTGGTCCGTTCATCCGTGTTGATGTTATTATACACCTGAAAATTGGTGCTGTCATCCACATGTGCACCATAGCGGCTGTATGTATTGGACTGAATCTGCATGTAGGCATAGGTCCGCGCACAGACTGCCTGTGCCTTCAGCGCCTCCATCTCGTAGCCGGACGGCATCTCACTGGGAACCACCTTCTTTAAGTAGTCCTCCAGATACAGCTCATTGATCAGCACCAGCCCCTGATCCGTGTCGATCAGTTCCAGTCTTCCTCCGTAGGAGGGCGTTCCCTGGGCGCGGCTCAAGGAACTGACGTTGATCTCCTGCCCCTCCTCCGGCTGCAGGATGATACGTCCGGCCTTCAGCCGTTCATCCCCCGGCAGAAACTCCAGAACCGTCCCCGCCTCCACCTGCTGCTCCTCTTCTCCCTGAATCAGCTTCACCGGTCCCTGCGAAACCAGGGAAACCTCCGGCTGATAAAGCTCAGCAAATCCATCACTCATCAGCAGCACACGGATTGTCTCCGCCTGAAAGTCCCGCACGGTCAGCACCGCACAGATTTTCCCTTTTGCCACCACGAACTCCTGCATATCGTAACCTACCAGAATCTCCTCAAGCCCCTGACGCTTAAGCTCCCCGTAAGTCCTTAACACCTTCGCCTCATCATCCAGCGGCACCACACCGTAGCCCTCGATCTCCACCGCATGTTCCTGCACCGACAGGACCTTTCCGGTGATGCGCTCCTTCTTCACAGAGATCTTCGCCACACGACCATTTTTCAGCCGAATATCTGCCAGATTGCCCACCAGCTCTGCGGTCTTTCCGGACTTCTTCTGAAACGGGATCCGTCTGGTAATATCTCCCACATAGACCTCCAGCTCCTTCTCGTCGCCGCCTGCCAGCCATACATTCCGGTACTCCACATCCTGTCCCTGATCTTCGATCACATGGACGATCTCCGTTCCCCGCACCCAGGCGCTCACCTGATGGTCGATCAGATGGTCCAGAGAAAGTCCGGCAAATCCGAGACTTCCCAGATTCGTATACGCCGTCCACGCCTTTGCCTCCGGTACATTGTCCGGCGTCCCGTAGATCAGCAGCGTCTCCCGCTGCACACCGTCCTCCGCTCCCGTTTCCTGAATCAGCGATTCGTAGAGCAGCCACCAGGACTCCGCCGGGTAAGGTTTCTCTCTGTTCTTCTTCGTCACCGGAACCTGCTTCTCCAGCTTCGGTGATACGTTTCCGGCGATACGCGCCGCCTCCCCATAGGTCAGGTATCCCTCCCCATGGGCCTCATCTGCCGGCGTCTCCTCCTCAGCGAGATACCCGGACTCATACAGGTAATCCAGATAAATCACATACCACTGGTCCAGAGACTCCGCCGGAAAATGAGATGTTCCATACTCCTCATGCCAGGAATCCAGCTCCTCCGGCGACGAAACAGCGAGGGCGACAGACTTTGCAGCCATCGCCCTGGTAATCCCCTCTTTATCCGGTTCGTGAAATACTATAATGAGGATCAGCACCACCACCAGCATCGGTATGCCGACCGCCCATCCGATCATTCTCCTTCTGTTCATAGATTCCTCTCAATCCTACTTTGTGATATAGGTATGGTCCTTCTCATCAATGTAGTCCAGCCCGCTGTACTTCTCAATATCCGCAGACAGCCGCCGCTTTCCAAGCAGCCATGTCACCAGCTCCGCCACCAGCTTGTAGATAACCGCAAAGGTGGGCACTCCGATGATCATACCCACGAATCCGAAAATACCGCCGAACACCAGAATGGAGAACAGCACCCAGAAGCTTGACAGTCCCGTGGAATCCCCCAGGATCATCGGTCCCAGAATATTGCCGTCAAACTGCTGAATCAGCACGATCAGCCCGATAAAGCCCAGACACTTCATGGGACTCACCAGCAGGATCAGAAATGCACTCGGGATTGCCCCGATAAACGGTCCGAAGAACGGAATCACATTGGTCACACCGATGATAACGCTGATCAGCAGCACGTAGGGCATCCTTGTGAAGCTCAGCAGCACAAAGCTCAGGATTCCGATAATCAGAGAGTCCAGCAGCTTTCCGATAATAAATCCGCCGAACACATGATGCACGTACCGGAACTCCTCCAGCACTTTATTCGCCGCCTTCACCGGAAATACACCGTAGATAATCATCTTCACCTGAGTGAGCATCCGCTCCTTCATGTTCAGCAGGTATACCATGACAATAATCCCGATCAGAATATCCATCACCATATTGATCAGGCTGAATACTCCGCTGGACAGTCCCGTCAGAATGTTGTACATATTCGGCAGCACATCATTGGACAGCCACTCCTGCATATGGGTCATGCCCTTGCCGTAATACTCCATGACCGTGGCTTCCACCTCCGGATTGTCCGCAAATATCCCTTCCAGCCACACTTCCAGATTCATAATGCTTGCCGGCAGCGCCTCCACGATCCCCCGGATGCTGGTGATCAGCTGCGGAATCAGCATGGAGAACAGACCCACCACGATGGCAACCAGCAGCACCAGGCTAAGCAGCGTCCCGCAGACACCTGCCAGCTTCTTCCTGCCCCGCTCTTCCGGAAGCAGCTTCGCCGCTCCCCGCATCACACCTTTGTAGACCCGGTTATAGACAGGGGTCAGCAGATATGCCAGCACCGCACCGTAGATGATTGGAGCCAGAATGCCCTGAAGGGTCTTCAGCGAAGCCGACACCCTGTCCCACTTGATCACAACAAATATAAAAGCAACCAGCAGCGCCAGCACAATCAGCGCCGTCACGCCCCAGTACAGATACCTGCGGTATTTATCTCTTTCCATCGTATTGCTCCTTTCCGTTCTGTGACTATAGATTACCACAGAATGGCAAAAAGATAAAGCAGCGATTTCTCGCTGCTTTTCTCTTTTGTAATCCCAAAATGTCGGTCTTACTTATTGACGCCTAGCTGTTGCTAGGTGGGCAACCTCACGTAAGCTTCTGCCTTCCACTCAAAAGGAGGCCTGACATCCACTCACAAATATTGGAATCCCGATGTCACAAATGTAGGTTCAAAATTGGTAAGGTTGTCGAGCATTCCAGGAATTACATCACTGCTTTGTATGCATTGATTATACACCAGCACGCGCTGTTTTTCAAGTTCCTTTTCCTGCCACTCTAATTTTCGAAATTTTCTCACTCTGCCATGAAATTTCACGAAAATACAGCACCGGCTACTTGTAAAACCCCCGTTGCTGCTTTATACTGATTACAGTTTTAATCTCAGGAGGAATCATGAATCAGACTTCATTTATATACGAACAGATGGAAAGCTGCCGCCTCTGCCCCCGCATATGCGGAGTAAACCGGACAGCCTCCGTCCCTCACGAAAGCGTCGGCACTGCTGACAGCTCCCCTGCTCCGGTTACCGGCTTTTGCGGCGCCACCTCCAGAATCACAGCGGCACGCGCCGCCCTTCACCACTGGGAGGAGCCATGCATCAGCGGATTTCGCGGCAGCGGCACTGTATTCTTCAGCGGCTGCACCCTTCGCTGCTGCTTCTGCCAGAACTATCAGATCAGCCAGGAGCTGTACGGCAAGGCACTCACCTCCGATCAGCTGGCAGACATCTTCTTAAAGCTGCAGGATCAGGGCGCTCACAACATCAATCTGGTGACCGCCACCCACTATCTGCCCTGGATTCTGCCGGCGCTGGACCGTGTCCGCCACCGGCTTCACATTCCGGTGGTCTACAACTGCGGCGGCTACGAGCGGACTGAGACCGTAAGTGCCCTGAAGGACTATGTGGACATCTGGCTTCCGGACCTAAAGTACCACAGCTCCGAGTTGTCCGCCCGCTACTCCCGGGCAGCCGATTACTTTGAGGTGGCATCCGGCGCCATCCGCCAGATGATCGCCCAGACCGGAGCTCCGGTATTCCACCAGGAGATTCCGACATTATCTGATCGCCCGCACCTCCAGCCGGATACCGCCCCCGTTCAGCTTATGGACAGAGGTGTCATCATCCGCCACATGGTCCTGCCCGGTCAGAAGGAGGATTCCATCCGGCTTCTCCACTGGATTGCGGACAGCCTCCCCAGAGGGCAGTATTACATCAGCCTTATGAGTCAGTACACGCCATTTTATAAAAGCAGGGAATATCCGGAGCTGAACCGGCGGATCACCAGCTATGAATACCAGAAGGTGGTGGACACTGCTTTGGAGCTTGGGCTGGATCAGGGCTTCATGCAGGAAAAAAGCAGCGCAAAAGAAGAATACACGCCCCCCTTTGATTTAGAAGGACTGTCATAATCAGGAAACCCGTCACCGGCGCACTCCATGATCTGCACACAACAAAATTTGACGGATATCATTGATGTTCTGATCTTTGATATCCGTCAATAATTGACTTCGTCCATTGGATTGTACCTCTCTTGTTCAGGTTTTTCCTTTTATTATGAAATTGTACCCTCTACGTTTGTTACTTGACCTGTATTTTTATTCTCCACTCATTTTACTCTTTTTCTTTGTTATCCGGGTTCGAAATCTATCGTCCTGACTATACTTTCTCGTCATATAGCCTGACCGATTCTTTTCGGTTTGTTGATAACGTTTTGAATTGGATTATATATATCAACTTTGGCCGTTCACTTGGTAGATTCGTTTTTCCTTTGTTTCCAACTATCTGATCTTTATTTTAACTGGTTGAAACTTATCTATGTAAATTTCTATCTTTGAACTTCTCTGTTGAAGTTCATCATTAAAACTTTCTCTGGAACTTCTGTTCCTTATCTTTCTGGTGATAGTGGAAACTTAATTAACTATTTCGGCGGTCCGTACCTCCTTTTCTTAGATTTTTTTGAAATTCCTTTCACGTTGAGGAATTTCTTCTTTGAGGATTCTCCCTATCCTCTTTTGTGTTTTACTTTCTTTCCTCTCTTGTTTTTTGTTGTCTTTATAATACCAGATGAACCTGTATTTGTCAACACTTTTTATTAAAAATCTTTCTATTAATTGTTAATTGTCGAATTGTATATAACTTTTCGAATAATTTAAAAAGAAGGCAGAGGTCCATCGCCTCTGCCTTCCTGTCACTCAGAACTTCTCAAACCGCTCCACGTCGGTCACGAAGATGGTCGCACCGCCCAGCTCCACGGTCACCGGCATCATCATGTATCCGGCGGAAATGGATCCGATATTGGGAGCCGGCATGTCGCAGGTGATCTTCTGGCGCTTGCCGCAGGTTTCGCGGATCAGACCGATTGCCTCATCCACCCGCTCCTCATCGGTACCGATCATCAGGGTCGCATTGCCCTTCTTCAGAAAGCCGCCTGTGGTAGCCAGTCTTGTGACGCTGTAGCCGTGCTCATTGAGCACATCGGTCACACGGTTGCCGTCGTCAGAGCTTACAATCGCATAAATAATCTTCATTCCTTATCTCCTTCCATCATTGCATCCGCCAGCTGATTCATCGCTTCCAGCGTGTCTGCGTGTACCGCTGACCGGATGGTCACCATCGGCTCTGTGATCACGATCTCCTTCATGGTTTCCAGTATGCCGCGCATCACCTTGCCGGAAAGCGGCGCCCAGCTGCCGTTCTCCATAATACCCACCGTGCGCTTCTGGTAATTCTTGGACTTCAAGTGCTGCAGGAATTCCTCCATGCACGGGAATACGCCGCCGTCATAGGTAGCCGCTGCCACCACCATGCGGTCATAGTAGAATGCCTTCCGCACAGCCAGAGACATGTCCGTGCGGGACAGATCGATGACCTCCGCTCTGACTCCCCGGGCAGCAAGCAGCTCACCCAGCTTCTTTGCCGCCTGTGCCGTGTTGCCGTGGATGGAAGCATATGCCACCAGCACGCCCCTCTTCTCCGGCTTATAGGTACTCCAGGTCTGATACAGCCCGATATAATGTGCCAGATTCTCCTTCAGCACCGGTCCGTGCAGAGGACAGATCATCTGAATGTCCAGACCTGCTGCCTTTTTGAGCAGTCCCTGCACCTGCACGCCGTACTTGCCGACGATATTCAGATAGTAGCGGGCTGCCTCCTCCTCCCAGGGTTCCTCCACATCCAGGGCTCCGAACTTGCCGAACCCGTCTGCGGAGAACAGGATCTTCTCACTGTGCTCGTAGGTCACCATGACCTCCGGCCAGTGAACCATCGGCGCCATGAAAAACTGCAGAGTGTGCTGTCCCAGCTCAAGGGTATCCCCTTCCTTCACCACCACCTTGCGGTCGGTTAAGTCCAGGTCGAAGAACTGTCCGATCATGCCGAAGGTCTTGGCATTGCCCACGATCTGCGCCTCCGGATAGGCGGCTGCAAACCGCGCCACATTGGCTGCGTGATCCGGCTCCATGTGGGATACGATCAGGTAGTCCGGCTTCCTGCCGGAAAGCGCCCCGTCAAGCTTCTCCATCCAGCTGTCGGTGGCTCTGGCATCTACCGTATCCATCACTGCCACCTTCTCATCCAGAATCACATAAGAATTGTAGGAAACCCCGTTAGGAATCCGGTACTGGCTCTCGAACAGGTCCAGAGTCTTATCATCAACACCAATATATAAAACAGAATCTGAAATATGCATATGTCTCTTTGCCTCCTGTATTCCGACAGCATGCTCCGGCTGCCGCATGGAGCTTATTTTAGCACAGAATCGTCAGAATTTCCAGCTTTTCGATATTTTTGTATCATCTGCTCCACCTGCGCCCGGGTGTAGGGCTTCTCCAGGAATCCATATGCCTGAATCTTCCATGCCTCCAGAGAAAATCCCGGAATGCTGGACATCAGCACCACCGCCGGCGGTGTCTTAAGCTTGTGAAGCTCCTTCGCCAGACTGATGCCGCTGATATCCGGCATCACAATATCCGTAAATACCATGTCCACCGGATTCTCCTTCACAAACTCTACGACAGCCACCGCCTCCTCAAAGCAGCCCAGCAGCTCCACATCGTTCATATTTTTAAAGATCCCCGAAAGCTTATCCAAAAGCTCCGGCGCATTGTCCACAATCACTACTCTGATACTCATATTCTCCCCCGTAATGTATTATCTTTTCTTTATTCCGCTCCCACCAGAACCACCAGCATGGACTTCAGGCGAAACAGCGGATTCTCCCGAAGAAGCTGCTCCAGCGTCTCCAGATTCTCATCGGAATTCTCCACCTGGCGGGAATAGCGGTATGCCGCCGCTGCCAGCTCCTGACTGTCGATGTGCCCCGTCCTGTAGTAGCGGAACAGGCACCACTCCCGGATCACCAGCACACTGAACACGGCGAACTTCACCTTGCTGTACAGGTCCTCATCGTAGCAGGCACCCAGCAGCTCCGTATGGATAAAATAGAGAAACAGGTTCTCCCACTGCTGCTCAAACTCCATGGCTTCCGCCTCAAATGATCGCTCCAGCCTCTGATACTCCTCCCCGGAATGCTTATGGTAAAGACCGGTACAGATGCTGCCCTGCTTCTTCTCCCACTGGCCAAGAACCGGCTCCAGGCTCTGAAGCTCCCGCATCCAGGCGGATATGCGGCTCAGACGCTCCTTCTCCCGTCCGCGGAAAGGCTCCAGCCGGTCGGAAAACCGGGCTGCCGCCCTGGAAGACAGATACCGCCTTGACAGCCGCCGAAACCAGTGGCGGCGGCGCTTCTCCGGATGGGTATAACCGGACTCCCGGATCCGGTTCATGTGATACTGCAGATCATGTGCATAGGAAAGCACCATGGCCATCCGCTCAAAGATTCCCTCGGAACGGTCCTGAATCAGGCTGACAATCGTCTCTCTCGCCTCAATCAGGCAGGAAAGAAGCTCCGGATCCGGGTCCTGGCTGCGCTCCTTTTCGCTCCGCTCCCCCGTCTCCCGTTCTACCAGCCGTCCGGCTCCCCGGGAGTCATCCTCCAGAATCAATCTGGCTGCTTCCGGGCAGGACAGAGACAGCATCATCTCCCGAAGCTCCCCGTAGTCCTCCATATGGCGCGGATAGGTCCGACAGGTTCTGCACAGCCGGTCCTTCCCCAGCTCCCTGTAGATATCGCACAGACCTTCCGCATTTAAAAATGCGCAGTCCCGCCCGTGCAGCACAAAGCTCCGTCCGCCGTTCTGTCCGGTTCCTGCATCGGTCTGAATATTCTGCCGCAGCCGTCTGCCGAACTCACCGGGCACCTGCCTGTAGTAGTTGTAGCTGGCATCATCGATCCCGATCCGCCATCCCCGGCAGCAGGTATCCTCGCACCCTGCTCCCGTACAGGCAAATCCGTAATAATATGCCGGAATCCGATATCTCATAATCCGTTCCACCTTCCATCTGTCATCACCGCGGCGACATTCCCCGCGGGCTTTCTCTACTTTCCCTGCTTCCATCCTAAGAATACAGGATCCCGGACCAGCTCACAGGTCGCAAAGATATTGGCAACCGCCGCCTCATAGTCCGCCATCCGTTCCGCCTTCCGAATCTTCTTTACCTGTTTTTTGCTGTCTGCAAATGCATCCCCCAGATACGCCCACAGCTCCTTCATCTTGAACAGCACATTGCGGTCGCCGGGAATCACCTCCCGGTATCCGGCAAGGACGGCATTGTGAAATGCATGCAGCGTCCGCGGGTCCAGAGCCGGCCGGTCTTCGCCGGTCTCCTGCGGGCTAAATGCCATCTGCAGGCTGGCTGCTGCCTGCTGTCTGGCTGCTGCCGCCTCTATCCCCAGCGCCGGGTTCGTCAGCAGTCCCCTGCCCATCATCACCGCATTCACCTCTGGATACTCTCTCTCAAACATCCGGATGTCCTCATCAGAAAACAGGTCTCCGTTATAGCATACCCGATTTTTGCTGTTTTGGACCGCCGCCCTGAAAACTTCCCGGTTGGGGTGATTCTTATAGTAATCCAGCTGTACCCGCGGATGGATAATCAGCTTCTCCATGGGATACTGATTGTAGATCTCCAGAAGCTCCTCAAACTCATCCCCGTCCAGCTTCCCGATCCGGGTCTTCACAGACAGCTTCAGATCCAGCCGGTCCAGCCCCTCGCTTACCTCATACAGAAAGCGGTCCAGCCGTACCGGATATGCCAGGAATCCGGAGCCGCGGTTCTTGGACACCACCGTGCCCGACGGACAGCCCAGGTTCAAGTTGACCTCCCCGTATCCAAGCTGCTTAAGCTTCTCAGCCGCCCACAGAAAGTCCTCCGCCTGATTGGTCAGGATCTGCGGAATCACCCGCATCCCCTCATTGTGCTCCGGCAGCACATCATTCATCTCCCTGGCAGTCAGCTTTCTGGTCTGAGTCGGGGTGATAAATGGTGTGTAATACTCGTCTATCTGATGAAAATACTGATGATGGGCATTTCGGAACACGTAACCGGTGATACCCTCCATCGGTGCAAAATAATACTTCATGTCTCTATGGCCTTTCTGGTGGTCTTAGTCTGCGATAACTACAAAGGGCTGCCTTTCGGCAGCCCCAACATGTACACTATAAAACTGGAACTTACATCTCACCTAAACCGCTCTCGATAGCCTGGCTGATGGTCTCCATAGCTGCAGCCTCGTCCTCACCGTCACAGATCAGGTTGATCTGGGTGCCGGACTTGATGCCTGCTGCCATAACGTTCAGTACACTCTTAGCGATGATCTTCTTCTCGCCGCACTCGATGATAACATCACATTTGAACTTCATAGCGGTCTGGGACAGAACTCCTGCTGGTCTTAAATGTAATCCGGACGGATTCACAATGGTTAAAGTCTTACTAAGCATATTGTAGTCTCCTTTTAATTAATTATATATTTTCCCTCGAAATTCGCACAAAAAGTGTACGAATCTTTCATTAAAAGTTTATTACAAATTCCGGTAAGTGTCAAGTCAAACCGCTTTTATTCCTGTCAACTTTTGCGCGCCTCCTGCTCTGCCCTGGAATATGCACAGCCGCAGTAATTCTGACGGTACAGTCCATACTGAGCAGACAGCTCCACCGACCGCTTGTAACCATTCTTTTTCTTAAAATCCGACGGCAGATGTTCCACCTTATAGATGCCTTCCAGCTCCTCACCGATCTCGTTGAGCTTACGGGCATTCTTTAAGGGGCTGATGGTGAGGGTTGTGGTAAAGTAGTCATAACCGCCCGCCGCCGCCAGCTTCGCCGCCTCCTCCAGTCTGAGACGATAGCAGCCAAAGCACCGCTCGCCGCCCTCCGGCTCCTTCTCAAGTCCCTTCGCCATGGCATAGAAGCGCTCGGGCTCGTAGGGTCCCACCTCCAGACGGATCGGATGCTTCGCCGGAAGCCGTTCAATGAGGCTTCGCTGCTCCTGCACCCGCTTTTCATACTCCCTGACCGGGGAAATGTTGGGATTATAGTAAAATACGGTGATTTCAAAATACTCAGACAGATACTCCAGCACGTAGCTGCTGCAGGGAGCGCAGCAACTATGCAACAAGAGCCGGGGGACCCGACTCTCGCTGTTGTTGCTCTTTATGATCTGTTCCAGTTCTCGCTGATAATTTCGCTGATTCATGCGCAGATCCTTCCTTTGCTTCTTACAGGAAGTCGCGGATACGCTTACTGCGAACCGGATTCCTCAGCTTGCGAAGGGCCTTCGCCTCAATCTGACGGATACGCTCTCTGGTAACGTTGAACTCCTTGCCAACCTCCTCCAGAGTACGGGGATGTCCGTCCTCCAAGCCGAACCGCAGCACGATAACCTGACGCTCTCTCTCCTTTAAGTCGCCCAGCAGTGCATCAATGTGCTCTCTGAGCATCACAGATTCCACATTGCCCTCCGGAGTCAGCACGTTGTTGTCCGCCACGAAGTCTCCCAGGTTGGAGTCATCCTCCTCACCGATCGGGGTCTCTAAGGACGCAGGTTCTCTTGCAATCTGCATGATCTCCATCACCTTGTCCTCTGACATCTCCAGTGCCTCAGCCAGCTCCGTCACAGACGGCTCATAGCCCAGCTCCAGAGTCAGCTTACGCTGCATCTTGGACATCTTGTTGATGGTCTCAACCATATGCACCGGCACACGAATAGTACGTGCCTGATCTGCAAGCGCCCGGGTCACGGACTGTCTGATCCACCAGGTAGCATATGTACTCAGCTTGTATCCTTTTGTATAGTCAAACTTTTCAACGCCTTTGATCAGTCCCAGGTTCCCCTCCTGTACCAGATCAAGGAAGCTCATCCCGCGACCGGTATATCGCTTCGCGATACTTACCACCAGTCTCAAGTTCGCTTCAATCAGACGTTCCTTTGCATGCTCATCGCCCTCAGCCTTACGCTTGGCCAGGACAAGCTCCTCGTCTGCGCTGAGAAGCGGCACCGTACCGATCTCCTTCAGATACATGCGGACCGGATCCTCCGTTCCGATACCTTCCAGAAGGTCTACGGCATCCAGATCAATATCCTCTGCTTCCTTCAGAAAACTGTCATCCGCATCGATGTCATCGTCGTCCAACAAAAGCGGCTCTTCCGCTAATACATTCTCATCAATGACCGGTATCACATCGATACGCCGTTCCTCCAGATAGGAGTAGATCTGCTCCATCTGCTCCGGACCCAGGTTGTCACCAGCGAAGAAATCGTTGATCTCGCCTACATCCAGTGCATTATGCTTTGTTTTGGCAACTTCTACCAGCTTTTTAAGCTTTTCTAAAAAATTGTCTTTTTCCACAAGTAACGTCCTTTCACTACAAGGTCTGCATAAAAGCCTACATCGAATCATTATATAACACCGATTATCATATTTCAACACATTTTTCAATATTTTCGGTGTTTTCCAGCACTTTTCTATCTCTGCTTCCGCAATTTCCCGGTTTCCGCTTTCACAAGATCGGTTTTCGGCGTAAAACTGCGCCTGATTTCCATCCTGCGGTGCAGATTCTCCACATACACCTCGGTTCTGGCACCGCCGAACTCTCCGTCCAGCACCCAGTCCACCGGCTCCTCGCAGGTAAACCGGATGGCTCTGGTCTTAAACCTGCAAACCTGCTCGCTCTTCTCATCCTTGAGAAAGAGGCTGGAAACGATATTGCTGAACTCCAGCGGGGTCTTCGGCATCCGGATCAGCAGTACCTCGAACAGACCGTCATTCAGCGCCGCATTCTGGTCCACCAGTCCTTTAAAGCCCCCTACGCTGATGGTGTTGGTCACCATCCCGAAGATAAAGTCTCCTTCCAGCTGCATCTCATCCGTCTGCACCTTCATCCGGTATGCCTTGATGGAGGTCAGCCCCTTCACGCTCTCCAGCATGTATGCCTGATGACCCAGCACATTCTTCTTGTCCTGGGGCGTCAGGTAGGAAACCTCCGTAAATGCACCGAAGCCTGCCACATAGACAAAGTACCGCTCCTGACAAAACTCCCCGATATCGATGGGATACTCACTGCCATATGCAGCCGCCATGGCTGCCGCGCCCATCTGCTTCGGAATCTTCAAGCTGGATGCAAAGTCATTGGTGGACCCAGCCGGAATATAGCCAAGATGGGGATGCGTCTTTAACTGCATCATCCCGGTGATCGTCTCATTCAGGGTGCCGTCTCCGCCGCTGCACACGATCAGCTCCTTCTTCGCGCCGTCCCGGATCACCACATCCCTGGCGTCCAGCGCCCGCTGCGTAATATGAATCTGCACCTGATATCCTGCTTTCACAAAAGTATCTGTAATCTCCAGCAGGTGATTCCTGACCAGCCCTCTGCCGGACTTTGGATTGATGATCAAAAGCATCTGCTTCTTCTTTGCCATCCTACAGCTTCACCTCCCTGCAAAACACATCATTGTATCACTGACTCGCTCGATTGTCTTCTATAATGAACAATTCTCTTACATTATCCTCATATAATCAGCTTTGTATACCTGCCAAATGCATTGGGCAGTGCATAACGGTCCTTCAGCTCGGACTTTTCCGCCGAAATAAATGCTTCCGGCATGGCTTTGCTCTGCATATCCCTCAGCCGTACCCGGTAGCCGATCATGTGCCACTCCACATGGGAGAACACGTGCTTCGCCTTCGGCAGAGGCTCGATAACCGCCACCAGCTCCGGATCCAGACCAAATGCTTCGCAAAGCTCCTCTTCCTTCAGGCAGCCTTCCACATTGGGAAGCTCATAGAGGGAAGCCAGCAGCCCGTCATCATCCCGCTTTCGAATCGCCACCTTCGTGCCCTCTTCCAGGATGCATACAGTCCGCTCCTCGATCCGCCTCTTCTTCGGCGGCGTCTTCACCGGAAGCTCTCCGATCAGATCCTGCTTTCTCGCCAGACAGACGGATGCCAGGGGGCACTCCCCGCACTTTGGCTGACCGTTAGGCACACAGACAATGGCTCCGATCTCGATCAGCCCCTGATTGAAGTGGCTGGCTCTGTCCTTCGGCATGGTGTTCTTCAGATGCTCCTCCATCCAGCGTTTCGTGGACTGCTTTAAAATGTCCTCGTAGCTGGCAGTCACCCGGGAGATCACCCGCAGCACATTGCCGTCCACTGCCGGCACCGGTCTGCCGTAGGCGATGGACGCAATGGCTCCTGCCGTGTAGCTTCCGATACCCGGAAGCTTCAAAAGCTCCTCATATTCCGACGGCATCTGACCGCCATACTCCGCCACGATCATCTGGGCCGCTTTTTTTAAGTTCCTGGCACGGTTGTAGTAGCCAAGCCCTTCCCACAGCTTCATCAGCCGGTCTTCCTCCACCTCAGCCAGTGCCTCCACATCAGGCAGGCTCTGCAAAAACCGCTCAAAGTACGGCTTCACCGCCTCCACCCGCGTCTGCTGCAGCATGATCTCCGAGATCCAGACCCGATAAGGCTGCGGGTCCTCCCGCCAGGGCAGAATCCGCGCATGGTCCTCATACCAGGTAAGCAGCGGACCGTTCATGGCGCGAAGCCTGTCCTCCAGTTCCATGGGACGGTCTTCCCGCTCCAGCACCTGCAGTCTGCGGTAGTTTCGGTCAGTATCTGCTTCTGTTCTTCTATACATAGCCGTAGATCCCCCGCACCGACACCTCGCCGGACACCACTTCCCGGATCTGACCGTCTTTTGTCTCCACCAGCAGCTCTCCCGTATGGTTGATGCCGTGGGAGATTCCGGTGTACTCGCCCCTGGGTGCCAGTACCCGCACTTCTCTTCCGCAGTTGACCAGTCTCTGGTTGTAGGTATCCTGCAGCAGACTTAAGTCCAGCGTCTGTAAAAATATCTCATAATACTGCTCCCAGGCAGCCATCACCGCCGCCACCAGCTCTGCCCGCTTCACAGGTCCGCCGGAGGCGATTGCCAGTGAGGTGGCTGTGGACCGGATCTCCTCCGGGAATTCCTTCATGTTGGCGTTGATGCCGATGCCCACCACCACATGCTGAATGCTGTCCACATCCGTGCTCATCTCCGTCAGAATGCCCACCAGCTTACAGCCGTTCACCACAATATCATTGGGCCACTTGATGCCGCAGTCCAGTCCCGTCACCTTGCGGATGCCCGTCTCTGTCGCCAGCGCCGCAATCAGCGTCAGCATGGAAGCACATTCCGGACCGAATTCCGGCCGCAGGACCAGAGTCATCCACACACCGCTTCCCTTGGGAGACTTCCAGCTTCTGCCCCGGCGGCCCTTACCTGCATTCTGCAGCTCTGCCACCACCAGGGTTCCCTCAGGCGCACCCTGCTCTGCCTGACGCTTCGCCTCATTGTTGGTGGAATCCACCTCATCCAGAAAGATCAGGTTCTGCCCTGCCCATCTGGTGGTAAGGAGACTTCGGATCTCCGCCTCCGTGTAGACATCCCCGCTCTCCACCAGACGGTAACCCCGGTTGCGCACCGCCTCAATGCGGTAGCCTTCCTCCTCCATCTGGCGAATCACCTTCCAGACTGCCGTTCTGGACACGCCAAGCCGCTCACAGAGCTCCTGACCGGACACGTAGGTCTGCTCCTGCTTTAAATATTTTAATATCTCATCTTTTAAGTTCAAGGTTACCTCCAGATGCTGATGGCGCTGATCACACCAACGAGAAACAGCCCTGCTGCGATCACGCAGAGGGCAATTCCACCAGCTTTCTTTTTCTTGTCGCGTCCGCACTCCAGCAGACGATATCTGCCGTTCACACCGTTGAGCAGTGCCGCCAGCCAGAAGATCACCGGAAACAGAAACTGATTGTTCTCCGGGTCCAAAAATGCCAGCACCGCGCACACGACCACCAGGATCCCCACCGCAATGTGGAGGATGTCAATCATCAGCGCCACATTGCGCGGGTTCTTTTTCTTGTCCTGTAACATGCTTACTGTTCACCAAGGGTTGCCACCATCACCGCTTTGATGGTATGCATGCGGTTCTCCGCCTCGTCAAATACCTTGGACTGCTCCGAGGTAAATACCTCGTCCGTCACCTCCATATCCGTAATGCCGAACCGCTCTCCCATTTCCTTTCCAATCTTCGTCTTCAAATCATGGAACGCAGGCAGACAGTGGAGGAAGATTGCCTTCTCGCCGGCATTCTTCATCACCTCAGCCGTCACCTTGTACGGGGTCAGATCATGAATCCGCTCCTCCCACACAGCATCCGGCTCACCCATGGATACCCACACATCCGTGCAGATCACATCGGCGTCCTTCGTTCCCGCCTGTACATCCTCCGTCAGCGTAATGGTCGCTCCGGAAGCCTTGGCATATTCTTCACACTCCGCCACAAGCTTTGCATCCGGGAAATACTTCTTCGGCGCACAGGCTACAAAATCCATTCCCATCTTGGCGCTGGCGATCATCAGGGAGTTGCCCATGTTGTAGCGGGCGTCACCCATGTATACCAGCTTCAGTCCCTTCAGATGTCCCAGATGCTCCTGAATGGTCAGCATATCTGCCAGCATCTGGGTGGGATGGTACTCATTGGTCAGACCGTTCCACACCGGAACTCCGGCATACTTTGCCAGCTCCTCCACGATTTCCTGACCGAATCCACGATACTCGATGCCGTCATACATGCGGCCAAGGACCTGCGCCGTATCCGCAATGCTCTCCTTCTTGCCGATCTGGGAACCTGACGGGTCCAGATAGGTGGTTCCCATACCCATATCATGAGCAGCTACCTCGAAGGAGCAGCGGGTCCTGGTGCTGGTCTTCTCGAAGATCAGCGCCACATTCTTCCCGTGGTAATGGTCCACCGGAATGCCTTCCTTCTTCTTGCGTTTTAGCTCCGCAGCAAGGTCCAGTAAATATTTAATCTCTTCCGGTGTATAATCTTTCAGTGTTAAGAAATGTCTTCCCTTTAAATTCATCATTGTCTCCTCCGTTTTATTATAATATAATCTATAAACCTCATTTGATTTTGAATATCTATAATGTACTATACCGGAAGGAAACTGTCAAGATAAATTATGCATAAACATCTAATGTTTATGCATAATTATTCGTATCTATTCTTCTCGTCAATTCTCTTTTGCCACTTCGGTCACGGACTTCACCAGACCTGCCATCCCCTGAATCTCGGACGGGATGATGATCTTGGTTGCCTTGCCGTCTGCTGCCGCCATGAAGGCTTCCAGACTCTTCAGCCGCAGCACAGCCTCGTCGGCGCCTGCATCCTTCAGGAAGCGGATACCGTCTGCATTCGCCTGCTGAACCTTCAGGATTGCCTCTGCCTCACCTTCTGCCTCCTTGATGCGCTTCTCCTTCTCTGCCTCTGCGTGAAGGATCGCCGCCTGCTTATCTGCCTCTGCATCCAGGATTGCAGATTCCTTCTTGCCTTCTGCCACCAGGATCGTGGACTTCTTCTCACCTTCCGCACGGAGAATGGCTTCACGGCGCTCACGCTCCGCCTTCATCTGCTTCTCCATGGCATCCTGGATGGCTGCCGGCGGAATGATGTTCTTAAGCTCCACACGGTTCACCTTGATGCCCCACGGGTCGGTAGCCACATCCAGAGACGCCCGCATCTTGGTGTTGATGGTCTCTCTTGAAGTCAGGGTCTGGTCTAACTCCAGATCACCGATGATATTTCTCAGGGTGGTCGCAGTCAGATTCTCGATCGCCATGATCGGATTCTCAACGCCGTATGCGTATAGCTTCGGGTCCGTGATCTGGAAGAACACCACCGTGTCAATCCGCATGGTAACGTTATCCTTGGTGATCACCGGCTGCGGCGCAAAGTCCACAACCTGCTCCTTCAAAATCACCCGCTTGGCTACCCGGTCGATGAACGGCACCATGAAATGGATGCCCACGGACCAGGTTCCCAGATAAGCGCCCAGACGCTCAACCACCAGTGCCTGCGCCTGTGGTACGATCCGCACGCAGGATACCAGAATCATTAAAATAACAAGCAGAAGTACCAGAAAAACAATCATTCCAAACATATTACAAGCCCTCCTTCGATGTGCTCACAATCAGCTTCACGCCCTGAATCTCCCGGATCCACACCCTCGTCCCCTGTTCGATGATCTGGGAATCCTCCGCAGCTCTGGCCGTCCACTCCTGACCGCCCACCACTGCCGTTCCGGTGCCAAGCTCATTGTTGATCTGTGCGGTTACACGCGCTTCTCTGCCGATCAGACTCTCGGCATTGGTCTTCACGGTACCGCTGTTAATATACTTTGCAGCAAAGGGTCTGGTGAAAAACAGCAGTACAAACGATACGATCACAAATACCGCCAGCTGCACCTCCAGGCTGACTCCAAACAGAGACAGGACAAAAGCCGCCAGTGCGCCGCCTGCGAACCAGATCGTCGTCAGTGCCATCGTTGCAAGTTCGATTCCCACCAGTATGACAAAGCCGACCAGCCAATAGATGGATATCATCATTTCAACCTCCCTCCTCAAATGCTTTACAGGCTCTATTATACTATATTTTCAGACACTTTACAACAAAACCGGCTTGTTGTCTTACTTAAGTTTTTCTGAACAGAATGTAAAGGATATGTAAAGAATATCCCCTATCCTCTCCTCTGCCGCGCCGTCTCGAACATCAGCACCGACGCCGCGACTGCCGCATTGAGGGACTCCACCTGTCCCGCCATGGGAATCCGGATGTAGGTGTCCGCCATGGCAGCAATCTCATCGCTCAAGCCGTTTCCTTCATTTCCAATGAGAAATCCGGTATCGCCGGTGTAGTCTTCCTTATCATATGCAGATCTGCCTTTTAAATGCGCCGCGTAGAGATGGATGTTCTTATCCTTCAGCTGCTCCAGCGCCCCCTTCATATCGTCCACATAGACGAAGGGCACACGAAGCACCGATCCCATGGTGGAGCGGATCACCTTGGGGTTGTAGATGTCCGCCGTATCCTGATCCATCAGGATTCCCGTCACTCCGGCGCCCTCTCCGGCGCGGATGATGGTGCCAAGATTCCCCGGGTCCTGAAGCCGCTCCAGAATCATCAGAAGGGCCGGCGCAGCGCCGTCCCCGCCGGTTCCTGCCACCTGGTCGATGGTGTAGTGGTACTGCTTCACCAGCGCAAGGATGCCCTGGGGAGTCTGGGTGTCGGAAAGTGCCTTGAACACCTCATCCGTCACCGTCTCCACATGGCGCACCCCCTTCACCAGCGCCGCACACTCCGGGTTCTTCTGAAAGCTCTCGGACACGTAGAGGGTCCTGATCCGGTCCTTGGGAATCTCCATGCACATGCGAAGCCCCTCCGCCACGAAAAGGTCCTCCTCCCGCCGGGTCTTCGCCTTCCTGATCAGTGCATTTACATATTTTACCTGTTTGTTGGTTGTACTGGTTATCACGGTTGTATCATCCTCGTCTATTATAATATCGTTTACAGCTTTTCCAGATCGTCCATCCAGATCCGTCTAGCCGCATCACTGGGCATCCTAAGGTCACCGCGGGGCGATACTGCCACAGAGCCCACCTTCGGGCCGTCCGGGAGACAGGAGCGCTTGAACTGCTGTGCAAAGAACCGGCGGTAGAATACATTCAGCCACTTTGCAATGGTCTCTGCCTCATATTCTCCTGCAAATGCCCTCAGTGCCAAACGGTAGATCTTGGACGGCATATAGCCGTACCGCAGCACATAGTACAGGTAGAAATCATGCAGCTCGTAGGGTCCCACCAGGTCCTCAGTTTTCTGTGCGATCACCCCGTCCTCCGGCGGCAGAAGCTCCGGGCTGACCGGCGTATCCAGCACATCCATCAGCACCGCCTCAAGCTCCTGCTCTCCGCAGGTATCCGCATAATAATGCACCAGATGGCGCACCAGGGTCTTCGGCACAGAGGCATTGACGCCGTACATGGACATGTGGTCACCATTGTAGGTAGCCCAGCCCAGCGCCAGCTCCGACATGTCGCCGGTACCGATCACCAGACCGCCCACCTGGTTGGCAATATCCATCAGCACCTGGGTCCGCTCCCGTGCCTGACTGTTCTCATAGGTCACATCGTGTACGGACGGATCGTGTCCGATATCCGAAAAATGCTGCATCACGGATGCTTTGATATCCACCTCGGTCAGGGTCGCCCCCAGCTTTCTGGTCATGGTGCAGGCATTCTGATAGGTACGGTCGGTGGTGCCGAAGCAGGGCATGGTGATTGCATGAATCTGCTGTCTCGGAATATCCAGCAGATCAAAGGCTCTCGCCGCCACCAAAAGTGCCAGCGTGGAGTCCAGACCGCCGGAGATTCCAAGCACCACATGCCGGGTGCCGGTGTGCTCCAGACGCTTCTTCAGTCCCATCGCCTGAATGGTGAAAATCTCCTCACACCGTCTGCTGCGCTCCTCCTTCGCCTGGGGCACGAACGGGCGGCTGTCGATGAAGCGAAGCAGCTTCTTCTCCTGCTCTTTTTCCATGGCTTCTGTATTTAAGGAAAAATCAATGGTCAGATAGATTCCGTCATCCTGTGCCGGATAGGTGGTAGTCCGCCTGCGCTCGCTGCAAAGCCGCTCCAGATCCATATCAGCGCAGATCATTCCCGGATGGAACCGCTTCGCCTCTGCCAGCAGGGTTCCATTCTCCGCAATCAGATTGTGTCCGCCAAATACCAGATCCTGGGTGGACTCTCCCTCCCCGGCATTGGCATAGACATAGCCGCAGACCAGCCGCGCCGACTGTCCGCCAATCAGGGATCTGCGGTAGGTATCCTTTCCCACCACCTCGTCGCTGGCAGAGCAGTTGGCGATCACCGTCGCGCCGGCAAGGGCATGGCGGATACTTGGCGGGCACGGAACCCATGCGTCCTCACAAATCTCCGCTGCCACCACCAGCTCCGGGATCTCCCGACAGGCAAACAGAAGATTCGTTCCCATGATGACCCTGCTGCCGAACCAGTCTGTCTCCGCCTGGAACTCCATAGCTGGTGTAAAGTGTCTCTGCTCATAGAATTCCGAGTAATTGGGAAGGTTGGTCTTGGGAACCACACCCAGCAGCTGCCCGTTGCAGATCACAGCCGCCACATTGTACAGCTTGCCACCGTGCTCCCAGGGAAGCCCCACAAACACCAGCATCTGCCGTCCTGCCGTGAACTCCACGATCTTTTTCAGCTCCTCCTTCGCCCTGCGGATCAGCGGAAAATGCAGGAACAGATCGCCGCAGGTGTATGCCGTCAGAGACAGCTCCGGGAATACCATCATGCCCACCCCAAGCCTTGTTCCTTCCTCGATCATCTCACAGATCTGCTCCCGGTTGTAGACCGGGTCTGCTACCTTTATCTTCGGCGTCGCTGCCGCCACGCGGAAAAATCCGTCTTTCATATATCATTTCCTCCTGTTATATCACTCTTTTTATCAGGCACTCTTTCTCAAAAAATGCGGCGCCATAGCTGATTACGCTCTGATACCCGCGTTCCAGTCCATACGTATATCTTTTATCGACAATCTGATCCATGGCCTGCCTGCATGCCGATTCCAGATTCTTTTCAGAGTCCGCATGTTTCGCCTCAATAATCAGCGCTTTTCGTGCTTTTTTATCCTTCACAACCACATCCGGTCTGCCGGTTCCCCTCTCATAATTCGACTCCACAATATATCCGGCGCCTGCAAAAATCCCCGCAAGAAACGCATGATAATAGCTTTCTTTATAATCATGATAGCTGATCGTCGAAAACAGCAGATCCGAAATTGCAAGAGAAGCCTTCTGGTCATCTCCGCTCCACATTGCTTCAAACAGTTCTTTCCTGTCCGTGCATTTCACCGAATCATTGAACCACTCCACAATAGCCGTCTTAAATATGGACCTTACTTCTTCATTGGGGATCTTCAGCGCGATCTGTCCTTCCGCTGATATATCATCCTCTTCTGCCAGATCCGCCCGTGTCAGATACCCGGTCAGATACAGAAGGCTCCATAGATTCTCTTCCGATGACCGCAGGGTATCATAGGTCAGATCTTCTGTCACCGACTCAATCAGGTACTCTCCTGCCATCAGCTTCTCGAACTTGTGGTTTACTTCCAGATCTTCTCTGCTGATAAACCGGTAAATAATCCCGTTATGACTGGTTGAGCCCCAGTAATTCTGAGGCTTTTTCCTGGGATTCAGCTGCAGTGCCGCCACATGATTCAGTACGTCCCATGGACAGTATACCTCCACACTTCCAAAGCGATACCCGTCATACCATGTCTTAATCTCCGCTGCGTGGTCGGCAAAATTCGCATCTGCCAGAATCTGATGCACATCCGCTTCCGTAAAACCAAAGTATTCATCAAACCGGTCGCCGGTAATGGTGTCCGACACAAAGTTATTCGTCCCGGTAAAAATACTTTCCTTGGCGATCTTCAAACAGCCGGTAATCACAGCAAACTTCAGAAATTCATTGGTCTTCAGCGCCTTGCCAAGCATCGCACGGATTACATCCATCATTTCTGAATAATAACCGGCTTCACTGGCTTTTGCCAGAGGAACATCGTATTCATCAATCAGCAGAATCACCGGCTTACCATAGTGGTCATTCATCATGCGCATCAAGGTATGAAGACTGTCCTTCAAAATCTCCGGACTGCTTTCCTGCGCTTTCAGACTGCGAAAACATCTGATATCATCTCTGTCTGCCCGATCACTGTTCTCAAGAAATGCATATTTTTTGCATACTCCGGAGATCAACACCCTGAGCATTCCATAGGCGCTCTCAAAATCATTTCCCTCCACGCTTTTCAACGTCAAAAACAGCACCGGCCACTGATTCATCCACTTTGCACACAACTCCTGATTCTCTCTGATCTTAAGGCCCTCAAAATCAGCACTGCTGTCTTTGGAAATATCAAAAAAATCCTCCAGCATGCTCATAGCCAGAGTTTTTCCGAATCTTCGAGGACGTGTCACAAGATTCACTTCATAAGTATTCTGCAGCAACCTGCCGATAAATTCTGTTTTATCTACATAATATCTTCCTGTACTGCGCAGCTTTTCGAAACTGTCGATACCCAGTGGAAATTCAATCCCCATGTTCACCCCTCCTGTCCTGTCTTGTCCTGTTGATTTCACGTTGTTCGGCTTCTATTATATCAAATCACACACTGACCTGCAATCAAGGATTCTGTTTTCTTTCCCTGTTTACTTTTTCCGGAATATTTTGTACAATACCCTTATATCCTGTTAAATTAATGGAATATTGGAGGCAGTTGTTTATGAAGATTTCTACTAAAGGGCGCTATGCCCTCCGTATGATGATAGAATTCGGGCTGAACCCGGATAGCTGTACGAAGATCAGTCAGGTGGCAGAGCGCCAGGGCATCTCGGACAAGTATTTAGAGCAGATTGTGACTCTTCTGCACAAGGCCGGATATGTCCGCAGTATCCGCGGGGCACAGGGCGGCTATATGCTGACGAAGAGGCCTGAGGAATACACAGTGGGCATGATTCTGCGCCAGACAGAGGGAAGCCTGTCACCGGTCAGCTGTCTCGATGACAATGCGGACCCCTGCAAGCGTGCCGGAACCTGTGTGACCCTGACTGTCTGGAAGCAGCTGAAGGACGCCATCGACCAGGTGGTTGACCGCGTGACCCTTGCTGACCTGATCGAGGAGCAGAAGAAATGCCCCGATGCCAATCTGATGTAAGGAGTTGTGACTTTATGGAAGAATTTTCCCGAACAGAACGTCTGATTGGAACTGAGAATCAGCAGAAGCTGGCAGAATCTACTGTGGTGGTCTTCGGCGTGGGCGGCGTGGGTTCCCACTGCATCGAAGCCCTGGCACGCTGCGGCATCGGTCATCTGGTGCTGGTGGACAACGACACCGTATCCGTGACCAATATCAACCGCCAGAGCATCGCCTACCACAGCACCGTGGGACAGTATAAGACTCAGGTCATGAAGGAGCGGATCATGGATATCAATCCCGCTGCCCGCGTGGACACCTTCGAGACCTTTGTGCTGCCGGACAATCTGGATACACTGCTTGACAGCATCGGGCATATCGACTACCTGATCGATGCCATCGACACCGTAGCTGCCAAGCTTGCCATCGTGGAATACGCAGACCGGCACCAGGTTCCGCTGCTGGCTTCCATGGGAACCGGCAACAAGCTGCACGGAGAGCTGTTTGAGATCACCGACATCTCCAGGACCTCCGTCTGCCCCCTGTGCCGTGTGATGCGAAAGGAGCTGAAAAGCCGCGGAATCTACCACCTGAAGGTACTGTATTCAAGAGAACAGCCCCTGACTCCGATTCTTCCCAACG
Source organism: Eubacteriales bacterium (assembly GCA_030536555.1). Taxonomy (GTDB): domain Bacteria; phylum Bacillota; class Clostridia; order Lachnospirales; family Lachnospiraceae; genus Brotaphodocola. The sequence goes on along the minus strand of JAUNPU010000001.1, from coordinate 113,715 downwards.
AAGAACCGACCACCAGGCGGGCTGTGCCGGGAAGTATCTCCTTCGTGCCGCCGGTGGCAGGACTTCTGATTGCCGGAGAGGTGGTGCGGGATCTGGTGCATTTATCCTGATATATGGAAAAGCCGGAGGGGTACTCCGGCTTTCTTTCTGCCAATTTCATCTCAAATAGATCGGATTGCTCCATGCCGTCCTTCCATACCGGTCCGTACACTGGACCCGCACGTAGGACTCGTCGCCTTTTAAGCGGTATTCGCCCCGCTCCATGGTATCCTCATAGCACTTTCCCACATGGGAAGTTCCGTCATTGATGTGATTGCCTGCTACGAAATCAATGCGGTATACGGGGGAGCATTCTACATAGGCGACTCCGTCCCGGATACCCCAGTCATGAATCTCCGGTCCGGCTGACAGGTAATAGTTGCCGTCCAGCATATTCTGCAGAATCGCCTCATGGGTCAGCTCCGGTGCATTTACCACGATGTATCCGCCGCAGGCATCATCGAACATCCCTTCGTTGTGGTTGTCGTCCGTGGCAACCGCCGGCATCCTTCTGCCCTGTCTCAGCATCAGATCCCAGTAGGTACTGTCAAAGCCTGTATTGCTCTCATTGACGGTGTTATAGTTGAAGATTTCCAGCGCCCAGATGCCTTCGGTGTGGATGAATTCCTCCGCCTCCACTCTGGACCAGATCGGATGGTTGTAGGTCGTGATACAGCCGCGGCTTCTCAAAAGATCGCAGAGATTCTGCGCCACTCTGGCTCCGTCCCAGGTTCCCACATACCGGTCCGGCTCCATCCGTTCCATGTGATGAAAGACCCGGTCTCCGGCCTCCTTCACCATCTTCTCGGTTCCCAGAATTCCATGAATGTGATGAACCTTCAGCGCCCGTCCGGTCACCGGTTCGCAGAGAATCGCCGACGCCTCCAGCCCCGGAAGAATGATAAAATCATCCCGGTCAAAAAGGTCCCGATAGTCTGTATACAGATCGTGATCGGAAAAGCACAGGAAGCTGTAGCCATGTGCTTTGAACAGCTCCACCGACTCTTCCGGGGTTAATTTTCCGTCCGAATTGGTGGTGTGGCTGTGAAGATTTCCCTTGTACCAGTGCTCATAATGCTTAAAACCCTGTATTCTGTCTGCCATGTTCTGCCTCCCATATATTGCACTTTCTGCATCTGCTTCCATTATCAGATGTGTCCATTATAGCACAATACAGTTCTTCTCTGCTACCGAAACATAGACCCTGGATCCATCCTCGAACAGCACCCGGCTGCGGAACAGGGCGTCAATATGGATCCGGACACCGTTTACATTGACTGTGTAGCGAAGCACATTTCCTCTGGGGGAATTGCTCTCGACGATTCCCTCAAAGTGGTATTCATCATCATTTTTGATGGGCTGATGGGAGATGGTAAAGGTCTCCGGGCGGATTGCCGTCTCCTTCCCGCTCTGTCTCACCTTCCCCGTCACAAGGGTAAAATCCTTCACGGACAGCAGATTATAGTTGCCGATAAATCCGGCTGCGAAGGAGCTTACCGGTCTGGTGTAGACGCTGACCGGATCGCCGGACTGCTCGATCTTACCATCGTGAAACAGGTTGATTACATCGGACATGACCATGGCCTCATCCTGATCGTGCGTCACAAATACTGCCGTCAGTCCCAGCTCTTTTGTGATCTGCTTGATGCTTGCCTGCAGGGATTTCCGCAGCTTTGCATCGATGGCACTTAAGGGTTCATCCAGCAGAAGCACCTTGGGCTCCATCACAATACTGCGTGCCAGGGCGACTCTCTGCTGCTGTCCCCCGGACAGATTAGAAGGATACTGGTCTTCCTTTCCCTCCAGCTCCACCATGCGGATGGCATCTGCCACCTTTTTCTCAATCACTGCACGGTCCGTCTTCTTCAGCTTCAGACCAAATGCGATATTCTCTGCCACTGTCATGTTGGGGAACAGACTGTAGTGCTGGAATACCATACCGATATTCCGGTCCTTTGGATCCTTTCTGGTGATGTCCTCTCCGTCCAGAAAGATTGCTCCTCCGTCTATGGTTTCCAGTCCTGCCAGACACCTAAGCAGGGTGCTTTTTCCACAGCCCGACGGCCCAAGAAGAGTGACAAACTGCCCTTTTTCAATCTCCATGTTGATGCCGCGCAGTACATGGTTTCTGCCAAAAAACTTATCAATATTTTTAAATTCAATATATGCCATTTCTATCCTTTTCCTTCCCGTCAGTTCTCCTCATCCTGCTTCTGGCTGTCTGCTCCCCGCAGGAATACAAACATGGAAATCAGCAGAGTAACTGTAAATAATATCATAATCGCCGCGCAGGTTTTCTGGCTGGACTTCTTCATAATCTCATATACATACATCTGTGCTGTGGGGAAATAGTTGCCCGCCAGCATGTTGATCACCACAAAATCACCGAACACAATCGCCATTGCCAGCATGGAGGATATGATGATGCCATTGGTGATATTGGGCACAATGATGCGGAAAAAGGAATAGAACTGTCCGGCTCCCAGCATCTGAGCCGCCTCCAAAAGCCCCTTTACATTCATGCCGTTTAAGTTGTTGCGCACTCCCTGATAGATGTAGGGAAGCACCACGATGCAGTAGGTGGATGTAAGCATGAAGATCCGGTTGCTGAATGGTTCCGGCGCATCCGCATACAGTGCCAGCACGCAGATGGGCAGGATTACGCCCTGAATCGCATAGGGCATGGTACACAGAAGCTTCATGTATTTGTCCCACTCCGGATGGTAGACCACCACCACATACATGGCAAGAAGCACGATTACCATACAGATGAAGATGGGAATGATGGATATGATCAGCGTTCTTCCCACAGAGAGCCAGAACACGGAATCTCCAAGGATTTCCCCGTAGGCATTCAGGGTAAATGAGCTGGGCAGAATATCCATCCACTCTCGAAACAGCGAATAGAGAAAGGTAAATACCAGCGGGATCAGCAGATAGACTGCAACCACCACAAGCAGCAGCCCGGTGCCATGTTTTTTCTTCGTTTTCATGCCTTTTTCCCTCCTGTCATTCCTGCCACACGCTGGGTGATTCCCATGGAACACACCATAATGAGCATCAGAACCACCGCAAGCGCGCTTCCGAATTCCGGTCTCTGCACAATATCGCCCTTGAACTGCTCGGCAATCCGGATCGGCAGAATGGAATAGTTGTTCATCAGCAGCGCATAGGCTGTAGCGTAAGCCGAAATTGCATTGGCAAAAAGGGTGGAAAAGGTGCCAAGCAGGCTGGGCAGCAGCACCGGAATACCAACCTTCCGCCAGAAGATCCGGTCATTTCCGCCCATGATATTCACCGCCTCTCTCCACTCCCTGCGAATGGAATCGAAGGCTGGAATCAGCAGCAGCGTCGCCAGAGGAATCTGAAAATAGATATAGGTCAGCATCAGTCCCCAGATGGTATACAGTGGAAATTCCGCCAGAGACTGAATGCCGAGGCTGCGTCCCAGAATCGTCACAACTCCTGCATTTCCAAAGAGAATAATGAAGGAAAATGCCAGCGGAACACCGGAAAAGTTGGACACCATATTTAAAATACTCATAAACAGCTTCTTGACGCTTCCGCCCCGCTCACAGGCAGCCCGTCCGGCTGCAAATGCCACCAGAAGACCGATGGCAGCGGACGCTGCCGAGATCAAAAGACTGTTCCGGATAGCTGACACGTAGAGAGGCTTGGTGAAGACAGCCACGTAGTGCTCCAGTGTCAGACCAAAGCCTCCTCCCTCCGGGCGGAAGCTCTTGATAATCGTCGTAAGAACTGGCAGGACCTCAAACATTCCTGCCAGTAAAATAAAGGGAAATCCAGCCAGAAGATACCGCTTACTTTGCATAAGAGATCACTTCCTCCTGCCACATTCCGCCGATTTTCTTCGTTGTCTCATCCCACGCGCTCTGGTCCTGAATCATACGGCTGTTTGCGTACTGCTCGTCCGGAAGCATCTTCTCCTTCACCTCCTGGGGAAGCTCCACATCTCTCACCGGTCTTGCATAGCCCTTTGCCAGATTGATCTGACCCTGATCGCTTAAGATGTACTCTCTCGCCATCGCTGCTGCATGGGGTCTCTGGGAATATTTATTTAAAATGGTGCAGTAGCCGCTCTGAATAGAGCCTTCTGCCGGTACGTGAATCTCAAAGTCTGCATCCGGGTTGTTCTTTAAGAACTGATCTCTGTAGCCCAGCGCATTGTAGTCCCACAGGAATGCCACACCGACCTCGCCTTTCTCGATACGCGCCATGCTGAACTCACCCATATCCAGTCTTCCCTGCTCTGCAATCTTGCGGAAATACTCAAGTCCCGGCTCTACATTGCTCTCGTCACCGCCCATGGCAATTGCTGCTGCCAGCACTGCGAACTGGGCCTGATTCGCTGCCGCCACGTCGCCTACTGCCACCTTGTAATCGCCCTTCAGCAGATCCTCAAAGGACTTTGGCGCCTCCTTTACGATCTTTTTGTTGGTCATCATGGTCATGGTTCCGTAATAGCCGATGATCCAGTCACCGTCATCATCCTTCGCCCAGTCCGGAATGGAATCCCAGTAGCTGGTCTTGTACTTTAAGGTAACACCCTTCTCCTCTGCAATCGGTCCGAATGCCTGTCCTACATCACCGATATCCTTGGTCGCATTCTTCTTCTCAGACTCAAACAGGGAGATTTCCTCTGCGGAGGACATATCTGTATCCGTGTGATCCAGGTTATATTCTGTCTTTAAGTCGTTCCAGGTTCCCACCCAGTTTGCCCATGTATCCGGCATGCCTACAGAGTCAACTCTGCCCTCTTTCCGGGCTTCTGCCAGAATCTCATCCTTCGTCATGCTGTTTAAATCTACTTCCTTAGCAGAGGTCTGACCGGAACATCCGCTTATGGACCCCATGGCGATCACTGCTGCCAGAACCAGGCTTAAATTTCTCTTTTTCATCATCATTCTCCTCGTGATTTATGATTTTATTTGAACACATTTACTATATTCATACATTGTAAAATCCAAAAGAGCGATTCTGTAAAACTGTTGTCAAAGATAAAAAAAGAAGCCATCCATACCTTCTGTTCTATGGATAACTTCTCTTTTCTTCTTGAATGATATTTACTCGTATCGAAGCGCCTCAATCGGGTCCTTCTTCGCCGCTTTCGCCGCCGGGTACATGCCGAAGAACACACCCACCAGGGCGGAAAATCCCACCGCCAGCAGCACCACGCCGGGTTTCACCACCACATCGATTCGCAGCAGCGCGCCGCCCAGGGACACGATTCCCACGCCCAGGAGTATGCCTAAAAGACCTCCGCAGGCGGACAGGATGGCGGATTCTGTCAGGAACTGAATCATGATATCCCTTGTGCGGGCACCAAGGCTCTTGCGGATGCCAATCTCCCTTGTCCGCTCCGTCACCGACACCAGCATGATGTTCATGATGCCAATGCCGCCTACCAGCAGGGAGATGGCTGCGATGCCGCCCACGGCACCTGCCATACCGCCCATCATACTGTCGATCTGTCCCATCTCATCCTTTGCCAGCTGCATGCGGAAATCCGCGCTGCTTCGGTCCTTCAGCTTGCCGATGTAGGCAAGGAGACGACTGTAAAACTCGTCCAGATCCACCTCCTCGCTGGCAAATACATGGCAGTAATAGAAGCTGTCATTGGGCCATGTCAGCAGCGTGTAGGGAACCATCGCCTTCCCTCCGGTGTCCCCCTGCCCCAGCATCATGGTCTGAAACGGTGTCATTTCCTTGCGGTACACTCCGACCACCGTATACTCATCCACATCCCCGTAGATGGTGGTCCGGAATGTCCTGTTCACGGCATTTTCCACCCCAAACAGACGCTTGGCACTGACCGTGTCCATGACGACATTTTTCTTCCGTCCCTTCACATCTCCCTCATTCAGATACCGCCCGTATACCATATCCACCGGCTGTACCTGCTGGTAATTGTAATCGATGCCCTGATAGTCGAACTTCTCTTTGGTGCGCCCGTATATGGCTTCGCCACTGGTACTGGCAGAACTGTCAATGTATGCCACCTCATCCCCAAAGACTTCCTTAATCCGCTGCAGATCATCCAGGGTAAAGTAGTCGCTCTGTCTGGTATCTTCAATCCAGTAACCGATTCCGATGTACGCCTGCGTCACGCCTACATCCTTGTAAAGCTCCGCAAACATGTTGCGCATGGTGTCGCCTACCGACACGATGGAAATGACGGAGCCGATTCCGATGATGATGCCCAGCATGGTCAGAAAGGAGCGCATCTTGTTGGCGCGGATGGCGGCAAATGCCATCTGCATATTTTCTATCAGCATGTCGTATCCTCCTTTGGCAGCCAGCAGGGAACATTGGGCTTGTCGCTGACGATCTGCCCGTCCCGAAACCGGATGATCCGGTTGGTGTACGCGGCTATGTCCTCCTCGTGGGTGACCACCACCACCGTGGTCCCTTCCGCGTGCAGTCTGGAAAACAGCTCCATGATCTCGTTGGAGGAAGCCGTGTCCAGATTGCCCGTAGGCTCGTCGGCGAGAAGCAGCGGCGGCTCGTTGGCAAGTGCGCGGGCGATTGCCACCCGCTGCCGCTGACCGCCGGACATCTCGTTGGGCTGATGATGAAGCCGCTTTCCAAGCCCCACCCGCTCCAGAAGCTCGGTCGCCCGCTCCTGCCGCTGACGCTTGTTCTTTCTCGCGTAGGTCATGGGAAGCTCCACATTTTTCAGGGCGGACATGCGGGAAATCAGGTTGAAGGACTGGAACACGAAACCGATCTTCTGATTGCGGATTCCGGAAAGCTCGTCGGAACTCATGTGCGCCACATCCACGCCGTCCAGGAAGTAATGTCCCAGGGACGGACGGTCCAGACACCCCAGAATATTCATCAGGGTGGACTTGCCGGAGCCGGACTGACCCATGATTGCCACAAACTCGCCCTTGCGGATTGTCAGGTTGATGCGCTTAAGACCGATGACCTTCAAAGCGCCAGTGTCGTAGACTTTTGCCAGATCTTCGAGGCGGATCAGTTCGCCGCCTGGGTTGTTCTGCACATCTTCCGGACACGTTCTCTCTCCGCTGGCGCAGCTGTCCTTTCCCTTACTCATGCGCTTCTCCTTCCACCGACACCGCCGTCACCGGTGTGCCCTCTGCCATCTCCGCGTCCGGCGCCGTGATGTAAACAAGTCCTTCCGTCAATCCCTCTCCTGTCACCTGAATGGAGGTGTCGCTCTCCACCCCGGTCTCAACGGGAATCAGTATAAGCTTTCCCTGCTCCACTGCCGCCAGATAAGTGCCATCCACCTTCTGCATCACCGCAGAAACCGGAACGACCCATGCATCCTTTGCCTCGCCAAGAACAATCTTTGCCCGGGCTGTGATTCCGGCAATCAGCTTCGTGTCCGGGTTCTGGATCTGGATGGTGGTGGGAATGACCCGCTCCGTGGAGCCGCCGCCCTTCTCCTCACCGGTAGGGGAAATGGACGTGATGACGCCATGTTCCAGCTCTCCGCCCAGAATATCCGCGGAAATCTCCGCCTCCTGCCCCACCTTCACACTGCCGATGGAATACTCGCTGACATTGATCTTCATCTCCAGCTTTTCCAGATTGTCGATGGCAAACAGCGGCTTGTCGTTGTCCACCGTGTCCGCGAACCGGCCCACGCGGGAATTCACCCGCACCACCGTGCCGGCAATGGGACTTACCACCTGGGTCTCGTCCAGCTTCTTTTTCTTCTGTTCCAGCTCAAACTCCGCGTTCTTCACCTGCAGGCTGTAGGAGCGGCTGGCAACCGGCTTGCCGTTCTCCAGGGTGTAGCTGCGAAGCTCCCGCTTTGCATCGTTCCATGCATTCTGCGCCGTCTCCATCTCCAGCTGGGAAATGTCTCCGGCCGCGTAGAGAACTGCCTTCCGGTCATGTTCCAGCCTTGCCGCCTGCTCGCTCTGCAGTGCCCTGGCGTAGCCGTTTTCCGCCTGAATCTGGGCGTCATCTTTATTTGCCACAGCCAGGTCGTAGGCATTCTGCGCCATATCCACCTCCTGCTGCACCTCGGTGGAATCCAGCCGTGCCAGTACCTGCCCCGCCTTCACCTTGTCGCCCTCCTTCACCAGAATCTCAAGGATCTCCGCGTGAAGCCGGGACACCACCTCAGCGCTGTCCGTACCGGACACCGGGCCACTGATGGACAGCACCTGCTGCACCTCGCCCTTTGCAAGGGCTGCCGTATTCACCGGAACCGCCCCCTTATTACCACCGCCGGAAAGCAGGGAAAACAGAAGCAGAGCGGCTGATACCGCCGCTGCCCCTGTCAGAACCTTCCGCTTCCGGCTCCATGTCTTCCAGCCTTTTCCACTGACTTTGAGCCGGAGAGCCTGCCGGATGCTCCATTTCTTTCTGGACGCTTTCTCCGGTCCGCTGCCCTCCATCAGCTCCTTCATCTGCTGGTCAAATTCCTGATCTGTCATCGTCTCACCTCTGCGTATGATTGTGAAGCCGCTCGTCCAGCTGCTCCTTGATTTGGGTTGGAAGCTTGCCCTTTAGGAATCTCGCCTGCGTGTCATAGGTTCTTGTAAGCGCATTTTCTTCACTGTAGGTCAGTTCCAGATAAGTTGCCTCCAGCCGGGACATGGGACTGTAGTAAGAAAGGCCTTCATCCACCGACTGCTGCAGCAGTTCCTCCATCTGCTGCGGATCCGTGATGCCGAATACATCCAGATCACCATTTTCCAGCGGGGTGCATACGGACACAGAACTAACCTGCACATCCAGACGGTAGCTTCCCACCTCTGCCCCATTTTCCTTGAGAAGCGCGATTGTCTTTACAAAGGACGGATAGACCGGATAGTAATCCCTGCGGACAAACTCGCTGTCCATCCGGTAATACCGGTAATCCTTCTCCTCATCCGGCACACTCTGGACCCACCGGATTGCCGCCTCGTCCTCCGGGAGTGTGAAGCGGATCAGTCCAACAGGATACTCCTCCTCCATCTTCTGGAGCGTCATGGTCCGGAATTCCTGCTGATAGGTCTCCAGAAATTCTTTTTTCTGGGATTCATTCAGATCAGAGATAGCGACTTCCGTCTCATTTTCCCGGTAACGGATGTTGGCTACCCGGTCTGCAGTTCTGTTAAGAACCGGAAATGTGGCGTTCTGGTAACATTCGCTGCTGTAAAGCTGCTCCACCTGACTGCGCACCGGATTCAGCGTCATGTAATACCTGCGCATCACCTTTCTGCCGCTGTTTAAGGTATAGCAGACCGTCACATACTGGTTCCACTCCAGTGGACTGGCCGGATCATCTGCATAGACCGCTTTCGTATCTTCAACAACGAAATCACCGTCATCTCCAGCCGCCTCATAGACAACCTGCTGTGGTTCCGACTGCTCCCGCTTCCGTTTCTCCGTCTGCGCAATGCCCTCTGCCGCGATTGCCAGCAGATTCTCCACATCCTGCGCCTGCGCCGTGGTCGTCCACTGGTCCTGATTTTCCATCAGGTCTTCCGCAGATCTCCACCGCCACTGATAGGTTCCGTCCTTCTTCTGCTCTGTGCGCCCGTAGCTGATCCAGCCGCTCAACGCATCCATGTAGACGGCTGCATCTTTCACATCCCCCGCCGACGGCAGATACCGGTCGTAGCCGGTTAAGTCATAGCGGAACACCAGCATCACCGCCAGCGATGCCAGCACGCAGCCCACCAGCTGCCCCTTGTGGCTGAACAGTTTCTTAAAGTCAAAATGATAAATAATCTCAATCACGCAGTGGCAGATCACGCCGCCGCAGATTACACCAAATACGCACCAGCCGGTAGATTCCCGGACGCCCCAGAAGAACAAGGCGAATCCCAGCGCCGACAGCATGGTCAGCAGAATCCGAATCACGGAGCAGGTCTTTGGAAATGCCATGGCTCTGCCAGCCGCCTCCGAAGGGCGCTTCCGGTACAGCACACAGCCGATAACCGCCAGCACCGCAGCTGCTGCCAGCGCCCCCAGCGCCGCCATCAACACCGGCTTTTCATCGTTGTACTCGTTAATCCGAATGACATACTGGATGACCGGAGAAGCCTGCAGCAGTTTTTCAGAAATGCCGCTTTCATGATACACATGGGTCTCAAAAAAGCTTCCATAATACGCCCGCACCACAGAAATCGCCAGTGGCAGGTAGAAGGTCAACACCAGGCTTCCCAGAATTCCCACCACCAGATTGCCGGTCAGCAGCGCTGCCAGAATCACCACCACATACATCAGAATAAAGTAGGTCAGGTGCAGTCCGCAGCCTGCCAGCGCCACCGGCCAGAGTTTACCGCCGTCCACACCGTTGCCGATACCAATGATCACCGCTGCCACAACGCTGATCACATAGGGCACCGCCAGAATCAGGATGCCGTTGACAAGCTTCACCAGATACAGCTTCTCCCGGCGCACCGGAATGCTGTGGTAGAAGTCCACCTTGCTTCTGGAATTCAGGTAGGAAAATCCGCTGAATCCGCAGATTAAGGATGCCACCATCATGCCAAATGCCGTGCCGCCATTTTCAAAGGACAGCCACTGGGTTAAGTCTCTCGTGTAGATTCGCAGCCCCTCCGCCGTATCCTGATATTCCTTCACCGCCCCCGCCATAAATGCCGCCGGCACCGGAAACACAAAGAAGCATCCCAGCCCGATCAGCGCAATCGCCCAGAGCCGACTCTTTAAATCTTCTCGCATCAGTTTAGAATATAAGCTTCTTGATGTCATATCCCACTACCTCCGTTTCACTGATAAAGATTTCCTCCAGAGACAGAGGAATGGTCTCATAAAATACCGGCGCCGCCTGCTGCATCCGGTGCTCCACCAGATTCAAGTCCCCCCGCACCGTCAGGGTCAGAAGCTTTCCTCTCCGCTCCGTCTTCATAATATCCAGCCCCACCAGGTCCTCCGGCTCCATGCCCTGCTGTAGCACGCACTGGACCTTGTGCAGATTCATCTTCATCTCATCCAAATCCCGGCTTAAGAGGATGCCGCCCTTATGTAGCAGACCCACATGGTCGCAGATGTCCTCTAACTCCCGCAGGTTGTGGGAGGCGATGATCGGGGTTAAGTTCCGCTCCTCCATGTCGTTGGCAAAGATACTCTTCACCGCCTGCCGCATCACTGGGTCCAGGCCGTCGAAGGTCTCGTCGCAGAACAGATAATCCGTCCCCGCACACACGCCGCAGATCACGGAAAGCTGCTTCTTCATGCCCTTGGAGAAGGTGTTGATCTTGCGCTTCTCGCTTAAGTCAAAGCTTTTCATCAGTCTGTGGAACCGCTCCACGTCAAAATCCGGGTACACCACCCGGTAATAGGTCATCATATCCGTCGGCGCGGCATTGTTAAAGAAATACTGGTCATCGGAAATATAGAAGAACTTCTTCTTCGCCGCCTCATTTTCAAATACATCCATCCCGTCCACGGTGATGCTGCCCTCGTCCGGCTTCAGCACCCCCGCCACCATGCGGAGAAAAGTGCTCTTGCCCGCACCGTTGGTTCCAATCAGGCCGAACACGCTGCCGGAGCGGATCGTGGCATTGATATGGTCCACCGCCACAATATCGTCAAAGCGCTTGGTTAAGTTTACCGCTTCTATCATCTTGTCATTCCTCCCTGCCTTCCTGTAAATCTGCAGCCGTCACTCTGCCGTAGGCTTCCCCGGCTGCCTGGATAAATTCCTCCCGGCTGATGCCAAGTCCGATGGCTTCCTTCGCCAGCGTCCCCATCTTCCGCGCCAGTTCCTCACCCTTGGCTTCCCGCAGACGGCGGATGCTTCCCACAAAGCTTCCCCGTCCCTTTACCGTGTAGATATATCCCCGCCGCTCCAGCTCCCCGTAGGCCCGCTGGATCGTGTTGGGATTGATCGACAATTCCGTCGCCAGACTCCGCACAGACGGCATCTGACTGTCCTCCTCGAGAACTCCCAGAATCATCAGCTCCTGCAGCCGTTCCGTCACCTGTTCGTAGATGGGGCGGCTGTCCTTCAGATCAAGCAGAATCATCCTTAGTCTCCTTTCCCGGATCTTATATTTGACTGTATTAATATCCTTAGTACACTTATATCACAGCATACAGTATTTGACAATAGGGGGATTTCTTACGATTTGATTAAATCAGGGAATGCGTCACCGACACATTTTCTGATATACATGGCAATAAAAATTTCCTGCACCGTCGAGTATAAGATACCCAACGATACAGGAAACATTTCTTTCACCCTATTCTGTTCCAGAACAATGGTTCTGCCATTGCCTGTATTACAGTATTACACTTCAATCACTGCCCCGGTGCACTCACCACGCCGGAAGATGACTGCGTACCACTCTGTGCTCCCGGACCACCAGAAGTGCTGCCGCCGCCCGGTGACGGAGTTGTTCCGCCATTGCCGCCCGCACCGCCAGGCCCTGCACTGCCACCCGGTGATGATGCTGCACCGCCCCCCGGAGTTGTGGAGGCTCCACCGGATGTACCGCCCGGAGTTGTGCTTCCACCCGGGGTCGGTGTTGCTCCGCCGCTGCCCGTGCTTCCGCCAGGGTTCGGAGTTGTTCCGCCATTGCCCATGCTTCCGCCAGGGGTTGTGGCTGCTCCGCCGCTGCCCGTACTTCCGCCCGGGTTCGGAGTTGTTCCGCCGGCTGGCTTCTCTTCCACAACCTGACCGCCAGACGGAGTGGTTGCCGGTTTGTTTTCCGTTGGCCTGCTCTCTGCCGGATTCGATTCAGCCGGTTTCGTTTCTGCCGGTTTCGTCTCGGCAGGCTTTGTCTCCTGCGGCTTCGCACCGCTTGCCGACTTCTGCTCTGTACCGCTCAAATGATAGCACAGCACCGGCATACCTGCCTCAATATTCTCATAGATCGTCTTTGCCGCAGACGGCGGCAGATTCACGCAGCCGTGAGAACCGCCGGTCTTGTAAAGCGATCCGCCAAAGCTGGAGCGCCAGCCTGCATCATGCATACCGATATTGCCGTTAAACGGCATCCAGTAGGATACCGGGGTCGCATAGTTCTCCCCCTTCAAAGTTGCATCTCTCTGCTTGTAGGTCAGAGGATAAGCGCCCGCCGGAGTACTCCAGCCGCGGGATTCATTGCCGGACACAAAGTCCGCCTCCACCAGCAGCTTTCCGTTCTTATAGAAATACAGATGCTGGGCTGTCAGGTTGATCTCCACATAGGTATCCCCGTAATCCGGACCATCGTGGCTCTGCGCCTTCTGCAGATACACCGGTTCCCGCTCCTGACTCTCGCCGGACTGCAGGATTCCGGTCAGCGCCTCCACCTCCGCACTCTCATTCATCCGCCATCCGTAAGGTCCTCCGGTAATCGTCACCGTGGAGCCATAGGATGTCTTCAGCTTTTTCGGCTCGTAAGCCGTGTTATGCTTTTTGGCAAGCTGTCGGACATATTCCTTCACCCGCGTCCCGTCCAGCGCCGCCTTGCCGGTGCCGTCATCGTACAGCCACTGATGAATCGTGCTTCCATCCAGCACCTCCGTGGTACTGCCAAACCGGTGGGTCACTGTGGTCTGCACATATTTATTCCATGACTCCACCTGCGCAGTCAGCTCCGGATTATCGGAAGTCACCTGCGGCTTCACATACACATCCAAATCCTCCAGCACCAGACGGTCTGAAATATTCAAAATTGCATCCTGCACTCCGGTCATCAGCACATCCTCTTTGATCAGGCTGCCCTGCTCCTCCGGAATGATCTGATATCCCACGCCATCTATGTATTCCGACATTTTCGCATCCGCCGGCTCTGTCACATTTGCCGGATCCAGGCAGGCAAGCCCGCTCACCGCCGCATCCAGCTTCTGCTGATCGTAAGCCATCATGGTTCCGATGGTGTACTCCTTTTCCTCGCGTCCGTCAATGCCCCAGCGCAGAGGCTCCTGCGCACCAAGCAGCGTCTCCAAAGATCCGTCATACTCCGGATGGAGTCCGATCTCCGCTCCTGAAATCCGCTCTTCACCGCCGCCCCGGGTCTCCAGCACCAGACTGTACCCGTCGATTCCTGACGCGATCATCTGCTTGATTTCCTCAACGCTCCTGCCGGAAGCATCCATGCCATTGATGATCGTCTTCGGGAAAAATACCTTCCGGTACTTCTGGCCCATCACTGCATAAGCGCCGCCTGCTGCCACCAGAATTCCAAGTGCCACACAGCCGGCAATCACAGCCGCCTTCTTCCCGCCCGGCTTCCCATTTCCATAATCCTCGGGATCCGGCTTCACCATCGCTTCCGCCTTCCTGCGGCTGCGCCCAGAGTCCAGTCGGCTCTCCCCGGTCACTCGCTCCTCGGATGCCGGTCGTCTCTCTTCGGGTGACTGCTGGCTGCCTCTGCGGCGGCTCCTTCCCCGCACTCTCTCACTCTGTTCTTTATTCTGCATTGGTTCTGTCAATCTTTTCTTCCTCCAAATCTATCACTTCACGGAACCGTTCAGCACCTTCACAGTTCCTGGCAAAAGTCCGTCCTTATTCGACTACTATGCTCATATGCCCTACCAGTATAACATATTCCATTCAAAAATTCTTCTTTTTCAGAAAGATGTAAGAAAAAAGAAAACTGCGGGCTTTTTCTCACCCGCAGCCATTTCCAGTCCTGATTTTCTTCGTTAATAGCAAAATACCGGCATCCCCTTATACACCAGCTCATACAGAGCGCCGGTCTTGTCCGGCGGCAGATTCACACAGCCGTGGGAACCGCCGGTCTTATAGATTTCCCCGCCAAAGCTGCCTCTCCAGCTGGCATCATGAAACCCGATTCCACCGTTAAATGGCATCCAGAAGGACACCGGGCTCTCGTACTCATAGGTTCCATCCGGTCGCTTTTCCCCGCGCAGCACCCGGTCCCGCTCCTTGTAGGTCAGGCTGTACATGCCCGCCGGGGTGTCATACTGCTTCGACAGATTGCCGGTCACACAGGGAGCATCCCACACGACCGCACCATCCTTTACCATGTAGACATGCTGTCCTGTCAGGTCCACCTCCGCATAGGTCGTGCCCCACTCCTGCTCCGAGCGGTCCACCGCCACAGACGCGTATACCGGTTCTCTGGTCTGGCTCTGCCCCGTCTGAATCACTCCAATCAGGGCATCTGTCTCCGCCGCCCGGTTGATCTTCCATCCGTAAGGACCGGTCAGCTCCACATCCCGACCCGTGACCGTGTGAAACATCCGCGTCTTCCCGGAAGTATCATACTTTTCTGCCATCATGGTCACATATGCCATGGCTTTCTCCCGGTCCACCAGAATCTGCCCGTCCTGGGTACCCAGCAGCCAGGAACAGATGGTCTTCGCATCCATCATCTCGCTGCTGTCTGCAAACTGCCAGGTCACACTCATATCCCGGCACTGATTCATGATATCGCAAAGCTTCTTTAACTCTTCCTGATCCGCAAATACCTTCGGTGAAAAGTAACATCCGGCCGCTTCCAGATCCAGCTCTGTCATCCCGACAGCTGCTGCATTGCGAACTGCTGCCGATGCCTTCTCCTGATCCACCTGATTGCCCCATACCTCCGGCACAATGGTGAAAGGCTTTCCCTCCTCATAGGCAGACACATGGGCATCCGCCGTCTCCACAATGCCGTTGCCGGTCATAAAGTCCAGCCCGTTGATCCGTTCCGTCAGCGCTTCCTCGCTGTATGTACTTTGAAGCTCCACCCGATGCCGGTTGTCCACGTTCGGACCGTAGACTCTCCCTGCAGCATTCTGCTGCTGCAAAAGCTCCTGCAAAAATCCATCCGGAAGACTCACGGCATATCCGATCTCCGTTCCCGCGATTTTCTCCTGCCTGCCGCCCCGTTCCCGAATCACAAGCTGATATTCACTGGCATAAAAGCTTCCTATGTGCTTCGCCGCCTCCTCTGTAGTCATACCGCTGATTCCCAGTCCGTTGATTGAGGTTCCCGGCACGAACGTGGATTCCGCTGCGGCATGTGGCTCTGTCATCTGTGTGGATTCCGCAGCCGCCTGCGTAGTTTTCTCTGTCGCCTGTGTGGATTCCACTGCGGCCTGCGCCTCTGTTGTTCCCGTCGTCGCTGACTCTGTCTGCGTCGCTGCCGTCTCCTCCGCAAACGCCGTTATGGTCGCTGTGGTCCCTGCCACTGCCATCCCCAGCAGGAATGCCGCCATCCTGCCTCTGTTAGTTCCCCATCTTCGCTTCATATCATCACTCCATTTCCCTGTCAAAACGCAGCTTCAATCAACCTATAAGAACAGGCAGGCAAAACCTTCGCTCATCTTCCGCATCCGTTTCTCCTGCCCGTTACGTCCCATTATAATTTTGTATTCTGATTTCGTCAAGAAATATCACTTGCCTTTTTCCGAGGCTTTTCAATCGTCACTGTCTAAAGCAGGTAACTGTTCATTCATGTCAACTTGATTTCCTTGGACTCCTGCACTTCGTTCCTGTTCTGAAATATTTTGGACAATTTAGGGGCAAAAAGAGCATAAAATTGTCCAATCCACTCTCTAAATGCACTCTTTCAGCTGCAAAAACAGGTGTTTTGGACAATTCTGACCGTAAATCCCTGAAAATTGTCCAAAAATCCCGCGATTTTGGATAATAATAGCCCATTTGCAAGTATAATTGTCCAAACTTGTTTTATGTGAACCAGCCCAGTATAGCTTCCCAGCTCACTTTGGACAATTTTTCCTTATTTTGCCATTTATTATCCAAACTTCTGCGCCTTGTCGCACCACCACTTCTGCGCCCCGCCGCACCATCTCTCCTGCGCCTTTATCTCACAGCCCTTCCTTGCGCCTCGCCCCACTGCCTCTTCAGCCGTCTCATAATCTTAAAGTAGGACGGCACCAGGAACAAGTCCGCTGCAATCCATGCCAGGGGGCTTGACAGGCACACTGCCACATACCCGATTACCGGCACCAGGCAGAATCCGGCAAGGGACCGGGCGAACATCTCGCACACGCCTGCCAGCACCGCCAGCTTTGAGTATCCCATTCCCTGGATCAGGAAGCGGACGATATTGACCAGCGCCAGCGGGAAGTAAAATGCCGCGTTGATGACCAGGAACTGCTGCACCTGACCCAGAATCTCCTCCTGCCCAGCATCCAGAAACAGCAGGGAGATGGTCGGTCCGAACAGGCTCAGCACCGCCAGTGCGATCACCGAATACCCCGCGCCCATCCATACGGCTGCTTTGAGACCCTTGCTGATCCGGTCCAGCTTTTTTGCACCGATATTTTGTCCGCCGTAGGTCGCCATAGTCGATCCCAGAGCATCAAAGGGACAACAGAAGAACATGCCGATTTTGCTTCCGGCTGTCACCGCCGCCACCGCCATGGACCCCAGCCCGTTGACCGCAGTCTGCAGGATCACACTTCCGATTGCCGTGATGGAATACTGCAGCCCCATGGGCACGCCCATGCCGAACAGCACCCGCATCATATCCCGGTCCGGCTGTGCCTCCTCTCTGGTCATGTGCAGCACCTCGTACCGCTTTTTCATGAACACCAGACAGCCGATTCCGGAACCTGCCTGAGCGATCACCGTTGCCCAGGCTGCACCTGCCACGCCCATTTTCAGTACCACGATCATGTACACATCCAGCACAATATTGATCACGGAGGAAATTACCAGAAAGTAAAGCGGCGTCTTGCTGTCTCCCAGAGACCGGATCACACCCGACACCATATTGTACAGGTAGGTGGCCGGTATCCCCAGAAAGATTACAAAAATGTAGTCATATGCACCGTCAATAATGTCTTCCGGCGTGTTCATCCACACCAGAATGTCCCGGCACAGCACGCACACCGCCACCGTCATCACTACCGCAAATGCAATGGACAGCCATGCCCCGTTTGCCACGAACTTGCGCAGCTGTCTGTAGTTCTTTTCCCCGAATTTCTGCGCTACCGGAATGGCAAATCCATTGCACACACCCATGCAGAACCCGATTACCATAAAGTTGATGGAGCCGGTGGTTCCCACCGCCGCCAGGGCATTAACGCCCAGATATTTTCCCACAATAATGGTATCTACCATATTGTAAAACTGCTGAAACAGCATTCCCAGCAGCATCGGAAAGAAGAATCCCAGCATCAGCTTTGCAGGCGAACCGGTGGTCATATCCCTGGTGCCGCTGGATGTTTCCTTCGCCTCCGGCTTGCTTCCTGAACTGTTTTCTGCTTTCATTTCTCTGTCACGCTTCATATGTATGTTCTCCTGTCAGACCGGATTCTTCCGGCGTATCATTCTGATTCAACACCATAATTTACTGCAACCGTCATAAAATTGCAAGCGTTTTTTCTGCTTCCGGCAATTTTCGTCTTATCGCATAAAAACCGGTTCCATTCAGCTCATTTCTTCTATAACATACGGAAATCACCCGAACCGCAAAACGTCAAAAGAGGAAGCACTCTCTCAGCACTTCCTCTCCCATTACATTCTACTCAATATTTCATTTTCAAACGGTACCTGCCGCTTCCGCTACTTCGCTACCACATTCCAGATGCCCGCCGACTGCAGGAACAGCACCGCCATCATCACCGGCGTCACGTACCGGATCATGAAGGCATACAGCTTCTTTCTGCCGAAGGGATGTCCGCTGGATTCCATTTCCTCGATGATCCACTTTGGCTTAACAACCCAGCCCACGAAAATACAGGTCAGGAAGGAAATGAACGGCATCAGGAAGCTGTTGCTTACATAGTCCATCAGGTCCAGCAGCTGGGCGGTGGCGCCATTGGGCAGCTTCATCTCGAAGTAGAACACATTGTAGCCCATGCAGATCACAGCCGCTGCCGCCGCAGAAATCACGCTGATGATCAGGCACATCTTCTGGCGGGACTGATGGAACAGCTCCATGCAGTTGGCCACCAGAGTCTCCAGAATGGAGATGCAGGAGGTCAGGGCCGCAAATGCCACCATGATGAAGAAAATCAGTCCCACGATGGTTCCCACCCCGCCCATGGCTTCAAATACCTTCGGCAGAGACACGAACATCAGGCTTGGACCGCTTGCCATACCCTCCACGCCGGAAAATACGAACACTGCCGGAATGATCATCATGCCGGCCAGAAATGCCACGCCCGTGTCGAACATCTCGATCTGGCTTAAGGATCTGCTTAAGTTCACCTCGTCCTTCACATAGGAGCCGTAGGTGATCATGATTCCCATGGACACGCTCAGAGAGAAGAACAGCTGACTCATGGCATCCAGCAGAATCTCCAGAAAACGCTCCGCCGTCACCCCTTCAAAGCTTGGCTTTAAGTAGACCATCAGTCCCTGCATGCCGGTGCGGGTCGCTCCCGACGCATCGGTGCAGGTCAGTGTCAGTGAAAATACCGCGATCGCCATGATCAGCAGGATCAGCCCCGGCATAATGACCCTGGAGAACTGCTCGATTCCCTTCTCCACACCCCGGTACACGATGAAGGAGGTCACTGCCAGAAACAGCAGCATAAATACAATCGGAGACACATTGGAGGTAATAAAGGAGGTGAAAAATCCGTCCTTCGCTGCCTCGCTGCCACCTGCCGTCATGTAGGCAACCATGTACCGGGTCACCCAGCCGCCAATGACCGAATAGTACGTCATAATCAGCGCCGGCACCAGGAAGGTCACATATCCCAGGAACTTCCACTTCTCGTTGATCACACCAAATGCCCGCATGGCATTTTCCTTGGTCCGTCTGCCGATTGCTACATCCGTCGTCAGCAGGGTAAATCCGAAGGTCACCACCAGTACCAGATAAATAATCAGAAATAATCCGCCGCCGTCCTTGGCTGCCAGATAGGGAAATCTCCAGATATTTCCCACTCCCACGGCACTTCCCGCCGCAGATAATACAAATCCGATTGAGCCGCTGAAGCTGCTCTTTTTCTTCTTGCCCATTGCCGCCACCATTTCCTTTTTTATTTGCAGCTGTCCCAGGTATCCACAGCTGCCTTTCTTTCAAATACATCTGCATTTCCTCTTCTCCGGAAACGCTACCCTGCATATTTTACCAGAATTCATCAGAAAGGCAAATCAGCAAAAGTTTCTTCTCAGTTAATTTTTATTGTAAAAAGTTGAATAGCAGTAGAATTTTATCAAAAAATGAAGTATAATAACGGGTGGATTTTCTGAATCACGGGAAATGTATATTTATATGAAACTTTTATGAGGTAATTGAATGAATGAAATCAATCTTCATGTGGGCAAGCAGATCCGCATGTACCGCAAAGCCCGCCATATGACCCTGCAGGAGCTGGCAGACTTAATCCACAAAAGCCGCGCCAGCATCAGCAAGTACGAGAACGGCGAAATCTCCCTGGATATCGAGACCCTGTACGAAATCGCTCAGATTCTGGAGGTCAGCCCCGGGCAGCTGATGAACTTCCAGCCGCCGGTGACCCGGCCCATGGAGAACCACACATCCGGCCTTCGACTCAGCCCCTTCTTTCAGGCACGGCGCATGTACTTCTACTTCTATGACGGCAGGTACAGGCGGCTGAAGGACGGAATCATCGACATCCGCGAGGCGGAGCAGACCCCGGGCAGCTATGAGGCAACTCTCTCCATCAGCGCCGTCACTCCCACCGGACGCACCAGTGAGATCTTCTACACGGGAAAAGTGGTCTACAGCGACATGCTGATCCGCTTCTCCTTCGTCAACCAGTGCAATGCTCTGGAGGAGGATCTGCTCTACATCTTCAATCCCCTGGAGTTCCGCGACTCCACCGACGGACTGCTCTGCGGCATCTCCAGCGCCGACTTAATGCCCTGCGCCTTCCGGTGTCTGGTGACTCTGACGCCGCGGGAGCACACAGAAGAACTGAAAAATCAGCTGCTGATCACGAAGAAGGAGCTGCAGCAGTGGCAGAAGCTGAACATGCTGCTGGTGGACAATCGCGGATTATAGATTCTTCTCCTCCGCCTGCTGCGGTCTTCCAACCATCAGCGGCAGATTCACGCTCATCATATTGAGCAGCACGCCCCTGGCTTCCCTGGCAAGTACCTTCGGCAGATCCTTGCCTTCTACGACTACCGGCTTGAACTTGTTCTCCCGGTTAAACCGCTGGAACTCCAGTACATCCGTAAATACCGGCTGATATACATTGCCGTCCTTCAGCTTGACCAGCGGCGTCCCCTGCTCCTCTCTTCCCAGCGCGAAGATGAATCTGCCCCGCTTAAAGTGGGCAGTCAGCTCCTCCTGAAGCTCCGCCAGTCTGGAATTCACATCCTCCTTGGACGGACTGCGCAGAGCCTGTCCGAAGTAAAGCGCCGTCAGGTGCAGTCCCGGGTTCTCCACCCAGACAGCTCCCTCCGGCATCTGATCCTGACTCTTCCGCTTGACGATCTCATCGATCTGAACGATCACACTCTCACCGTTCCAGATGATCAGCAGAGCATTGACGCCCATGGTATAAAGGCTGGTAAAGAACAGCAGCATCTGCTTGGTATTCAGCTTTGACAATGTCACCGGCACCTTCGCCTCCATCAGACGCCCGTGCTCCTTTCTCGCCTCCTCCTCTGTAAAAAGCAGCAGTACCTCATCGTCAAAGGTCTCCGGGTCGCAGACCACGTAGGGTGACTTGGTGCAGGCAGACATCATCACGTAAAACTCACTGTCTCCGCTGCTCAGTCTCCTTAACAGTTCCAGCTTGCCTGCCGGAATCTCCGTCTTCTGCTGCTCCGCTGCACTGCTATCCGGCGCTGTATTCTCTGTTGTATGATCAAATTCCTGATTCTTATCGCTCATCTGTAAATTCTCCTTATGTCTTTTTTGCGTGACCATCATTCCTTATCCGCCACGCGTTCTCTCATGCCGCGCTCCGGCCCAATCCCCATTCCGACCGGCTCACCGTCATTTATTATAGCATAAATTCCCTTGCAGGGAAATATGTAATTTCCTTACAGCCCACTTGACAATCTCTATTTCTCTGTTATAATACCTTCTTGTAATTAGTTCTTTTTAGAACGATTCTATTTTGAACAAAATCAACGCACTGACATGTACAGATTGAGAGGTGAAGCCAATGTCAGCTGCTACCGATTATCTGATGAACACCCGTCGGATCGCCAAGCTCCACGAATCCATGCTGAAGACCATCTGTGAACAGTATCACCTGTCCCTGATGGAAGTAAAGATTATCAGCTTCCTTTACAACAATCCCGGTCTGGACACAGCCGGAGATATTGTAGAGCTGCGCACACTGTCCAAGGGAAATGTCTCCCATGGCGTGGAGACCCTGATTCAAAAGTCCCTGCTGGAGCGGACCCAGGACCGGGAGGACCGCAGGAAGATTCACCTGACCCTGCTGCCTGCAGCCCGGCCCGTCACAGACACTCTGGACATGATCTGGACCCGGTTCCACGCAGAACTGTTGCAGGGATTTTCCGAGGAAGAGTGTTCACAGCTCAATGAACTGAACCGGCGACTTATGGAAAATGCCAGAATCGCCCTGAAAAGGAGAGAACTCAAATGAAAGAAAACAAAGATTTTCTGGGAACAGAACCCTTAGGAAAGCTTCTGATGAAGCTGGCGCTGCCCACCGTAGCTGCCCAGCTGATCAACATGCTTTACAACGTCGTAGACCGGATCTACATCGGACACATTCCCGAAGTAGGCGCACTGGCACTGACCGGCGTCGGCGTCTGCATGCCACTAATCATGATTGTATCGGCATTTGCCGCCCTGGTGGGACACGGCGGTGCTCCCCGCGCTTCTATATTTATGGGAAAGGGCGATCTGGAATCTGCCGAGAAGACTCTCGGCAACTGCTTCTCCCTGCAGATTCTCATATCCGCAATCCTGACTGCCGTGCTGTTCCTCTGGAACCGGGACTTTCTGATGGCATTCGGAGCCAGTGAAAATACCATCGAATACGGCGTAAAATACATGAACATTTATGCTGTCGGCACAATCTTCGTCCAGCTCACTCTTGGCATGAACGCCTTCATCACCGCCCAGGGCTTTGCCCGGACCGGTATGCTGTCCGTACTGATCGGTGCCGTGGTCAACATCATCCTGGACCCGATCCTGATCTTCGGGCTGAACATGGGCGTACAGGGCGCAGCGCTGGCCACCATTATTTCCCAGTCTGTATCCTGTGCCTGGGTTCTGACCTTCCTGTTCGGACAAAAGACCATCCTGCGGATTCGCAGGTGCAATCTCCATCTGGAGAAGAAGATCATCCTGCCAAGCCTTGCCCTGGGTATGGCTACCTTCATCATGCAGGCAAGCGAAAGCATCATTTCCGTGTGCTTCAACTCCTCTCTGCTGAAATACGGCGGGGATATCGCCGTCGGCACGATGACCATCCTGACCAGTGTCATGCAGTTTGCCATGCTTCCACTGGGCGGTCTCGGTCAGGGCGCACAGCCGATCATCAGCTACAACTACGGTTCCGGCAACGCAGACCGTGTGAAAGGCGCATTCCGCCTGCTGCTGAAGTGCAACTTCAGCTATTCCGCTCTGCTGTGGCTGCTGGTGATGCTGGTTCCACGGGGATTTATCGCCATGTTTACCTCCGATCCGGAGCTTCTGACCTTTGCACAGCCTGCACTGCGCGTCTACATGGCTGCCATGCTGATCTTCGGCATACAAATGGCATGTCAGATGACCTTCACCTCTGTGGGCAATGCCAAGGCATCCATCACTGTGGCGATCATGCGAAAGTTCATTCTGCTGATCCCGCTGATTTTCATCATGCCACACCTGCTGTCAGCTGACAAGACCATGGCAGTCTATCTGGCTGAGCCGATTGCAGATACCCTGTCCGTTCTCTTCACGGTAATTCTGTTCCGAAAGACCTTCCGCAACGTGCTTGCACAGATGGAGGCCATGAAAAAATAACAGATCATAAGAACAAAAAAACTCCCGCCGGTTCTCCTCCGCCGCCCTGTCCGGGCGGGGTGAGAACGTCTGCGGGAGTTTTTGTATATCCGGTAACTCAACCTTCTCTGTATCTAAAGTTTCCTTCTGCTCTTAGCAAAACTTCTCGATTGCTGCGGAGATCATATCTGCGCACTCTCTCACGGTCGGCATATCTGCCTCTACCAGACCCGGCATCGGCTTGCGCACGCTGCCCAGCTCCAGACCGTCACGAATCTTCATGATTTCTTTCATCACTGCATACAGGTTGCCCTTGCAGGAGCACATCTTGTAGATGATCGCGTCAGCTGCATACTGAATGTCTCTTGCTGCCGGGATGTCGCCGGCCTTCACCAGCTCCATCAGCTTCACATACAGCTCCGGCATCACACCGTAGGTTCCGCCGATGCCGCCGTCTGCGCCCATAGCCAGACCGGATACCAGCTGCTCGTCCGGACCGTTGAATACCACGAAGCCCTCGCCGCCTTCCATCTTGAACATCTGAATATCCTGAACCGGCATGGAGCTGTTCTTCACGGCCACCACGTTCGGGTTCTTCAGCATTTCCTTAAATAACGGCATGGTCAGTGCAACACCTGCCAGCTGCGGAATGTTGTAGATCACAAAATCCGTGTTCGGTGCCGCGGAAGAGATATCGTTCCAGTACTGAGCGATTGCATACTCCGGCAGATGGAAGTAAATCGGCGGAATCGATGCGATTGCGTCTACGCCCAGACTCTCTGCGTGAGCTGCCAGCTCCATACTGTCAGCAGTGTTGTTGCATGCCACATGTGCGATAATGGTCAGCTTGCCCTCTGCTGCCTTCACAACATGCTCCAGCACCAGCTTTCTCTCTGCCACACTCTGGTAAATACACTCGCCTGAAGAACCGCCTACATACACGCCCTTCACGCCCTTCTTCACCAGATGTTTAGTCAGCGCCTCAACGCCCTCCGGGTTGATCTTACCCTCCTCATCGTAGCAGGCATAGAATGCCGGAATAATTCCCTGATACTTCGTAATATCTCTCATGATATTTGTCCCCTTTCAACATGAAATGTTAATTATATCGGTTTATCTGCATAGCAGCAAACTTCTCACTCAGACGAGTCCCATCTTCTTCATGGTTCTCGATACCGCGCCCATCATACCTGCCTGGTTGCCAAGGCTTGCCTTCACCACCTGCAGATTCCGAAATCCCGGAGAAACGATCGGGATCAGCCGCGCTCTCACCTGCTCCAGCACATAGGGCTGTGCCATCACGCCGCCCCCCAGCACGATACAGCCCGGATTGAAACTATGTACCAGAGACACCAGCCCCCACACAATCTCATCCACCCAGCCGTCGATCACTGCCTTTACCTCCGGACGGTCAAAATTCTCAAAAATCAGCCTGCCGTTGGTCAGTGCCGGATCCAACTCCATGGCACTTTTCACCAGCCCGGTTGCGGAGGCATACTTCTCATAGCAGCCGCTGAACTCCACCTCCGGGTCAATCTTCTCCGGATGAACCACGATTCCGCCAAAGCTTCCGGCAGAATAGCTGCTGCCGCTGTACACGATGCCGTCCAGCACAATGGCTCCGCCCACGCCGGTACCGTAGGTCAGACACAGGAAATCCTTCTGTCCTGCCGCCGCGCCGTACTGCCCTTCCCCGATGGCTGCTGCATTTACATCATTCTCCACCGTCACCGGCACATGGAACCGGTCTTCCATGATTTTCTGCACTTCCACTCCGGTGTAGCCCGGAATGTTGTCATTGGCATAGTAAATGGAACCTTTCTCCGTGTCCACCTGTCCTGCGGTGCTGATTCCGATGCCGTCAAACTGACCATAGCTCTCCAGAATCTCCACGGCACGCTCCATCAGGCGGATGCCGCCCTCCTTCGCATTGGTGTCCGTCTCCCTGCACTCGATCAACTGCGTTCCGTCCCAGATGCCGGACTTGATGGAGGTTCCTCCAATATCAAGGGCCGCAATCCTCATCACTCTGCACCTCTGCTCTCGTTGATAGCCTTCATGAACCGGTTGGCGATCTCCAGCGGACGGGTAATCGCGCCACCCACAACGATAGCCCACGCACCGGTCTTCAACGCACGCACTGCCTGCTCAGGGGTATGAATCTTGCCCTCGCCGATCACCGGTACGTCGATATCAGCCGCCAGACGCTCCATCAGCTCATAGTCCGGCTCGTCCCGGTTCGGTGTGTAGTCGGTGTAACCGCTCATGGTAGTTCCCACAATATCCATGCCGCACTTCCATGCAGCAATACCCTCTTCATAATTGGAAATATCCGCCATCAGAATCTCATCCGGATACTTGGCGCGAACCTCAGCCGCAAACTCAACAGCCGTCTTGCCGTCGCCGCGTCTGCGGTCCGTGCAGTCCAATGCGATCACGTCAGAACCTGCAGCCACCAGGTCGTCCACTTCCTTCATGGTCGGGGTAATATAGCCGTCAAATCCCGGATACTGGATCTTCACCAGTCCGATCACCGGAAGTCCCGTCTCCTCCTTAATCGCAATCACGTCACGGATGCTGCTGGTACGGATCGCCGGTGTTCCCGCCATCTTACCTGCACGCGCCATCAGATACATCACCGACTTCTCCTCCACATACAGCGGCTCACCCGGCAATGCCTGACATGATACGATCATCTGCCCTTTGATCTTTTCCAGTAACTCTCTCTTCTCCATGTTTGTTCCCATCCTTCCATTTTGATACCTGCACAGCCTTCACTGAACAGACACCTGATTTCGATTTGCATACTGACTTTTAATACTGATAGTACCATTATACCAAAATGAAAGTTTTTTTCAATATTTCTTTTCAATAAAAATTTCTTTTTCTTTTTGTGAAATATGACTGCACATTATCGATATGCGTCCGCATTTGGAATCACCAGCAGCAGCCCCGGCTGTATCCTGTCGGCATTCGGAATGTAATCCTGGTTCCGCTCCAGAATAAACCTCCACTCCTCACCGCTGCCATAATACTTTGCAGCTATTTTATACAGGCTGTCCCCTTTCTGTACCGTATATGCTTCAAGATCAGTTGGTCTCAGCGTATAACAGTCCGGTTCCTTCTTATATAGATTTGTAATGTAGCTGATCCTTGAACAATAGACATGGGAAGCCCCGTCCTTCTCTGACCGCAAAGTAACCTTCGGAATCACCTGCAGCGTGGTCTCCTTATGTTTTTTCCAATCATAATCCTTGGGAAAATCAGGTATGACCGGAGGTTTCTCCGGATGATTGCTGACATAACGATATTCCACTCCCGATTCCGATTCTGACGGAACAGCTCTGTAGTATGGAGTAACGGTATCTCCTTCCACTACATACTCCGATAATTCCTCTGCAAACACGCTCGTCATATGATATTCATACGATATCTCATAGCCGTCCTCCATATCCATAATAATCTGTCCCGCTGCCAGATTGCTGTAGCTTGCCGTGTCATGGGGATTATCGACAAAGCTTCTGCCATCTGGGGACAGCAGCACATCCCTGTAGTGAAATCCATAATTAAATAAATCCACCTCTCTGTCCTTTGACGGCGGATACGGAGATCGGACCTTTTCAGCCTGATGTTCTTCACAAAACTCATAAAACTCCTGCTGGCTCAGCTGCTCTGTTTCTGCATAAGATATGAAGGGAATTCCTGACAAAAATATCGCAAAACCTCCCAATACCGCCCCTCTCAATTTTCTCAATTTTTTCATAAAATGCACACGCTCCTTACAATTTTTATTACTTGAACTATATTGCTCCTCGCTTGAAAAACACAGGGAACTATATATAGATTAACACCGGTTTCAGCAATGTTTCTACAGACTTTTTCAATGTTTTTCAATTATTTTTTACTATGTCTTTTACCCTTGCATCTTTCCAGTTTCTGTACTATGATAGCCTCACCAGAAGGAATCGAGGGGAATAACATGCTTGTATTTGTTTTTGATACGCAGGATGAATGTGACAAATTCATCCGGTTATATGAACTCTACGGAAAAACAGTCTATTACACCATCAGCAGATTTGTACAGGACCCATATCTGATTGAAGATCTCTCACAGGATATCTACCTGAAGATAGCGGAACACCTGGATGCTGTCGATTTGGATGACTACATAAAATCCCGCAATTACATCATTACAATCGCACGCAATTACTGCAAAAATCACTTAAGAAACACCAGTAAAATTCTGGAAACTCCTCTGGATTCTGCCGACTGTCTTCCTGACGATCAGGAAGAAATTCTGGATCAGATGATCCAAAAAGAAGAGGTTCATCGATTGACCCAGATGGTTCATGAACTGGATGATATTTACAAATCTGTTCTGGAACTAAAGTTTGTCAATGGGTTCAGCAATGATGAAATTGCATCCTTTTTAAAGTTAAAAAAGAAGACTGTAGAAATGCGGATTTATCGCGCCAATCAGATTCTGCGTAAAAAAATGGCGGAGGATACTTATGAAGCATGATTCTGTGTACTCCAATTGGGACTCCCTGTTAAATACCGCAATTACAGAAAACAGTATGCGCGAAACAGCGGATATCCTCTCCGATCAGGAATTTTCCACATTGGAGATTCCCGCTCATTATGACAAAAAAATCCGCAATATCATCCGCCATTACCGTTCCAGACTCTGGCTTAAAAACCTGACCAGTTCCGGAAGAAAAATTGCTTCCATCATACTTCTTCTTACCGGAATTACCTTCGCATTCCTGATGCAGTTTGACCAGGTTCGCGCTGCCTGTATGAATCTGTTTACCCGTGTATTTGACCGGTATGTGGAGTATCAATATAAAAACCATTCCTCGTCAGAAAGCAGGTCTGTCGATCTGAGGTTACATTATGTACCAGATGGCTATCAACTGGCGGAAGATTCACGAGATGAGTATGAAATCCATCAATCTTATCAAAACGAAGATGGACAGCGCCTTACATTTACCTGTATGTTGAAAAATGCCACCATTCATCTTGATAATGAACGTCACACCATCCATGATGTAAAAATCCATGATTGGGATGGAGAATTTTATGCTGCAAACGAAAATAACTCTGAATACCTGAATATGCTGATTTGGGAAAATGAATTTGGTGTCTGTATTTTGACTTCTCAATGTAACGAAGAAACCATGTTGAAAATCGCAGAGAATATCCGTTGATTTTGATGAGCAGGAGAGATTTCTACAACAAACCTCGCTCCTGCTCATCAAATCATTTAAAACCTGCGGCAGCTCTTGCTATATCCTGTTAAAGGGAATACTTCTTAAGCATCGCCCGATAAAACTCCGGGTCTTCCGACAAGCGCGGGATATCCCCTGCTTTCCCGTCAGCATTCATCGCAGAAATCAGTGCCAGCAACTGATGCTCCTTCTTCTTCGCTCCCTCCGCGCGTCCTTCTGCATGCCCCTCAGCGTGACCTTCTGCACGTCCCTGAACTCTGGCATCTTCCATTAACCCTTCAATCGCTCCGCACATATTTACCTTGTCTCCTTCCATATAGTAGCTCTTCTTCTCAATCAGCCCCTCTGTCTTCGTATAAAATGCCGCCAGATCATAGGCATCTTCTTCCATCTGCTGATAAGCGGGATCGTTTTTGACTAAGTCCCGAAGCTCTTCCTTGCTCTCTGACAGGCGGATCAGATCAAACACCTGCCGGATATCGGTGCGAAACATACTGGTGTCCTTCAGTTTCCGCACCTCGATTACATGAATTCTAGCATAACAGATATTCATATGCAACCAAAAATACCGCAGGAGCTTCATGATTTTCTCCTGCGGTATCTGCTTTATTTCACTATTCTAATCTCAATATCTTATTTCGCGCTGCTCAGTGCATTCTCTACTGCTTCCATGATACCCTTACTGGTATTGGTTGCGCCGGATACTGCGTCTACCTGAGCGGTCTGGTTCTTGATGATATCAGCGGTCACGTTCTTCTCTGCTGCCTCAAAGATGCCCTCGGTCTCGCCGTGCTCCTTCAGGACTACGGAAGTGATGCTGCCGTCCTTTACGGTAACCTCTACCTTGATGTCGCCGTTGTTGCCCTTGCCGGTTCCCTCGTATACGCCATCCTTGAAGTTGCCCTGAACTGCCGGTGCTGCTGCTTCCTCTGCTGCTGCGGTGATCTCAGCCTCGGTGTGTCCGCCGTTGGCTTCCACATAATCCTCTGCTGCGGTACCTGCGATACGTCCAAATACTACGATATCGGTTACAGCGTTGCCGCCCAGACGGTTTGCGCCGTGAACGCCTCCGGTAACCTCACCTGCTGCGAACAGACCCGGGATTGCGGTGCCGTCTTCCTTCAGGACCTCGGTAGCGGTATTGATCTTCACGCCGCCCATGGTGTGATGGATTGCCGGTGCGCAAAGTGCTGCGTAGTATTTCGGCTGGTCTAACGGAAGCTCCATGCTCTCGCGGCCGAACTCGTCGTCTTTGCCTGCTGCCTGATAGCCTGCATATGCTTTCAGGGTCTCTGCCAGTGCTGCGCCATCTACGCCGATTGCCTCACCCAGTGCTTCCGGAGTGTCTGCTTCGGTTACAATGCCTTTCTTGATGTAGGACTCGATGGCTGCAAGACTCTCTCTTACTGCCTGGTCAAATACCAGATAGCACTGCTTGTCGGTCTGCTCCAGGATTGCTGCGGATACCACGTCACGGGTCTCCAGCTCATTGACGAAGCGCTTGCCTTCTTTATTTACCAGGATTGCACCGTTGCCGCGCACACCCTCGGTGTACATGGTCTGGGTCTCCGGATTTACAGTCGGATGAGTCTGAATCTGCTCGATATCAACTAAAGCTGCGCCCAGCTCCTCTGCCATTGCAATGCCGTCGCCGGTTGCGCCTGCATGGTTGGTGGTGCCAAAGCCTGCCAGATCTGCTTTGTACTTCACGACCATGTCGGAGTTTGCTCCGAAGCCGCCGGTTGCCAGAACCACTGCGGTACAGTCGATGGTCATCTCATTGCCGTCTTTGTCGGTTGCAGTGACGCCGCATACAGCGCCCTTATCGTCTACCAGAATCTTCTCAGCCTTGGTCTCTAACAGTACCGGGATGTTCAGCTCTGCCATCTTGGCATTCAGAGCCTTTACTAACATCGGGCCTACTGCGGAGGTGTCGGTCGGTCTGTGGATACGCTTTACGCTTGCGCCGCCGAACATACCAACTACGCTTAAGTCGCCGCCAATCTCATTAACCCAGTCAACAGCTGCTGCAGAATCCTCTGCCATCTTGGTAACCAGTTCTTTGTTGTTTAACTCCTTGCCGCCCTTCATGGTGTCTTCCACGAACAGCTCTACGGAATCCTCGATTCCCTCTGCTTCCTGATACTTGGTTCCTGCTGCATTCAGGCCGCCGGTGGAACGGGTGGTGTTGCCTCCGGTGATCGGCATCTTCTCCAGCACAACCACGTCGGTAGCGCCGTCCTGTACTGCCTGAATTGCTGCGGTCATACCTGCGCCGCCTGCACCGATCACTACGATATCTGCCTGCTGTGCCTCTGCGGTCTCAGCTTCGGTAGTCTCTTCTGCGGTGGTCTCTGCCGCTGTCGTGGTTTCTGCTGCCGTGGTGGTCTCCGCTGCTGTAGTAGGATCAGCTTCCTTGCCGCCGCAGCCTGCCATGGAAAGAACCATTGCAGATGTCAGAATCATAGCCAATGCTTTCTTACCTGATTTTCTCACGATAATTTCCTCCCTTTTTTGTACAATTGTTTCGTTGTTCCCAGTTACAATTGTTGATTTTTACAATTCCTAGTCTAACATATTGTTAATTTAATGTCAATTCGACTTGCGCCTGTTTTGAAAATTTTTTCTGAACAACACACAAAAAAAGAAGTACCATCTCTGATACTCCTTTTCTCATTGAATTTCTATTTGTCTGCTTTCTTCTCGTCAGCTTCTGCCTCATCCTCCGAAACCTCATTGTGAACCGCTACCACCGTCACAACAACGGCTTCCGGATCGCTCTTCACATCGATATCCGGGTTGCTGTAGAACGGCAGATCCTTTACCTTCACCGTATCGCCTACCCGAAGCTCTGCGGCATCAATCTCTACCTTGTCGGTCAGAGCCGCCGGAAGTGCTTTATAGGAAATCTCAGGCAGTACCAGCTCCAGCACACCGCCGACAACCTTCTCATGGTTCAACAGAACCACCTCTGCCACGGAATGTACCTTCTCATTGCTTACCAGCGCCTGAAAATCAATCTCATCGTATCTTCCAAGCAGGGAATTGTAATCCAGCTCCTTGATCAGCACATCGTACTGCTGACCTTCCACATCCAGCATGATCTGACTGCCCTTGTGATTGTTCTTGAGAAGCTTCTCCAGTTCCGTCTTTTTCACCTTGACCGGAATGGAATTCTCGATTTCCCGTCCGAAAATACATCCGGTCACGAAGCCTTCCCGTCTCCATCTCTTTGCCGTCACATCCATACTGCGTTTTTCAGCTTTTAAAGTATCCATTTGTTTTTCCTCCAACTCACTGATTGCTTAGCAGCCTTCTACGATTCGTTCTGCGCGAAAGGAGGTTTTGTTAAGTAACATCTCTATGTAATTGTTTCCTTGTTACGTGGCTTATTATAGCACTTCTATAGCAATATGATTCACCAAATATTTTTTATTTTCCGGCAAAATTTTGTGTATATTTCAAATTACATCATCCCCACCATCTGATAGAACATCCAGATAATGGCTCCGCCGGCAAATGCGATTCCACTGACCGCTCCAATCATAAATATCCCGCATAAAATCTGAAACAGCAGGAGACTGAGCAGCGGGTGATTCTCTTCCAGGCTCTCTGACCATCTCATTTTCTTGTCCCGGTTTTCCAGTTCTTCCAACATATCGCTCACCTCGTTTTCATGGCTTTATGATACAGCCGGACGCAATAAATATTCCAGATGGCAAACGTCCGTCGGCATAAACATCGTGTAAATGGCTTCGCTCGTCGAAAATCGCCCGGACATCGGTCTCTTACGTCCGCTCGTCAGGAATCACATAGATGTCCAGCTTCGGTGCCAGCGCGATCAGATGGTCGATCAGATTCTTCCGGTTAAGCAGCCCGCGGATTCCCTTGGGGCGCACGGTCCTTCCGATGACGATTTTGGACACCCCGTTCTGTCTGGCGTACTCGGCGATTGCCGCCGCCACATTGCTTCCGGAAAGCTGCACCACCTGCGCGCCAAACTGCTGCGCCAGCTTCAGATTCGCCTCCACGGATTTTAAGAACTGTTCCTGCGCCTCCTTATCATCCGGCTTTACCACCACCACAGCCGTCATCCGCGCCTGAAATGCAAATGCCATCCGGGCTGCCGTCCGGATCACTCTGGCGCTGGAGGGAGCCGGGGAAACACAGATCAGCACGTGCTCCCAGGTGTAATATTCCCTCCCGCCTGCCTCCTTTTGCCTGGTCACCGCATGATTTACCTGATCCGCCGTCCGCCGAAGGGCGATTTCCCGCAGCGCCGTCAGGTTCTCCATGGTAAAAAAATGCTCCATAGCCCTGCCCGCCCGCTCGCCGGGATAGATTTTCCCCGCCCCCATGCGGGCAAGCAGCTCCTCCGGCGGCGTATCCACCAGCTCGATTTCCTCTGCCTGATCGAATATCCGGTCCGGCACCCGCTCGCTGACGCGAATCTGGGTGATGGATGCCACAATATCATGAAGGCTTTCCAGATGCTGCACATTTACCGTAGTGTAAACGCTGATTCCGGCCGCAAGCAGCTCCTCAATGTCCTGCCACCGCTTCTCATGGCGGCAGCCGGCGGCGTTGGTGTGTGCCATCTCGTCCACCAGAATCAGCCCCGGCTTCCGCTTGAGCGCCCGGTCTAAGTCAAATTCCTTCAGGAGGATGCCCCGGTAGGCAATCTCTGCCGGCGGCAGACATTCCAGATCCCCTACCATCGCCATGGTCTCCGGCCGGGCATGGGGTTCCACATAGCCCGCCACCACATCCAACCCTGCACGCTTCTCCGCCTGTGCCGCATCCAGCATGGAGTAGGTCTTTCCCACACCGGCGGCGTAGCCGAAGAAGATTTTTAACTTTCCTCTCCGGCTGTTCCCGTTCTCCTGATTTAAGCTTGTCCCAATGGTCTCTTCTGCCATGTCTGTCATGACAGCTCCTTCCATTTGATTCCGTCCAGCGTCAGATTCACCTTCAGCACGTTCACGCTCGGCTCTCCAAACAAGCCGAAGGTTCTCCCGGTGGTGTACTGCTGAATCACGCTTCTCACCTCATCCTCGGAGATATTTCGCGCCGCCGCAATCCGGCTCACCTGAAATTCCGCTGCTGCCGGAGATATTTCCGGATCCAGCCCGCTGCCGGAGCAGGTGACCAGATCCACCGGAATCGGCTCGCCGTCCTTCTCCGGCTGGGACGCACGGATGTCTGCCACCCGCCGGGCGATCATCGCCTCTAACTCCTCCCCCGCCGGGCTCTTGTTGGAAGCCCAGCCGTAGACCAGAGGATTGCCGTCCTTGTCGGTGAAGGTTTCCGTATCGATATTCATCACACGGCCCCAGAGATATTTTTCGTCCGAAAATGGCTGCGCCACCAGCGCGCTTCCGTATTTCGTGCCGTCCTCTCCCACCAGTATGGAGCCTCTTGCCTGCCACGGAAAGACTGCGTTGGAGATTCCGGTGATCAGCGCCGGGTAGAGCACGCCGGTCAGCAGGGTCAGCACTGCAAAAAACCCCAGCATTTTCAGAACCATTGATTTTATCGTTTTCATATTGTTCCACCTCCTGTGGCTGCCGCCCGGTCCGCCAGACCGCCTCGCCGGACAGACAGTCATCTTTTTTACAATGCCACGCCCACACCGGCAAGCAGCATATCAATGAATTTAATCGCCACAAACGGAATCACGATTCCGCCAAGTCCGTAGACCAGCAGGTTTCCGGAAAGCATCTTCGCCGCCGGCACCTCCCGGTATTTCACGCCCTTTAATGCCAGCGGAATCAGCGCCACGATGATCAGGGCGTTGTAGATCAGGGCAGAGAATACTGCGCTCTGGGGGCTGCGAAGCCCCATGATATTCAGCGCCGCCAGCCCCGGATACAGCCCCATGAACAGCGCCGGGATGATGGCGAAATACTTCGCCACGTCATTGGCAATGCTGAAGGTCGTCAGGGCGCCGCGGGTCATCAGAAGCTGCTTGCCGATCTTCACGATCTCGATCAGCTTGGTGGGGGAGGAGTCCAGATCCACCATATTGCCCGCCTCCTTCGCCGCCTGGGTGCCCGTATTCATGGCAACCGCCACATCCGCCTGCGCCAGCGCCGGAGCATCGTTGGTTCCGTCACCGGTCATGGCGACCAGATGACCTTTTGCCTGATACTCCCGGATCATGGACAGCTTCCCCTCCGGCGTTGCCTCTGCCAGAAAATCATCCACCCCCGCCTCCGCAGCGATGGATGCCGCCGTCATGGGATTATCCCCGGTAATCATGATGGTGCGGATTCCCATGGCACGAAGGTCTGCAAATTTCTCCCTGACCCCCTTCTTGACAATATCCTTTAACTCGATCACACCCAGAACCTGATGATTCTTTGCCACCACCAGAGGCGTTCCACCCTGACCTGCGATTTTCTTCACCGCCTCGTCGCAGGCTGCACTGTAATAACCGCCGGCAGTCGTCACATACGCCTTCACCGCATCGGCAGCTCCCTTGCGGATTTCATTTCCCTGATAGTCGATGCCGCTCATGCGGGTCTTCGCCGTAAACGGCACAAATTCTGCCTGAAGCTCCTCCATATTCCTGCCCCGGATGCCAAACTGCTCCTTGGCAAGAATCACCACGCTCCTGCCCTCCGGCGTCTCGTCCGCCAGCGAGGACAGCTGGGCGGCGTCGGCAAGCTCCGTCGCCGTCCTTCCGTCCACCGGGATAAATGCGTCGGCGCGGCGGTTTCCCAGGGTGATGGTGCCTGTCTTATCCAGCAGCAGCACATCCACATCTCCCGCCGCCTCGATGGCACGACCACTCATGGCGAGGACATTTGCCTGATTCAGACGGCTCATGCCGGCAATGCCGATGGCGGAAAGCAGCGCGCCGATGGTGGTGGGCGCCAGACAGATGAGCAGCGCTACCAGCGAGGTCACGGAGGTGGGATTTTCCATTCCCTTCTGCCCTGAGACAAACATGGAGTAGGCGTACAGCGATACGGTCACCAGCACGAAAATGACCGACAGAGCCACCAGAAAAATCTGCAGGGCAATCTCATTAGGTGTCTTTTTCCGGGACGCCCCTTCCACCATGGCAATCATCTTGTCCATAAAGCTCTCGCCCGGATTGTTGCTGACGCGGATTACCAGCCAGTCGCTGGTGACGGTGGTTCCGCCGGTGACGGCACTTCGGTCGCCTCCGCTCTCCCGGATGACCGGGGCGGACTCTCCGGTGATGGCGCTCTCATCCACACTGGCTGCGCCCTCCACCACATCACCGTCCGCCGGAATCTGCTCCCCTGCCTTCACATAGATCAGATCTCCTTTGCGCAGATTGCTGGAATCCACCATGACCGCCGCATCCTTCCGGTCGATAGAAGGGATTCTGCACGCCGATGTGTGCTTTCTCCCCGCCCGCAGGGAATCCGCCTGCGCCTTGCCCCGCCCCTCCGCGATTGCCTCCGCAAAGTTGCCGAACAGGTCTGTAAACCACAGGATCACGGAAACTGCCAGAATGAAGCCCGGACTGGCGTCCTTGAAGCCCGCCAGCGAGCATCCAAACAGTACCAGCGTCAGAATCGCTGACACATACACCATGAACATGACCGGGTTCTGGATCTGGGCCTTCGGGTGCAGCTTCCGCACCGAGTCCTTCAGCGCCCGGATTAAAATCTTCTTATCTGTAAACATTCTCTCATCCTCCTACACCCTCATCTCGAAGAATTCTGCAATGGGGCCCAGCGCCAGTGCCGGGAAAAAGCTTAAGGCACCGATCATCAGCACCACCACGATCAGCAGAAATACAAACATGGCATTGTGGGTCGGCAGCGTGCCGGCACTCACCGCAACCTTTTTCTTTGCCGACAGGCTTCCTGCGATTGCCAGAGTGGCAATCATCGGCACAAACCGGACAAACAGCATCACCAGACCGATACTGGTATTGAGAAACGGTGTGTTGGCATTGAATCCTGCAAAGGCAGAGCCGTTGTTGCCACCTGCCGATGAGTAGGCGTACAGGATTTCGGAAAATCCATGGGCGCCCGGATTGTTCAGGCTGTCCGCCACAGCAGGAACCACGGCTGCAATGCCGCTTCCTATGAGAATGGCAACCGGAGTCGCCAGACATACGAACACTGCCATCTTCATCTCGTAGGGTTCGATTTTCTTACACAGGTATTCCGGGGTCCGCCCTACCATCAGCCCGGCTATGAATACCGTCATGATGGCGAAGCCCAACATACCGTAAAGGCCGCAGCCCACGCCGCCGAACACCACCTCGCCCAGCTGCATCAACAGCATGGTGACCATGCCGCCCAGCGGTGTATAGCTGTCATGCATGGAGTTGACGGAACCGTTGGAAGCGCAGGTGGTAAATACCGCCCATGTGCTGGAAGCGGCAATCCCGAACCGGGTCTCCTTTCCCTCCATGTTGCCGCCCGCCTGTCCGTCCGTGCCTGTATCAACGGCACCGCTCTGGCTGATCTGCGGGGTTCCTGCCTGCTCCTGTGTGCCAACCACCACAAGCGCCGCTGCCATCAGAAGGAACATGGCTGCAAAAATCGCTCTTCCCTGACGGGGATCCTTCACATTTCTGCCAAAGGTGAAGCAGAGCGCCGCAGGAATCAGCAGCAGAGATATCATTTCAAACACGTTGGTAAGCGGGTCAGGATTCTCCAGCGGATGCGCCGAATTGACTCCGTAGAAGCCGCCGCCGTTGGTTCCCAGCTGCTTGATGGCAATCTGGCTGCCCGCAGGTCCCAGCGGAACTGCCGCCTTCTCTGCCACCGTCACGGTTCCGTCCTCTGCCACCGCCTCGTAGGGCTGCAGCAGCGAAACCTCCTCCATTTCCTGAAAGGTCTGGGGCACGCCTCTGGACACAAGCACCAGCGACACCAGGATAGAAAGGGGAAGCAGCACATACAGAGTCACCTTCGTCACATCTGTATAGAAGTTTCCGATTCCCCGCTGCTTCACCTGAATAAAGCCCCGGATCAGCGCAAACAGCACCGCAATCCCCACAGCCGCCGATGTAAAGTTCTGCACGCCCAGTCCCAGCATCTGGCTCAAATAGCTCAGAGCCGACTCTCCGGAATAGGACTGCCAGTTGGTGTTTGTCAGGAAACTGGCTGCCGTGTTAAACCCCAGGTGCCATGAGGTCCCCGGAAGCTTCAGGGGATTGAAGGGGAGCCGCCCCTGCACCGTCAAAAGCCCCCATAAAAAAAGCAGGCTGATCAGACTGAACACTCCCGTGCAGACCGCGTACCGCTTCCAGTCCATGTCCTCCTCCTTGTCGATGCGAAGGAGCCTGTAAATACCCTTCTCCACCGGAGCGAGCACCGGCGAAAGCAGCACCCGCTCCCCGTTCATGACCTTTCCTATGTAAGCGCCCAGTGGAAGGCTGAGCGCCACAAGGATCATGCAATACAAAATCATCTGGATTCCCACATTCATCATTGTCCGTCACCTCGCATCTAAAAGATCTGCGGCATCCACAATAGCGTCCGGATTCCTACCGCTGCGGCACACACTGCCATGGATACACCGATTACCTTTACACCGGTTTTGATTTCTGTCCAGTTCACTTTTTTCATTGTAAATTACCTCCTTTTTCTGAACTGTCTGTATCATAGCACCGGTGATTTTAAAGATTCCATGGAGGAAACTGCGTGAGATATGAAGATGATGTAAATCAAAAGACAAAAAAAGAAGCACCAGTTCACAATCTGGTACTCCTTCCCGTTCATAACTTATCAGCTGCAGCAGCGGTTCTCCGCCTCCAGAATCTCATAGATTCTCTGATCATCGGCCTCCGGATTCTGCTTCAGCGTATCACAGATAGCCTGAATGACTTCTGCCGACTCCTCAAGGCACTCTGTGATGTCTGCCACATTCATGTCTTTCCTGCATTTCTTTCGAACCTGGCCGATCAACTTAAGACATAACACTGCCTGCTCCGTTGCTTTTAACTTATCCGCAAATTTCTTCTCCGCTAACTCCTCGGCTTTCTTCTCCGCAAGCTCCACGGCCTTCTTCTCTGCCCTCTTGTCAGCCAGCTCCTCAAGAATCTCCATCAGCGCATCACACATTCCATGTTCCTCCTTAAACTCTTCCTCATTTGCCCGAACGATGACATCCATAACCGACTGATACAGCGGATCATGCTCCCTGCTGCTGTATGCCGCAGTCAGCAGCTTCACATCCTCCTCCGCGTTCAAATCACAGCGCAGACGGCTCATCCACACATAATCTTCACCCGGAAGCTGGGGAAGTATCACAATCTGAACCGGAAACAGAAGATTCGTCAGGTAATAGACCCCGGGGTACATGCTCCTGACCTCTGTCCCATATCTCCTATGTAAGTAAGACAGCAGCTTTCGCGGATAGTGACTGCACATAATCGACGTTGTAATATCATCCGGGTGAATCTCTCCCACCCGCTCCGTATCCGACTGATACAGACACGCATATCCAAGTACCTTATAGAGAACGTTCAGACTTACATAGTCCTCCGGGCTTTTGTACTCAATGATGTTGTGGCGGCGGAAAATTCTTCCGATGCTCTTTCCCACCTGATAATCATCGTCCTTCTTGATCAGCACATCAATCTCCAGCGGTTTTCTGGTAAGATTGTACTCCTTCTCGAACCGCAGATGCTCCCGGTCCTCCATCAGCTCCACCTGCAGGGCCGACTGGAATCCCGGATGCCATTGTAATGGTTTCTTCTCCATACATGCTTCTCCTTATAGTATAATCAAAAACTCATGCAGCATCAATAGGTGTGTAAAATTTCCTCCTTTTTCAATGGATTTTCCATGTTGAATTCACAGCCGAACCGGCTTTCACAGTGTCTGATGACACCTCAGACTGTCAGGATGACAGATCATATATTCCGCGGAACTGACTCCGCAGGAAATGCTATTCGCTTTGGAATATGGCTATTATAACACAATGTGTACAGGATGAAAAGCCTTAAAATAAAAATATTTCTCCCCAAATGCTCAAATTATCACTTCAGAAGAACCTTCCTATGGTATACTTACAGCAGACAACCGTCACCAAAACAGGAAGGAACCCCGAATGGAAAAATATTTTGAACTGAAACGTGCACTGGAATACATCGAAGACCATCTGCTGGAGAACTGTACCCAGAAAGAAATCGCAAAAGCATCCTTTCTGTCTCTGTCCTCTCTGCAGAAGCTGTTTCGCTGTGCCTTTGGATACAGCATCAACGAATACATCATGAGACGGAAAATGACTCTGGCGGCAGAGGAGCTGCTTTCCCGGCACACCCCGGTTCAGGAACTGGCCGCCCGATACGGATACAGCACGACCGAATCCTTCAGCCGCGCCTTCCGCAAGATCAACTGCTGTCTGCCCTCCGAATACCGCACCGGCAGAATCTCCCGCGCGGTCTTTTCTCCCCTGATGATCAGCGAGGATGGCGTGTCCCGGGAAGTGCCGATTCTGATAGACGCCATCCGCAGCGCAGAAAACTGCTTCGTCATGTGCTTTGACGTGATCAATCTCGGTGAGATTGCTGCACTCTCCCCAGAGGCTGCAGAGCTTGCGCTAATGCAGGCAGTACAGCGGCTCCACACCCACATTTCCCCGGATATGCAGGTGTTCCGGATCGGTCCGGATGAATTTGCACTGATCACCCATTTTGACCAGGCAGCCGATGCGGAACAGCTTGCCAGTGACATCCTCGCCCACAACGGAGATACCTTCCCCTGCAAGGGGCAGGCAGTCCCCTTACAGCTTCGGGTCTGGTACGGGCGGAACATTCTGGAGATGGATGCACAGAATCCGGCACAGGTGTTGAAGGACAAGGTACACGAACGCACTAGTTCGTCGGATTCACATGAATCATAATGTGCTTTGTCTCCGGAAAGGCTGTTTCTACCTGATAGTGAACCTGTTCCGCAATCGCATGAGCTTCCCGGAAGGTCTTATCTCCATCCACAGAAATCTCCAGATCCACATACACCCGATTACCAAACATCCGGGTGTGTAGGAGATCCACCGAGTCTACCCCGGGTTGCTCTTCAATAAAAGCTTTCAGTTTATCCTCATAAGATGCCCCGCAGGAAGTATCCAGCATCTTCATCAATGCATCTTTCAAGATGTCATAAGACACTTTCATGATAAACAGGCAGATTACCACACTGGCGATGGAATCCATCACCGGATATCCCATCATGGCACCTGCAATACCGATCAGCGATCCAATCGAAGAAAGTGCATCGGAGCGATGATGCCATGCATCTGCCATAAAGGCTGCTGAATTGATCAGCTTTGCATAATAACGGGTA
This sequence comes from Eubacteriales bacterium, assembly GCA_030536555.1. Lineage (GTDB taxonomy): Bacteria > Bacillota > Clostridia > Lachnospirales > Lachnospiraceae > Brotaphodocola. The sequence goes on along the minus strand of JAUNPU010000001.1, from coordinate 72,399 downwards.
TACCAGTACATCGCTTCCTTGCCCGCAATCGAAATAATCGCCGCCGCCAGTGCAATGGGACCCGGAACTGCAAGTTCCGCATAGTTACCTGCCAGAATGTTCTGGATTCCCGCCTTTCCAACCCCGATTCCGGTAATCAGAAGGATACAGCCCAGTACCAGCGAAGCCACGCATTCCATCCGGTCATGACCGTAAGGATGGGTCTGATCCGCTTCTCTTTTTGATATCTTCACTCCAAAGAATGCGATTACCGTTGTGATCACATCCGAAAATGAATGGATTGCGTCAGATATCATCGCGCCGGAATTGCCCGTAATACCTGCGAACATTTTGAATCCTGACAATACAGCATTGCCCAGAATGCTGACCATGGAAAGATTCCTGATTACGGCACCTTCATCTACCTGTCTGTGTGTTTTTGATTTGAGATTCTTTTTCATAGCAACTCCCTTTATGATAGATTCTCTCTGCAAATCATATGTGCGAAAATAATCCCAGATGTGGATAGAAAAACCAAATTTCCTATGATAAAAAAACACCTGTGGCGCATACAACTGTCCCACAGGTATCAAAGATCTGATTAAGATAATCACCTGCTGCCACAAATCTGTGGCCCGGCCCCACGAACCCCTGCGCGTCTGATGTCGCACCCGGTTCATCGCCTGCTCAGTTTGTACTGTTGAACTCGCATTTCTCTTAAGAAACGTAATGCAGTGCAAAGAGTTCCTCCATTATATCAGGCGATGGAGTTTTGTCAATGGGTTTTGATATGATATGCTCGAATTATCAATCCGTCTTCATTCATGGAAAGCGAAAGCCTCGCCACATCGCCCCGGGGTTCACATCAGAGGGGCAAAAAGATGCAGCATTTCCTGAAAATGTTCTGCAATCAGACCGGTTTTACAGTCCTCTTCCTTAATTTCCTGGCAGCGGGAAAGAGTATCCAGAAAATCTTCCTTGACCTTCAGAACGGTCTGATTCTCATACAGGCAGACTCCACATTCAAAGTGCAGATACAGACTGCGGTAATCCAGATTCGTCGTTCCAACCACAGCTACATGATCATCTGATACTATTCCCTTGGCATGCAGGAATCCGCTGCTGTATTCATAGATTCTCACTCCGGCAGCAATCAGCCGTCGATAATAAGATCTTGTAGTCATATGCACGATACGCTTGTCCCAGTGATGGGGCGTGATAATCCTGACATCAATTCCACTTTTGACTGCAAGGGAAAGTGCCGACAGCATGCCGTCATCCACAATCAAATATGGGGTATTGATATACACATAGGATTTTGCATGGGTAATCACATGCAGATACACATGTTCCCCCACATGCTCACCGTCAACCGGACAGTCCCCGTAGGGCTGGACGAAGCCGTCCCCATGTATCTGCGTGCCTCCCGCTTGTTCCGGTCTGAACCGCTCCGGATGTTCTTCCCGTTCCCCGGCCAGATTCCACATTTCCAGAAACAACAGTACCATTTGCCAGACCGCCGGTCCTTTAATCAGAATACCGCTGTCCTTCCAGTGTCCATACTTGTCTACCAGATTGATGTACTCATCCGCCAGATTGATTCCTCCTGTAAATGCTGTTTTTCCATCGATTACCGTAATCTTGCGGTGATCCCGGTTGTTCTGCAGTGTGGAGAAGACCGGACGGAATGGATTGAATACCCGGCAGCGGATGCCACAGCTTCTCAGTGTATCACCGTACCGTTTTGGAAGTGTGATAAGGCTTCCAATATCATCATACAGAACCCATACCTCCACCCCTTCTGCCGCCTTGCACTTTAAGATGTCCAGAATGGTATTCCACATGGTGCCTTCCTGTATAATGAAATATTCCAGAAAAATATACCGTTTGGCTTGTTTCAGTTCCTGACACAGCCGTTCAAACCACTGTTCCCCCGACGGGTAGTAACAGCTCTCCAGGTGTTCATACAGAGGATAGCCGACATTCTGCAGATACCGCATCAAAGGCAGATATCCTGCCTCCTGGACACAATCCTCTGAGAGCAGATTCTTCTGCCCTGCAAGAAGGCCCCTGCTCTTCTCCTTTAATTCTGACAGCCTGAGATTCACTTTCTTCCCGGAAGACTGCCACAGAACCAGAAGATACATCAATCCGCCAAACACCGGGATCAGGAAGAACAGGAACACCCACAGCAGCTTATAATTCGTCTTCTCCTGCATGCTGATGATCCGAAGTGCAGCCATCACACTGACCAGGTTCATCAGTCCCAGCACCTCCGAAGACCATCTGCTGGTGCTGGCAATCAATCCTGCAAGAATATACAGCTGCACCAGCATTAAAACAATGACATAAAAGCGCTGCTGGCATACCTGATAAAACCACCGCTTTCTCATCCCGCCCACTCCCTCTCAGGCTGCCTTTAACCTCTATTGATGATAACCTGATTTCAATAATTCTACTGCGCCTTCCATGGTCAACGCACTCATATTCAGTACCAGATGATAGTTTCTTGCCGCTCCCCACTTTTTTCCGGTATGCTGCTCATAGTAACGGCGACGACTCTTGTCATTCTTTTTGATTGCGCCCTCCGCCTGACTTTCCGTCAGATCATAAAGATTCATCAGCCGTTTTCTCCGGTCCTCCTTGCCTGCCCGAACAAATACACTCAACACATCCTTTCGCTCCCTGAGTACATAATCCGCACACCGCCCTACGATCACACAGGCTCCCTGCTGCGCCAGTCCACGGATTGCTGCTGACTGCTGATTAAATACCTGATCCGTCACAATCGTATCCTTCCCATAAGAGCCACGGGGCTGCCGGTATGTGCGCCGCGCCTGATAAGCCAGCACCAGTTCAGACAGAGCGTGCTCATCCATCGCCTCCACATCCTCTTCTGACATGCTCAGCTTTTCTGACACTGCCTCTGCCAGTTCTCTGTCATAAAGCGGTATTCCCAGCTCTTTGGCAAGCCGCTCCCCCAGTTCATGACCGCCGCTTCCATATTGTCTTCCGATTACAATAATCTTCTTATTCATCCTGTCTCTCCTTTTCCTTCGTTCCACCCTGTTACGAACAATCCTTTATAATCAGCAGATACAGCACAACCGCCGCCGCAATGCTGCCGCAGTGAATGCCCATGCGGCATCCAAGCATATCCACCAGAAAACCAGCCAATATTGATACTACCAGTGCAGCTATCCGTTTCTTCATCTTCCGCACCTCCCGGCATACGCCCTTATCTTGTGGGGTTTACATGAATCATAATATGTTTCACATTTTCAAAGCTGTTTTCTACATCGTTATGGACCTGAGCTGCCACCTCGTGGGCTGCCCACAGCGGCTTGTCTCTCTGTACCTCGATTTCCAGATCCACATATACCTTGTTGCCAAACATTCTGGTGTGCAGTGTATCCACTGCCTCGACTCCATCCTGCTCCAGAATAAACTGTTCCAGCTTGTTCTCAAACTCTTCTCCACAGGAAGTATCCAGCATCTTCTTCACCGCATCCACCAGAATGTCATATGCGACCTTCAGAATACACAGGCAGATTACCACGCTGGCAATGGAATCCAGCACCGGGAATCCGAGAATCGCGCCGCCGATACCAATCAGCGAACCGATTGAGGAAAATGCATCAGATCTGTGGTGCCATGCATCTGCCATAAAGGCCGCAGAGTTCAGCACCTTTGCATAATGTCTGGTGTACCAGAACATGGATTCCTTCACCACAATTGATACAACCGCCGCAATCAGTGCGATGGTTCCCGGAACCGCCAGCTGGTCATAGTTGCCGGCAAAAATATTGGTCAATCCGACTTTACCAATACCAATTCCCGTTACCAAAAGAATCATTCCAAGAATCAGCGATGCGATGCATTCCAGACGTTCGTGACCATAGGGATGCGCCTGATCCGCACTCTTCTTGGAAAGCTTTACCCCAAGAAACGCTACGAAAGTGGCAAATACATCAGACAGAGAATGTACTGCGTCAGAAACCATGGCTCCTGACTTTCCCGCCACACCTGCATACAATTTGAATGCACATAACAACACATTTCCGATGATACCTACCAGTGAAATCTGCTTGATAATCGCATTTTCATTCACTGCTCTGCCGCCCGCGGCGACTGAAGCCTGTTTTTTCATAATCCTAACTTCCTCCATGTTAACTGAAAATTTTATATTCTCTTTTCTGCCGTGTCGTGAGTCTTGATTCCGAATACGTTGAACCTGTTTTTAGATAAAAAACAGACACCCGTGGAACATACAACTGTCCCACAGGTGTCCAAAATCTGCTTAAGATATGATACCTGCTGCCGCTGACTGCGGCCCAGCCCCACAAACCAGATACATCTGTCCATGTGCCTGATTCATCGCCTGCTCAGTTTGTACTGTTGAACTCGCATTTCTTATGGAAATGTAATGCAGTGCAAAGAGTAAGTGTTACATATTTCATTATATGCCATTTCTGGTTTCTGTCAACAATCCAGCGACTTCTATGCTCAAATTATCAATTCGTACCATTGCTTCCTTATCGAAACTCTTCCGGCACCTGCTCCAACGTTCTCCATCTGGCCAGCGCTTCCTCTGTGCTCATGCCCTTTGAGATAGCATCCTTTCGCACCGCGTTCACCGCCTGAATCTCCTTCATGCGCTCGCCGGTCAGGGAGTATCCGCTCATCGCCCACAGGGTCAGTCCCCACGCGATCATCGGAATCACACAGAACAATACCAGCACCACCATCTTCATGCCCTCTGCATAGGGGGTATCTCCACCCGGCAGCGTGGACAGTCCGATGGACGCAACGGCAAGACCAACCACCGTGGAACTTAACGAAGATACCAGCTTATCCACCAGAGAGAACAGGGTTCCCATTACGCCCGGAATGTACTTTCCGGACCGGTAGGTCTCATAATCGGAGCAGTCAGCCACCATGGGAATCGGCATATCCGCCGTAGCATAGTATGCGCCATATCCGATTCCAAAGAACAACACAAACAGAATCGTGTACAGGTTGATATGCGTCAGAGACAGATTCACACTGGCAGTTCCCGGCTTCCAGAACAGAAGCAGCGCCGTAACGCCGATATACATCACCAGTGCCAGCGCCACATAGCGCATCAGGGACGCCTTCTGTCCATGCTTCTGCGAGGTTCGCACGGTCAGCACGAAAAACGGGGCAGAGAACACATATCCGGCAATCATCATCGGAAGATACAGCCCGTTGTAATTGCCCATCATGGAACCATACAGCATGCAGAGAACGGTTCCGTTGGTGGCGATTGCCAGTGCCAGCTTACAGCCCGCTCCGGCTACCATCAGTCTCCTTAACGGCTTGTTCTCTTTCAGAATCGCCACATACTCAGAAATTTTCACCTTCTGCGGCTCTTCACTTCCAAGTCCAAAGTATTTCGGCTGATCCTTTTCCCAGATTCCAATGACTGCCAGCAGAGTCAGCAGCGCGGAGATGACAATGGCAATCGGAATCAGCGCATTGAAAAATTCCGGCGTGGTATAATCACCGAATTTCGCCCGGAAGATCGGCGCCAGGAACTGGATGGCTCCCATTCCCAGCATGCTTGCCACCAGATTGAAGATGGTAAACATGGGGCGCTGTTTCGGGTCATTGGTCAGAACCGTCTGTCCGGAACGGGTACAGGAGGTCTGAAACGTGTAGCCGATGACATACAGCGCATAGATCACCACATAGGCGAGATAGCGCAGGGTCATCTGGGTCTCCGGAATCAGTCTGGTTCCAAAGTACAGAAGCACCGCACTGACCGCCATGATTCCGTTTCCCAGCACCATATAGGGACGGAACTTGCCGAACCGCCCGTTGGTTTTGTCAATCAACGCACCGATAATCGGATCCGTCACCGCATCAAAAAGACGCATGACTGTTACCATGGTGGTGGCAAACATCAGAGCCAGTCCCAGCACCCCATTGCCGTAATAGGCAATGTAGGTGATGGTCAGGATATAATACACATTGGTCGCTCCGTTATTGAACGGAAACAATACCAGCTGGTAGGGTTTTGCCCGGTTCATACCGGGCGCCCTGCTTGTTTCATTACTCATAAAAATACCTTTTCCTTTATCGAACTGTTTTCATAAAAGAACCGATGATCATCAAAACGATGGATACCACATAACATACGATGGAGGTCACACTGGCATAGAATACCTGCCAGCCCACCATGTTTTTGGAGTTCCAGGAAAACAGTCCTGAGATCAGCAGAATCCGGCTCATGATGATCCCACAGATCACGGCAGAAAACAGAGCCACTGCTGCCATCACTGCAATCGTGCTGACAAAATCATAATTTCCAAAACGATTGGAAGCGTAAAGTGCTGCCAGTATCAGCAGAATACCGGCTACCGCACCGGTTACCAGAAGCGTGAAGGAATTTAACGCGTCCCCTTCACTGATCGTGCTGCACATAACCATGGTAATCAGAGCAGCCACGGCGGCAATGACCGCCAGAATATTCACATAAAACCCTGCACCCTGTTTCTTTAAGAATGATGACATCTTACTGCACCTCTCTTTCTTTCCGTCTGGAAGACACTACATACATCGCACCGCTTGCCAGCAGCAGAATACCGAACACCGCCATGGCCGCCATATAGGCTGCGCGCCACCAGGTCATCGTCTGCTCAATATGAGTGGTGCTGTTATAACGGTTCACCAGGTTGCTGTTGCTTAACGCATACAGAATATTGTGGCAGGAATCCTTCACCGCATTCTGAAGCACCGCATCGCCTTCCAGCAGCTTCGCGCTGACCTTGCTTCCATCCACCTGGGTTGCAAAGGTGGAACAGTTTTCCAGGGTGGTAGAGCCATAGAAGCCGGAGATACCACGGGTATCAAAGCAGGTTGCTCCAGATGCCAGCACCGCTCCGTAAAGATCGGTATCATCGTAAATATCCGTTACCGCATATCCCTTGAAGCCCCATTCCTTTTTCAGGATTTCCGTCATCATCTCCGGGCTTGCGGTACATTCTACCGGTCCGATCTTGCTGAAGGAAATCATCAGTCCGCGCATACCTGCGTCGAAGTCCTCTGTATCGTATTTTGTTGCCTCAAATGCAATCTGATAAGCACGAAGCTCTGTCTCGCGCGCACGCTGCTCCAGCATATAAGGCGCCACGCCGCCACGGTTGGTCTCCTGGTCATTGAACGCATAGTGCTTCGGCGCTGCAATCAGACCATAATCCAGGGCGCCGATGGCAAATTCCATAGCCGCCACACCGGATAATACCGGATCTTCGGAATAATACTCGCCGTTACGTCCGTTGTAAGCATGACGATGGGTGTTCAGTCCCGGACCCCACAGAATCGGAATACCGGTAAACAGACCCTCCTGTCCGATAAACTCGCCCACTGCCTTATACAGATCCGGGTTAAAGGATGCTGCGGTCAGAGGAGCATTGGCAAAGATTTCCGGATGCCAGTTGCCGTTGGGGTCGCTGGCCGGAATACTCCACGGAGCGCCCGGATCCTTGGATGCATTCAGATTCACTGCCACACCATTGCCGGCATTCTCTGTCATATAGGTTTCCACCGTACCGATGGAAGCAACTCCCGGAATGCTTGGGCCGCCGAAGGTTGCCAGATACTGCGCTTCCTCCAGAGTCATCTTGTTCAGCAGCTCGTCCCACTTAGGATCGTCAAAATCCAGACCATACATTTCGTGGAACATCAGATTGCTGTCTGCGCCCCAGATGATGTCGGAGGTATCGTCGTCCTTCTGGATGGTGTAATACTTTCCGTTCAGCTTATCAATCAGATCCTGGCTGGTCAGAGTCATGTCCGTATAGGTTTTCGGATAGGTTCCAGCCCAGTCTGTACGGCTTAAATAGGTTACTTCTCCAGGCTGGAAGTAGTTCCAGTCTGCATACTCCAGCTGGTTGGAAATCTTCTCTCCCGTCTTGGATACGGAGAATGCGGTTTTGGAAATCATATCCTCGGTGATTGCTGTCTTTACTGCCATGGCGGCGTTGCTTGCTCCCACCAGGCTCTCCGGTGCGATTCCCTGAGCGGCCATCATATTGTTCAGCGCATCATGAGCTCCGTTACCGGCTGCAAAATAATAATCTCCCGGATCTAAAACATAGGTTCCTGTGGTGCCGTCTCCATTGTCATAGGCACTGTCATAGCTTGCAATATACTGAAGATCCACCTCGACAGAAACAGTCTGGGACTCGCCCGGCTGCAGCAAATCGGACTTGTCAAAGTTCAGAAGCTGTACTGCGGATTTTTCCACGCCGCCCGGCGTATAGGGTGCCTGTCCGTAGATCTGTACGATGGATTTACCAGCCACATCGCCGGTATTCGTCACCTTCACATGGAAGGTTGCGGTGGCATCGCATACTCCGGTTTCCGGATCTGTTGTCACCTGGATTTCCGGCTGTCCTTCAAACTCCTGCGTAAACGTGGTATAGGACAAACCGTATCCAAAGCCATAGGAAACCTCTTTCTCATAATCCCACGCGGTTTTGGATGCATATGCGCCTACCGGTGACGTGGCATTGCCGTTTCCTAAAACAGAATCAAAGTAACGGGTCTCGTAATAGCGATAGCCTGTATAAATGCCTTCTGCCTCGATAATATAATTTCCTGCTCCGCCGCCAGTCTTGCCAGCGCCGCGGGTCAACATCTCCTCCCCGTTGGCATACTGGAAATGGCCCATATTCTGCATGGCAGGAGCTGACATATTGCTGGCTGCATAGATGTCAGGAAGGGCTCCGGACGGGCTGACGCGGCCGCACAGGATATCGGAGACACCCAGCATACCATAGCTGCCCGGGAATCCGATCCAGAGAATCGCATCAATCTCCGGGTCACGTTTCAGCTCATCAATCTCTATGCTGTTTGCCGTGTTCACCAGCACAATCACATTGTCACTGCAGGACTTCGCCAGTTTGATGGCATCTTTTTCATTGTCCGTAAGCTGCAGCGGTTCCTCTGCTCCAAGTCCCTCGACTACACTTCCCGGAAGATAGTCCTTGGACTCTGCACTTGGGCGGCCGACTACAACAATCGCTGCATCTCCATACTGTGCAAAGCTGTCTGCATATGCCGGATTCACATCGCTGATTTCCTCCAGTGACGGCTCGCCCGGATTATAGTTCTCATCCGGCGTTTCGTTTTCTGCATGAAGATAGGTTTCATTCAGCTTGCCGTAGATTTCACTCATCACCGGATTGACGCCAAATCCGCCGCCCTCGAACTCAAACTCGTCTCCGTTCCAGGAATCCAGGGTGATACCACGGCTGTATTCGCCGGTCTGATGATTTTTATTGAATGTATAGGCGATGGTGTTCTTAAAATCCGTTTTGCTCTGGCTCAGCGCCTGCTCCAGCGATACATACGGACCCTTGGCCGTAACACCGAAGCAGGAGCCGATCAGGGATACTTTGGAACGGATTCCAAACAGGCTCACCTGTGATCCGGCAGCCAGCGGAAGTCCCTGACCATTCTCTGTATTATTCTTCAGAAGCACGGCACCCTCTGCCGCCTGCTGGCGGTTCAAGTCGATTGCCTTCTGAATCAATGCATGCGAGTTGCCGGTTCCGTCTGCATTCAGCAGTTCGGCTGACGGCTGGAACTTATTGTACAGCGGATTCTCCGGTGAATCCTCCGACACGAAGGTCTCGCTCAGCGTGCCGAGCGCTGTATCGATGGTTGCTTTGTAGGACTCTGCAACCACTCCCAAAATTACGGTAAGCGAAAAGACAAAGGTAAATAATACCGTAAGTCCTCGCCAAAGCGGTTTCTTTCCTGTTCTCATAATCTTTATTCCCCTTTCCTTTTGTTGCCTGCATCATACCCAGTTTGCACTGGATGATTTCCCCTTTACCAGCTTATAATCCGGATTCGGTTTCTGAACCTTATGAAAGAGCGCACGGTCCTCGCAGGCCCCGGTCTGAACCATGATCTCAACGGTTCCGCTCAGCGGAATCTGAAATTCATACACACGGCTGCCTTGCTTGATTTCCGTCAGCTTTCCATTTACATACAGAGCCACTTCCGACTGATTAGAGTAAACTTTTATGGTTGTATTCGTCTCCTCCCTGTCCCTTCTGCGTTTTCCCGCAATATGGACAAAAGGCTCCTGACTCCAGTATGCCTTGTACAGATAGAAACTGTCTTTCTTGATTCTCCGGTCAAAGGTAACCAGCCCCTTGTGATTCATTCCCGGCTCCCCGCCCTGATCCCTGGCATCCGCGGCGAAATCAAACATATTCCATACATGTGTCGCCCAGAGATAGGGATTTCTCTCAAAGCACTTCAGCATGTATTCATGATAAACAGCCTGATACTCTTCCGTATGATCGCCCCGTCTCGGCTTTGCAGCGTGCAGATTCGTCATGGCTTCACAGCCATATTCCGAATATCCCAGACAGCGATTGGGGAAGCAGAAATGGAAAAACCGCATCCAGAGATCGTTCAGGAACAGTCCCGGAACATACCAGCCCAGATACAGATTCCAGGATACCAGATCGGTAATATGAGCCGACCGGTTAAATGGTCCGCACATGGCATAGCAAGCAAGGGTCGTCAGCCTGGTTTCATCCATCCTGTGATAGAGTTCATGCAGCACCCGGTGGTTATCCAGCATATCCTCTTTATCCTTTGTAGAGATGGTGATCTCGTTGGATACCCCCCAGCAGACGATGCACGGGTGATTATAATTCTGCACCACCAGTTCTTTTGCCTGACTTATGGTATTGCTCCGTCCCTCCGGCATATGCTCTGATATGTAAGGAATCTCTGCCCATACAATCATTCCATACTCATCGCACAGATCATAAAAATACTGATCATGCTGATAATGAGCCAGCCTTACCGTATTGGCTCCGATTTCCCTGATCAGCTCCATATCCCGGCGGTGATGTTCTTTTCCGATGGCGTTGCCAAGACCTTTCCAGTCCTGATGCCGCGATACCCCCCGGAGCGGATAACGCTTCCCGTTTAAGAAGAATCCCTTCTGCGGGTCTGCGCAAAAACTTCTCACGCCAAACCTGCTTTTGATCTCATCCACCAGCTTGCCCTGCCAGTACAGCTGTGCTACCGCAGTGTAAAGATAGGGATCTTCTGTTCCGTTCCACAGATGCACATCCGGAATCAGCAGGGTATCGTCCACTCCCCGGCTCTCTGCGACAATCGCTCCGTCTACATCCAGCACAAAGAGACGTACTTCCTGCTCCGCATCTCCGGTCTGCGCGTCCTTCCTGCCGAATGCCGCTTCTTCCCAGCCGCGCATTGCTGACCCGGTATCCAGAAACGTCTGGATTCTCACACAGCCGTCTTTCCCATTCACTTCAGGCGTGACCCGGATTCCCGGTTCGCCGCAATACTCCAGATCAAAATGCTTCCGGTTGACCACCAGCAGATTCACATCCCGGTAGATACCGCCATAAAACGTAAAATCCGCTTTCTGGGGATACACCCTTGTATTCACGCTGTTGTCCACCTCGACGACCAGATGATTCTCCTGATCCAGCAGATCGGTTATCTCCACACGAAACGTGGAATAGCCGCCGTCATGGGAACTGATCCGGACTCCATTCAGGAACACCACAGCGCTGGCATTCACTCCCCGAAACTCCAGATACACCTGCTCTGTCTTTTTCTGAAATTCAGGAAGCTGCAGATCTTTTTCGTATTTGCAGGTTCCGCGCCAGTAATCATTTCCGCCATCCTGACCATCTTTATGGTTCCAGGTATGAGGCAGATTCACGGCCGCTTTCCCGCCATCCGGTCCGGTAAACTGCCATCCGTCATTCAGATTTGTGACCTTTCTCATGCCTTCTCCTTTCATCGTTTTTTCATTCTAACGTTTCAGCACCTTCACAGCTGCTACACATACAGTAACAGACCTTTTTCAGAATGAAAAGTGACTTTCCCTAAGTGGTTTCTGTCCTGTCGCAAGTGGTCGCCTCCCCGTCCTGATCAAGAGGAATCAGCATCTTCAGGGAAAAGATTCCGTTCTCCGTATCGATCTTCATAAAGCCGTTATACTTCTCAACCAGGAGCCGGATGCTTCTCAATCCGAACCCGTGATATCCATTCTTCTCCTTGGTGCTTAACGGCAGTTCGCCTTCTCTGTCAAACTCCAGCGGTCTCTCCATCGGATTCATGATATTGATGATCAGAAACTGCTTTCGCACATAAACCAACACGTCGATGATTCTCATTTCCTGTCTGCTAAGCTTCTTGACACCCTCAACCGCATTGTCCACCGCATTTCCAAATATGGTATACAGATCGATGGGATCAAACACGTTCATCCGCCGTCCATCCGCAATGCAGTTGATCTTGATCTGACTCGCCGCACAGAACAGGCTTTTCTCTGTCAGCACCGTATCCAGCACTTCATTGCCGGTTTTGACCATAGAATCATAGATCTGCACAGACTCCTCGATCTCATGAAGATATGCCTCCTGCTCTTTTGGACTGCTGATTGCCCGCAGTGCGGCAATCTGATGCTTTAAGTCATGGCATTTGTGATTGATCAGGGCAATGGTCTCCCGGGACAATTCATACTGTTCCTTCTGCTGATGCCAGAACTGATTTAAGGTTTCCAGTTCCTGCTTCATTGCGCTCTTTTTGAACATGGTGTTCTGAAAATACAGAATCGTTACACAATAGCACTGAACCAGCAGCAGATTCCAAACCCGGATGCTGGCAAATCCGGTCACCGGTTCTGCCTGAAGAAATTCAAACAGGATTTCAAATACTCCCATCAGAACCAGCGAGGAAACCAGCTGGCGGGGACCTACCTGATAGTGCCCCTCTTCCGGCATGTAACGCAGTATGGTCACTGCCGCCACCCCATAGATGACTGCATACACCATCAGCGTGTATCCCACCACGGCAACCGGATGATTCACTTCAATCAGACTGAACAGAAGGTATGCTGCCTCGTAGGCAATCTGCTGTGTAATCATCACCCAGCATCCGCCATAGATGGCATCTTTGACCGTAATATCCGCACATGCATAGAGAAATCCTGCACAGAGCGTCAGATATCCCATCAGGGTTATCCCCGTAGGCAGTACCGCTCCTGATACAGCAGGCAGTAAAAAGCCGCCCACCAGCACGATTCCTGTCATGCTGACGGACGCGCACAGCAGCCTGATTTCAAAATACGTTCTTCGCTCCAGAAAGAACAAAAACAGCACGCATGCCGCCCAAATCGTAATCGTAATTTCCGTATATTCCCAAATCATAATTCCATCCCCATATAATCCGTCAGTGCTGACAGAAATGCCGTCTTATTTCTTCGACTGATTTCCAGCATGTCTCCCGCTACGCACACCATATTTTTCCTGATTCCCGTCACGTGCCGTAGGTTGACCAGATACCAGTGATTGCACTTTACAAAATGGCTGTCCTTCAGCTTCTCCTCCACGCTCTGAAGGGATCCCCGCACCATCAGCACACCGTCCCGGGTATGATAATGGAGCGTATGATTTTCAACTTCCACATAGTAAATCTGATCCACGCGAACACGCTGCATCCCTTCCGGCAGCGGAAGCAGGAATTCCTCCGGTCTGCGCTTCCTGATTCTGCTGATCGCACGCTCAAAACGCACGGAAAATGTGTAATAGGTAATGGGTTTCAGCACATAATCCAATGCTCCCACCTCATAGCCATTGATGGCATACTGCGCCATATTCGTAATAAAGACAAGGACGACGTCCTGATCCAGACTGCGAAGCTGCCTGGCCGTCTCCATCCCGTCCATCTCTCCCATCTCAATATCAAGCAGGATGATATCATACTGCGGCTGATACCGGTTCAGCAGTTCTTCCCCGCTGTAAAATACCTCCGTATGTATTTCCCGCTTCTTTTCCGCTGCAAACTGTGCAAGATATGATATCAACAGTTCCGTGCAGCTCTTTTCGTCATCCACAACCGCTACATTCAGCATGGCGCTCCTTTCCATCGTGAAACTATTTCGCATCAGCCGCCTCCGTCCGGGAAGCAGCACAATAATGTTTCTATTATAGCAAGTGTCTCCTGTGTATCAAGAAATTCGGATGCAGTATGCTCAAATTGTCAATCAATCTTCTCTCCCCCTGTGCTATACTTATCCTTAAACCTGACAAGGAGGTTTCTTACAATGTCAAAAGAAAAAACCTTTCAAAAAGGAACAGGAAATATCATCATGCTGGGTCTGGTAAGCTGCTTTGCCGACATCTCCAGCGAGATGGTCTACCCGCTGATTCCCCTGTACTTAACTGCCGCCTTCGGTGCAACTCCTGCGCTGGTGGGCATCATCGAGGGAATTGCCGAAAGCATTGCAAGTCTGTTAAAGGTGTTCAGCGGCTATATCAGCGACCGGTTTCAGCACAAGAAGGCCATCGCCTTCTGCGGCTACGCAACCGGCGTGTTCTATAAGATTGCCCTGATCTTCGCCGCCTCATGGACCGGTATCCTTGCGGCGCGGGTCATTGACCGCTTCGGCAAGGGCATCCGCACCGCTCCCCGCGATGTGATGGTGGCAGAAAGCGCCGACAAGCACAGCATGGGTAAGTCCTTCGGCATCCACAAGATGTTGGATATGGCGGGTTCCGCCGCGGGCATCCTGCTGGCATTTCTTCTGGTAAGGAATATCGGCGAGACCGGGTACAAGATGGTATTTGCCCTCTCCGTGATTCCCATTGGAATTGCACTGTTTCTTTTCTTCTTCATTCAGGAGAAGCGGGAGCCGCGCCATATGGCACCACAAGAACATTTCTGGAAAAACATCTCCGGCCTGAACGGACAGCTGAAGCTCTATCTGGCTGTTACCTTTCTGTTCACACTGGGAAACTCCTCCAACAGCTTCCTGCTGCTTCGTGCCTCGGACCTTGGATTTGAGAGCAGCAGCACGATCCTGCTGTATTTTGTCTACAACATCACCGCTTCCCTGCTGGCAATTCCCTGCGGAAAGCTGTCCGACAAGGTGGGAAGAAAGTCTCTGCTGGTAGGTGGCTACCTGACCTTCTCCCTTGTGTACTTTTCCTTTGCGTTCTGTCATACCAGACCGCTCATGGTTCTGATTTTCATCCTCTACGGCATCTACACAGCCATGACCGCCGGCGTAGAGCGGGCATTTATTGCGGAGATTGCACCTCCCCGGTTAAAGGGAACCATGCTGGGACTCCATTCCACTCTTGCCGGAATCGCCCTGCTTCCCGCCAGCGTCATCGCGGGCATTCTCTGGGACAGCATCGGGGCGGCTGCACCCTTTATTTACGGCGGGACCCTGTCTCTTGTGTCGGCTGTGATTCTTGCGGTGGGGCTGAGACAGCGGCGGGGGTGATTTCAGCTGTCAGACAAGAAATGCCAGACCGGCAAAGATTGCTGCCCGGTCTGGCATTTCCATTTTCAAGAGTCTTAAATCATTCTTGCAAACTTGTTTCCTTCGTGAATTGCGTTGACAATCTTGCGGGGACGTGTTGCGTCACCGACTACATAAACCGTATCCACAAGGTCTTCCAGTTCTTCATACAACTGCCTGTCTGAACGATATCCGGTTGCAAGAATCACCGTATCCACCTCCAGTTCTGTATGCTTCCAGCTGCGGTCTTCTACAATGATGCTCTTTTCCCTTACTTCATCAAGCTTTGTATTAACCATGATATGTAATCTCTGCGGGAAATACTTCGGGAACTGATTGCCCATGAGATCCGCCTTATCCATTCCTGCCATATCACGGCCGATATCGTCCATAACTTCCACAATTGTAACCTCGTCAGCAAGATTCTTATAGAGCAGCATATCCGCTGTCTCAATACCGACCTCGCCACCGCCGATCACAGCAACCTTTTTGCCAATCTCTGCCTTGCCAAGCAGGACATCCTGGGCAAGTACGACATGCGGAAGCGCTCCGCCCTTCACCGGAATCTTGACCGGAACAGACCCGGTTGCCAGAATCACTGCGTCCGGCTTTAATTCTTTTACCTTATCCGCAGTTGCTTCTGTATTCAGGCAGATTTCCACACCGAGTTTTCTGCACTGACGATCCGCCCAGTGGATGAATTTCATGAAGGTATCTTTGCCAACCGGAAGTGAGGCGATATACATATTGCCTCCAAGATGGTCTTCTTTTTCCCACAGGGTAACCTTATGTCCTCTGATTGCCGCTACTCTGGCTGCTTCCAGTCCTGCCGGACCTCCGCCAATCACAAGCACATCCTTTTTGACTGCTGCCGGTTCCACCGGTTCTTCTCCGTGAGCACAGCCACTGTTCACCGCACAGTTCAGTGCCATATGATTGACAACTGCACTTCCCAGACAGGTCACACATTTAATACAGGGGCGTACATCCTCTTCTCTTCCGGACAGAATCTTGGATACCAGCTCCGGATCAGCCAGATGCGGCTTTGCTGCCCGAACTGCATCAATACATCCGTCATTGATTGCCTGCTCCCACACCTTCGGATCATATTCCCCGGCACTTCTGCAGGAAAGAGGCACATGTACCACGTTTCTGAACTCTTTTATTTTATTAAAGTCGCCTTTTGGCTGTCTGCGCAGACCGCAGGGACAGTCTTCCAGTGTAAAGGTCTCATAGGTTCCTTCCGTCTGGAAATCAATATAGGTGATGCCCGCCTGCTCCAGACGCTGTGCGAAAATCATGGAATCCTCCATGTTTGCGCCGCCCGGAAGCCAGTCATTGTAACACATCGTATATCCAACTGTGAAATCCGGTCCACATGCCTTGCGGATACCTCCGACAATCTCGAGAGCCAGCGTCATACGCCCTTCCAGACCGCCGCCGTACTTATCGGTACGTCTGTTGTTGTAACCGGAGAAGAACTGTGCCAGCAGATATGCAGTCGCACCATGGAGTTCTACGCCGTCATATCCGATTTCCTTTGCACGGACTGCCGCCTCGATAAACTTATCCCGGGCATGTTCAATCTCTTCAATCGACATCACTCTCGGCTGAATATAATGCCCCTTACCAAGCTCAAAGCACGCCACGCCGGACGGGGATACCGCTTCCTGGGAAGAAAACATTCCGGCATGATGAAGCTGACAGATAATCGGAGTTCCGTATGCGTGCACAGCATCCACAAGACGACTCAGTCTTACCTTATACTTATCATCATCAATTCTCAGCTGAATCGGACGAACCGTATAGTTTCCGTCAACAGCAGTGAACTCCTGAATGATCATACCTGCGCCGCCTCTGGCACGAGCCTCATAATGTGCAAGCTGAACGTCCGTCAGTTCACCGTTCACATCACAGGTGTTGGTCTCCATCGGAGACAGCCAGATCCGGTTCTTCGCAGTAATCCGTCCGATTTGCAGTGGTTGCGCTAATACACTTTTCACAGTCATGATAAATCCTCCTTATATTGTTTGCGTTCTTGTCAAATAGAATCAATTGATTCTGTAGTTAAATCATACATCTTTTTGATATTTTAGTCAATATTCTAATTTAAAAAGAATCATTTGTATCTTTTGAAAAAGCTCTTTTTTGTTTCATCATAATATGGTACAATGACCCAATAAGGAGGGGATATGATTGAGCATTCAGGAACAGAACACATATAATCGAATTGTCAATGCTGCTGCCAGACTCTTTGCTGTCAAAGGCTATGACGGAACCACAACACGGGAAATCGTAAAGGAAGCAGGTTCAAGTCTCTCTTCGCTCCAGCTCCACTTCCAGTCAAAGGAAAGCGTATACCGTGCCGCTGTCATTCAGGCTCTTGAGCGACAGCATTCTTTGTTAAAACCACTGTTGGACGAGATTGATCTGGCGGAAGCCCAGGGAGTTTTGTCCCATGATACTTCATGGAATTTTATCGTCAACATGATTGACCGTCTGACCGAATGGGTATTCTCACCGGAAGAGCACAATGCGATTCTGCTTATGAACCGGGAGATGTCGCATCCATCCCCGATCTTTGAGAAAGCTCCGGTCAATGCCATGGCGATGCACCGCTACTTTCAAAAGCTGTTTGAAGCCTATGCCGGGATTCCCGATGGATTTGCCGCCAGATTTCTCAGCTTTTCCACGGTTATGTCCATGCTAAACTTTGCTATTTATCCATCTTTGCTGAGTCAGATTCTGGAATGTGATTCAACGTCAGCAGACAACCTGATTCAAATTAAGTTTCACATGAAGTCCTATTTACTGACATCCATACAAACATACCTCGACACCTTCAGCACTGCCGGAGAACCTGCTGATTCTTCGGATTCCGTCCTGTAGAGAAGATATGGTATCTCCTTTATACAAGCGCCCGAACCGACAGATCTCCTGCTCAGTCCGGGCGCTCTCCTGTTCTCTTAGTCTAAATCTGCCCCGTTGGAGGCAATCACTTTCTTATACCAGTAGAAGGATTTCTTCCGCTTTCTCTCATAGCTTCCGTTTCCCTCATCATCCACATCCACATAGATGAAACCGTAACGCTTGCTCATCTGGCAGGTGGACATGCTGACCATATCAATGCAGCCCCATGGCGTGTAGCCCATCACATCCACGCCCTCTGCGATGGCATCCGCAATGGCCTGAATGTGCTCCCGGAAATACTGAATCCGGTAATCATCCTGGATGCTTCCATCCTCCTCGACCCTGTCTCTGCTTCCCAGTCCGTTTTCCACAACAAACACCGGCTTCTGGTAGCGGTCATACAGCTCGATCAGGGAGATACACAGTCCCGTCGGGTCTACCTGCCAGTTCCATTCCGTTGTCTCCAGATAAGGATTCTTGATGCCGCTGGTCAGGTTGCCGCTGACCATCTCCTTGTTGGCGGTATCAAAGCTGGTCACCCGGCTCATATAGTAGCTGAAAGATACGAAATCAACCGGGTATGCCTTCAACATCTTCTCATCCTCCGGACCGAACTCCACATGGATGCCCTTGCGCTCCCACTCACACTTGATGTGCTTCGGATATTCTCCCCGCACCTGCACATCGGAGTAGAAGTAGTTCTTCCGGTTCTCTTTCAGCGCCTGCAGCATGTTCTTCGGATGGCAGTTCTCCGGATAGGTCAGCGTGCGGGTGATCATGCAGCCCATCTGTGCTCCCGGGATGATCTCGTGAAGCAGCTTCGTTGCCATGGCACTTGCCACAAACTGATTATGCACCGACTGATAGATGATCTCCTCCCACTTGTCAGCCGGATAGCGGTCCTCTACCAGTCCGATGGTGGTAAAGGGATGACGGAACACGCTGTCGATCTCATTGAAAGTCAGCCAGTAGGTCACCAGCCCTTTGTACCGCTTGAACACGGTCTGGCAAAATTTCAGGAACAGGCTGATGACTTCTCTCCGGTACCAGCCATCATAATGGTTGCACAGATACAGCGGCATCTCATAATGATGCAGCGTTACCAGCGGCTCGATGCCCCGCTTCTTCATCTCCGTAAACAGCTCCTCATAGTGGCGGAGTCCTGCCTCATTGGGCTCTGTCTCCATGCCGGTAGGATAGATGCGGGTCCAGGGAATAGACACCCTCAGCGTCTTAAATCCCATCTCCTGAAACAGATCCAGATCTTCCTTATATCGGTGATAGAAGTCGATACCATGGCGCTTGCCGTACTTGTGGACATCCTTGCTCTCCATGGCTTCCTCGATGTCCTGACTGGTGATGCTGTGCTGCCCCTTGTAGTCCGCTACATTCACATGTTTCTTGTAGGTGCTGCAGTCCGCCACGGACATGCCCTTGCCATCCTCATCCCAGGCTCCCTCACACTGGTTTGCAGATGTTGCGCCGCCCCACAAAAAGTTCTCCGGAAATACACTCTTGCCCATGCTCAATTCCTCCTGATTTTCAACAGCTCATCGCCCGGTTTCACAGTATCCACTTTCGTGGTCTCCATTCCGGCAACCACATTCATATTGGTTACAAGCACCATGGTAATCGGGTCATAGCCCGCCTCCCGGATGGCAGCAATGTCAAACTCCACCAGTCTGTCACCCTTTCGCACGGTCTTTCCCTGTTCAGTCAGCAGATGAAAGCCCGTTCCCTTCATCTCCACCGTATTGATGCCGATGTGCATCAGCACCTCCAGCCCGTCTGCAGTCTTTAAGCCTACCGCATGTCCGGTGGGAAATGCAGCTTCCACGGTGCCGTCAACCGGCGCATATAACACGCCCTCCTCCGGCATCACCGCTACACCGTCGCCCAGTGCCTTGGATGCGAACACCGGGTCACTGACCTCTTCCAGCTTCACAACCCTGCCCTTTAAGCAGGAATCTATTACATTTTCTTCAACCTCAGCCGGTTTCTTCTCCGGCTCCACAGCATTCTCCCCGTTGCTGCCTGGCTTCTTGACATCCTCTCCCTCATCGATGCCAATCACATAAGTCAGCGCCGCCGTTACGCCGAAGGCGATGCAGATACCGATTACATAGTACACAAAGGTCTCACAGAAAAATGCAGGCAGTGTGGTCAGCGCCGGGAACACATAGACGATTGCCTTGGTGTGCATGGCTCCCATAAATGCACCTGCGATGCCGCCGCCGATGATCTGTGCGATAAACGGCTTCTTGTAGCGCAGGGAAATACCGTATACAACCGGTTCTGTCACGCCGCCCAGCAACGCCGGAATCATGGTGGATAATGCAAATGCCCTGCTCTCTTTCTTCTTGCTCTTTAAAAATACACCGAATGCAGCGCCTGCACTGGCGAAGGTTGCTGCTGCAACCATGGGACGTACAAAGTCATAACCATAGGAAGCAATGTTGTTGATCATAATCGGCACAACGCCCCAGTGAATCCCGACCATAACCAGCAGGGTCCATCCGCCGCCGACAATCAGACCGGTCAGCAGACCATTTTTCACAGACATAAAGTTTACAAAGTTTCCAACTGCATCTGCCAGCATCACGCCTACGGGACCAATCACCATCATAGTCAGCGGAATCATAATGATCAGCGCCACAAAGGACAGTGCAAACAGCTCAATACTCTTTGGAATAAACCGTTTCAGAAGCTTCTCCAGCTTTGAATAGATCAGTACGGAGACAATCGCCGGCACCAGGGTCGCCGAATAGCTCATCAGCACCACCGGAATTCCCAGAAATGACACCGTATCTCCTGCTTTTGCCATCAGACCGGTGAAGTTCGGCTCCAGCAGCGCTCCCACAATAGCCAGCGCGATAAACGGGTTGCACTGGAAGGTCCTTGCAGAGGACACCGCCAGAAACAGCGGCAGGAAATAAAATACGCTGTTGCCTGCGGCTGCCAGAATCTTGTAGGTGCTTCCGGTATTGTCCAGTACCCCCAGCGTGGTGGTCAGGATGACCAGCAGCGCCTTGATCATGCCGGCGCCTGCCAGAGCCGTCACAATCGGGTTCAGAATGGAGGACATGGCGTTCAGCGCTCTCGTCAGCGCATTGCCTGTCTTCTCCGCCTTTTCTTCTGCCGCCTGCTCCGACCTTATGGGGAACAGATGCAGAATGGTGTCAAACACATCCTCCACCGCATTGCCAATGACTACCTGAAACTGTCCGTTGCCGACCACCACCGTCAGCACGCCATCCAGCTTCTTAAGCTCCTCCTGATTCGCCTTGCCGTCGTCCTTCAGCCGGAATCGCAGTCTGGTGACACAATGCGTCAGCCCCACGATGTTGTCCACACCGCCCACATGGGAAATGATCTGCCTTGACAGCTCTTCATACGTTTTCTTTACCATGATATCCCTCCTGTTTGTCTGATGTCTCGCGCATCTCTTTTGTGATTTCACTATAGCATACAATTTCCCATACTTCGGAAAGTTCGCATTTTGGAAACTTTTTCGTCTGCTCAGTCAAAAAACGCGTCACCGGCGCGTTTTCTGATATGCATGGCAAAAAAAGCAGACAGATCACTCTGCCTGCTTCTTCCCTCTGGTCCGCTCCCGGTACCGGTTGACAATCATATCGTTGACCAGCGGATAGACCACCGAATGGGTCTGGACCTTCGACACGTGCCCGAAGCTGATGCACAGGTCCACTCCCGGATGGTGTTCCATCTTCTGGTTTGCGGTAATCAGTACAATCTTCGCCCTGATTCTGGAAAAATCCTTTGGTTCATGGAATTCCGAAAGCTGATACCGCTGCATATAGGAGCCGGAGTTGGAATAAATGATAATCAGCGTATCCTCATCCGACTGGCTGATATAGTCCTCCTGCTTGATGTCGCTTAAGTTGGTCATAATAAACTTGCCGTTGTAAGCCAGCTTCATCTGCAGGTCGATGGCCCCGATCTCCGAAAACAGAAGTCCGAAGCTGGCCACCTTCCGGTAGTGAATCAGATCCGAAACCAGCTCATCAATCTTAGCCATATCCACCGTCTCCTGCGTGTGGCAGATATCCGTGCTGAGAATCTCAATATACCGCTCCATGCCTTCCCGCTCGATAAACTCGGCGATATTCTGATTGTAATTCAGATCAAACCCGAACTTATTCTCCCGAAAGGGAGCCGCTGCCTTGAACTCTGCATAATCCTCATAGCCGATGCCTCGGATAAACTTGGAGATGGTGGACTTGGAAACCATGCACAGCTTCGCCACATCATCGATGGACATGGTACACAGATCATAAAAGCTGGACAGCAGTGTCATGGCAATATGAAAATTCGTCGTTCCGTGGTCGCTGTCATTCAGCATAACCAGAAGGCGGTTCAGTAAGCTTCCCATGGGTTCTCCTCCTGTAGTTCATCACATCTGTATTTTCTTCCATTCTACCATAAGTCAGATGCCATGTCACCGGGATTTCTCCCGTCAAAGGTCACGGCTGTCAACGGTCACATCCGTCAGCACAGCTGGGCGTCCACCACCTCAATCCGGAATGTCGCAAAGTACGGTACGTCCGCACTTGGATAATGCTTCTGAAGAATCGGCGCTTCCCGTAAAAGCCGTTCCTTCACCTTAACGTCCTCGCACTCCTTTGCAATCCCGCTGACTCTCGCCCAGCTCCGTGTTCCCGCTTTCAGAGCAATCAGCTGCATCTGCGGGTGGGCTTTCAGCTGCTCATAGACATCCTTTCCCTTCCCTGTGGAAATGTATAAGCCGTCCTCCAGCTCCACAAGTCCGCCAAATGGTCTTCCCGCCGGGAAATCCCCGTTGACCGTCAACACATAGTACACGCCGCATTCCTTAATAAAATCTCCTGCTTTGCTCATTGCTTCTCTCTCCTTTTGCTGTTTGATTCATTTTACCACATACAGTCCCGCTTCCTATTGACAATTTGAGCATATCTGAGAAGCTGCCATTGCGGCGGAAACCTTCACCCGTTATACTTAAGATAATCGGATTTTGCAGGATTGCTGCAGCTTCCACGCCGGAAAAGCTCTGGAAACAGTTCAGAAAACGGTACGAAACGCCGGATATGCGCCATCGGAAATCATCGACCGAAAGCCGAAGCCGAAACATTTTACCATGACTGACCCGGATGGCATTGTGGTGGAGTTTTCTGAATAATCCGCCCTGTGCTTTACTGTGTTACACTGGCGTTTGGACAATTTTCTACTGATTTGCCCTAAAATTGTCCAAACCTCTCCCAGATCATGTCGGATTTGAGCTGTACAGGGCTGTTTTGGACAATTCCAGCCTGAATCTTCAAAAATTGTCCAAAGTTTCTGGATTTTTGGATAATTATATGCGATTTCGCTCCTTAATTGTCCAAAATCAGCTTTATGTCAACCAGAAGTCAATCCTTTTCAAGCAGGTTTGGACAATTTTCCTCACAAACACCTGTTAATTGTCCAAATCCCCTCTTAGCAGTCCACAAACCGGTACCCGATCCCCACCTCAGTCTGGATAAACCGCGGTTTGGCTGTGTTGTCCTCAATCTTTCTTCTGATATTTGCCATGAACACCCGCAGAGACTGGTACTCGTCCTGGGTCTCGTAGCCCCAGACCTGCTGCTGGATATAATGGTGGGTCAGCACCTTTCCCGCATTGCTGACCAGCAGTGTCACCATCTTGTATTCGATGGGAGTTAAGTGGACCTCCTGGTCGTGGACGTACACCCGTCTCTTATCAAAGTCAATCGTAAAATAATCCAGAGAAAAGCTTGTTTCCTGCTTTGGCAGGCTGCTTCTGTGACGCAGGGCTACCCGGATTCTCGCCAGCAGCTCTGCTGCGCTGAAGGGCTTTACCACATAGTCGTCGGCTCCGGCATCCAGTGCCCCCACCTTCTCCTGCTCCATGCCACGGGCGGACACCACAATCACCGGAGTCTCCGCGTCCTGACGAATCTGCTTCAGCACCTCCATGCCGTCCACATCCGGCAGCCCCAGATCCAGCAGGATCAGGTCCGGATGGTTGGCATAGAAGCAGGACAGCCCCATAAGCCCGTTGTCCGCCAGAATACAGCCGTACTCCGCGGATTTCAATGTAATCTTGATAAAGCTCTGTATACTTTTATCATCCTCAATCACCAGAATATCTGCTCTGTTCATATCCTATCCTCGTTCTTTCCAAGAATTCTGTATGCCGATCACCGGACATACTCATTCCACTGCACTCCCTCGATTTCATATCATCACTTCATTCTATATGCTTCGGCATATCAATCCTAAACGCCGCCCCGCCCCGCTTCCGATTGTAGACCCGGATTTGTCCGCCATGGGCTTCCACGATAGCCTTGCAGATGGCAAGCCCCAGCCCGACGCCCCGCTTCTTATCCCCGTCCTCATAAGCCGTGGTAAAGAAGCTGTCAAAGATCTGCTCCTGCTTCTCCTCCGGGATGCCAACCCCGTCATCCTCCACCAGAAAGGAAACACTCTCCTCCTCATTTTTTGCCGACACCGTGATCTTCGTCCCGTCGCCGGAGTGGTGGATTGCGTTGTCAATCAGATTCACCAGCACCTGGATAAACAGCCGTCCATCCACGGGCACCAGCACAATATCCTTCGGCATCCGGGTCTCCAGCTGATGATTTCCCAGACGCTTTTCCACCAGCGAAGCCGCCTCGGTGATCAGGTCATCCACCACCTCCATACTCCGGTGGATGTCCAGCCGCCCCTCCTGAATCCGCGTCATGTTGAGGAGATTTTCCACCATGGAATTCAGCCACTCCGCATCCTTGCAGATATCGTGAAGCATCTCCCGCGCCGTGTCATCCTCCACCGTGTCAAAGTTGGTGGAAAGAAAATCCGCATTTCCCGCAATGCCCGTCAGCGGCGTCCGCAGGTCGTGGGAAATACTCCGAAGCAGGGTGCTTTTCAGCCGTTCCTTCTCAATCTGAATCTTCGCCCTGTCCTGTGCCTCCCCCAGCTGTTCCCGCTGCAGCACAATGGTAATCTGGGTGATCACCATATCCACATAGGTCCGCTCCTCCCGCTCCAGCGTCCCGCTTTCACAGCTGAAAATGACAACGCCGTAGGTTTTCCTGCTGTTGCGGATCGGAAGATACAGCTTCGATGCCTCGGAAAACTGTGGCTTTCCGTAGCCGCATTCCATGGAATTGGCATAGCACCACTCTGCAATGCTGTCAGCAAATTCCTGATCCTTTTTTCCCCGGATGCAGACCTGTACCTGCTTTCCGGTCAGCTCCTCCAACTGCTCTCTGGCAAAGGTTTCCAGCGCCGGAATGCCGGATACATTCAAGAATCCGATGCCGATTTCATTGAGCTTCGCCGTAATGTCCGCCCGCACATTGGCAATGTCCGTCTGTCGCCGCAGCTTCAAGGTCAGCGACGCGGCAATAAATGCCACGATCACAAAGATGGCAAGGGCGATCACATCGTTGGGATCATTCATCCGAAAGGTGAATTTCGGCACCGTAAACAAAAAGTTAAAGGTAAATAAAAATAGGATGGAGGAGCCGATGCTCCACGCCATGCTCCGGGTCTCCATGCTGCACACAATGACCCCCAGCAGGTAGATCAGCAGCAGATTCTCCGTCCGGATCTGCATATCCCCCAGCACCACCGTCATCATGGTGGACAGCACCCACACCGCCGCCACTGCCGCCGTGTTGCGGATGCTCTCCATCATGCCCTGCACCACCATCCATTTATGACTCCAGTCTCTCATGTCCAGTTCCTTTCTTCCGCTATCATTCTGTATGCGCAGCCCGCTTTCCCGCCGACGCCAGCCGTCCGGATTCTGCCAGATGCCTTCCCCCGGGCACCAGACACTCAGATGCCTCCAGACGTCTTCCACCCGGCACCAGACACCCGAATGCTGCCCGACGCCTTCCCCCTGACACCGCCGCTCAGATGCCGCCCGATGCCTTCCCGGGCACCAGACGCCCAGATGTCACCATCTGCTTCCCGTCCGATGCCAGCCGCGCCGCCGCCACCAGCACCACATAGATTTCCAGCCGTCCAAGCAGCATCCCCGCCGTAGCCGTCCAGTGAATCAGAGGTGCCGCGTCACAGGCGGTAATCCCCATGGACAGCCCCACCGTGCTCAGCGCCGAGGAGAATTCAAACATGGATGCCTCCACCGGATACCCGTAGCAGCAGAACACAAAGGTTCCCAGCACAAACAGCATCAGGTACAGGAAAAAGAACTGGTGAATCTCCAGCTTTTCCTCCTCTGGCACCACCGCCGACTTACCTCCCCGGTTCAGCTTTCCGCCAAATACCAGGCGGTCCGGACAGACCCGCTTCATCAGATTCCATCTGATTTCCCGAACAAGATAGCAGACCCGATACAGCTTTAAGCCGCCCGCCGTGGAACCGGCGCTGCCGCCCACCAGCTGCAGCAGAATCATCAAAAGCAACAGCGCCGGCGACCAGTCCTGAAAGGTGTCCACCGTCTGAAATCCGGTGGTGGTCAGCGCCGAGACCGCCTGAAACAACGCCACCCGAAGACTTTCCGGAACCGAATCACAGAAGCCCTGCAGCAGAAGCACCGTCATCACCGGCACAAATACAGCCAGCAGCCCCAGTGCCATCCGGGTCTCACAGTGGCGGAAAAAGTCCCGGAACCTGCCCCGGATCAGCAGCAGGTGCACGAAGAAATTGGTACATCCCAGCAGCATCAGCACGATGGTGATCAGCTCGATCACCGGACTGTGATAGTAGCCGATGCTCTCCGGATGGGTGGCAAATCCGCCGGTGGAAAGAGCCGCCACCGCATGGTTGACTGCGTCAAACAGGCTCATGCCCGCCCCCACATAGAGCAGGATTCCCGCCAGAATATAGCCGCTGTAGATTCCGATAATCAGCCGCGCCGACTGAATCAGATTCGGCAGCATCCGGTCAGAATGTCCCTCCGCGTCGTACAGCCGCATCCCGTACACATCCGACAGCACCGAGGTCATTACCAGCACCAGTCCGATGCCTCCGAAGAACAAAAGCACCGTCCGGTGAATCAGAAAAATACGGGGCGCCGTGGCCGTATCCACCACGCTCAGTCCCGTGGTACTGAGACCACTGGTGGTCTCAAATACCGCCTGGGTGAAGGTGTAATCCCCCGTCAGCACAAAAGGCAGCGCTGTGATGACGATGGCGGTCATCCATGTCCCCAGCACCACCACCATTTCCTGATTCCGCTCAAGCCGCCCCAGCTCTCTTCCCCGCAGCACCATGCTGACCAGATATCCCGTCAGCATACTGGTCACCCCCGGCACGATAAAGTATTCCGCCTGCCGAAGCTCCTCCGGGTAAAAGATCAGAGTCAGCAGCGGCAGCAGGGTGATGGCACCCGACAGGATCATCACGATGCCCATGTAGCCTGCAATCAGCCACCAGCCCCTTAACACCGGTGAACCGCTGTCCGGCGCATCCGCCAGCAGCTTCCACTGAATCTCATTTTTTCCTGCATTCCGTCTCATGCTCATCGCCCATTATTCCTCTCAACATATCCTGCTGATTCTGCGGCACCGTCATCACCACCAGCCGGTCCCCCGCCATAATCCGGGTCTGACCGTTTGGCACCAGCACATCCAGATCACGGATGATGCAGCTGATGATGGTGTTGTGGGGAAGGCTCAGCTCCATGACCTGCTTTCCCACCGCCTCATAGTCAGCCCGGACCTTGATCTCGTTCATCAGCACCTTCTGGTTGTCCATGGGCATCACCTTCACCAGCTCCTCCACCACCGACGCCTGCTCGATGTAGTGAGCCAGCATGTAGGTGGCACTGATGGCACGGTCCACACCCAGGACCTCGAAGATTTCCACATTTTTCGGGTTCCGCACGGTACACACGGTCTTTTTGACCCCAAACAGCCGCTTCGCCATCTGACAGATCTCCAGATTGTCTGCATCCCTGTCGGTCAAGGCGATCACGATATCTGCGCCCCGCACCCCGGCATCCTCCATCACATAATCCTTGCCCGGATCCCCGTAGATCACCGACACATCCTCATAATCCGCCGCCAGATGCTCGCAGTACTTCCGGTCCCCGTTGATGGCGGTCAGACGATGCTTTCCCATCAGCAGAAGCCCGATCAGAAAGTCCGCCTCGTCCCTGCCCCCTGCCACTGCAATCTTCATAGGTTCACCGCCTCCTTGAACTCCCCGTTGGTCAGCCGGTCGAACTCATTTACCGACAGCACATACGGACAGATGGGCTTCATGTTAAAGCCCTGCAACAGCTTTTCCTTGTTCCGGTCGTTCAGCCGGACAAATACCTCCGGCACCTTGAAAATCCGGCATGCAATCTGCCCTGCCAGCATATTGACATTGTCGTCATTGGTCGCCGCGATGAATACGGAGGCACTTTCAATCCCTGCCTCCTTCAGAAGATCGGCATCGGTGCCGTCCCCCAGCAGCTGATAGCCGTCAAAGTTATCCGGCAGCTTGCGGAAGGAATCCTGACTGGAATCAATCACCACCACCCGGGCGTCCCGCCCCGAAAGCATCCCCGCCAGCCCCGCGCCGAACCGGCTGGCGCCTGCAATGATCACTGTTTTTGTTTTGCGAAATAACATAGCTCCCGCCCTCCTTTATGGTTTCCTATTATAATCTTAACCTGCATAAAAAAGAAATTGATATTCCGGGAGCTGGTATAAATGTTTTATTAAGATGATCTCATGAAACTGGTTCAAGTGATATTAGTGAGAAAAACAAAATAATTTCAGAAAAATAAACATTTTACACAAATAAGACAAACATATTTTAAAAAATATAATAATTTTGCAAATAAACTATTGACAAAGTAGAGAAGTTCTGATATTATATAGACAAAGATAAGAATGTTCTTATCCAAGAGCTGGGAAACAGGGAATTTGATTCAAGAGACAATGAACCTGTGGAGCCAAAAAGTAATAAAAGGGTTAGGCAGATAACCTCAACTTGAATAGGTTCAGAACAGAAAATCAATCAAGAATAAAAAAAGTCATCGAAGGATGATGAGAAAAAGAAATTGAGTTGAAAAGAAGTAAAGAACCGAAAGAAAATGCCAGGAGAGAGTCTTTATATAATAGTCGTTGGAGGCTATAAGTAAAGGCTCTTTCTTTTTGGTTGCGACGGACCTTTTCCTGTATCTGTTCAATCCCCTCTGCCCAGGCTCAATGAGAAAACCTCTGGACGGAACATGGTTCCTGTGATACTATGATGGTAAATGCTGCTGGCATATGGGAGACCGGTGTCAGTCAGTCATAAAAGAGAAGAAGGATGAACAACATGAAAAAGTTAGAAGAATATGTAAGAAGCATTCCGGACTTTCCGGAGCCGGGTATCATTTTCCGTGATGTGACCTCCATTCTGCAGGATGCGGACGGTCTGCATCTGGCGGTGGACAGCATTTTGAAGATGCTGGACGGTGTGGAGTATGATGTGGTGGTGGGACCGGAGTCCCGGGGATTTATCTTCGGTGTGCCGGTGGCTTATGCACAGCACAAAGCATTCGTTCCGGTGCGCAAGCAGGGAAAGCTGCCCTGCGAGACCATTTCCGCAGAGTATGATCTGGAGTACGGCTCCGCTGTGATTGAGATGCATAAGGATGCCATCAAGCCGGGACAGAAGGTGGTCATCGTGGATGACCTGATTGCCACCGGAGGAACCACCGAGGCCATCATCGGACTGATCGAGCAGCTTGGCGGTGAAGTGGTGAAGGTCTGCTTCGTCATGGAACTGGCTGGTCTTAATGGCAGAGAGCATCTGAAAGGATATGATGTGGACTCTGCGATTATCTATGAGGGAAAGTAATAGAAGGCAAAAATCCGGGAAGCCAGTGTTTATACTGGCTTCCCGGATTTTTGCCTATTATTCAAACTCAATCGTAGCCGGCGGCTTCCCGGTACAGTCATACAGTACCCGGTTCACATGCTTCACCTCGTTGACGATCCTGCTGGATACCTTTCCGATCACATCCCACGGAATCTCAGCGAACTCAGCCGTCATGAAATCGATGGTATTGACCGCGCGCAGGGCCACTGCGTAATCATAGGTTCTCTCATCGCCCATAACTCCCACGGAGCGCATATTGGTCAGTCCTGCAAAGTACTGGCCAATCTTCTTGTCCAGACCTGCCTTTGCAATCTCCTCGCGGAATATCGCATCTGCCTCCTGCACCATCTTCACCTTCTCGGCAGTCACCTCACCGATGATGCGAATGCCAAGTCCCGGGCCAGGGAACGGCTGACGGTACACCAGACGCTCCGGGATGCCAAGCTCCAGACCGACCTTTCTCACCTCATCCTTGAACAGATCCCGCAGCGGCTCGATGATCTCCTTGAAGTCAACGTAATCCGGTAGTCCTCCCACGTTGTGATGAGACTTGATTACAGCGGATTCACCGCCCAGACCGCTCTCCACCACGTCCGGATAGATGGTTCCCTGTACCAGAAAGTCCACAGCACCGATTTTCTTCGCCTCTTCCTCGAATACGCGGATGAACTCCTCACCGATGATCTTGCGCTTCTTCTCCGGCTCCTCTGCTCCCTTCAGCTTCTCATAGAAGCGCTCCTGGGCATTGACACGGATAAAGTTCAGGTCATAGCTTCCGTTCGGTCCAAACACTTCCTCGACCTCATCACCCTCATTCTTTCGCAGCAGACCGTGATCCACAAATACGCAGGTCAGCTGATCGCCCACTGCCTTCGCCAGCATAACTGCTGCCACAGAGGAATCCACGCCGCCGGACAGGGCACAGAGCACCTTGCCGTTTCCGACCTTCTCACGGATTGCCCGAATGCTGTTCTCCACAAAGGCATCCATCTTCCAGTCTCCGGCACAGCCGCAGACCTCATAGATGAAGTTGGAAAGCATCTTGGTGCCTTCCACCGTGTGCAGCACCTCCGGGTGATACTGAATCGCATACAGGTTCTTCTCCACACACTGTACAGCCGCTATCGGGCAGGCGTCGGTGTGCGCAATGATCTGGAAGCCCGGAGCTGCCTTCTCGATGTAGTCATTGTGGCTCATCCAGCAGATGGTCTTCTCCGATACATTGCCAAACAGCTTACTGGTCTGATCGACGGTAACCTCGATCTTTCCATATTCACGAACAGGTGCCTTGCAGACCTTGCCCCCCAGCACATGCATCATCAGCTGTGCACCATAGCACAGTCCCAGCACCGGCACACCCAGTTCAAATAACTCCTTTTCGCAGGTGGCAGCGCCCTCCAGATAGCAGCTGTCCGGTCCACCGGTCAGAATGATTCCCTTCGGGTTCATCTCTTTGATCTTCTCAATATCAGTCCTGTAAGAGTAAATCTCACAGTACACATTGCATTCACGAACCCGGCGTGCCACCAGCTGATTGTACTGTCCGCCAAAGTCGATTACAATAATCTTCTCTCTGTTCACGAATATTCCTCCTGTCCATTTGCTTCGCAGCCGCTTCCTGTCCTCGCAGCCGCTCTTCCTTAGAATAACAGCTATTATACCTAATTTATTTCTGATGTACAAGTAAAAACGATTGGCTTTCCGACCAAAAATATTATGCATTTTTTCTTAATTCTTACGTTTTACCGGGAATTCTTAATATTTCTCCCCGCCCATTGTTGCAGTATTTTGCCTGTGGTAAAATAATCTTACCAAAGGAGGGGACGTATTATGAAGAAAAGAACTGCTTTTGACATCTGTCACACAACGGCCTTATCTGCCCATGGTGCAGCGCTTTCCCGGCTGTCAGCCGTACTGCTGGCTGCTTTGGTGGCTGGCTCGCTCTCCGGCTGCGGAGGAGGCTCCTTCTCCGCCACCAGAAAGTCGGTCGCCATGGAGACCACCGCCGCTGCCATGGAGATGGATTCCTATGAAGCAGCGGCTTATGACACCGCGGCCGGAATGCCTGCGCCGGGGGGCGCACCGGGATCCTCATCCGGATTCTCTCCGGAAGCCGCACCGGAACAGGGCACACTGACTGCCTCCGGCACGATTCAGCCGACCGTCACCAGCCGCAAGCTGATCCGCAATGTGGACCTGCATGTGGAGACCACCGAATTTGACACACTCATCAGCTCCATCAGCAAGACTGTGACCGATTTGGGCGGATATCTGGAAAGCTCCGATATCTCCGGAACCAGCATCTCTGGCTCCTATGAGTATGAACAGCGGCGATATGCCTCTCTGACCGCAAGAATTCCGTCTGATAAGCTGGACGGATTCATCGCTCAGGTGGACACTCAGGGCAATATCACCAGCAGATCTGAGAGCACTCAGGATGTCACGCTCCAGTATTCCGACGTGGAGAGCCGCAAGAAGTCTCTGACCATCGAGCAGGAACGGCTCTGGGCGCTGCTGGAGAAAGCCGATTCCGTGGATGCGGTCATCGCTCTGGAATCCCGGCTTTCCGAGATCCGCTATCAGCTGGAATCTCTGGAATCCCAGCTGCGTACCTATGACAATCAGGTGGATTACAGCACCGTGCGCCTGTCCGTTGACGAGGTGAAGGTATTTACTCCCACTTCCCCGGATTCGGTGTTCACCCGGATGCAGAAGGGCTTCCAGAAGAGTCTTGCCAATGTAGGCGAAGGACTTCTGAACTTCTCTGTATGGTTCGTGACCATTCTCCCGGTTCTGTTCGTGCTTGCAGTGATCGCCCTGATTCTGCTGCTGATCGCAAAGCAGATTCTTGCACACAGTGTGCGAAAAGCACAGAAAAACAGCGAACAAAAAGCGCAGAAAGCCAGCGAGCAAGACACACCGTAAACCAGCGAGCATAACTCCCGTCAGGCATACTCCTGGTTCCAAAACAGGCGTCGGAAGATCTTCACTGAACTTCCAACGCCTGTTTTTTGCAGCAGAAATAAATAATCCGTCTGTGCTACTCCCCGGTCCTATTCTCTTTTGCCGTATGCTCTTCTTCTTTCGTCTTCCCTTCCGCTCCGACACCCCGGAACCTCTGAATATCCCGCACCAGAATCCTCGTGTTCTCCACCAGGGAGTCAAATGCTCCGTACTCATACAGATTCATCACCAGAATCCCGAGGGGCACGGCAAGGATCATGCCGGAGATACCCTGCACCTTGAATCCCAGATACAGAAGAATCAGGGTCATCATCGGCGGCAGCCCCATGGAATCCCCGACGATCTTCGGCTGGATCACCTGACGGACCACCTGGGTCAGCACATACAGAAGTGCCATCCCTGCGGCAAGCGCATAGTCACCGGACAGCAGCTTCACCAGCGCCCACGGGATCAGCACCGTCCCGGTTCCAAACAGCGGCAGAAAGTCAAGCAGTGAGA
Organism: Eubacteriales bacterium; assembly: GCA_030536555.1. GTDB lineage: Bacteria > Bacillota > Clostridia > Lachnospirales > Lachnospiraceae > Brotaphodocola. The sequence continues at coordinate 38,876 of JAUNPU010000001.1, read as the reverse complement.
TCAGGATAGCCAGCAGGATGGTATATCCGATACCCAGAATGAAGAAGCCCACTGTCAGAATCGCCGCCACCACGAACATGATCTTGAACTGTGCCAGAAAATAGCCGCCGATCAGATGCTTCACGTCACTTCGCAGATACTGGTAGTACCGGCTGCCGTCCTCCGGTAGATAGCGTTTCCAGAATTCGATGATCTTATCCCGCTCCGCAATAAAGAAGTAGGAGGAAAGGATCGTCACGATCACATTGACCAGAATACTGGGAATGCGCTTTGCCACGCTTCCCGCAGCCTCCACAGTGGGAGATGCAATCTTCTGAACCAGCAGGCTGAGAGCCTGCCCCACATTGCCCGCGATTTCCTGCCCTGCCTGCTGCACATTGGCTGGCAGCATCCGAAACAGATCATCAAACCGGACAAAGATATTCCGCACCTCGGCTGATGCACGGCTGTACAGATCCGGAAGGTCCATGGCAAGGTCCATAGCCTGGACAATCAGCCTCGACATCAGAAAATATCCCAGACCGATTACCGCCGCCAACGCCACGACCACAATCATCATGGAGCTGTGCTTCCGGACAATCTTCACCTTGCTCTCCAGGAACCGAACCAGCGGATTGGCGATCATGGCAATGATCCATCCGATCACAAAGGGCAGGAAAAACTTCAGAAGCTTCGGTCCCAGCAGGCACACCAGGGCAATCTCCCCCACCGGAATCACAATATTCAAAATGATTCTCGTATACCTTTTTACGCTCTCCATCTGATCACCTGCCCTTCCGCTTCTGCTGTGCGCTCTTATGCTCCTTCTGTGGCACCCCTTCTACTGCGCGCTCTCCTGCTCCTCCTGCTTCAGAAACTGCTCCAGAAATGCAAACAGCTCCTCCATCTCCTCATCGGTTCCGATGGTGATCCGCAGATAATTGTCCAGTCGCGGCTGCCTGAAATACCGCACATAGATCTGCTGCTCCTTCAGCGCCTGGAAAATCTTCTCTGCCGGCACCCGCTCATGAGAGGCGAAAATAAAGTTCGCCATGGAATCCGGGAATGTGAATCCCAGTTCCCTTAAGCGTACCTTTGCGCGCTCCCTGGTCTTCACGATTTTGTCCAGTGTCTCCCGGAAATATCCGTCATCCTTCACCGCTTCCACTCCGAGCACAATGGACGGAAGGTTCATGGTGTAAGAGTTGTAGGAATACTTCACATCGTTCATTGCCCTGATCAGGTCCCGATGACCGATGGCATAGCCGATACGCATGCCTGCCATGGAACGGGACTTGCTGAAGGTCTGCACCACCAGCAGATTCTCATACTTCTCTGTCAGCTTCAGCGCAGAGGTTCCCCCAAAATCAATATATGCTTCGTCCACAACCACAACCACATCCTGATTGTGCTGTATGATGTTCTCCACAGCCTCAAGCGGCAGCAGACAACCGGTGGGAGCATTGGGATTCGGGAAGATCACGCCGCCATTTTCTCTTGCATAGTCTTCCGGGCGAATGTGGAATTCATCGTCCAGCATCGGTGTCTCATAGGGGATCCGGAACAGATCCGCCCATACCTTATAAAAGGAATAGCTCACATCCGGGAACAGAATCGGCTTCCCGGAATTGAAAAAGGTCAGAAATGCCATGGCAATCACATCATCTGAACCGACACCCACGAACACCTGGTCATCTCCTGCTCCATAATAGTCTGCCAGCGTGTGAACCAGATCCGTCACGGCCGGGTCCGGGTACTTGCGGAACCGGTCATAGTCCAGCTCCTGCAGTGCTCTCGCAACTCCCGGCGCCGGCGGATACGGATTCTCATTGGTATTCAGCTTAATCAGGTGATCGCCCTTCGGCTGATCTCCCGGCACATATGGTACTACTTTTCTGATATTTGCTTCCCAGGCTTTCATATTATCGTCCTCCCGCATGTATGTTATTCTGTATTGATAACTGCTCTGTCAACCCCCGCAGCTCATTCTGCTCTGCCCCTACCTTCGGTGGGCATTCATCCCGTAATACAGCGCCATCATCCCGGTCAGAATCAGATAGAACCAGGTGGTCGTATTGCTGAACCAGGTGGTAAAGAATGACAGCATCAGATATGCCGCCATCTGCGCATATAAAAGATACCCCAGCGGATTTCTCATTTCCCGCAGCTTGATGACCAGCAGATAAGCCAGAAGCCCCAGCAGGCAGGAAAACAGCAGCACTCCCGCCCATCCGAAATCGTAAAAGGCATCGTAGAACATCGTCAGCGTGGTCAGCTCCTTCTTATTCACATAGATCGGATAATTGATCAGCTGTGGGAAGAAGAACTTGAGTCCCGTCAGCGCCCAGAGCGGAAACAGACTCTTCATGCCAAGGCTGTGTTCCGGCAGTGCCTCCACCAGACAGTTGAAGTTCTCGTAGTTGTTGGCGATGTACATGTAGGGCTGCGTGATGAATATGGGCATTTTGGAGTATTTCATCTCAAAAATCCCGTTCAGATACGCCACATCGTGACTCCGCGCCACCGTCAGGATCAGATACACCGGAATCAGAACCACCAAAAGCCCCAGCAGGTACAGCGGATTGAACGTCTTCTGCAGAGAAATATAGGTAAAGGCCGCCAGCACCACCGCAAATACAAACTGGAACCGTGACACGCACAGAATCGGAATCAGCAGAGAGACGGCTGTCATCAGGACCACAACGAACAGCATCCGCTCACTGCCCCGTCCCCGTGACATGTGAAAATACAGCACCGTCAGAGACGGAACCAGCACACAGCTGACTGTCAGATAGTGAATGCCTGTCAGATGGAACTCCGAGTAGGCGTGGGGCACTCCCCGCAGAAGCAGTGGCACATAGCCAAGAACCGCAGCCTCCACGACGAAGCATGCCAGCGACATGATCGTCACCGCACAGATCATATGGAACACCGGTTTGGGATTCCCTGCGTAGCTTCTCCATCTGCCATAATGATCCTGACCGGAACCATAGATGCGCACCAGCAGCTCGAACACCGCCCAGAAGCCTGCATAGGAAAGTGCCAGACACACCCAGGTGAGCAGCGCCCAGTCTGTCTGCAGATGGCTCAGCTTCAGGCACGCCAGCCCCTGACCGCCAACCCAGAACAGGGAAAACAGCCCCCGCAGATGAATCAGGTTCCCTGTTTTCCGATAATCCTGGATATACAGCCACAATGCAGCCGCCATCAGCAATATGCCGGACAGATAGTAATGCTCTCCTCTCGCCAGAAAATAGCTTGCTATATAACAGATTAAGTAAACGATCATGAATTCCTCCAATATTCCTGCATTTCAGAAATGGCTGCCACACATCCATGGGGCAGCCAGATCAGACAGCAGCAATTACTTCAGTGCTGCAACAAATTCTCTCATGTAATTTTCTACTTCCTTGGTGGTAGCGAAGCTCATTGCCTTGTCAGCAACAGCCTGCAGCTCCTCTACGCTGTAGTTGGTGATCAGCTTTCTGGAGTACAGAATCGCAGATGCACTCATACTGAATTCATTCAGTCCGAACGCAAGCAGCAGCGGGATCATCATCGGATCGCTTGCCGCCTCACCACACATACCTACCATAATGCCTTCCTCACGGCCGCAGGCAATGATGCGCTTGATGCTGCGCAGTACTGCCGGGTTGAAGGTGGAATACAGATAGGAAATCTTGTCATTGCCACGGTCAACAGACATGGTGTACTGGGTCAGGTCATTGGTACCGATACTGAAGAAATCTGCCTCTTTGGCAAAGATGTCTGCAATCAGGGAAGCTGCCGCGGTCTCTACCATGATACCAACCTGAATATCCTTGTTGTATGCAATACCCTTCTCGTCCAGCTCTGCCTTAATCTCCTCGATCAGCGCCTTCGCCTCGCGGTACTCATCGATACAGGTAACCAGCGGAATCATGATCTTGATGTTGCCGTAGGCACTTGCACGCAGCAGCGCACGCAGCTGCGGTCTGTATACATCATCCTTCCGATCTAAGCAGAAGCGAATCGCACGATAGCCCAGGAACGGGTTCTCATCCTTCTGAAGACCCATATACGGAATCTCCTTGTCGCCGCCGATATCCAGAGTACGGATGATAACCGGCTTGCCCTTCAGAGCCTCTGCCACAGTCTTGTATGCCTCATACTGCTCGTCCTCGGTCGGCATTGCGTTCCGGTCCATGAACAGGAACTCGGTACGGAACAGACCTACGCCCTCGCCGTCATACTGAAGAACCTTCTCCACATCCTCCGGCTTACCGATGTTGGCAACCAGCTCTACGGTCACACCGTCTTTGGTAATGGTCGGCTTGCCGATATACTGCTCTAACTCCTTCTTCTCATTCAGGAACTTCTCCCGCTTTGCCGCATAATCAGCTGCAACCGCTGCATCCGGGTTCACATATACAACGCCCTCAGCGCCGTCTAAAACCACCTGATCGCCGTTCTTCACCTGATTCAGGAAATCATTGACAGCTACCACTGCCGGAATCTCCAGTGCTCTTGCCAGAATCGCACTGTGAGAGGTCTTGCCGCCAAGCTCTGTCACGATACCTGCAACATTCGCCGGATTGATGCCTGCCGTCATGGACGGGGTCAGATCCTTCGCCACCAGAATACTGCCTGCCGGCAGAGAAGCGATATCCACAGACTTGACTCCCATCAGTACCTGCTGCATGCGGGTCTTGATATCGTTCATATCCGTAGCACGCTGCTGCATCAACTCATCTTCCATAGCTGCAAATACAGACGCATACATGCTGCAGACCTGCTCGATTGCATACTCACTGCAGATTCCCTCGCCGGAAATGGTGTTCTCAATCTCTCCGGTCAGCATCGGATCCATCAGCAGCATCAAATGACCCTGCAGGATCTCAGCCTCTTTCTCCCCTACTCTGGTTGCAAGATCTGCCGCAAGTGCCTCTGTATCCTTCATGGTCTGGTCAAGCGCCCCCTTAAAACGCTCTACCTCGGCCGCTGCATCTGCAACAGTCTCTCTCTTGATCACTAATTCAGCCTCTTCCACGATAACGGCAGTTCCGATACCGATACCGGCTGAAGCACTCGTACCCTTATACATAAGTACATCCTCCTTATTAATTATTTATGTGAAGCACATGGCGGTATTCCATAGTGCTTTCATACACTCTCCGGCTCTACTCTCCCAGTCCGCTCTCCACCAGACTGATCATGGCATCCAGCGCCTGCTGTTCATCGGGACCTTCACAGAAGAACTCGACCTGATCGCCGCACTTGATGCAGGCTCCCAGCACACTCAGCACACTTTTTGCGTTGGTCGTATTGCCCTGAAATACAAACTTGATGGAAGACTGATATTTGATTGCCTCGTTGCACAGCATCCCCGTCGGGCGCAGATGCAGACCAGATGCATTCTTGATTGTCACTTTTGCACTAACCACACTATCCCTCTTTCTGTTCATTAACCGGATCTGACTCCGCTGTGCTGTCTGCCGCAGACTGATCCTCTGTTGTCTTCTTTGCGGTTGTTTCCGTCTCTGTGTCGGAATCTGCCTCTGTCGTTCCCCCCTGTTCTTCCCCGTCTGTTGATGATGCCGGACTTTCCAGCACCCCGATCTTATGGCTGACTTCAATCTCAAACTGTGCATAGTCCAGGACATCGAACACATCGCTCTCTGCAAATTCCAGACTTCCACTGTGCGTACCCGGCTCCATACCTGCCAGATTGATCTCCGCGCCCAGATCCGACGCGTTCAGCTCAGCCAGTTCCTCTTCCAGTCCCTGTACCAGCACCCCGATCCGGGACGGCCTAAACTGGTAGTTATAATCTGCCGAAAAGCCTTCTCTGCGAATGTCGCTTTCCGTTAGTGCCATGTCTCTGGTGACCAGCTTTTCCACCTTCAGCCGAATCACCGCCTCCGGGGACTCGGAACCTACAATGCTGACACCAGCAGGCAGATACTTGCGAAGATCCACCGTATACGTGCGGTCTGCTGTGGCTCCGTCCAGATTCAGCTCTGCTGCCGGAACCGTCACCCTGTTCAGGGACGCCAGACTGGACTTCGGTCCCACCACGGAAATGCTCTTGGTCTCACACTCCACGCCCGTAAACCGGTAGCCGCTTTCCTCTTTCCCTGACACCTCAAAATCCAGCGGAAGATTCTTGATCTTGCTGATGCTCAGATGATACTGAATCTCCGAGGTATTCACTTCAATCCTGTCACTGATCTCCAGCTTGTTGCCGTTGGCATCATAGAAAATCGGGGCAGTGACACCCTCCGTATCCTCGCTGACTCCGCTCTTCTTGATCTCCACACCGGCATAGCTGATCAGCCCCACCTTGGACACCGGTCCCTTGACCGTGATTGTCTTCGGTGTCAGTGTAATATCATTGAGGGCATATCCGTCTGCCTCCTTGCCATCCGTCACTGCCGCCAGATCAAAGCTCTTCGTCTGAAGCTCTTCCGTCTCCACCCGGACAACTCCAGGTCTCGCCGCGGCATTCTTGATGATCTCTTTATTGTTCAGCACATCCACTTTCACCTGCACAGATCCCGTCACATCATACAGATCTGCCAGATCGATATAGGCGCTGAAATCCGTCGGTCGCACTTTATATTCATCGCGGGTCCGGACATCAAAGTAGACCGTCACCGTATTCTTCCCACTGATCTCGAATGTACGCTTCGCATCCGTCAGCACCTGTTCATTCAGAATATCCAGCGGCACCTCCTTGCTCCGCACCACCTCCGGGTTGGACACATTGACGACTACCAGCCAGATGAAAAATGCCAGAAAGATGGAAATGATCTTCAGTTTGAGATTGTTAATCTCCTTTGCTTTCATTCTTCTTTCTTCCCTTCCAAATCTTGAATCGGTTATTGCCTGATTCTTCCTGCTCCTCCATACGCGCCAGCGCGGTGCGCAGACTCTCCGCATCGCTGATCCGGCGAAGGATGCCGCCCTCCACCAGCGATACCCGGCCGGTCTCCTCAGATACTACGATGGTCATGCTGTCCGTCACCTCACTGATACCCACCGCCGCGCGGTGCCGGGTGCCCAGTTCCTTGCTGATCATCATATTATCCGACAGCGGCAGGTAACAGGTCGCTGCCGTGACCCGGTTGCCGCGAACCACTACCGCCCCGTCATGAAGGGGGGTATTGTGTTCAAAAATATTGATCAGAAGCTGGCTGCTGACCAGACCGTTGATCTCGATACCGGTACGCTCGATCTCCTTCAGAGAGACATTGCGCTCGATTACAATCAGTGCTCCGGTCTTCACCTTTGCCATCTCAAAGGTGGCTTTTACAATCTCGTTGACCGTGCGCTCGGAGAATGCCTGATTCTCCCCCACATCCGTCACGGAAAATATCTCTGATATCAGATTCTTATTGCCCAGCTGCTCCAGCGCATTGCGCAGCTCCGGCTGGAAGATGATCACCAGCGCCATCACGGCAATGCTTGCCGTCCGCTCCAGAATCCATAAAATCGTGTCAAAGTTACAGATCGCAGCCACCAGCGCAAATGCCAGAATCATGGCAATTCCTTTTAACAGGTTCCAGGCCCGGGTATTCTTGATCCAGAGCAGGATCTCATATACCAGGAATGCAATGATGCCGATTTCTATTAAGTTTGCTATTGTGATTCTCGGCAGAAACGAAAGCCAAGAACCAAGCCCCTGGAAAAAACCTCCCATATCCTGGAAGACGCCCGTCATACCATTGCCTCACTTTCCTAACGATCTATCCAAAACCTCTTACGGCCTGTCCGCCGTCTATACTTCTTTCTCACGGGCACCGCGCCGCATCCTGCCCGGATTGTTGATTCTCTGAACCTTCACATCCGGCTTCGATACTACGAACTTCGGTACTGCTTTTACATAATATACATAATCATCATCTTCAAACTGTGTGTACTCGGTTCTCGAGTAGTCCACCGCAAACACGAAGAAATGATACACCATGGCAACCGCAATCGCCACGATCACCCCCACAATCAGCTCTCCAATTGAGACCGTCACGTCGAACAGGAACGCCCCAACAAACACAGCCGCCATCTGAACGATCGTCCCGATCACAATTGCCAGAAACCACGCGTAATCCACTGACAATGACCGCAGCAGATACACGACCAGGATTCCCACCAGACAGGTGAGGATCATCACCACCATCATGTCATTGGAAAACATGGTCCGGATAATCTGAACAAACTTCTGCGTGATATCCACAGAAGCGTCATTGGTCAGCACACCTGCATTCTGCTTTACATAGAGCAGAATATAGTAAACTGCCACACCGCAGCACACCGGCACTGCCGTGATCAGAGTTCCGGAAAGTCCTGCCAGCAGCGGGATCACATAGGGAACCCGAAGAATAAACGCAATCGGTGTCAGCACCAGCCAGTAGCTGTCCCCCGGCTGAAATCCGTAGTAAAGCAGCATCACGCTGATCAGAAATACTGCCGTAACCAGTGCGATCTCAAGAGATACGGAATAAATATGGACGACCATAACAACGCCCAGCAGGAAACTGATCAGACTATATGGAAGAAATGCGCACAGCACGGAAAATGCCGGCGGCACCAGAGGGTTCTTAAGCACCTCCATGAATCCAATATTCTCATTCAGCAGATAAAAGGCCAGGAAACTGTAACCGAACTTCACAATCCCGTCAACCAGAGCTGCATACTTCCCGTAAAATGATCTCAGTCGTTCTTTCAGTACGAGCAGCATCACCATATCAGCCACCCTCCTTTGTCAGTTCTTTTGCCCGGTTCTGGAATTCATAACGCTTCTCCAGCCGTTTCAGCTTTGCCACATAAACCTTCATACCTCTTCTGGCATACTCATAACGCCTGCGGTACACCAGGAACGTAATGGCAAGATATACGACCAGCCCGGTCACATAAAAAAGCGCCGCCCTGCTTCCCAGCACGGTCAGTTCATCCAGATTCAGCGTATTCAGCAGACGCTCCATATTGCAGAGCCCCCAGAGGAACACGCAGAGGATGTAGCAGAACGTGTAGAAAAAGAAGGACCGTAGCATCCGGCTGCTGATATAATCACCGCGAAAGTAACGGTTCACCGGAAAAATGTTCTTCCCGCCCCGCTTCTCAAACATGGCAATCTCGTTCATCAATTTAATCTTGTCTTCATTCAGCATAAAAGCCCTCTCCCATAAATGGATATACATCAACTTAGTATATCATAAATCTGATTTTGACGCTAGACTTCCTCATATATTTTTTGCAGATAAGCCACGTCACTGTGATAGCGCTGCGGTGTGGAATTCTCCAGCAGCATCGTGATGTACGGCTTCTCACGCTTCGCCCAGGAAAGCACCTTCTCATAGCCAAACAGACCGTCTCCCACATGCTCAAACTGCGGCTCTCCGTTCTCCATCCGGAAGTCCTTCACATGCATCATCGTGATACGGTCTCCGTACAGGGAAAGAGCTCGTCCGATAACCTCATCCTGATTCTGGTAATCCTTCGCACTGATCAGATTCACCGGATCAAGAATCGCCTCCACATTGGGAGAATCAATATCATCCAGGAAACGCTTCATCATCTCCGGGCTGTACAGCGTATGGTCATGGACGGCCTCCACGCCGACGATCATCCCCAGCTTCTCCGCCGCATCCACAATCTCGCGCATGCTCTTAAGCAGAAGCTGATAACACTCTTCCGTGTAAGTCTCCGGCACCACCTTAAAATCGGTGCTGTATCGTCCCGTCTCCGTGCCTACCATATCGGCACCGATGATACGGGCATATTTCAGATGTTCAATGAACTTTGCAACCGCCGCCCGGCGCTTCGTCTCATCCGGGTCTGTGGGATTGATATAGCAGCCCAGAATCGCAACGTGAATATCCCGCTCCTTCAGCTTCCGGGCTATCATATGAGCAAATCCAGGTGAATAATGTCCTGCTGAAAAATCATAACCGGCAATGGACTTGCCGAATGCCAGCTGAATCTGATTGATTCCATTGGCCTTTACTGTATCAAAAACTGTATCCATATCTGCTTTCGGGCAGAGATCATGACAACGCATTCCATAATTCATAGTCTTACATCCTCCTGTTTTTCTCCTGGCAGTGCCAGCCTCTACTGTAACCAGTATAGCACAAAAAACCCGCCATGTAAAACATGGCGGGTCTGAATTTATAAAGCTTTCAAATTATTCGTCTACGCTGTAGTTCGGAGCTTCCTTGGTGATATGGATATCATGGGGATGGCTCTCTTTCAGGGATGCGGCAGAAATCTTCACGAATCTGCCGGTTGCCTGCAGAGTCGGGATATCCGGAGCGCCGCAGTAGCCCATACCGGAACGAAGACCGCCCAGCATCTGGAATACGGTATCCTCTACCATGCCCTTGTATGCCACACGTCCCTCGACGCCTTCCGGAACCAGCTTCTTGGCATCTGCCTGGAAGTAGCGGTCCTTACTGCCGTTCTCCATGGCAGCGATGGAACCCATGCCGCGATATACCTTGTACTTTCTTCCCTGATACAGCTCGAAGTTACCCGGGCTCTCGTCACAGCCTGCCATCAGGCTTCCCATCATACAGGTATTGGCACCGGCTGCAATCGCCTTGGTGATGTCGCCGGAATACTTGATGCCGCCGTCTGCGATGATCGGAATATCGTACTCCTTCGCCACTGCGTAGCAGTCCATAACAGCGGTAATCTGCGGAACACCGATACCGGCTACCACACGGGTGGTACAGATGGAACCAGGTCCGATACCTACCTTAACCGCGTCAACGCCAGCCTCGATCAGCGCTCTGGTCGCCTCACCGGTTGCCACGTTGCCTGCAATCACCTGCAGCTCCGGGTACTTCTCCTTGATCATGCGCACGCAGCGCAGCACGTTCTCGGAATGTCCGTGTGCAGAGTCCAGAACCACCACGTCAACCTGTGCCTGTACCAGTGCTTCCACACGATCCAGAACATTGGCAGTAATACCGACAGCTGCACCGCACAGCAGGCGGCCCTGGCTGTCCTTGGCGGACATCGGATACTTGATCTGCTTCTCAATATCCTTGATGGTGATCAGACCCTTTAAGTTGAAATCGTCATCCACGATCGGCAGCTTCTCGACTCTTGCCTTTGCAAGGATCTTCTTCGCTTCCATCAGGGTAATGCCTTCCTTTGCAGTAACCAGATTCTTAGAGGTCATGCACTCCTTGATCTTTCTGGTGAAGTCCTCCTCGAACTTCAGATCGCGGTTGGTGATGATACCAACCAGCTTGCGTCCCTCAGTGATCGGCACGCCGGAGATACGGAACTTGCCCATCAGCTCGTCCGCATCCTTCAGTGTATGCTCAGGAGAAAGGAAAAACGGGTCCGTAATAACACCATTCTCAGAACGTTTTACCTTATCCACTTCCTCTGCCTGCGCCTCGATTGACATGTTCTTGTGAATGATACCGATACCGCCCTGACGAGCCATAGCGATAGCCATGCGATGCTCGGTAACTGTATCCATACCGGCACTCATCAGCGGAATGTTCAGCTTGATTTTCTTGGTCAAATAGGTGGTCAGGTCTACCTGATTCGGAATAACCTGAGAATAGGACGGAACGAGCAATACGTCGTCAAAAGTAATGCCTTCACCAATAATTGTACCCATTAGTTTTTCCTCACTTTCTTTCGTCTTTTATTAGCAAATTTAATATTTGCTTTGCTTGTTAGTTACCTAGTTTAGCAAATTTCTTACCGGTTGTCAAACGAAATTTTAAGCTTTTCTCCGGTTTTTCAGGGCAGTACAAAGTCCGCACACCACGGACATGCTGTCAGTTGTTATGCGGACTTTGAAATGTTTATATTCTGTATAAGATTCTGTATGTTTATTCAGTATTACTGAACGACCTTTCTCGGAGCAACCTGCCGGAAGCAGTGGAGCATCTTGTCATTGGGCTCGAAGATCAGCCTGGTGCTGGTACCGCCGGACTGAATGACCGCCGTGTAAGTATGCGCTCCCGGTGCTTTAGAGGACAGGTCTAATACCTTCTGGTTCTGAAGCTTATAGTCGTTCAGCACATGAGAATCGGAAGGAGCAATGATCTGAATCTCCTCCATGGAACACTCGAACGCTTTCTTGCGGGTAGCCTTGCCAAGGATCTTGTCGATGGAAAGCTGACCGGTGACGAACAGGTATTCATACTCGATGCGGGTGTTGCGGTAGGACAGATAGGTCACAAATCCACATACAAACATCAGGATCACAGCAAGGACGCCGGTTGTCAGGGCGAGGAAAATGCTGATCAGCGTGATGAAGCCCAGTACGGCATTTAACACGTAGGCGTATGGAGGGGTTTTGCGTTTGACCAGGTACTCTGCGTAGGTTTCATTCATTGGTATGCTCCTTTTCTCTATCTATTTTACAGGCAGAGCCGGCAGCGTTGCTGCCGACCCGCAAGCGATAGCTCGATTCCGCTTTGCTCCATCTCGCTATCGTTGCTCGCCAGATGCTCAGGCAACCCACCACCGGAAAGAATGGTCCGGTTGCACCGAACCGCTCTTTCCGGCAGCGGGCAGCCTGAGCATCTTTCTCTGCCTTACGTTACATCATACCGCCCATGCCGGCGCCTGCAGGCATTGCCGGAGTCTCTTCCTTGATGTTCGCTACAACAGACTCGGTGGTCAGCAGGGTGGATGCCACGCTGGTTGCGTTCTGCAGAGCGCTTCTGGTAACCTTTGCCGGATCCAGAATGCCTGCTTTGATCATATCTACATACTCTTCCTTGTAAGCATCAAATCCGGTGCCTACCGGAGCCTCTTTTACTTTGTTGATGATGACAGAGCCTTCCAGTCCTGCATTGGCTGCAATGTGGAATAACGGTGCCTCCAGTGCTTTCAGGATGATCTTGCCGCCGGTCTTCTCGTCGCCTTCCAGACTGTCAACTACTGCCTTGATCTCCTGGGTTGCGTGTACATATGCGGAACCGCCGCCTGCGATGATGCCTTCCTCAACGGCTGCTCTTGCTGCGCTTAATGCGTCCTCCATACGAAGCTTTGCTTCCTTCATCTCGGTCTCGGTTGCTGCACCCACACGGATCACAGCTACGCCGCCTGCCAGCTTCGCCAGTCTCTCCTGTAATTTCTCTTTATCGAACTCGGAAGTGGTCTCCTCGATCTGTGCGCGAATCTGTGCAACTCTTGCAGCGATCTCGTCCTTGTTGCCGCAGCCGTCAACGATGATGGTGTTCTCTTTCTGAACCTTGACGGATTTTGCACGGCCAAGCTGATCCATGGTGGTGTCCTTCAGCTCCAGACCCAGTTCCTCGGAAATCACGGTACCGCCGGTCAGGATAGCCAGATCCTTTAACATCTCTTTTCTTCTGTCGCCGTAACCCGGTGCCTTGACGCCAACTACGGTGAAGGTGCCTCTCAGCTTATTTACGATCAGGGTGGTCAGTGCCTCGCCCTCGATATCCTCAGCAACGATCAGCAGCTTGGAACCGGACTGTACGATCTGCTCCAGAACCGGCAGGATCTCCTGAATGTTGGCGATCTTCTTGTCGGTGATCAGGATGTACGGATCATCCAGATTTGCTTCCATCTTATCCATATCGGTGCACATGTAAGCAGATACATAGCCCCGGTCGAACTGCATACCTTCTACCAGATCCAGCTCGGTCTTCATGGTCTTGGACTCCTCGATGGTGATAACGCCGTCCTTGGATACCTTCTCCATAGCCTCTGCTACCATCTCGCCTACTTCGTCATCTGCTGCGGAAATAGCTGCAACTCTTGCGATGCTGTCTCTGCCGGAGATTGGCTGGCTCATCTTTGCGATAGCCTCAACAGCTGCCTCGGTAGTCTTCTTCATGCCCTTTCTCAGAACGATCGGGTTCGCACCTGCTGCCAGGTTCTTCATGCCTTCGTTGATCATGGCCTGTGCCAGTACGGTTGCGGTGGTGGTACCATCACCTGCTACATCGTTGGTCTTGGTTGCAACCTCCTTCACCAGCTGTGCGCCCATGTTCTCAAATGCATCCTCCAGCTCGATCTCCTTTGCGATGGTCACACCGTCGTTGGTGATCAGCGGAGCGCCGAAGGACTTATCCAGAACTACGTTTCTTCCTTTCGGTCCCAAGGTTACACGAACAGTATCTGCTAACTGATTGACGCCAGCTTCCAGAGCTTTTCTGGCTTCTACGCCGTATTTAATCTGCTTTGCCATAATAATATGCCTCCAATATAATTAATATAAAATCGAATCTTCCACAAATCCCTGAATCTCAGATAACCTTACTCGATGATTGCCAGAATGTCTTTCTGCTTTACAACCACATACTTCTCATCCTCAACCTCGACCTCAGTTCCGGAATACTTGGAGAAGATAACCTTGTCTCCAACCTTAACCTGCATTGTGATTTCCTTGCCGTCTACTACTCCGCCCGGTCCTACTGCGATAACCTCTGCCTGCTGCGGTTTCTCCTTTGCCTGTCCCGGTAATACGATGCCGGACTTGGTGGTCTCTTCTGCTACCAGCTGCTTCAATACAACCCGGTCAAATAATGGTACTAATTTCATGGATGATTCCTCCTTATTCTATGCTTTTTTGGTGAAAAGTCTGCAAAGAGCAGACCTTTTATGAGCTTTTGTATATCTGGGACCTGGTAAAAGGTTCCTTCTTTGAATCACAATACCATTTATACCACGTGCTGTTAGCACTGTCAATAGTTGAGTGCTAATTTTATGTTTTTTTTAGTTTTCCACTGGTTTTACCCCTTTCCTTTTTTCAAAAATCGTATTACAATGTTAGTAATCATTCAGCAGTGCGAAGGACGCTTTGCGGTTTCAGGCTGCACTGCGAACTTAAGCACAAATCAGGAAGGAGAATCGATTATGGGGAAGAAGGGTTTTGGTAAGGTAGTCGCTCTGGCTGCAATCGCCGGTGCCGCTGCCGCAGGGATTTCCTATTTCAAGAAGTATCAGTCATTCAATAAAGAACTGGACGAAGATTTTCATGACTATGAGGACGAGGAGGATGCTCCGCTTCCGGACAGCACCATGACACGCAACTATGTCTCCCTCCACGCAGATAAGGATGAATTTCTGATTGCTGCCAGCGATATGCTGGACGCTGCCAGGGATGTGGCAGGCGCAGCGAAGAACGTGCTGAAGGACGCCGCTGCCATCATGGCAGATACCACCAGAGAAGCTGTCAATGCAGCGAACGATACCGCATCCGCTGCCAAGAGTTCTCTTGCCAGCGCCAGAAAGTCCGGCATGGACGATCTGGATGACATTTTTGAGGACGACGAGTTCGACGAGTTCAAGCCGACAGGTCAGGCAGCCTACGCTGATGTGACCGCCAGAGTGGGTGACACCGAGGAGTCCGCGAAAGCCACCTCCGAGGCAGCTCCACAGCCGAAAGCAGCAACCGCTGTATCCGAGGAAGCTGCTGCCGCAGAGGAAGTTGAAGCCGAGGAGCCTGCTGCTCCGGCAGATACGGCCTCCACAATCATCACCGAAGAAGCAGAGGATTAATCTCCCTGCGCAGACCAGAGCAGTCAGGATCAGGACATGCGTCACCGGCGCATTTCCTGATCTGTATGGCAAGAGAGGACAGATTTCCATGACGCCTTTATCTCACGTCGCGGAAACCTGTCCTCTTTTATTTCTGCTTCCAGCACTCTGTCAGCAGCTCTGCCCCCTGGCGGATCTGCTCCTCGCTGAGGCTGGCATATCCTAACACAATCGTCGCCGGATGGGAATTATGCTCCGGGTGGATGTAGTAGCTGCTGAGTCCGTAGACCTTCACTCCCGCCCTTGCCGCCAGGTCAATCAGCTCCTGTTCCGCCGCTTCCCATGGCTCCCTGCAGGTCAGCAGAATATGAATCCCCGCATACTCTCCCCCGATGGTAAACCGCGTCTCCAGCGGGCGGATCGCCGCCAGGATGGCATCGTGCTTCGTCTTATAGATGCCCCTCATCCGGTTCAGATGCCGTTCAAAATGCCCCTGCGCCAGGAACTGGTACAGGATATTCTGGTCGATCCGGGATACGGTGGAGGCGTAGAAGCCGCACTGCTCCCGGTACCGCTTCAGCAGTGCTTTCGGCAGCACCAGATAGCTGACACGAATGGCCGGAGCGATGCACTTGGAAAAGGTTCCCAGATAAATCACCCGCCCTGAATGGTCCATCCCCTGCAGCGCCGGAATCGGCTTGCCCTTGTAACGGAATTCACTGTCGTAATCGTCCTCGATCAGATACCGCTCCTTCCCGGCTGCCGCCCACTTTAACAGTTCCTGCCTGCGGGCAACCGGCATGATCACACCGGTCGGGAACTGGTGAGAGGGCATCACATAAGCCACATCCGCCCCGCTCCTTTCCAGAAGCTCCGGATTCATGCCGAAGCTGTCCATTTCCACCGCCCGCACCTCATAGGACAGGCTGGAAAATACCCGGTACGCCTGCTTATAGGTGGGATTCTCCATGGCAATCCGATGTCCCGCCCCCAGCACCTGAGAAAGCAGCATCAGCAGATACTCACTTCCCGCGCCCACAATGATCTGATCCGCGCTGCAGTTGACACCCCGGGCTGAATGAAGGTAGCTGCGGATTGCCTCCCGCAGTCCCGGCTCCCCCTGATGATTGCCGGAGTGGAACATTTCCCGGTTGTCATCCACCAGAGTGTTGCGGCTCAGCTTCCGCCAGGTATTGTACGGAAAGCTCTCCAGATCAATGCCCCGCGGGGAAAAGTCCACCAGACAGTCGGCATCCTTCTCCCCGCTGGTCTCCATTTCCCGCTCCGTCTGAGGTCCCGCCTCCACCAGCTCCTCCATCCTGGTCACAAAATACCCACGATAAGGCCGGGACGCAATGTACCCTTCTGCCATCAGCTGCTCGTATGCCATCTGGGTGGTGCTGCGGCTGACCTTCAGATGCTCCGCCAGCACGCGGGTGGACGGCAGCCGGTCCTCCGCCTGCAGACTTCCGTCCCGAATCTCCTGGCGAATATGGGCATAGATCTGCTCATACATCGGTTTTCTGGATTTGGAATCCAGCGGAATCAAAAGCTCCATCATTTCCTCCCCTCTGAAAAAAGGACCAGCCGAAATCTCAGCCAGTCCTTCCTTCTATCGTCAGTTATTTTTGAATCTTAAAGGAGCTCTTCAGGGACACGATCCGGTTAAATACCGGTTCGCCCGGCTTGCTGTCCTTGCAGTCTGCACAGAAGAAGCCGTTTCTCACGAACTGGAAGCTGTCATAAGCGTTTGCCTCAGCTAACGCCGGCTCCACATAGCAGTCCTTCAATACGGTCAGAGAGTTGGGGTTGAAGTTCAGGGTACCGTCAGCATTCAGCTTGCCCTTCTCCTCGTCTACCAGATTCTCATACAGGCGGCATTCCACCTTCTTCGCGGTCTCTGCTGCTACCCAGTGGATGGTGCCCTTTACCTTGCGGGCATTGAAGCCGGAACCACTCTTGGTCTCCGGGTCGTAGGTGGCATGTACCACGGTAATATTGCCGTTCTCATCCTTCTCAAATCCGGTACAGGTCACAAAGTAAGCACTCATCAGACGCACCTCATTGCCCGGGAACAGTCGGAAGTACTTCTTCGGCGGCTCCTCCATAAAGTCCTCGCGCTCGATGTAAAGCTCTCTGCCAAACGGTACCATACGGGAACCCAGCTCCGGATTCTCCAGGTTGTTCGGAACCTCCAGCTCTTCCATCTGACCTTCCGGATAGTTGTCGATCACCAGCTTGATCGGATCCAGAATCGCCATCATGCGGGACTTTTTAAGCTTCAGATCCTCGCGGATACAGTACTCAAGCATTGCATAGTCGGCAGAGCTGTTTGCCTTGGATACGCCAACCAGATCCACAAACATGCGGATGGACTCCGGTGTATAGCCACGTCTTCTCAGAGCCGCAATTGACACCAGACGCGGATCATCCCAGCCGTCCACAATGCCGTCCTCTACCAGCTTCTTGATGTAACGCTTACCGGTCACCACGTTGGTTAAGTACAGCTTTGCAAACTCAATCTGGCGCGGCGGGTTCTCAAACTCACACTCCCGAACCACCCAGTCGTACAGCGGACGATGGTCCTCGAACTCCAGGGTACAGATGGAGTGGGTGATGTGCTCAATGGCATCCTCGATGGGATGTGCAAAGTCATACATCGGATAAATGCACCACTTGTCACCGGTATTGTGATGGCTCATCCGTGCCACACGGTAGATCACCGGGTCTCTCATGTTGATGTTCGGAGATGCCATATCAATCTTCGCACGCAGCACCTTCTCGCCGTCTGCGTACTTGCCTTCCTTCATCTCCTCAAACAGCTGCAGGTTCTCCTCCACGCTGCGGTTGCGGTACGGGCTCTCCTTGCCCGGCGTGGTGAAGTCTCCGCGGTACTCACGAATCTGCTCCGCAGACAGGTCACAGACATACGCCTTGCCCTTCTTGATCAGCAGGATCGCGCGGTTGTACATCTCGTCAAAATAGTTGGACGCAAAGAACAGCCGGTCCTCGAAATCAGCTCCCAGCCACTTCACATCAGCGATAATGGACTCAACGAACTCCGTCTTCTCCTTGGTCGGGTTGGTATCATCAAAACGCATGTTGAACTTGCCGCCATACTTCTTAGCCAGGCCATAGTTCAGCAGAATGGACTTGGCATGTCCGATATGCAGGTAGCCGTTCGGTTCCGGCGGGAAACGGGTCTGAACGTGGTCGTAAACGCCCTCCGCCAAATCCTTCTCGATCTCCTGCTCAATAAAGTTTCTGGATACAACTTCCTTCTCAGCAGTCTCAGATGCTGCTAAAACCTCTTTCTCATTTTCCATCTCTGAAGTCCTCCGTCTGTCGCGCACATAGTCTGCGCACCATATATCATCATATTTTTAAAATATCCGGTTTTTTCCAAACTAAACTATACCATACCGCGAGGGTTTTTGTCAAACAGCGGTACAATCACGGCTGTTTGTTCCTGCTTGTTCCTGTTTGTTCCTGCCTATTTCTGCTCGATAATCTCAAGCTGGACGCCGTCCGGGTCCTGAATGAAGAAAAACCGGGTCTTCGGATTCGGCTGGACCGGACCGCTGACAATCGCAACGCCCTGTGATTTCATGTTCTCCATCGCCTGATCCAGATCGTCGGTCTCAAATCCCAGAGAGGGATAGCTTCCGCACTCCGAAAGCTCCTCCTTCTGATTGCAGATCAGCTCCAGCTCTGCCGGACCGTCCGCGAGAAACGCAATCTCCATCCCCGGTCCCGCCGGAAATCTTCTTGCCAGCTTCAGCCCGATCACCGTTTCATAAAAGCGGACAGACTTCTCCAAATCCCTTACATGAATGGTTGCAAATATAAATTTCATCTTCCTTCCTCCTGATTTTTTCTATTTTAGCAAACTGCTGCAATCTGCCGCAGCCTGTCTGCATGCGGCAGATATTTCCTACTCCAGCTTTATCTCATAAGCTTTCAGAAACGACTCACCAGAAAGCATAACCGTCACCTGCCCCTCTCCCCATGACACACGGCAGTTCCAGAAGCCATCCAGCCTTCCCCCATCATTATCTATCTTTTCTGTAAACCGCTCAATCACTTCTTTGCGTCCGTTCTCCTTTTTCCTGACCACGGTCACGCGAGCTGTCGCCGGACCAAACGGCCACACCGGGTCTCCGATTTCCTGCAGGATCACCTGATAATTCTGATTTTCCAATTCATAGACCTCAACATCATGGACTTTATATCTGGTCTCATAGATAAATCCGGCTGCAAACAAAAGTCCAGTCGCCAGCAAAACTCCGATTATGATCAGCATAACACGTCCAAAAAATCTCAGATAATCCTTCATCTTCCCGTCGCCGCTTTCTCTTAGTAATTGCCGTTTCATCACAAAGAGTACTTGATTCATTATATCACGTATTCGCTGCAATCACAATTTCAGTTTTTTCATTTCCCTGCTCATGCTCCCTGCTCAGGTCAATAATAATTATTCCTGCCATACGCCGGTCATAATTCATGCTTTTATAAATTACACAACAAAAAAATACCACCGGTCATTACTAACCGTTGGTATCATATCCTTTTTATATGCTAATCCAGATAATTACTTGGCAGGCGTCGCCTCTCCTGCATCTCTTTTGACCCGAAGGTGTGTGGTTGCAACGAAATTTACCACCTCAAATAACTATCTGGGTAAAGCCCTTTTATTGTATGTTCATTATATAACACTTATTCTTTTTTGTAAAGAATGGTTTTATTTCTCAAATAGTTTTGAAGTCGTTTCTCACTAATTTCCCAGCATGAAATTATAGAATTCTTGTATCCAGGTTCGTCTTCAGATCGAATCTTGGAATAATAGGGATCTGGTATATAGGTATGTGCACTTCCAATCCGCCAGTAGTCAAATGCCACCGCGAACCGGTGGCATCATTTCTTTACAAAGCAAAAATCCCTTGATTTCTCAAGGGATTCCGGTAAGCTGCTGACGGGAATCGGACCCGTGACCTCCGCACTACCAATGCGACGCTCTACCGACTGAGCCACAGCAGCATCTTTCTTTTCAGTCCGCTCATGTCCTGCGAACCTTAAATAGAATACCATGACTTGGCGCTTCTGTCAAGCGGTAAAATTGTTTTGTTTGTGCGCCTGTGTGGTATTTGCGTAGCGTTTATTTATGTGGCGTCTATCAGCTTTTGTGACACTTTCCCGGGCGCAAGCCTTACATATTGGACAATTTCAGACCAAAATCCGTAAAATTGTCCAATCCTCCTTCAAACGCCCGTCTCTCACCCTCATAAATCGCATTTCAGGTAAGATTTTGGACAATTTTTACTTATATTTCAAAAAAATGTCCAAAATTCCTGGATTTCTGGACATTTTTTAAGGATTTGAGGCAAAATTGTCCAAAACCATGCTTTTCAGTGGCTACAGCGGTCCGTCCACCGCTTGTTTTGGACAATTCTATGGCATAATCGCCTGTAATTGTCCAAAACGTCCTGGAGTCATATGCCAAAGCAGTTCTTGATCCTTTTCATGCTTATTCGGCAAATTCTTTCCTGTCAATTTCTTTTCTTCATGAACCAGCCGCACCGACTCCTCATAAGGTAAAGTAAAAAGCAATGAGGCTGATTATGGCTGAAAATGATACGCACTACAATGGCATGCCAGGTGTGATTTATAACCAGAACAGAATGGAGGATAACGGAAATCGTGAAGAACCGGCGGCGCAGGGTCCCGGGCCGGTCATCCCACTTCCCTCTCCCGGCGAGGGAAGCCCCGCACTTCCCGGAACCGGCGGCGGAATGGAAAGCACTCCTGGAAACGGCAATATTCCGGTCACCCCGCTCCCGTCCCCGGGCGAAGGCAGTCCTGCATTCCCGGGCAGCAACGACGGTAACGGTAACGTCCCGGTCACTCCGCTCCCGTCCCCGGGCGAAGGCGGTCCCGCATTCCCGGGAGGCAACAACAGTAACGGTAACATCCCGGTCACCCCGCTCCCGTCCCCGGGCGAAGGCGGTCCCGCATTTCCGGGAGGCAACGACGGAAACGGCGGCAATGTCCCAGTGATTCCTCTCCCGTCCCCGGGCGAGGGCGGTCCTGCATTTCCGGGCAACAACAATGGCGGCATTCCGGGGAGACCGGGATTTCCCACACTGCCGGGCTTTCCTGTATTTCCAGGCGTACCGGGATTGCCGGAATCGCCCAATTTCCCGGTCATTCCCGATCTTCCCCTGGACGTATTCGGGCAGGTTCGCTTCTTAAATGCATCCGCCAATCCGTTCCCGGTGAACATTTCCATTGACGGCAACCCCTATGCCATCAACTCCCGGTTCGGTACCATCAGCAACTATGACTGGGTTTCCGACGGGTTCCATACGGTGGCTGTGCGGCGGGCAACCGGCATGCGCTCTGTGCTGCTGCAGCAGAATTTCCCGTTTGTGGCAGGGCAGAAGGTCACCATGGTGCTGACCGACACGGCATCCGGCGGTCTGGAGCTGGTTCGCATCGTGGACACCGGCTGCGCCAACATGCCATTTAACTCCGGCTGCTACCGGTTCGCCAATATGACCTTCAGCGGCTCCCGGTTCGACCTGCTGCTTGCAGGCGGCGAAACGGTCTTCCGGAACGTGAGATTCCAGAATGTTACTTCCTATAAGCAGGCTGTTGCGGGAACCTATCAGTTCTTTGTCAGCAGCTCCAACACCTACACCTTCCTGCGGGAGCTGCCGATCATTGTCATCGGCGCTGTGGGGACCATCCCCGGCACCGGACAGCCGCTGGTATCCTTCCAGGCAGACATCAGCGCCGGACAGAATTATACCTCCTACCTGATCGGCAATACCTGGTCCGATCTGGGGCTTCGGGTGATCACAGTGGAGGATTAGGACGCCGCTTCCTGCACCAGTCCACGGAAGCTTTCCTGCAGAATCCGGCAGGAGTCTTCCAGCTTCTCCTGCTCCTCCTCTGTCAGATTCAGGGTCAGTATCCGCTGCACACCGTTCTGATTGATGATTGCAGGCACGCCGACGAACACACCATGCTGACCGTACTCCCCGCAGAGCAGCGCGGAGACGGTCAGCACGCTGTTCTCATCTCCCAGAATCGCCTTGGTGATCCGGGTCATCGCCATGCCGATGCCGTAGTAGGTGGCACGCTTTGCCTCAATGATCCGGTAAGCCGCCCCGCGCACCTCCTCCGAGATTCGGGCAAGCTGCTCCATCTGCGACGACTGTGTGCCCGTTTCCGCCTGCTGCATATCCCGCTCCGGCAGTCGTCCACCTGCATGCTCCGCCTGCTGTCCGCCCGCCTGCTTCGTCAGCTTCCCGCCTGCACGCGCTTCTTCCGCATCTCCCCCTTTCACCGCCTCTATCTCCCGCACAATGTCCCGAATCTGCCTGGTGGCGATCATCGCCTGACTCCAGGGCACGAACTCGCTGTCCCCGTGCTCGCCCATCACATAGGCATGAATATTGCGGGGATCCACGTGAAAATGCTCTCCCAGCAGATACCGGAGTCTCGCCGTATCCAGCGCCGTCCCGGTTCCGATCACCCTTCTGGCATTAAATCCGGACAATTCCCAGGTGATTCTTGTCATCACATCCACCGGATTGGTCGCCACCAGAAACAGCCCGTTGAACCCGGACTGCACCACCGGTCCGATGATCGAGCGAAATACCTCCCTGTTTCGTTTCAGCAGGTCCATCCTGCTCTCCCCCGGCTTCTGGGCGACTCCCGCGCAGATGGTCACCAGATCTGCATCCCGGCAGTCCCCGTAGTCCCCGGCATATATCTGCATATGGGAACCAGAAAAGGCAAGTCCATGGTTCAGATCCATAGCCTCGCCCTCTGCCCGCTTCCGGTCAATGTCGATCAGAACCAGCTCGTCGCAGACATTTTGATTCAGCATACTGTATGCATAGCTCATGCCCACCATCCCGGTTCCGATCAATACGACTTTTCTTTTTTCTGTTTTCATGACAGCCTCCTGCTTTCGCTTCTTTACAGGCAGCCACGTTCTGACCCTGCGGCTGCCCTGCTGTCATTTACTATCTCCAGCTGCGGGGCATTTTACTCAAAGCCGCGCCAGCTTTTTCTCCATCAGTTCTCCGTTGTTGCTGTACATCACCGCATGCTCTTTGCTGATCACGCCGTCCCGGTATAGCTTCAGCAGGCTGTTGTCCATGGTCACCATTCCTTCCTCCTGCGAGGTGGCAATGATATTGTCGATCTGATGAATCTTCGCCTCGCGGACCAGATTCCGGATGGCGCTGTTGAAGAACATGATTTCAAACGCCGGGACCACATTGCCGTCCAGCGTGGGAATCAGCTGCTGGGACACCACCGCCTGCATAACCATGGAAAGCTGCGCCCGGACCTGCTGCTGCTGATTGGGCGGAAAGCTGTCGATAATGCGGTCGATGGTATTGGCTGCCCCCACCGTGTGCAGGGTGGAAATGACCAGATGCCCCGTCTCCGCCGCCGTCATCGCCGTCTTGATGGTATCCTCGTCACGCATCTCGCCCACCAGAATCACGTCCGGCGCCTGGCGAAGTGCCGCCCGCAGCCCCGTCACATAGCTGTCCGTATCCGTGGCGATCTCTCTCTGGGTCACCACGCTTTTGTTGTGGCGGTGCAGATACTCGATCGGGTCCTCCAGCGTGATCACATGCTCGCTCTTGGTGCGGTTGATCTCGTCAATGATACAGGCCAGAGTCGTGCTCTTGCCGCTTCCCGCCGGTCCCGTCACCAGCACAAAGCCCTTGTTCATCTGTGCAATGTCGATCACACTCTGCGGAATGTTAAGCTCCTTAAAATTCGGCAGATCAAAGGTAATGACACGGATTACCGCCGCCAGCGAACCCCTCTGCCGAAATACGTTGGCACGGAATCTGGACACCCCCGGCAGCGCCATGGAAAAGTCATCGTCTCCATGCTCCCGGACCTTGCTCATGTCCCGGTTGCCCGCCAGCTGATAGAATTCCTCAATCATCCCGTCGATTTCCTTCGGGAAATGCTTCTCCTCATTCTGATAAATGATCGTCCCGCCGACCCGGTAGGAAAACGGCATGCCTGGAATCACAAAAATATCAGCAGCCCCCCTGTCCACGGCTTCCCGCAGCAATTCTTCCATCTTCATCTGTCAATTCTCCTTTTGTCATGTTTCCCTTTATCGGATTTTGTCCGGTTACCATCCCGGGACCTGCCACCTACTGTCCTCCGCCGGTCCACACCGGAACCGACTGGTCAATCTCATAGTTTTCCCGGTCGTAGACCTTCCAGCTCTGAATCTGATACGTGCATTCTGTCCAGTCCACCGCCAGCTCGATTCGAAGCGCCAGCCCTGACTCCATGGCAATGTCCGCACAGATCAGATCCGAATCCGCCTGATTCTCCAGTCCCACTGCCTCCAGCACCTGCCGCTTACGTTCCGAAATCAAACCGGATTCCGCCGTGCTTCCAACGCCTGCCCCGTCCGCACCAGCACTGGCTTTCCCTGCTTCCCTCAGCGCCTGATCCACCTGCTGCAGGAATTCCTCTCCCTGTCCGTCCGCACGGTAATACTCCTGCACGGCGGCGGCATTTTTCCGGGAAAAGGAATCCTCCCTTCTGGCATTTCCCAGGGACAGGATTCCGAAGGTTGCCAGACACAGCACTATAAATATCAGAATCAGCGACGGAATCCCGATACTGGCCCGCCGCCTGATCTCACCATCTGCCATTGCCATTTCCTCCCATTCCGGTTACGTTCTGCCTTTTCGCTCATTTTCTGCCACTTTTCGCTCATTTTCTGCCGCTTACGGTCTCCGGTACTTCTTCGCCTCCAGCGAAAAAAGCTCCTCATCATCCCGGTCTCTGTATACCGTCACCTGTGCCGTGCTCATGCCGCCAGCCTCTGTCTCCACCTTCATCCGGGCGTGAAACTGCGCCTGCTCCGTATCCGGCACTGCCGCCCAGTCTCCATCCCAGTACGCCGTGTGTTCCGCCGTACCTTCCTCATCGGAAAGCTTCCAGACCTCCACCATGCTCTGAGCCGCACTGACCGCCTGATTCCGGTCCGCCGCCAGCCGACTGGCGTGGTCCGACCTGGCATAAGCCAGAATACAGACGGATGCGCAGAATATGAAAAATCCCACCACAACGATCATTTCCATCAGGAACATTCCTGAACCGGAACTGTTTTTCCTATTCATCCTGACCTCCTGTACTTCTGAGAGACAGCTGCAGTCTGCCGCCGCCTGCTCCGGTGGTCTCCACCGTCAGCAGCCTTCCTTCCTGGTTCAGCGTAAGCCCTCCGCACTCCAGCACCGAGATACCGTCGTGGAGCGACAGCCCGCTGTCCGCCCAGGTGAACAGCTCCCGGATGCTTCCGTCCAGATAATAGATCCAGGTCACATAGCGCTCGCCGTCAATGTCCTGTGCCAGTTCCAGCACCTGCGTACCTTCCTGTTCCCGGACTGACACCGCTCCTGCTGTATCTCCCTGACGCACCTTGTTGGCAATATACTGCAGTGCCACGCTGCCTGTGTAGGTCTCCTCCATGCGGGCGCTGATATTCTCATACACCCTGCCGCCTGTCAGCACCGTAAACAGCGCACACAGCACAAATACAAGAAACAACAGACTGGTAAACAAAGTCCCCATGGTCTGGCTCCTGCGCTCTCCGCTTTGCTTCATCCGGTCCGCCCCCTTCTGTCATCCATTTTCCATTCCATCATTCCGCTTCCTCCAGCGGTACCACCGTGATCTCCGGCATCAGATTGGATGCAAATCCATTGTAGAACACTGCATACTGATCCCGGTCAATCTGGATTCCGTACTGTTCTTCCAGATACTCCACACTGGGCGGATAGCGCCCTTCTATGGCATAGCACTGCACGCAGCCACGGGTAATCGCATCCTGCAGCGTCTCCAGCCCTTCCGCCTTCGTCCGGTGCAGAAAGGAGCTGATGCCATTGAGGAACATCCCCGCAGCCACACCAAATACCGCAGCTGCCACCAGGCAGCCCGCCACAAACCGGGCATCCAGCCACTTCTGCGGATGTCTGTCCTTCTCATGTTCACACTTCATCCGTGCACCTCCCGGTCAGCCGACCCCCGCCAGCACACCTGCCAGCGGCAGCATCACAGACAGCAGGATCAGCCCCACCGCCACAGACAGCACTGCGACCATGGTCGGCTCCAGCCGCGCCATCATATTGTCGATGGACGCATCCGCCTGCTGCTCATAATCCCTGGAAATATCCTGCATCACACGGTCCAGACAGCCGCTTCTGGTTCCCACTTTGATCATCTGGATGTGGAATCCGTTGAACAGTCCGGTCTCCTTCATGGCTTCATAATAATTCATGCCGTCTTCCAGCTTCTCAGAGCACTCCGCGATCCGGTCAGCCACACGGCTGTTGTCCACCAGCTCCTTTGCCAGCTCCATGCCCTTCTCCAGCTCCATGCCGCACTGCAGCGTCAGCGCCAGCACTGCCGTGAACCGGCATCCGGCAACCGCCAATGCGATCTGATTCTTCCGCTTGAACCAGTTCTTAAGCTTCTCTGCCCAGCCAAAGGAACGACCGGCTCCGGCAGCGATTGCCGCACCTGCCGCCACCACAGCCAGAATCACAAACAGCAATAACGCCGCGCCGCTGAAGATTCCACCAAGCCTGGATGCCGCCAGAGACAGGGGAGACAGCTGTACGCCCAGCTGCTCATAGACCTTCTCAAATACCGGCATGACCTTTGTGAACAGCACAAACAGCACCACAAGCAGCATTCCCACCATCATGATCGGGTAGGTAATGGCATTGCGGATATTTTTCATCATGTAATATTCTTTTTCATAGTAGACAGACAGGGACTCCATCAGTCTGTCCAGGGTGCCGGTCTGCTGTCCCAGCTTCGCCATGCGCACCACATAGTCCGGGAAGCATCCCGCCTGCTCCATCGCCGCAAAGAACGGGTCTCCCAGCTCCACGTCCTCCGACATTTTCTGCAGCATATCCTTCTCTTCCTGATCTGCCGCATCCTCTGCCATAACCGCCAGCCCTTCCTCCAGCGGCACCGCCGCCTTCAGAAGCAGCGACACCTGCAGGCAGAATGCAGACAGTTCTCTGTTGGAATACATCTTTCCCGCCATACCCGTCACTCCTCTTAGTAAAATTAAACACTACGCCCGGCACAAAACATGCATGCGCCGGGCGTCATCCAGCCGCAGCCGGCGAAGGTCTCACCGGTCACAGCCAATCCTAGTATGTATATTTTGCCTGATAATTAGCTCCGTTTCCAATGTACTGGCGGACACTCTCATCATTTCCGCCGGAAGAAGCAAATGTGGGATCCATCAGAGACCAGTTGGTACCGTCAAAGTAAATCATGTTGTCCACCCAGCCCACATTGTCAATGTAGACATTCACCCACGCATGGTACAGGCTGCCGGTGTAGCCGATCACCAGCTTTGCCGGAATATCCTGAGAACGCAGCATCGCCGTCATCAGCGCCGCATAGTCAAAGCAGATGCCCTTCTTCGAAGCCAGCACCTCGTCCACATTGGGCAGATATCCGCTCTGAACGGAGGCTGCCTTGGCATTGTCATAGTGAATGTTGCCGATGACATAGTTGTAGACATCGGTCACCACGCCAATAGCATCCGTGGCAGAGGCGGCAATCTGTGCCCCTGTCTGCACCGTCGCACAGTTCTCCGTGAAATTCACGTACTGATTCGGGTACAGGAACGGCTCGAACTGATCCGCCAGCGATACGGAAATGTCCTGGCTGAATGCCTGCGCATACTGATTGCCGGTCACATTCTCAAACACCTTCACCGAATAAGTGCCGTTGCCCTCTGAAAACGGAAATACCTCGTAGGCATCGCGGGCATTCAGATCGTAGGTGTAGGTGATGCCGCCCTTTGTGATCTGAACCTTGATCTTGCCCTTGCTTCCGGTGTATTTTACCATCACATAGCCGTTGGCAGAATTGGACGCGTCCACAGCCACCTTGCCGTTGCCGTAAGTCACGGTGCCGCTTGCCTGCGGAACCCGCACATGGCTGCCCACCGGCTTCTCATAAAGCGGAACCGGCTGATCCTCGATCACCGCCAGCTCTGCCGTACTCTCAACTGCCGCCGACGGCTCCTCAGACTTCCCGGTTTCTGCCGCCACTGGCTCCTTAGTCTCCGCCGCTGCTGGCGACGGAAGCTCTGCCGTCGTCTCCACCACGGTCTCCACCGGCTTTGCAGCCTCTCTGCCGCCGGCGCAGCCGCCCACTGCCGCAGCTGCGCAAACCGCCGCAGCCACCACAGCCATCCGATATTTTCTCATTCTTCCCCACTCCTTTTTTGTCAGCAGCTCCGAAGTCTCAGGCAACTCAGCCCGGTCATCCGTCTCGCCGCTTAAGACCTGCCAGATCAGCCCAGTCTCTGTCTCACGATCTCATAAGCCAGGACACCTGCTGCCACGGAAGCATTCAGGGAATCGATGTCGCCCTTCATGGGGATGGAGGCGATCATATCGCACTTCTCCCGAACCAGCTTGCCGACTCCGCTTCCTTCATTGCCGATCACAAGACCGATCGGTCCCTTCAGATTCAGGCGGTACATCAGTTCCCCGCCCATATCCGCGCAGACGAACCACAGTCCCTGCTTCTTCAAATCCTCAATCGTATTGGCCAGATTGGTCACCTTTGCCACCGGCGTGTAGTTCAGCGCTCCGGCGGAGGTTCTGGCTACGGTCGCCGTAAGTCCCGACGCCCGGTGCTTCGGAATGATCACCCCGTGTGCACCTGCCAGATTGGCAGTACGGATGATTGCCCCAAGATTGTGCGGGTCCTCGATTCCGTCCAGCAGGAAGATAAATGGCGGCTCGCCCTTCTCCCTGGCTGCTTCCAGAATGTCATCCACACTGGCATACTCGTAAGCCGCCGCATATGCGATCACCCCCTGGTGCTTTCCGGTCTCGGACATCTGGTCCAGACGCTCTCTCGGCACATAGCTGATGATCGTATCGTGCTTTCTCGCCTCTCTGGTGATACTCTGAATCGGCCCGTCCTTACAGCCGTCCTGCACGAACAGTTTGTCGATGGTCTTGCCGGAGCGAAATGCCTCCAGCACTGCATTTCTGCCTTCTATGGTCAGTTCTTCGTATCTCATGAACGTTCTCCTATTAACTGCTCCGTTTCCTTACAGTTCTCCTATTTTCTCTAATCCGTCATGTACCAGACCAAGCAGCCGCTCATAGCGGTCTGTCAGGTACAGATAGCCCATCAGGGCTTCAAATCCCGTAGCCATCCGGTAGTCGATCATGGTGGCGTGCTTTGCCGTGGTCACCGCCTTGGCATTGCGGCCACGCTTGTACACCGCCATCTCCTCCTCCGTCAGCTCCTCGGACAGCACCTTGATCAGGTTCGCCTGAGTCTCCGCCTTCACCAGACTGGCACTCTTCTTGTGCATCTTATTGACCTGCATGCTGCCGTGGTTGATGACTTTGGTCCGGATCAGCAGCTCATAGACCGCATCCCCGATATAAGCCAGCACCAGCGGAGAATAGGTGCATACATCCACATCCTGGAGTTCAAGCGCCTGCTTCATCAGGTCCTGAATCATGCTCTCTTCCATTTTACACCTTCTCTGGTATCCTCCAGCACGATGCCCATATCCAGAAGCTGCTGACGGATCTCATCAGCCCGTGCAAAATTCTTCTCTTTTCTCGCCTGCTGTCTTGCAGCGATCAGCTCCTCAACCTCACTGTCCAGCACCTCAGCCTTGCGCTCGGTGATAATGCCCATCACGTCGCACAGCTTCTCAATGGTATCCTTCAGATAATCCACGTAGGTCTTTGTGCTCTCCTCGGATGCGGTGGAATTGCTCAGCTTCACCAGCTCAAAGATCGCGGTGATGGCGTCAGCCGTGTTGAAATCATCCTCCATGGCTGCCTCGAACTTGCCCACCAGCTCCTTCGCCGCTGCCACATGCTCCTGCTCCGCTTCCGTAAACTCAGCGCCGCTCACCTTGCCGTCCACGTCGCACAGACGCTCCACAGCAGTCAGAATACGGTCCAGACCGTTCTTGGACGCTTCCATCAGGTCTGCACTGAAGTTCAGCGGACTTCTGTAATGTGCGCTCAGCATGAAGAAACGCAGCACCTGCAGGTCGTACTTCTCGCTGATCTCACGCACGGTAAAGAAGTTGCCCAGAGACTTGGACATCTTCCGGTTGTCGATATTTAAAAATGCATTGTGCATCCAGTAGTTGGCAAAGGTCTTGCCGTTGGCTGCCTCAGACTGGGCGATCTCATTCTCATGGTGCGGGAATACCAGATCCTCGCCGCCTGCATGAATATCGATCTGCTCGCCCAGATACTTCCTGGACATCACAGAGCACTCAATATGCCAGCCCGGACGGCCCTGGCACCATGGGGACTCCCAGTAAGGCTCTCCTTCCTTCTTCGGCTTCCACAGCACGAAGTCGGACGGGTCCTCCTTGCCCTCCTCACCGGTTACCTTGATCTCGCGGAAGCCCGACTGCAGCTCGTCAAGATTCTTGTGGGACAGCTTGCCGTACTCCTTGAAGGACTTGGTGCGGAAATATACGGTGCCGTCCTGCGCCGCATAGGCATGTCCCTTGTCGATCAGGGTCTGGATCATCTCCAGCATGCCGCAGATCTCCTGAGTCGCCTGGGGATGGGTGGTGGCAGGCTTTACATTCATGGCTGCCATGTCCTTCTTGCACTCCTCAATATAGCGCTGGGAAATGGTCTCGGCATCCACGCCTTCCTCGATGGCTTTCTTGATGATCTTGTCATCCACGTCGGTGAAGTTGGAAACATAGTTCACCTCGTAGCCCTTGTACTCAAAATATCTTCTCACCGTATCGAACGCGATCATCGGTCTTGCATTGCCGATGTGGATGAAGTTGTACACGGTCGGTCCGCATACATACATCTTCACCTTGCCCGGTTCCAGGGGCACAAACTCTTCTTTTCTTCTTGTCAGTGTGTTAAATATCTTCATAACTGCTCTCCTTACCTGTTTTCCTCTGCTCCGTGACGGCCCCGACGGCTGCCCCGGTCACTGCCATTCCATTTTCTACTCACATCTCCGGTCACCACAGCAGGTACACTGAGGTTCCGACCAGTTACCATCATAGCAATAATCCTTCACATTTGCAAGCAGGACTATGGCCTGGGAGGAGATTCCCTCTCCCGTACCGGTAAATCCAAGCCCTTCCTCCGTGGTCGCCTTGACACTCACCTGATTCAGCTCCAGATGCAGCGTCCTGGCGATATTGGCTGCCATCTGGGGACGGTACGCCGCCAGCTTCGGCCGCTGCGCAATGATCGTTGCGTCAATATTCTCAATCACATAGCCCTGCTCCTCCAGCAGCTCTCCCACCTTCTCAAGGAGCGCGATGCTGGAAATGCCCTTGTACTGAGGATCTGTGTCCGGAAAATGCTGACCGATGTCTCCCAGAGCCGCCGCTCCCAGCAGCGCATCCATCACTGCATGAACCAGCACATCCGCATCCGAGTGTCCTAAAAGCCCCTTCTCGTAGGGAACGGTGACACCGCCCAATATCAAATCCCGGCCTTCCACCAGCCGGTGGACATCATAGCCCTGTCCGATTCGCATAATCTCTGTCTCCTTCTGTCTGTTCTATCTGTATTGATCGTTCTGTCTTCCTGTTCTGCCCGTCTGTCACAAAAATGTCCGGATTTTCTTCTCCACACACCGCAGGTGAATATCCGTCTGATACAGGCAGTCCTCACCGTCCACATGGACCCGCATGGGCCGGTCCACATGAATCTGCACCTCCCTGCAGGGATAATGCCGGACGCCCCGGTGGTGGTTGGACCTGCCGATCAGCGCGTCCCACAGCACCGGCACCAGTCCCCTCCTGAAGGTATTGTGGACCACACACACCTCCAGCAGTCCGTCCTTGCCGTCTGCCCGGGGAGCGAACCGGAATCCGCCGCCCTCATAAGGATGCACATGGGAGGAAATGAAATAAATGTGGTTGAACTCCACCTTCTTCACCCCGTCCAGCAGAAGATACCCCTTCACCGGCTGGGATATGATCAGGTGGCGGATTCCCAGCAGCACATAGCTGAAGCGCCCCAGCCTGATCGGCAGACGCCGCTTCCTGAGCCTGCACTCCGACTGGTCGTGACACACGTCCGCATCCAGCCCGATGCCGCTGCTGACTGCAAATCTCCGGTATACCGGCTTCTCCTGTCCATAAGACAGAATCCCGTAGTCCAGATACCGGTAACCTGCCGGATGCAGAATCTTCTTAAGCCCCCGGTGAGGATTTCTTGAAAGCTTCAGCGCGCGGGCCAGATCATTGCCCGTACCTGCCGGAATATAGCCAAGAGTCAGCTCATTGTCAAAGGCGACACCGTCCAGGATCTCATTGACCGTACCGTCACCGCCTACTGCCACGATCACCCTGGACTCTCCGCCCCGTTCTGTGATCTGCCATTCTGTGATCTGCCGCGCCAGATTCCTGGCGTCTCCCTGCCCTCTGGTCATCTCCACCTGATACTCTATGCCGGAACGCTTCAGTCTGTGTTCCAGTTTTCTCCATATCTTTTCTCCTCTGCCATGACCGGCATTTGGATTCACGATAAAATAGTACATGGAAACCTCCGTCTCTTTACTACTACTCAGTATACCATAAAACAGGAAAAACACCTAAGAAAATTTCTATAAAATAGCCCTGTTTTCTGTTTCCGCCAAAGAAAAAAGACCGAAGTTACCTCCGATCTTCCTGATTGTTACAATCACTCTCTTCCTACCCCGGCAAAGGTCGCTCAGACACCGCTCAGCAGCCTGCCTCATCCAAGAGCCTTCTGTCTCGCCGCCTTGCGCTCCGCCGCATCGTTGAAGCCATAGACCAGCGGGTACATCACATACGCCAGAATCAGTGCGCCCACCACATCCACCACCGAATGCTGCTTTAAGAACATGGTAGACAGGCAGATGGCGATCATCAGCCCGAAGGACCCCCAGCGGATCAGCTTCTTATCCTTCAATGCCCTGCTGTTCATAATCGCAAAATGAATCCCCAGCGAATTGTACGCATGAATGCTTGGAAATACGTTGGTGGATGTATCTGCCTTGTGGAGTATGCTCACCAGCCAGCTGCAGAAATTCTTCTCCGGATCCACCACCGGCCGCAGGTCCGTCCCATTGGGGAAAAAGGTACAGATCAGAAGGCTGATCGTCATCCCCGTAAACAGAAATGTGCAGACCCGGTAATAATCCTGCTTACTGGTAAAGAAGAAGTACAGCATGGTCCCCGCCACATACAGAAACCACAGCAGGTACGGTACAATAAAATACTCATTAAACGGAATCACATCATCCAGAGACACGTGCATCACCGCGTATCCATGGGTCACAGTCCGCTCCAGATAGAAAAACCAGGGAAGGTAGATAAATGCATATCCAAACGTCCAGACATGCCCGTATTTTCTTAACAGATTTTTCACTTGACGTTCCTCCCTTCCCGATTCTTTAACTTTTTCGGATTATAGCACAGGCGGAACCAGAGTACAATAGAGTTTCCGAAATGTTAATAAAACCGTCACTTTTTTAATAATTCCTGCGATATCTTTACTCAGTATATGCAATTTTTCAGGAAATATCAAAAAAATCCTTATAACCCGACGGATTATAAGGATTCGTAAAGTAGCGGAAGGGAGATTCGAACTCTCGACACTACGGGTATGAACCGTATGCTCTAGCCAACTGAGCTATTCCGCCATATTTAGTTTGGTATGGGGCCTATAGGGCTCGAACCTATGACCCTCTGCTTGTAAGGCAGATGCTCTCCCAGCTGAGCTAAGACCCCATATCGGCTGTGCTAAGTGATGTCTCACTCAACACTGCCTACGTAGTATAACCGTTATTGTGCTAATTGTCAATACTTTTTCTACAATTATTTTGAAAAGTTTTTTGTTCGGTTTAGTTGAAGCCAAAGAACTTCTGGCTGATCTTGTATCCCGCAATGGACACGGTCCGTCCGCTCTTGCCCGGCAGGTTCATGCCCTGACCCAGAAAGCCCCAGCGCAGGCGCAGATACAGGGGCAGATTCTCCTTGCGCACGAACTGCCACAGTTCCTTCTTCTTCTCCATATTCTCCTCGGTGCCTGACTTGATCGCCAGAATCGAGGAAACCGTCATCATGATCTCCAGATAGCGGACCATATAATGGCGCAGCTTGCGGTTGGTGATCTTACTCTGATTGTAGTAGCCCACCATCAGCTTGTTGACCCGAAGCTGCTGGTCGATGCGGCCGATCATCACCTGCTCATTGACAGACTGGTCATCTCGTCCGATGAAATACCGGTAGAAATTCACATCCAGGTAATACAGGGTCTTCACAAAGGGAAGCGGCTGGAACACGAAAATATTGTCCACATAGAAGGTATGTCTCGGCAGCTCCAGCCCGCATTCCCGCAGCATCTCCGTGCGGTAGATCACCGAATGCATCAGTATGTACTGTCCCAGCATGAATACCTTCACGTCATTCCAGGTGATCAGCTCCCGCTTTGGCAGCGCGGTGCGGTACTGCATCACCCGCTTATGCTTCGCCCCCTGCTTCTCATATACGAAGTTGGTAACCAGCATATCCAGAGTCTCATCGCCCATCACAAACCGGCGCAGCGTCTCCAAAACCTCTCTGTACGCCTCTTCATTGACCCAGTCATCACTGTCCACGACCTTGAAGTAAATGCCGGTGGCAGCCTTCAGTCCTGCGTTGACTGCTGCGCCGTGACCGCCATTTTCCTGATGGATCGCATGGCAGATGCCCGGATAGCGTGCCTCATACTCATCGGCAATCTGTGCCGTGTTGTCTTTGGTGGAGCCGTCGTCCACAATCAGGATCTCCACCTCGTCTCCGCCCGGAAGCAGGGACTCGATACAATGTCTCATATAACCTTCAGAATTATAGCATGGAATTGCTATGGACAATAATTTCATGTTGTTTTCTTACCTTTCTTTATCTTATAAGCTGAATACAAAATCAGGATTCCCCCTGCTGCCGCAGCCGCAGCCATCCAGGACCGTCGCGCTGCCAGAAGCCGCTGCAGTCCCAGCGCCGTCACGAGTATCGACGTCAGATTGGCTGCCCCGTGAAAAAGCCAGGCCGCAGTCAGGCTGTCATATCGCTCACAGAGCAATGCCAATATGACACCGAACACCGTGGCATAGATTCCCTGCACCAGATTGCCGTGAAAGAGTCCGAAGTACACAGCAGATGCCGCCACTGCTCCCCGTACTGACAATACCTCCCGCAGCCGCTCATAGGCAAAGCCGCGAAATACCAGTTCCTCCGCCAGCGGAATGACCAGACCGACACTCAGGATCTGTACCGCCAGAGACGGCCCTGAAAGCAGCTGCCCCGCTCTCTCAAACCCGGCAGACAGCGGATCAAGAAGCATCAGCAGGTTATTTAAAAAGATACAAAACCCGACTGCCAGCATGATCGTCGTTCCCACATCCGCCGCCGTCATGCCCGTGCGCCGCCCGGTGCAACTCTCCTGCCCGGCACTTCCTTCCTGCATGGCACGCTTCTCCTGCACGGCACGTCCTTCCTGCATGGCACGCTTCTCCTGTCCGGCACGTTCTTCCTGCACGTACATCCTCCGGCGTTCCCCTCGCAGCTTCCGATACCAGATTCCCAGGGGTACCACGGCAATCGCCGCTCCCAGCCCGCCTGCCGCCAGCCCCTGTGTCTCTGCAATACCTCCGCTTACAATCTGCCAGACCTGAACCGTCCCGTCACAAATTATCATATACAGAAGCAGCGGCGCTGTCAAATCCCAAATGACGGAAATCCCCCGCCGGATCTGCCCCATCTGTTCAGCCTCCTTTTCTACAGTAAGGCAGCAGAACCGGAATACAGCTGCCGGATTTCGCGTCTGCCGCCATACAACAGTATAGCACAAATCAGTTGCATTTTTCCACTAAAAACACTATAATATTACTATCGTTTCAGAAAATAAGTCAGTAAACACACATCAAATACAACGACAGAAAGAGGTAACGATATGGCAAAGAAAAGAATCGTTATGGCACTTGGACACGACGCACTTGGAACCAATCTTCCGGAACAGAAGGCAGCCGTTGCGGGCACCGCAAAAGTAATCGCTGATTTCATCCAGAACGGCTGGCAGGTAGCTGTAGTTCACAGCAATGCCCCGCAGGTTGGCATGATTCATACAGCAATGAACGAATTTTCCCGCAATCACGAAGGCTACACAGCCGCTCCCATGTCTGTCTGCTCTGCCATGAGCCAGGGCTACATCGGCTATGACCTGCAGAACGGCATCCGTTCCGAGCTTCTCAGACGCGGCATTTACAAGCCGGTCTCCACCGTACTGACTCAGGTTATGGTAGATCCCTATGATGAGTCCTTCTACAATCCGGTGAAGAAGGTCGGACGTTTCATGACCCGTGAAGAGGCTGACGCAGAAGAAGCCAAGGGCAACTACGTGACCGAGGTGGAAGGCAAGGGCTGGCAGCGTATCGTATCCGCTCCGAAGCCGGTTGCGATCGTAGAGGTCGATGCAATCCGCGCACTGCTGGATGCTGACCAGATCGTCGTTTCCTGCGGCGGCGGCGGTATCCCGGTTCTGGAACAGGGCGCCAACTTAAAGGGTGCCAGCGCAGTTATCGAGAAGGACTTAGTGAGCGGTCTGCTTGCCAAGGAGATCGATGCAGATGTACTGATGATTCTCACCGACGTGGACCAGGTTTCTTTAAACCACGGCACACCGGAAGCGAAGCCGCTTGCTCACATGACCGTTGCGGAAGCGGAAAGCTACAGCAAAGAGGGTCAGTTCGGTGCCTCCTCCATGCTGCCGAAGGTAGAGGCTTCCGTCTCCTTCATCAAGGCCGGTAAGGGCCGCAGCGCCATCATCACCTCTCTGGCCAATGCCGAGAGCAGTATCGAGGGCAAAGCCGGTACTACCATCGAAGCTTAATTCCCATTACAAGAGCGGGGACCTGACACAAGCTGCCAGTTCCCCGCTCTGTTTATTTTTATTCCTGCTTCCTGTTCCGGCACTTATCCGAAGGTCACTACATCTTCAATCGGCTCTGCCGGTACCACTTCTTCCGCATACAGCACCGGACCCTCGCCGTCATAGTCCTGCCAGAACTCCAGCGCTACCTTCGCGCGCACCTTCACCCACTGTTTGGTCTCCAGATTCCTTGCATCCTTGGACTTGCAGATGTAGCCCAGAAATGTCATATCGTCCGCACAGCAGGTCATGGCCATACGTCCCGGAACAAAGTAGTTCTTCGGGAAGTTGGGGGACTTTAACACCATGGCTGTAAACTCCACCACCTTGCCCACATAGCGCTCCGGCTTGTCCATACAGTCGATATACCAGATACCGTATGCCTCCGGGCTGATTTTCACCACATCGGCACTTAAGTCGTAAGGCAGATCCTCCTCGGAAATCTCGTCGATCTCGCCCTCTTCATCCTCAAATACAATCTCGCATTTGGTATTCATGGACTTCAGCATCCGCTTATACCGCTCCAGGTCGTCAATACCGTCGCAGCGGTTGCAGATAATCAGCTCGGAATTCTTCACCATGGCATTCAGCAGAGATTTCATATTCTTTGCGTACATGTCAAAGGTGGACATGTCCACAATGGTGATCTGCTGATAGATGGTCCAGTCTGCCGGCAGCTTTAAGTCATCCTGATTCCACATGCCGTTCCACTCGATCAGCACCCGCTCCGGGTTATTTAACAGCTCCAGCTCCGTAAGACGCTCCGGGGTGATCTCCTCGATGCTGTCCACATAGACAACGGAGGTCCGGGTATCCTTCAAAAGCTCCTCGTCAAATTCATTTTCGCCTTCCTCACACACGATCAGCAGAGTCTTCCCCTCAGTCTGGAAATAATCCTGCTCCATGGTAAAGGACAGAAATTCCGTCTTCCCGGCTTCCAGAAATCCATTGATCAGAAATACCGGTGTAATATCGTCTTCAATCATCGGTCCCATCGTTCAAACCGCCTTTCTTAGCTTCTGCCAAATGCCCGATTCAGCTCCTCTTCCTTCAGGTTCGCGCCGATGACGCATACCTTTCCGGTGTAGTCCGGAGTGCCGGTACGGATCTCGTACTCTTCCGGTACCAGGTCAAAGTAATACCACTCACCCGGATTCTCGCTGGGCAGCATACCCTTGGCACGCAGCACATCGCCGTACTGATTGCCGTATGCCAGCTCTTCCAGAATCTCCTTCAGTTCCTCGCGGTCACAGGGAACGATGGTCTCCAGCCCCCAGCTTGTAAATACTTCATCTGCATGGTGGTGATGATGATCGTGATCATGACAGCCGCAGGTGCAGTTCTCATCGTGGTCGTGATGGTGGTCATGATGCTCGTGATCGTGGCAGCCACACTCCTCGTCGTGGTCGTGATGATGCTCGTGATCCT